>DATIYT010000075.1:0-195800 GCA_035517495.1 Allostellaceae bacterium | reverse complement strand
CTCATAACCTGAAGGTCGAAGGTTCAAATCCTTCCCCCGCAACCACTTTTGTTATAACTCCCTCGAAATCCCAAGCTGACACAAAGTCTGACCCTCTGTACTTGGCCCCGCCCAGCGGGGCTTTTTCCTTTCATCGGAGCTCGGCCGCTGCGCAGAAACGAGCAATTCGATGGCGCGTATCGGGATTCCGCTCCACAGCAGGAATCGATTTCGGCAAGCCAAGCAGCGTCTGGTACCACGCGAAGCTGCGAGCGAAATCCGCCACTCCGCTGATGATCCGCGTACGTCTCATTGAGCCCTCCTGTGGCGTGGCCCCGGGCCGAATCAGCTTCGATGACTCTGTAGGCGCGTCTGCCTCCACCACGGCACTCTGAGCCAGGCAGTGCCTGCGCAACTCAGGTGGCGGCCGTCCGCGCGCGCCGTTTGCGGACTGAGCGCCGTGCAGCACCACGAGACGGCCGATAAGCAGAGTGGCCACAGGCTTGCACGTTCAGCCGACGCGTCGGATTTCGCAGAGATAGGAGCGGTGCGAGGCTGTTCCGCTGACCGGGTCCGATGCCGTGCTGCCAATGAGCAGGTTGAAGTTAGCACCCTCCGACCCAAATGGGTCGTAGCCGGCAGCATCGGTTGCGGCGCAGGCCTGCCACCAGCCGTGCTCTCCGACTGCCACGCGCGGGTCCAGGTCGCGGTTAAGCCGAGCGCGAGCGCGTACGGACCCCTCTGGCGTCTCTATGGCAACCCAGTCGCCCGCGACGATGCCGCGTACTTCGGCAGCCGCGGGATGGAGTTCCACCTCCGGATGCGGCGCCCGCTTGCGCAGGCTCGGCAGCGCACGGTGCTGGCTCTGACAGAACAAGGTCGGTTTCGCGCTCGTCAGGACGAGTGGGAAGCGCGCCGCCAGATCCGGCCGCGCGACCGGCCCGATCGGCGGCTCCACGAATTCGGGCAACGGCGAATAACCATGCTCGAGGAAGGTCTGCGAATAGAGCTCGACCTTTCGCGACGGTGTGGCGAAACCACTCGCCGCTCCCGTTGCGTCGGGTGCGGCGTATTTGGCGTGGCGCGCCGCGAGCGGCACCCGGACACCGCCGGGAGTGGCGCGCAAGCGCTCCAGGCTGACACCGGTCGGGGCGAGTTGGTGGCGGTACGCGGCATCGATGTCGCCGTTCCAGAACTGTTCGGCAAGACCCAGGCGCGTGGCCAGGTCAAATATGATCGCGGTGTCCGCGCGTGCCTCACCCGGCGGCGGCACGACGGCCGGACGCAGCTGGATCAGCGACCGTGCCTCGGCGCTGATCTCGAAACCGATTTTTAACCCCTCTCGCTCAAAGGCCGAGGCGACAGGCAGCACGACATCGGCCAATCCCGCAGTAGGGTTCATGAACAGATCGGCATGGGCGTAGAACTCCAATGCCTTGAGCGCCTCACGCCCACTTCTTCCGTCGGCATGTGCCAGCAACATGTTCGCACCGAAGCCAATCACAGCGCGCACCGGGTAAGGCTTCTCCTCGCGAATGGCACGGTAGAGATCGCGCGTCGTGAGGTATCCCCAGCGCGCCGGCCCGAGTGGGCGCTCGGCGAGACCGATGGTTGACGCCATGTTTCGCGCAGCGACCAGCTCCTCTCCACCGATCGAAGCGGCGGGCGGTGCGGGCATCAGCACATTTCCCCCGAGCTGGTCGAAGCAGCCGGTAAGCGCATAGAGCAGTGACATCGCGCGGGCAGTTTGGGTGACATTGGCGTGTTGCTCGTGGCCGCTCCACGCGTAATACGACGTCGGTCGCGCGTACCAGATCAAACGGGCGGCCTCTTCGACTTGTCCTCGCGGGAGCCAGCAAATCGCTTCGACCGCTTCCGGCGAAAACCGCCGGCAGAGCCTTGTGTAAAGCTCGAAAACCGGGTGACAGACGACCCCTCCCTGTGGCGTCGCGATGCGATACTCCCCCTCGAGCGCAAGGTTGCTGCTGTGCTCCGCGTATCGCCCGGCGGCGGCGTCATATGTCACCAACCGCGCCTCTTTAGCGTCCCACGCGAAGGCACGCCGCGCTTCGCCTCCAGAGGCCATGTCGTGCTCGGTCAGCAGGCGGCCGGTATCGGCGCGAACCAGCAGCGGTCCGTTGCTCCAATCGCGGATGAAGTCGCGGTCGTACCAGCCTCGCTCAATCATCACATGAGCAAGGCCCAGCGCCAGAGCACCGTCTGTACCGGGGCGCACGCGCAGCCAAAGATCAGCCTTGCTCGCAAGACCCACATGACGCGGGTCGATCACGATCAGTCGCATGCCGCGCTGCAGCGCCTCGACCGTGGCGGTCGCGTGCGTCAAGCGCGAGTAGCTGGGGTTGTAGCCCCAGAGGATGAGGCAGCCGCTGTTGGCGATATCCGGCATGGCGCCGCCGGCGCTGGTGCCGACGCTGCCAACCCCGAACGTGTAGCGCGTGGCGAAGGCGCGTCCCCAGCCGCAGACGTCTAGAGTGATCCCCGCGTTTGGCGTGCCGAAGGCATTCGCCAGCCGTTGGATGAAACTGCTGCTGTCCGCTATCGCTGTCGTCGACGGTGACGAGAGCGTGAACGCGACTGCCTGCGGTCCATATTGTTCTGCAACGCGCCGCATCGCCGCGGCCGTAAGATTCAGGGCTTCGTCCCAGCCAATGCGCTCCCAGCCCGGGTCCGACTCTCCTTTGGGGCGCGTGCGGCGCAGCGGGTGCGTCAATCTTTCGGGATGATAGACAAGCTCCGGTGCCGCACGACCCTTGGCGCAGAGAGCTTGTCCGGCCGGATGCGCAGGATCGGGCTCGAGACGGGTGAACTGACCATCCTCAACCACGGCGATCGCGCCACATCGCGCGATGCAGAGGCCGCAATATCCATGAATGCACTGCAAGCCGACGCGATTGGACGTCATGTCCCGCTCCCTTCGCCTGCCCGGATTCGGGGCCGCCTCGACCCGATTCCATCACACAATACTCTACTGACTGACCCGCTGAAAACGCCGGTCACTTGTGCAGGTCTCGGCTGCAGACGGTAAGCGTTGCGCCACCGCAAGCGCCTCAAACAACAATTTATGAGCGGGGACGCAACCGGTTGGCCGATTTTCTAGTCTGCTGTCGGGGCAAGAGCGGACGCTATGCGGACATCGCGCAGAAGACTGACCCCTTGCCGGACAGGCGGATCCCGGGCGTGCATTGTCGAGGATGATTACGTCAGCCAAGCCGGCGGGGTCGGCAGGTGATGTCAGGATTGATGCACGGGTGTGGCAGAGACCGTCGCAAAGTGCCATGTTATCGTTCGCGTCCATTCCTCGTTGCTTGCGATGGTGGGCTGGGCGCGATCGCAGAACCCGGTAAAAAAACGGTGCTCGGGAGGAATATCCATGAATCTCCGTGTCCCGCAGATGAGTGTGATTGCAGTCGCACTCCTCGCCCTGCCGATTTTCTCGTTTGGTGCCGCGGCGCAGCTCGCGGTTTCCTCCAATGACGGCAAGGCCGTACTTGTCAACGGAGTCAATACGGTGCCACCGAACCCCGCCGATGACACCGTTACTATCATCGATCTCGGCGTCTCGCCGCCCAGGGTAATCGGCGAACTCAAGGCACCATCGAGCGTGGTCGGTCCACCGCAAAACGTGGCGATTGCACCCGATGAGTCGATTGCACTGGTGGCCTCCAACATGAAGTTGGATCCGGCGGATGCAACGAAGGTCGTTCCTGACAACAGGCTTTCGGTGATCGATCTCAAGGCAAAGCCGCCATCGGTGATCGCGACGCTCGAGACCGGTCTTGGACCGGCCGGCACTTCGATCAATCGCGCGGGAACGCTTGCATTGGTCGCCAATCGTAACGATGGGACGGTCTCGATCTTCACGATCTCTGGCAAGATATTGACCGCGGCGGGCAAGATCGACTTCGGCAATCCGAAATCCGGCCCGAGCAGCGCCGCATTTTCGCCCGACGGCAAGATGGCGCTGGTCACGCGTGACGGCGACCATAAAATCTCGATTCTATCGATCGACGGCAATAAGGTCGAAGACACCAAGCGCGTATTGACTGGCGGTTTTCGACCCTACGCAATCCAGGTCAGCCCCAAGGGGCGATATCGCCGTCGTCGGCAATCAGGGCGGCAACGCCGGCGATATCGACACGATCAACGTGATTGACCTCAAAGGGAAAGCCCCGCGCATAGTGCATACCCTCGACGTTGGCCAGATTGTCGAGGGTTTGGCTTTCTCCAACGATGGGAACTATGTCGCCCTTACCGCGCAGAACGGCTCGGCCCGGGCACCAAACCACCCCTTCTACAACGACAATAGTCTGGTCGTCGTCTTCAGCGTGAAGGGAACTAACCTCACCAAAGTCGGCGAAGCCAAGATCGGGAAATGGAGTCAGGGCGTGGTCTGGAGCCGCAATGGCAAGACGTTGCTGGCACAGAACATGGTCGAAAACACGATCTCTGTCTTGAGCTTCGACGGCAAGAGGCTGAAAGTCACGGGCGAGATCAAGGTCAAGGGCGGGCCGGAAGGTCTGCGTACCGCGGAACGCTGAGTTGGAGATGAGCTGCCGCGTGAACGGGTGTGCCGGTGCATGCGACGTGGAACACTATCCTAAAGACATCCACCGACCGCCCTGACGAGACTCTGGACATGTGCCTCATCGAATAATTGTCGCATTTTAAATTGTGACCGACGCGCGTTAAGCGAGGTATCGCGCCACTGCGATGGCCGCGCAGCAACAATGAGGCGAACCGCTACTGCGCAGTTTCCACGCGCAAGGCGCAGCGCAAGCCTGCTAAGTATCTTGCTCTGTTCCGTCGTCGGCTGCTCATCGTGAGGCGCGTCACATCCCAGTGAACGTGATTTAAGTTACTAAACGCAAAGTTCAGTGTTTCAATACTTCCGCAGGTCGTTTTAGAGGGAGGGCGCTATGGCAATTGACCCAGACAAGCTCAATACCTTTTTGGGCCGCTTCGTGGCCGATTTCGGCGCCGCGTTGCATGCCGGCATGGTGGTAATCGGCGAGCGCAACGGGCTTTATAAGGCACTCGCGAACGGACCGCTGAATTCCATCGAACTCGCCGCCAAGACGGGCACGGACGAGCGTTACGTGCGCGAATGGCTAAGTTCTCAAGCTGCCGGCGGATACGTCACCTATGACCCCGCCACGAAGAAGTTTCATCTGACCGAAGAGCAAGCATTTGCGCTCGCGAATGAGGGTAGCCCCGCCTACCTCCCGGGTGCTTTTGAGTTGGCGCTGGGTTCGCTCAACGCGGTTCCTCGCATTGCGGAATCGTTTCGCACCGGCGCCGGTATGGGCTGGCATGAGCACGACCAAGGCGTATTCCGGGGATGCGAGAAATTCTTCCGTCCTGGTTATGCGGCCAACCTGGTGAGCGCGTGGATACCGGCGCTCGACGGTGTTGCTGCAAAACTCGAGCGAGGCGCTCGTGTCGCCGATGTTGGCTGCGGGCATGGTGCGTCGACGATCCTCATGGCGCAAGCCTGGCCGAACTCCACCTTTTCCGGCTTCGACTATCACGCGGGTTCCATCGAGGCGGCCAAAGCGGCAGCCAGACGCGCGGGTGTGAGCGATCGTGCGCGCTTTGAAGTAGCAGGCGCCAAGGAGTATCCGGGCAATAACTATGATTTCGTCGCTGTGTTCGATTGCCTGCATGACATGGGCGATCCCGTGGGAGCTTCAAAGCATGTGTTGAGCTCCCTCAAGAAAGACGGCTCCTGGATGATCGTCGAACCTTTTGCCAACGACCGCCTTGAGGAAAATCTCAATCCTGTGGGGCGCATCTTTTATTCGGCCTCGACACTCGTGTGCACGCCGTGCTCGCGCTCTCAGGAGGTCGGCCTATGCCTCGGCGCCCAGGCCGGTGAGGCCCGCTTGCGTGAGGTGGTGACCGCCGGCGGATTTTCCCGCTTTCGCCGCGCAACGGAGACGCCCTTCAACTTGGTGTTCGAAGCGCGTCCGTGACGCCTCCCCCACACGTCACTTTAGCGAACCTTCTAACTCCTTGATGGGACTCGCTTCCGATCGATTGCGTCTATCATGCACCAAGATCAAAAGTGTCGTACAAGCAAAGCCGATGCGCGAAGCTGTTTCCAAAGCGTCCCGGCGCCCGGGTTAAAGAATCGCATTGGTCCACGGATGCTCGGAGGCGCGAAGCCGAAACAGCGTGTCGTCGATTTCGGTGTAGTAGGGATTGAACCTTTTGAGCTGCGCGATAATCCCGGCCCTGATTTTCGCGGGATCGCCGGGCAGCGGGGTAGAAGTCCAGAACCGCTTCTTCTTCTCGAAATACCCGATCGTGTCCAAGAACGAGGCAGCGTAATAGAACGAATCTGGGATCGGATCGCTCTTATCTGGATCGACGAGATCGCCGTTTGGCGTGACTGACTGCGCGAGGCACCACTTCAGCAGACTGCCAACAGCGGCGCTCGCGTCCTGCCGCTGCTGCGGCGTGATCTGATTCCACGCCCGATAAAACAGTTCGACAACGTCGTAATTGTTGTGGTCGCTGACAAGTTTGCCGTGGTCGCCCCACCCTTGCGGGTATTTCCCTGCCTTAATCTTGAAAAGGGTGTCGATCAGCTTGGGCCACCAGCGCACCAGATGCGGTACGTAGCGCACCATGTGAAAGGTGAGGCTTAAGTCCGTCGTTCTGACCTGATTCCCGTTCTCGTCGATGATGTATGTGACCCCGAAAAATCCGGTCTCGGCGTCCTGCCAATCGCGGACGAACCGCTCGAAGGCTGGATAGACGCCTGGCCCGCTCAAGTAGCCCGCCTGTCCACCTTTAACGACAAGTCGAGCGATGACGGAAATCGCGAGATTGAGCTCCTTGCGATTGTCGCGGCCGCAGCGGGTGATGTCGGACCAACAGAGATCCTGCAGATAGGTCACCATCCGCACCGGATCGCTAATGCATTCGAGAAACATTGGCTGGCGAGGCCAAGGCCAGGCGCGGGCGAGAATTTGATCGGTGGATCGATCGAGCTTCAGAAACCAGACATCGGTTCCCGGACCGAAGCTGCCGCGGTCATCTTGCGTGAGTGCGCTGGGCGGATTGCGGCGGGCGAGCGCCCTGCCCAGATGCGTGCGCGCCGCCTTGACCTTGTCAACATCCGTAGTGCAACTGACCCAATAGTCCAGTTGGTAAAGCGCCGCCCGTGCGTAACTTGTATCCTCGCCTCTCCATTCACGCTTCGCCAAGGTTTCTTCAGCTTTGTTCATCTGAAGCTTGGCATCGTTGAACAATTGCTGTTCATTGACACTCAGCAGCGCCCACAGGACTTTTTTTGGGTCGTACGCAGCGTCCGCCATTGCACTCTCCAGAACAGACCCCGACACCAACAGACTGGCAATCAGCGCCGGTGTTCTTTTGCCGGTATGAACCGCCTAGGGATTGAGCTGTGCGCTTGGAGTCGATCGCGAAATCTTGAGCTCCTCCTCATTCATGTCTGCCGACACATCAGCGAAAAGTGGCGTACTCAAATAACGCTCGCCGGTGTCAGGCAGCATGCAGAGAATGTTCGCTCCTTTCTCCGCCTCGGCCGCGATCTTGAGCGCGCCCGCAAAGGTCCCACCTGAGGTAATGCCGACAAAGATGCCCTCCCGGGTGGCAAGGTCCTTGCTGCAGCGAATGGCTTCGGGGCCGGAGATCGGCAGCACGCGATCGATGACCTTCATTGCGACTGCATCGTCGGTGAGCTTCGGGATGAAATCCGGCGTCCAACCCTGCATCGGATGCGGTTTGAATGTCGGATGGGCGGCCGCCGGAGTACCGTCCGAATTTCGCGACTGCACGATGCCGCTGCCCAACAGCTGCGCATCTTCCGGCTCGCAAACCACAATCTTCGTTTCGGGGCGCTCCTTGGCGAGCACCCGCGCGACACCCTTCAGGGTTCCGCCGGTGCCATAACCCGTCACCCAATAGTCCAGCCGCTCTCCGGCAAAATCGTCGAGTATTTCGCGAGCCGTCGTGCGCGAATGAAAATCGGGATTGGCTTCATTTTCAAACTGCCTAGTCATGAACCAGCCGTGCGCTTTGGCAAGCTCGTTAGCCTTGGTGACCATGCCAATGCCGCGCTCGGCGGCGGGAGTTATGATGACCTTCGCCCCAAGGAAGCGCATCAGCTTGCGCCGCTCCACGCTAAATGGCTCTGCCATGGTCACCACGAGCGGATATCCCTTGGCTGCGCAAACCATGGCAAGGCCGATCCCGGTATTGCCGCTCGTCGCCTCGATGATCGTCTGGCCGGGCTTAAGCTCACCCGACTTTTCGGCCGCCTCGATGACGCCCAGAGCCAGCCGGTCTTTCACTGAACCAAGCGGGTTGAAGGCCTCAATCTTCACGAAAAGGTTCACGCCCGGCGGTGCCAAACGATTGATCCGGACGACCGGCGTCCTGCCGATTGTTTCGACGACACTCTGGTACTTCCGCTTCATGCGGCCCTCCCAACATTGCACTGTTCGCGATGAGAAACTTTGCGCGGCAGCGACCACGCCCGGATGACGGCGAAGCTAACTCAGTCTAAGCTTCTCCAGCAAGGCCGGGCGGGCCGCCGGTTATCGTCTGATTTCGAAGCGTTCACCGTAGAGTGACCGCCAATGCTTTGATAGAGTTGGACAGATTTCACCGATCCAGTTGCAGGTGCGCGTCGATCCGTTCTGGAGCGCCATATGGAACGCAGGCTCGCTGTGATCGTTTTGGCCGATATCGTCGGTTACGGCCATCTGATGGGGGATGATGAGGCCGCTACGCTGACCGCGGTGGCCACTTTGCGAAGCTCCATCATCGACCCCGCCGTAGAGGCCCGCGGCGGGCGGCTTGTGAAGGCAATGGGCGACGGCTTTCTCCTGGAATTTGCCAGCGCTGTCGATGCCGTCGAATGTGCGGTCGAAATTCAGGGCCGTGTTGCCGAAATGAGTGGTGAAACGAAAGCTGCTCAAAGCATCGAGTTGCGGATTGGCATAAATGTCGGTGACATCATGGTTGAGGACGGCGACGTCTTCGGCGATGGCGTTAACGTCGCGGCGCGACTGGAAGGATCGGCCGACCCGGGGGGCATTCTCCTGTCGCAGGCCGCCTATGACCAGGTGCGCGACCGAGTCCAACATAGCTTTGACGATCTCGGTGATCGATCTCTGAAAAATATCGCACGTCCGGTCAAGGTTTTTCGGTTGGTGATGGGCCGCCCTTCAAAACCGAGGAGACCAAGGCTGCAAGGTGATTTTGGCGATCTCCAGGCAGTCGCCGTGTTGCCGTTTGACAATTTGAGCAAGGATCCAGCGGAAGACTATTTCGTCGAAGGACTGACCGAGGACATCATTACGGCGCTTGCATATTGGCGCTGGTTTCCCGTCGTCGCACGCAATTCAACATTTGTTTACAAGGGCAAGCCCAAGAACGTCACAGAGATCGGCCGCGAATTGGGTGCGGCATATCTTGTTGAGGGCAGCGCGCGGCGCTCCGGCGAACAGATTCGCATCACCGTGCAGCTCATAGACGGGGCGACCGGACACCACCTGTTCGCGGAGCGGTACGACCGCAAGATCGCAGATGTCTTCATCGTGCAGGAAGAGATCGCCGAACGGATCGTGGCCAGCATCGAGCCAGAGATTCATCGTGCCGAGGCGCGGCGCGCATCGCGCAAACATCCTTCCGATCTCAGTGCTTGGGACCACGCTCTGAAGGCCTTGTCTCTCCAGGAGCGCATGACGCCTGCCGGCCATGCGGAAGCACGCAACCATCTCAAGCTTGCGTTGGAAATTGATCCGTCTTCGGCCCGGGCGTGGTCGCTGTTATCCCTATGTCGCTACCATGAAGGTATCCTGGGCTGGGTCAATCGCGCTGACGCGTTGAAGTCTTCACTTGAAGCCGCTGAACAGGCCGTCTCGTGCGATGACCGCGAGTGGCTAGCGCAAGGCCTGCGGGGTATGGGGCGGTTGTGGACCGAGCGGGACTTCCAGTCCGCTCTCGATGGCGTAGAGCAAGCGGTTGCGCTCAATCCGAGTGCTCCCCTGGCGAGACATTTCCTTGCCTGCGTCCTCGAATTCACCGGCCACCCGGGGGAGGCGTTGCCGCATCTCGATGCGATTTTGCGCCTGGACCCGCACTACCGCTTCCGCTCGCTTGCGATCGCAGATCAAAGTCTATGCCACTTGTTGCTCGACAATCTCGGCGAGGCGATTTCGACCGCGGAGAAGGCCATACGGATTCAGCCGGGAAATGTGAGGGCTCGGCAACGACTCGTGGCTGCATTGAGTCTGCGCGGATTGAGTGACACGGCGCGAGCGGCTGCGGCAGAGCTTTCGCGCCTGCAGCCGACACTCGATGTCGCCTACATCGACGACACTTACCCGTTCATGTTGTCCCATGAACGCGAACGGTTCATCGAGGCCCTTCGCTCGGCGTCTTTGTTACATGAGTGAAAATGCCCGACCACACGGTAAGTCAGGCGGCTCGCCTCCGGCGCCGACGAGGTGATCGAATACAACGAAGTGATTTCCGCTAACGCACTTCTCGGACGATCGGGTGGTGCCCAGCGGAAGTCCACTCGCGAGGGAAAACCGGACTCCATGCGATCATCGCTCCGACCACCGTTCCTGACCCGATCCAGGCGCAAGCACCGGCTGCGGGTGGCGCGCGCCGATTTACTCTGCGGCGTCAGTCTGGTAGGCCCAGCTTCTTCAGATTCTCCACCATGCGGTCGAGGGCCGCCGGCGAGAACACCAGCGCTTGCCGGAGTGTCGCGCCCGTTAGGCCCGGATAGGTGCGCAGCATTTTAGCGTAGGCATCTTTGGCCTCCGCCATCCTCCCCGCTCCAGCAAGCGCGGCGGAGAGGTTGCGGTAGACCCAAAGCGCGTGCGGTTGCTCCTCAAGCCCCCGCCGGTACATCGCCACCGCCTCGTCATAGCGGCCCGCCACTTCGTGCGCAGAGCCGATGCCGATATGGTTGTTGAAATTTGCCGGGTCGAGCGGGCTCAGGCGCAGGGCGCGCTCGAACTTCTCGATCGCGTCGTCCGGCCGGTCGGCGTAATTGTCGAGCCAAGCGAGTCGGCTCCACGCCCAGGCGGCGTTGGGATCGATGGAGAGTGCGCGCTCCAGCAGGATCCGCGCTGTACCGTGGTTTCGAACGAAGGTGTGTACAGCGCCGAGCACGGCGAGAATGAGCGGATCGTCGCTGCTGATGGCGGCTGCGCGTTCGGCCAGGGTCAACGCCCGCGCCTTGCTCTCTTCAATCCGTTCAGCCCATTGGTAAACAGAGCGCTGCGCATGGCACCAAGCTGCGAGCGCGAGAGCCAGGGGGTAGTCGGGGTCAATGCCAAGCGCCTTATCCAGAAGATCGAGAGCCTTGCCGCTCTCGTCCTTTTCCAACGCCCAGACGTGGGGCATTGCTCGCATGGCATAGTCATAGGCACCGAGAGCCTGCGGCCGCTTGCGCCTCGCGCGCTCGATCTCGGCGATGCGGATTGAAGGTTGCAGCGCTCCTGCCACCTGTTCCGTGATACGATCCTGGAGATCGAAGATATCGTCCGTCGTGCCGTCATAGCGCGCCGTCCAGACGTGGGCGCCGCCCTCGGTCTCGATCAGCTGCACGATGATGCGGATGCGGTTGCCGGCCTTCTGCACGCTGCCTTCAAGGACATAGGCGACGCCCAATTCCCTTCCGACATCGCGCACATTCACCGCTTTGCCCTTGTAGGTAAAAGCGGAATTCCGCGCGATGACGAAAAAGGAGCGAATACGCGAAAGCGCAGCAGTGATGGCCTCGACGATGCCGTCGGCAAGATAGCCAAGGTCGCGCTCCTCACTCATGGTGTCGAACGGCAGAACCGCGATCGACGGCTTGTCGGGAAGAGCGAGCCTCGGTGCGTGAGGCGTGGTCGCGCGTGAGGCTGCACCCAGGACTACGACATAGATATGGATGGGTCGCGCGATGTTCTTGACCTGCTGCTCGCCCCGATCTTCGAAAACGATGTCGAGCCGATCGCGGACTTGCTCGTGTGCTGCGGCGCTCAGGCAAATTCCACCCGGTTCGGCGAGTGCTTCCAGCCGGGCGGCGATGTTCACCCCGTCGCCGAAAATGTCGCCGTCTTCGATTATGATGTCGCCGACGTTGACACCCATCCGGAAGTCGATGCGCCGCTCCGGCGGTCCGTTCTCGTTACGGCCGTGCATCATTCGCTGCAGCTCGACCGCGCACCGGACCGCATCGACAACACTTGCGAACTCGATCAGGAGACCGTCACCAGTGGTCTTCACGATGCGGCCGCGGTGCTCGGCGATTTTGGGATCGACGATCTCGCGTCGCACCGCGCGCAGCGCCGAGAGCGTCCCTTCCTCGTCCTGCTCCATCAGCCGCGAATAGCCGGCGACATCGACCGCCAATATCGCCACCAAGCGGCGATCGACCCGCTGCTCGTTCATTTGGTACTACCCTGCAGCGGAAAAGCGAGACCGGGAGCACAATCCGCTCGCTGCTTCCGGGTGGCGTTGTCAACCGGCTCAATCTGCCTTGGGGCGGCCATGGTCCACCCTTCAAACGGCTGTCCGCTGGATCATACCACATGCTTCTTCGAGGAGAGCATGACAGGCATTTCTCCCGCTTGGTGTGCGAACCGTCACTTCACGACCGGACAGCGGAGGAGGCCACTGTAAGAAGTTCAGCAAGATTTGCGTCGTATCCGATGATGTGTGTCACTTCTTCAGCATCTGTGGCGCGAAAATGGCGCCAAACTCCGCGAGACCGTCCGGAACGCTGCTGGAGGGATGGTCGAGGCAGTACCGATCGAGCCACAGAAGCGTACTATTGACGGCACCGTCTCCTTCGATGTTGCCGCCTGGAACCATGTCGTTATACGCCGTCAGCCAGCCCGCGACGTACCACGTGTCGATTGCGTTCATCCCGACACCGTCCGGCAGCTTGCGGTCCTGCGCGTACTCGCCGCAATGTCTGACACTGAACTGATAGACCTTACCGGTGGTATAGTTTTTGGCAGTTGCCGAGCACAGTGTGGCGATGCAGAGCACCGTCGCTGCGACAGTCTTCCATGTTGCGGTCAAAGTCGCCTCCCCTGATGTGCGCCATTGCCTTGAGCACGCTACCCGACGCTGAGGACGTGGTCACCCTCCGCTGCACACGATCACGCACAGCTCGTGCGGGAGCCGATCCGCGTGACCCGACACCCCGCCACGGGGGAGCTCGACGCCAGCAAATCCGCGGTGACCTTTCGCGAAATGTTTTTCGTTCTTGTGGTATTCAGGGCGTCGGCAAAAAAGGGCACATGAAATGGAACAGGAGACGACTCTCCACCGCAGCTAGCCACGGATAGAGCACCGCCAAACGGGCGTGGCAGACTCGCGGCAAAAATAAGGCCGCCGGTTCGCGCGCCGAGCTGGCGCCGGAAATCAGAAGGTCGGTTTGTTTCTGAGCAGTGCCGCGCCGAATGCTTCAAACAAAATGCGATTAACGGGATTGTTCTGCGCGTCGTGTTCCGCGTGCCACTGAACACCAAGCGCAAAAGACGGCGCATCGGCAACGCGGATCGCTTCGATTGTGCCGTCTTCTGCAACACCCTCGACGACAATTCTCTTGCCCGGCTCGAGAATGCCTTGGCCATGCAGCGAATTGACGCGGATCGTCGTGCAACCGAAGAGCTGCTCGAACAGGCTGCCCGGGCGGAAACGCACCTCGTGCCGGTCCGCAAATACGACCTTAGGATCGCGATGGATTTCGCCGCTCTCAAGCCTCGGCGCCCGGTGGTTCATGCGCCCCGGAAGATCACGAATCTCCGGGTGCAGGGTCCCGCCGAATGCGACGTTCATTTCTTGAAGCCCTCTACAGATTCCCAGGAGTGGCACGCCCCGTTCGACGCAAGCTCGGACGAGCTCGAGAGCCGTCGCATCGCGGTCGGGATCGAAGGGTTCGTATCGAGGGTCGGGCTCGACCCCATATCGTGAGGGATGCACGTTGGCGCGTGCGCCGGTCAGCAGGATGCCGTCGACAGCGCTAAGTAGGGTGTCGACATCGGTGACGCCGGGCGTGCCTGCAAACATCAGGGGTAAAGCACCTGCGACTTCTGCGACCGCCATGAGACTGCGCTTTCCCGTGGACTGCACATGGTGGCTGTCGTTGATGACCTGGGCGTTTCCAATCACACCCACTACCGGCTTTCTCATTGCAACCGCCCGCTTTTTATGGCGCGAACGCGCGATAGAACAGGCTGCCCGCGATCGAAGCGATCGCCGCCTCCCTGTTGCCAAAACTGAAACACAACCTTGAGCTTATTCGTCGATAGCCCGGTGTCGATAACATTTTTTCACCAATTGCATCCGAGGTTCCGAAGCGCACTGTGTCGGACGGCTATCCGCACGAATATACATGAGAATGCGCTGTGGTTCGCACTTCCCGGGATGGTGGACATTAACTGTCTTTTGAGCGTTGTGCGTGTTCGTGGACCAGACTAGTGTCCCGATTCCGAAGTTCGCATGACCAAACGGCCAAGCTCAGATGCGAACTTCGGAATCATGGGGACACTAGCAACTCATTGATTGCTAGTGTGGCCTTCGGATTTGAAGTTCCTCTCCGAGCGGCCGGCAGTGATCGGAGGAACTTCAAATCCGCCACACTAGTTGGAACTTCGTGGCCGCACCCACGGGTGTCGCAGCAGCGCATAAACCAAGATCGGCGCCCCGATCAACGTCGGCAAAAGCCAGAAAGCAACCGGCGGCAAAAAACGCAACAGCGGAAGGTTTGGCCCGTTGACCACGCAGAAGGCGGTCAGGAGGATGATGTAGGAGCCGCCCATTCCGGTCATGTGAATGCGCGCCCAAGACTGCCAAGGTCTTCGCCTTGCCGTCCGGCCGATCGTCGCGGCGACGAACGACAGAACCCCCAAAATGAACAGGCGATAATCCTCGCTCCATCTGGATAACGAGAGGGGTGACATCGTGACGAAGATGACAGCAAGGGCCCAGTAATAGACGGTTCCGGCCTGGGGATGACGTCCCGGCTGTTTTCGGCTGAGCATCGCAATTGCACCGGCTATGATCGCCGTCAGTCCTGCCGCTATGTGTACGGCGATAAACGCCAAAAAGAGCGGAGCGTCCGAGGGGAGTGGAATACCAGCGATGGTGGTCGTATTCCCGTTCATGCTTACCGAGGCCGTCACCCTCCGGAGGTCATCCGAAAGCAAAGGTTGTTGGCGGTGAGCGCGGTGCGTAGCTGGCTCGATAGTCTTCACGGGAATGCCGGGCGTGGCCAGCAGGAAATAGGTTTGCAACCATGAGCCGCTCCGGTCGCCGGGCCGAATTGCTTCGGCCTTGGCCGCCTGTCAAGGAGCGGGCCCGGACGTCCGTTGCCAATGATCCACGCCGTCGGTTACGCGCTCATAGAAGTTGCTAGCCCCAATGAAGCTCTCTAGGCCGCCATGGCGCATGACTTCCCGCACCTCGTCGCGGACGCGAGCGAAGCCAAGAGTGATGCCGAGCCCGTGCAGCCACTGGGCGAAGTGCAGCAATTCGTCGCAAGCGCTCGTGTCCATGAAGTTCATGGACTCTGCGTCGATAAGCACGTACTTCGCCGGCGGTCGGCTCGCAGCCAGCGCGGCCTTGATCCCCCCGACGACCCGGCCGGCACTGGCAAAAAACATATCGCCACCCACGCGCCAAATCAGCATGCCGGGAAAAGTGCGCGCCTCCGGGTGCCGTTCGATGTCGCGATAGGCTTCCGTGCCCGGCAACTGACCGAGCACCACACCATGCGGGTGGCTCGCTTGGTAAATCAAGCGCAGGAGCGACAGGACCACCCCAATAGCAATGCCCTGCAAAACACCAAGAGTGAGCTCGCCGGCAATCACTACCGCAGCGATGGCAAATTCCAGCCGCATGCGGGTGAACAGATTCCGCAGATAGGCCGGTTTCGACAGATGGAGCATTGCCGCGATGACGATCGCGGCAAGCGCCGGATGGGGCACGCCTCGAAACAGCGGCGTCAGTAGCACAAGGGTCAGGAAGGTGAGGAGAGCGGCCACCAGATTGGCAACCTGCGTGCGGGCGCCCGCAGCCATGGCTACCGAAGTCTTGGAAAGGCTACCGACCACAAGAAAGCCCCCTGCGAGGCCGCTCAGGATGTTGGCCGGCCCGTGCGCGAGCAACTCCTGATCGGGCTCGATGTCGCCCCCGCTCTGCATCGCCGCGGCTTTTGCTCCGCCAAGTGCCTCGGCATAGCCAACCAGCACGATCGCGAGTGCGCCGGGCGCAAGCTCCTGCAACACCCCGAGATCAAGCTTGGGCAGGACGAAGTGAGGCAGGCCGGACGGAAGCTCACCGACGACAGCGACGCCGGCGGCTTCTCCGCCAAGCACGCTCACGAGAATCGTGGCTCCGACCGCAACAATCAGCGCCGCGGGCAGGCTGGGTACAAAGCGGCGCAAAAGCAGCATCGTCGCGAAACTGAGGGAACCGGTCAGCACCGGGGCGAGCGAAGCATCCGGTAGATGCCGCAGCACGGACCATAATCGCATGAAGAAATTTCCGGAGCTGCCGTCGATGCCCAGCAGATGCGGCACCTGGCCGATGATGGTCACGAAGACCAAGCCTTCAATGAAGCCTCGCATGACGGGCGTGGGAATGAAGGCTGCCACCCAGCCCATGCGCATCACGCCGAAGAGCAAGAAGAACGCGCCGATCAGCACCGCCAGGGTGGAGGTAAGCGTATTGAATTCTGCTGTACCCTGAGCTGCAATCGCGCTCACGGTCAGCGCGGAGATCAGTCCGGTGGCGGTGTCTGGCCCGACGACGAGCACGCGCGACGTGCCGAAAAGCGCGTAGGCGACCAGTGCCGGGACAATGGTGTAGAGGCCCATAATGGCCGGGACGCCGACGATTCCGGCGTAGGCCATGCCCTCCGGCACCATGACCGCCCAGACGGCAAGCCCGGCTAGGATATCTGGAGGCAGCCAGGCCCGCTGATATGCCGGAAGCCAACCAAGGATGGGCAGCAGCCGCTCCGCCGTTAACGCATGGCGGGTCGAGACGGACATGATCGGTCTACCACTGCAAGCTAGTTGCTGCGCTTAGGTAGCGCATGGCATCGGGGCATACGATCCGTTCCTCAGAAAAACCTGAACCGGAAAAGGATGAACGTTACGATGGCAAAGGCCATCGTTATCACGCCAGTGACCGCCCAAAAGCCGTGCGGGCTATCGTTGAAGGGAATGCCGCCGACGTTCATGCCCCAAATGCTTGCTATAAGGGTTGCCGGCAGCAAAATCGCCGACAGCGCCGTGAGTATGTAAAGGTTTCGATTGGTTTTCTCCTCGACCTGCGCCCGAAGCTCTTCAAGCATGAACTGACATTGCTCCGCAAATTCCTGCGCATCCTCGACCAGGGCCGCATAGCGATGAATCTGTTGCTTGAGACGGTCAAATTCGCTGGTGGGCAACACCACCGGCTGCTCGCGCGCCAGATCGAGCACGGCCGTTCGCTTGTACGCCATGTCGCGGGCGACCTCGACTGAACTACGTCGCATTTCCAGGATCTCGCTGCGATAGCTGGCGCCGTCACGTTTCAGCACTTTCGACTCCATTACGCCAAGTTGCTCGCTGGCGTGCTGCAGCAGACCTTCGCCAATGTCGTTCAGCGCCTTGAAGAATTCCGTGACCAGACCAAACGGACTCGCCGGCACGACGGTTCGTGCTTCGACCCGGCGCCGCAATTCCTCGATTGAGAGCAGAGCAATGCGGCGACCGGTGACCATCAGCGCGCGCGATGCGACCACGCACAGCGAGCCCGCTTGCAGCGTGACCCCACCGGACTCCTCGCGGAAGTCCCGCAGGTGGCCGTAGAGCAGTTCCGGCGTGGTAAAGAGTTTGCCGCGTTGGATCGGAGCCGCAACCATCTCAATGATGTCGCGTGGCCAGGGCTGGCGGTGCAGCCAAACCTGGGCCGCGGCATCGTTGAGATTGAGGTGTACCCATACGAATTCCGCGCTGTCAGCCGCGCGGTCGACCTCTGCAAGATCGGTTAGTTCTTGCAATAGCCCGGCACGAAATGCGAAGGCGAACAACGGACGACCGTTACTCATGCCGCAAACCCCGCCCTTACTATGTTGGTCGAAAATGTGCCAGCTCTTGGCGCGAGGCTTCGCTGAACCGGCATACGGCGTCCATTCGGTCGTTCCATGCCGTGTTCGCTGTCTTCCGCCACGGTTCCGCCGGGGCGCAGGCCAGCGGATGAGGCGCAGCGTAGATCGTCGCAATCATTTCGCTAAAGCGATGTTTTGCCAAGCTGAGTCAACGGACGCGATGCGGGCAATGCATTCTGTGGAGCCTAATAGGCGCGGTCGCACCCGTGTGGAGGTCAAACTATGAACGTGCCCCCCGCGGCGAAGCCGCCCCGGCGCTCTTATTGGCCCCTCATCTCCCAGCTAGAGGCCTTGTGGCAATGCTGACCCAACACGGACTCGCCATAGAGTGCGCTCGCTCGCTTGCTCTGGGTTTTCTGGCTCCCGTGAGCTGGGAATGATCAAGGCAACGCCCCAAATCTATGCAAATGACATGGCGTGAAGCTCGAAGCCCCGGGGATGATCGCTGCTCGCGAGACTAAGGAGGAGAGACCGGCATGACGAAGGGCGGGTCGCACAAAGGCAAGTCTCCTTCTCAGCTGATCGACGCGAGAATTAAGGAGCTGGGCGACTGGCGGGGCAGGATGCTCAGCCGGCTCCGTACCTTGGTCAAGGAAGCCGATCCCGAAGTCGTCGAGGAGTGGAAGTGGAGAGGGGTTCCGGTCTGGTCGCACGACGGATTGATTTGCACGGGCGAGACTTACAAGAACGTCGTGAAGATGACCTTCGCCAGAGGGGCGGCTCTGAAGGACCCTTCCGGGCTCTTCAACGCCAGCCTCGACGGTAACACCAGGCGTGCCATCGATATCCACGAGGGGGAGACGATAGACGAGGAGGCGTTGAAGACGCTCGTCCGGGCGGCCGTGACTCTCAATAAGTCCTGATCCAAGACAAAATGTCGCTGGACGACGGATTACCCTCCAGGTAGTCTTTCCACCCTTATTTTCCATTGTCGATTCGGGAAGCGCGACTGTCACTGAGCGGGGTTGGCAAGCACCTTCATTCGATGTCGCGAGCACACACTTCATCAGTAACCCGGACGGATGCGCCTTCGGCGCTGTTAAGTGGCCGGCACCTTCGCGGTGCCGCAGGGCGGCCTCATGCGATCGCAGGAATGAAGTAAAGCCATGGGTAAAGTGTGGCTGTCGCTTCTTGCGATGCTGTTGGTCGGCCCGAGCGCCGGGCCTGTCCTGGTCGGGCTCGAAGGTCTGACCGCCGACGTCTCGGCAGCCGGTACGGAAACCGAAACAATAGCCGCCGCCACGCAAGGCGGATCACTCGACACGGTGGGCGATGCAAACCCCGCGGGCTTAGATGTCGCCGGCAGCGGGGAGGGCTCTGTGGATGGCACTCTGCTTCAGTTGGCTCTCGAAGGCGCGGGCAAGAACGGCGACTTGGTCACCAACTACGGCGACTGCAACTATGGAGGCAGCGACGACTATGACCGGGACTGCAATCGCGTCGTCGGCAATCCCGGAGTTGGAAGCCTACCTTTCCTGGTTACCGGCAGTGGCGGCGCGGTTGGAGGGGCGGGTCAAATCGGCATCCAAGGTGTTCCCGGTTATGGCACCAATGGTTGGATCGGCGGGAGCGACTGGGGCGGCGGTCCGGGTACCGGAGATGGTGGCTTTCGCGACCCGGGCTCCAGCTTGGCTCTCGGCTCGTCTGGCTCGGTCGACGGTGACCCCGCGGGCGGCGGGAATCCCAATCCGCCAGCGCCTCCGTCGGGACCCACATCGCCGGGGATCAGTGATTGCCTGATATGCGGGCCGCGACCAGGACCTGGCCCAATCGTTACCCCAGGAGCGAAACCGCCCGTCGCGCCGCTGATCACTGGTCCTACTGTTGCCTCTCCTCCGATCGATTTCGATCTAAACCCGGTGGACCCCGGTAACGACAACCCGACGGGGGGCCATCCCCTAAATCCCGACAGTGTGCCGGAGCCGCAAAGCCTCCTCCTTTTCGGCATTGGGCTGGCGTACCTCACGTGGCTGAGGCGTCGGCACTCGGCTGGTCGACCTTTCGCTTGGCGAGCCGCGAAGACGGGATAGCTTGGGCCCGCTGCTTGGCGAGCCAACCTTCGACCAGTGTTACCCTTTGATCGGCCGTCCTGCCGGCATGCCCTTCTGCGCGACCATGCTCCGCAGCAAAAGCTCCAGGCCGCCCGCGTCTCCACGCGCAGAATGATCTAAGTCAACTCGACTCGCCCATCCCGGCCCAAAATAAATGCGTTGCGGAGGTGTCCAATGGAAATCTCGACGCGCGACCTTTGGACGGTGGTGCACGGTATGGGTTTCGGTGCGCTGTTCATGCTGGCGTTCTCCGGCGCGCTCGCAGAACTCTATCGTCTGTCGGCACTGGGCGCTCCCGGGCAATCGAGTGGCCGCCAACAGAAGCTGCTGAACTTCTATCTTCTCGCCATGGTGATCTTGGCGTGGCTTACGGTATTCACCGGCGCCTACATCGTTTACCCCTGGTATCGTGCAGTTCCACCGGCCGGGACGAGCGATCTCGCAGATTATCCTCGCCGCCTGCTGCTCTCGAGCGGCAGGACCTCGGAATGGCACAATGTCGGCATGGAATGGAAGGAGCACGTGGCTTGGCTCGCACCGATCGCCATGACCATGGTGGCCTATGTCACGATGAAATACGCGCGAGCTCTCGCCAAGCCGCAATACATGCGCGCCGTGCTTGGTTTTGCGGTCGCAGCCTTCCTCGCAACCGGGGTCGCCGGCGCCTTCGGTGCGTTTCTCAACAAGTACGCGCCGGTCCGCGGGGGATCCGTGATCATCCTGCTGGAGGGCGAACAATGAGTGCTTGGCAGAAGGAGACTCGCGCCGGCTCCAATCTCCCCAACGGCCCCGCGGCAGCCGCGATCCTCGCGGCCGGTATCGGTTGCGGTGCGCTCGGTATTCTCGCCTTTGCAGGAGACGCTTCCGATACCATGGGCAAGGCGCTCAATTTCTATAGCCCAACCGGCACCCTCTCGGGCGTTACCACGCTCGCGATCGTCATCTGGCTCGCCGCATGGCTGTCGCTGCACCTTGCCTGGCGCTGGCGGGACGTCGCGATGGGCGCGGTCAATCTTGCATCCTTCGCGTTGCTGGCCGTGGGCTTCCTACTGACCTTCCCGCCCTTCATGGACTTGCTGCAGGGGAAGTAGCGTCCGTCGCGATCGCACTCAGTGCAAAGTGGACAGGTATGCGATCAGATCGCGGCGTTGCTCGTCGTTCTTGAGGCCGGCATAAGTCATCTTGGTGCCCGCGACCACGCCGCGGGGATCGGCGAGGTAGCGCTCGAGTGTGGCGGCGTCCCAAGTGAGGCCGCTCGCCTTCATGCCGTCACTATAGGTGAACCCCGCCTCGGTTCCAGCTTTGCGGCCGACGACCTCAAATAGTGTCGGCCCGATGCGGTTTTTTCCAGCGGCCACGTCGTGGCAGATGTTGCATTGCTGGCGATAGACTTTTTGTCCGTTATCAGCGTTCTGCGCTTGCGCGGGAGCGACGAGCAGAAAGGCTGCCACCACGATCGCCAGCGCCAGGAAGATTCGAGACATGGCTCGACCCCGCATCAAATGAATTGAGTTCGGCGAGTCAGAGTTGGTCACGGGTGCTCACTCCGCTATGGTCCGGGCGGCAGCTTGGCGCGAAGGTACTCGCCGATTACGATCGCGGCCGGTTCGGTGACCTCGACATCGTAAAGCGAGTCCGCAACGGCCCCGCGCGCGAAGTCCACCACATCGCGCTCATGGGAGCGCTCCGCCGCCGTTGCCAACTCATTCATCCACTCGGTGATCACCGTGTGCTCGGTGAATATCGTATTGCTGTCGGCCTTGATGCGATCGGCCATGGCAATCGCCCAGCGCATGTCGGGAGTCACTCGACCCTCGGCAATCGCCGGTGCCAGGGTGAGCGGCGGGAGGATGTATTCTTCCTCGCGCTGGAAGTGCTCCTTGAACACCGGGAGTGCCTTGCGTGCGATCTCCCCAGTGCGCGATTGGCGGCGCGCGATTGCGCTCAATTGTCGCAGCGTCTCTTCATGCTCGATGCGCACCGCCTGGGGAATGTCGTGCGCCGACCGACTCGCCTGTCCGAGCGCCGATCTGCCGGGAGATAAAGCGACGAGAGGTGAAATCACCATCATTGCTGCCGCAATGGCCGCGAACTTTGTACCCATCTCACCCGCTCCTGTTCGATGGCGGGTCGAACTGTGCCGCGCCGCATCCGTCGCGCTGTTGATCCAAGTCAAGGAGAGTTTCGCGAGAAACAATAAAATTCTTGTGGTTATTGGAATGGGGGTGGACCATGACCTTCAACCGCAGGATTTACCGCACCGCGAGCCTGCTATTTTTCGTAATGGCTGCGCTCTGGAGTGTGCCGTCCGCGCGCGCGGTTCCGAGCTACGCGCGCCAGACCGGCCAGGCCTGCGCCATGTGCCACGTGGCGCTGCCGGAACTGACGCCGTTCGGTCGCGAATTCAAGATCAACGGTTACGTCCAGGGCGGCGGCACGGAAATGCAGTGGCTTCCGCCGATCGCAGCGATGATCCAGACGAGCTTCAACAACACTGGTTCGGCGCAAAGCTCGCCTCCCCAGCATGTCGGACCCAACAACAACCTATCGCTCGACCAAGCGAGCCTGTTCTACGCGGGCGCGATCTGGCAGGACCAGGGGCTGGGCGCGTTCATTCAGAGCACCTACAACGGAGTCGCGCGGCAGATTCACTGGGACAACACCGATATCCGCTGGGCTGCGCAAGACACCCTGTTCGGTTCCGACCTTACGGTGGGCGCCACCCTCAACAATAATCCGACCGTAGAGGATCCCTGGAATACGACGCCCGCCTGGCGCTATCCGTTCTTCAGCTCCTTCATCGCGCCCGTTCCGTCGGCGTCGGCGGCAGCGCTGGTCGATAACAACCTCAGTCAGCAGGTCCTCGGGCTCGGTACCTATGCGTGGTGGAACCACTTGGTCTACGCCGAGTTTACCGGCTACTACACGCTCTCAAACGACACTTTGCGCACCCTCGGAATCGCGCCCAACGCCGGCAATACCATCGCCGGCATCGCGCCTTATTGGCGGCTCGCCGTCGAGCCAAAGTGGGACGAGCACTCCCTCGAATTCGGCACCTTCGGCATGTACGGGAATGTTTATCCGCAGAAAATCAATACGAACGGCCAAGACAACCTCACCGATGTGGGTTTCGATGCTCAATATCAGTTCAACGGCGTGCGCGACCAAATCGGTGTGCAGGCGAGTTACATATGGCAGCACCGCAACAACGATGCGAGCGTGCCGCTTGGCTTCGCCTCGAATCAGACCGATGACCTCAGGTTGACGCGCGTCAAAGCCAGCTATTTCTACGAGCACACCTACGGCGTCAACGTTTCCTACTTCAATTACAGCGGTACGCCCGATGCGCTGTTCTATGGTAGCGGAACGCCGGGTGGCTCCTTCAGCGGCAGCCCGAACTCTGATGGCTGGATCTTCGAGGCAAATTATCTGCCTTTCAGCAATGGCGGTCCGTCATTCTGGCCGTGGCTCAATTTCCGGGTTGGTCTGCAATATACGCTCTACACTCGCTTCAACGGCGGCACGCAGAATTTCGATGGCTTCGGCCGCAATGCGAGCCAAAACAATACGCTCTTCCTCTACGTGCTGACCGCGTTCTAGTCCGAGAGCGCCATGGCGAAGCCGGATGTTGTTCTGAAACGGGCCTACTTGCCGCCATCGGTGGCGGACGGAACCCGCGGTCTCGTGGATCGGCTCTGGCCGCGCGGACTCACCAAGTCGGACGCGGCCATCGACCGCTGGTTCAAGGAGGTTGCGCCCAGCACGGAACTGCGCCAATGGTTCGGCCACGATCCCGACCGGTGGCGGGAATTCCGCAGGAAATATCGAGCCCAGCTCTCTGGTAAGACCGATCTTCTCAACGAGCTGCGATTGATCGCGACTAGAGCGTGATCCGATCAGACAGAATCGGATCACGCTCTAGATTCGTTGATTTTGTCGCGCAATCTGACGGCGAACCGCTCACACTTCGCCGGATTGCGCTCTAGGGGCCGGCTCACGCTGGTCTATGCAGCGCGCGACGAGCTGCACAACGACGCCGTGGTGCTCCGCGACGTACTGGCCCGGCGCGGTTCGACTGCGGCGAAGCGGCGCAAGGTTTCAAGACGAGCAGTCCCGAGCGCCCGCCATTAGCCGGCACGTGTGATCCCGGGATTGGCGTTTACGACGCCTTCTTGCGGTTGTGGGCGAGCCAACCTTCGACCAGCGTCACCGTTTGATCGACCGTTTCGTTGCGCATGCCCTTAAGCGCCGCGATGCTCTGCACCAAAAGGTCCACGCGCTCGATGTTGGGAGCGCCCGCCGCGAGCGCGCGCGCCGCGGAGGAGGGCTTGACGAGGCCGTTGGCGGCGGCCGCGTATTTCTCGAACGGCACCAGGTCGTCGGCCGAGGCGCCGAGCGCGCGGCAGACCGATGCCACCCACTCGTAGACCGCCCGCGAAGCCTTCAGGTCGCTGTGCACGGCATCGCGGATCGAGCGCATGCCGTCCTTCTGCACACACCGATAATTGCCGGTCAGCAACATGCTCCACTTGGCGAGCGGCACGAATACCGACTCGTGCACCTTGAGCTTGACCGGGAGCTCGACCTGTCCGCTGCCGGTGTCGAAGCGCGACGCCTCGATGTCCGCCTCCAACTGCCGCAGGATCTGGGTGTGCTGCTCCGATTGGAAGCGCGCCGCCTTGAAGTTGGTGGGGAGGCTCACTTGCAGCACGTTGACCGGCTCCTCGGGCGGACGGAACGCCTGAGGGTCGGGGCTGCACAAGGTAATCATCGCTGGATCGAAATTGCGCCAGACCGTCGCGTCGGTGTAGCAGTGACGAAGTCCCTCCGTGGCGAGGCTTGGAATGCGCGCGAGATAGGGGAGCGGCGGCATGTTCATGATCGACATGCAGGGCACCTTGGAAAGCGCCACCCGGTCCAGCAAATCTCGCACGCCGGCCAATCGATACTGAGGCTCCTGCATCGCGAGCGCCACCAGATCGAAAGCCGCGGGTTCAACGCCGGCGGGCCCGCCCGCGTTTACCTTGCCGGGGAGCTTGCGCGAGTCGATCTCGACGAGCCCCTCGCGGCCCTTGACCGGCATGCGCACGCGAATCCCCTCGGCGTTGATGAGGTCGGCTTCGGCCGGCAGACAGATCAACTTCGCCGAATGCCCCGCGAGCAAAAGCTTGGTCGCGAGCAGCGAGCCATACGAGGCACCCATGATCAGGACGTTGTATTTCTTACCCATGATCCCTGCGCTCCCTCTATACGACGGCGAATATGCCGCGACGTTTTAGCCTTGAAAGGATGCTAGTTCAGCAAGCCCGCGCCGTGCAACCGCTTGCGTCTAGTAGACCGAGCCCGCCGGCTTCGAGGTTCCACCGGTTTCGCGCATCTCGCGCACGGTGTGTTGGCCCGCGAGTGTCAGCAGCCGCGCATCGCCCAACAGGGTCGTGAACGCGAATCCCATGCCGATCATGCGCTTTGCGTAGGCGGTGCTGCCGGTATGGATGCCCGCCTTGACCCCATGCCGGCGGCAACCCTCGAGGATTTTCGTCAATGCCGAGATCATGCGCTCGTCGGTCTTGTCGAGGCCCGGCGGCAGTCCCATGGTGAGCGAGAGGTCCGACGGCCCGACATAGATCGCGTCGAGACCGGGCGTCGACAAAATCGCGTCGAGCTGGCCGAGCGCCGCCTCGGTCTCGATCATCGCCATGGCGATGATGGTTTCATCGGCTTTGGCATGATAGTCGGGTCCGCCATAGAGCGAGGCGCGGATCGGGCCGGAGCTGCGATAACCCTTGGGCGCGTAACGGCAGGCGCCGACGAATTGCTCGCATTCCCTGCGGCTGTTGATCATGGGGCAGATGATGCCGTAGGCGCCGGCGTCGAGCGACTTCATCACCGCGGCCGGATCGTTCCAGGGCACGCGCACCATGGGCGTTACGTTCGTGGTCGAAATTCCCTGCAGCATCGAGACCATCATCTGGTAGTCGATCACGCCGTGCTGCATGTCGATCACCAGGGAGTCCCAGCCCATATGCGCCATGACCTCGGCGCAGAAGGCGCTCGGAATGCCGCACCAGCCGTTGATAACGGCGCCGCCAGCTTGCCAGATTTCCCGTATCCGATTGGGCCGCATCGCATGTCTCCCTTCGTGGCAACGCCTCAGTCTAGCATCAGCGCCGGCCCGTGGTAGTGCCACGCTTTGCCGCGATCTCGCGATAGCGGTTCTGGCTGTGGACGAGGTGGCGCTGCATGGCGGAGCGGGCCTGCGTCACCGCGTGCTCGCGGATCGCGGCGAGGATCTGCTCGTGCTCCTGCTGAAACAGATCGAGCTGGCGGCGCCTGGTCGGTGGCGCCGAATCCTTCCAGACCGTGCGCCGCGGGATCATGAAGCGGCCGAGATATTCAAGGAACCGCTTGAACTGCGGATTGCCGGTGGCGTCGGCGATCGCGCAGTGAAACGCGAAATCTTGCTCTATGGCGCTTCCGCCTTTCTCGACGTCGGCGTTTATCGCCGCAAAGCAATCGCCGATTTTCCGGACCTGCGCCGGCGATGCACGTTCGGCGGCGAGGCCCGCCGCTTCCACCTCGACGCCGGTGCGCAGCTCCATGACGTTGAGCACGTCCTGCAGCGGCGAGCTTTCGTCGAAATCGACACGAAACGGCCGTCGGACGTTATGGGCGACGAAGGCGCCGACCCCCTGGCGGGTGACCACCAGGCGATCGGCCTTCAACGCCGCCACCGCCTCCCTGACGACGGTGCGGCTGACGCCGGTCGCCGCGATGATCTCCTGCTCGGTCGGCAGTTGCGAGCCGGGGGATAGCTTGCCGTCGACGATATCCGCGGTGAATCGGGCGACGAGTTCCGCGGTAAGGGTGCGCGGCGCACCCAGCGGCTTGAACAAAGCGAGGTTTCGTTGCGAGATCTTGCTCAATGGATTGGTCCGGGATTGGCTCAGCCCTTGACGGCTCCCGCGGTGAGGCCGTGGATCAGATGCCGCTGCAGAAAGGTGAACAGGATCGCGACCGGCACGGTGCTCATGATGACGCCCGCCGAGAGCGGCCCCCATTGCACCTCGTACTGTCCGACCATGTAGAGGAGGCCCGCCGAGAGCGTGCGCATGCTGGTCTGCGTGGTGAACGAAATCGCGAACAACAGCTCGCTCCAGGAGACGACGAAGGCGAAAATCGCGGTCGCGGCGATGCCGGGCGCCGCCAGCGGCAGCACCACGCGGCAGAGCGAGCCGAACTGGCTGCATCCATCGATCATCGCGCTCTCCTCGAGCTCGCGCGGGATCGAGCTGAAGTAACCGACCATCATCCAGACCGTGAACGGCACGGTGAACGAGAAGTTCGAGTAGATCAGCGCCTGATAGGTGTCGATGAGCCCGAGCGCGCGCCACTGCGTCAGCAGCGGGGCGATCAGCAGCACGCTCGGGAACATCTGCGTCGCAAGGAAGATCAGCAGCAGCGTGTCGCGCCCGGCGAAGCGGAAGCGGGCGATGGCGTAACCCGCGAGCACCGAGATACCCGTGGTCGCGACCATGGTGACCGAGCAGACCCAGAGGCTGTTCAAGAAGAACCGGCTGAAGGGGGTGATCGGCGAGGTCCAAGCCTCGACGTAGTTCTCGAAGGTGACGTGGTGCGGCAGATATTGCAGCGGCGTGGCGTAAAGCTCCTGCCGATCCTTCAAAGACGTGAGCAGCATCCAGACGAACGGACCCAAGGCGAATGCGGTGAGCAAGGCGAGTCCAACCCAGAGCACCGGACCGGCCAAGAGCCGCTCGGCGAGGCCCGCTGAGATGCGCCGCGCTCTCATTGGGCCTCTTCGACCCCCTTGGTGATGCGCAGATACGCGGCCGTGAACGCCAGCATCACCAGCAGCAGGACCACGGAGAGCGCCGCCGCGTAGCCGAAGTCGAGGTTCGCATAGGCCTGCATCAGCGTGTAAGTCGACGTGATCTGGGTGGCGTTGGCGGGCCCGCCGCTGGTCATCACGAAAATCAGATCGGCGTAGTTGAAGGTCCAGATGATCCGCGTCGCCGTCGCGACGACGATGATGGGCCGCATCAGCGGCAGGGTTACGTGCCAGAAACGGGCCCATACTCCCGCACCGTCGATGCGGGCCGCTTCGTAGAGCTCGTCGGGAACCGCCTGCAGGCCCGCGAGCAGCATGATCGCGAAGAACGGGATGCCGCGCCAAACGTTGGTGAACACCACCGCCGCCATGGCGAGGTCGGGGTTCGAGAGCCACGCGACCCGATCGTGCAGCAAGCCGGCGTTGATCAGCAGGTCGTTGATCACGCCGTAATTCGGCTGATAGAGCCACTCCCAGATGAGCCCCACCACCACCCCCGGGATGACCCAGGGCAGCAGCAGCAAAGTGCGCAGCAACGTGCGCCCGGCGAAAGCCTGGTGCAGCAGCAGCGCCGCCGCGAAGCCGACCACGAACTGCAGCACGACCGAGCCGAACACCCAGACGAACGAGTTCCAGAGCGACAACCAGAACACGGGGTCTTCGACCAAGTAGATGTAGTTGCCGAGCCCGATGAAGCGATAGTCCTGCGGTTTGAACAGGACGTCGGCGTAGAGGCTCATCTGAATCGCCTTGCCGATCGGCACCGCCACGGTCGCAAGCAAGCAGAGTGCCGCCGGCACCAGATAGGCATAGCCGGTCAGCAGCGTGCGCGCCCGCAGGCTGAGCAGGGGGCGGGCGCGACGGCTGCCGAGAGCGACCTGGACCGATGACATGATCGATCGGCCGAGCTAGCTCATGTTCTTGGTCAGAATGTCCGCGAACTTGTCGAGGCATTCCTTCGGCGAAATCTTGCCGACGATCGCCTGCTGCATCAGCGGAACGCCGTCTGAATCGAGTTTGCCGCCCCAGCCCGCATAGGCGAGATAGGGGCTCACGATCGTGAACGGGAATGAATTCCGAAAACCCGCAAGCGCGGGGTCGTCCTTGAAATCGGGCTGATCGAGGATCGACTTGCGCGCCGGCAGCAGGCCGAGCGTCTTGCAGTACATGAGGCTAGGCTCGTCTTCGAGCATGAAGCTCATGAATTGCCAGGCCCCCTCCTTGTTGCGCGCATTCTTGAACCCGGTGAGCGTCTCCGAGAAATAGAACGAGGCGCGCTTCTTGGCGGGACCGATCGGCACCGGCAAGGTCGCGAACTTGTCGGCGCCGACGTTTTTCTTCTGCTGACCGACCGAACCCGAGTTGTGCTGATACATATTGGTGACGCCGCGGCCGAAGGTCTCGACGATCTCGACGAAGCCGTCGGTGGCGGCACTCGGCGGGGTGACGTGATGCTTAAGGGCGAGGTCCATGTACCAAGCGAGCGCGTCGACCCCTTCCTTCGAATTGATCACCACCTTGCCGTCCTTCAGTACTTCGGCGCCGTTGGCGTAGGCGAACTCGCTCGGATAGAGCACCGCCCATGTGCCGGCGCCGCGCATACCGTAGCCGTATTGATTCTTGTCCGCCTTGGTGAAGCCTTGGGCCAACGCCAGGAAGTCGTCCCAGGTCCAGTCCGGCGTCGGTTCCTTGAGGCCGTATTCCTTAAGACGGTCGGTGCGGTAGAAGATCGCATCGAGCGTAACCGACAAGGGTAGGGAGACGATCGCGTTGCCGACGGTCACTGTCTGCCACGCGGTTGGCTGCACGTCCGGCTGATGCTTCCAGGATTTGACCCGCGCGGTCAGGTCCTCGAGCGCGCCCATGCCCTGGAACTGGCCGAGCCAGTTGTCCCATATCTGGCAGAGATCAGGCGGGCTGCCGGAGCTGATGGCGCTGATCAGCTTCTGCCTTGCCTGCGCTTGCGGCACGAACTCGACCTCGACGGCGAAGTCCTTCTGCGACTGGTTGAAGCGCTCCACCAGCGAGGTGACGAGCGTGATGCGCGTCGGCTCCGGCACGCTGAATTGGAAGTGGACGGGCTCGGCACCCCATGCTCTGCGCGGCGAGATCAACGGAGCATCCCACCAGTTGAGGTCGGAGGCGGCGATCACGCCCGTCCCGACCAGGGTGCGAAGGAAATTGCGGCGCGACAGCAACCAGCGCTCATTCATCTCTGCTCCTCCCTTTTGGGTAGCTCTGCGGCTATTGCGGTTAGAATGTTATCTGGTCATATGATGACTGGCAACTTGCCCGATAGCATGCATCGCGACGCTCTCGCCGTGGTGGCTGCGGCCGGCGAGACCATGATGACGAGCGGTCTCACCTCGCCAGCAGTTGCGACTTGAGTTCCGGAGCCATCACCAGCTTTTTCTTGCTCCGCAGATTCACGCTCGCGTCGATCTCGGGCGGCGTCGTCCCCGGATAACGCAGTCGAAGCTGCCTCGCCGTCATCATCAGATGCACCTGCATCTCGACCCGGGCGAAGAATTCGCCGATGCAGTTTCTGGGACCGGTGGAGAACGCGAGCATTGCCGCCTGATGCCGTTCCTGCGGTCGATCCGGGGCGAAGCGATCGGGATCGAATTCCTCAGGCCGATCCCAATAAGCGGGGTTGCGATGAATGAAATAGGGCGGAATGTAGATTTCCGTGCCGGCGGGAACGAAATAGGGGCCGAGGCGATCATCCCTAAGCGCGCGCCGAGTCATCAGCCAGCCCGGCGGATATAAGCGCAGGGCCTCCTCGATGATTTGCCGCGTGTAGGGATACTTCGCCAGATCGTCGAGCGCGGGAGGCGCATTTGCGGGAGAGGACTCGAGTTCGCTCGCCAGTCGTGCCTCGACCGAGCGGCCCTGGGACAACGCATACCAGACCCAATTCAATGTGCCGGCGGTGGTCTCGTGTCCCGCCACCACAAGCGTCTTGATCTCGCTGACGAGCTGCCGGTCCGACATTGGTTGGCCGCTCTCCCGATCGCCCGCGGTCATGAGCGCGCCGAGCATGTCCATGGAAAGTGCGTCCCGGCTTCGCCGACGCGTGACGACCGCGGAAATGACCGGTCCGAGCGAGCGGAAAGCCTGCGCAAACTCCAGGTCGCGCGCGGTCTCCCTGGAGAGGATTTCGAAGGCAGGCCGGATGCCGTCGTAGTCCTCGCCGAAGATCGAAGTCAGCACGACGTTCAGCACCATTTGGCTGAGGTCGCTGGTAACATCGACGGTCTTCTTCGTCTGCGCGGCGCGAATCCACCGCTTCAGCAGGGCGGCATTGGCATCGGCCGTGATTTCCGCCAGGTGAGCGAGTGCCTTGCGGCGGAAGGCCGGCTGAATAGCGCGCCGCTGCCGCTTCCAAAATGGCCCTTCGCTCACCATCAGCCCATTGCCAAGAAGAAAGCCGATCCGCTTGATCGCCCGTCCCTTCACATAATTCTGCCAGTTCGCGCGGAGCACGTGTTCGGCGTGGACAGGATCTCGGGTCACGTAGACTTTCGACCCATAAATCGATGCCCGATAGATATCGCCGCAAAGCCGGAAATGCTCGCCCATCCAAGTCAGCAGATCGGCGCTCGCATCATATTTCTGGGCGGCGCCGGGTAGGAGTCGCGCGCGTGCCATCGATGCGGAAGCCGGGCGTTTCAGTGGTTTGGCGGCGCGCGCCATGGTCAGGAATCCAAGCCGAACGCGCTTATCAAGGGCGCGGACATGATACTCAATTCAAAAAAGTTGTTCACCCTTAAGGCGAGGGGGTCCCAAAGGGAACCCCGTGTCCTCCGTGACTCGCCGCAGATTTTTGTTAACCGCCGCTCCCGCGATTGCCGAACGCCAGGGCTCTCTCACCCCGGCGCGGGGCGGGCGCGCTGGTTGTACATAATCTTGCGGATGCGGGCCTGCTCCTCGGGCGGGAGCTTTGTCACATCGGTCGAGAGATCGGCGCCCACGGCCATGCCGCGCTTGACCGCGGGGCGCGCGCCGATCTCTTCGAACCAGCGTTTGAAGTGCTTGAATTCCGCGATGTCCTGGCCTTGCCCCTGCCAGTTGACGGTCCAGGGGTAGGAGATCATGTCGGCAATCGTGTACTCATCACCGGCCAGATAGCGGCGGTCGTAGAGCCGATTGTTAAGCACCCCGTAGAGCCGGTTCACCTCGTCGGTGAAGCGGCGCACGGCATAGGATTGATCACCCTCGCGGTCGCCCAAGCGGCGGAAATGTCCACACTCTCCGGTTTTCGGGCCCTGATTCGCCATCTGCCACATCACCCACTGCGAGACCTCGTATTTGCGGTGTATTTCCTGGGGCCAGAAGCGGCCGGCCTTCTCCGCGAGGTACATCATGATGGTCCCCGACTCGAACACGCTGAGCGGGCCTTTGCCGCCGGGCGGATCGGTGTCCACCAGCGCCGGCATGCGATTGTTCGGGCTGATCTTCAGGAAATGATCGCCGAATTGATCGCCGCGGCCGATGTTGACGGGGATTACCTTGTAGTCGAGGCCCAACTCCTCCAGCAGGATGGTGACCTTCTTGCCGTTGGGCGTCGGCCAATAATAGAGCTCTAACATCGGGGTCTCCCTTCGGTGATCAAGCCGGTGGCGGAACGGTTTGCGTGCAGCATAGCGTCATTGGCGCGGCGCATTCCTCACCTCTTCTTGAGGCCTCGTACACCGAAATCGCGGCCCGCCGCCGGCCGCAATACGATTGAAATGATACCCGAAAGACCTATATATTAACGCGATTGCTTGGATCGGTTCTGTTCCCCTCGGTTGAGCCTGAACCGATCCCGTCCAATATGACGCTTATCACGCGCTCATGTCGCGGCCGTCCGATCAATCGGGCAGGGCGGCGATTTTCAATAAAGGTGGTTGTGTGGCAAAGGAAGACCTTCTCGAATTCAGTGCCGTGGTGATCGAGCAATTGCCCGATGCGCGCTTCAAAGTGCGCCTCGACAACGGCCACGAAGCGCTTGCTTATAGCTCCGGCCGCATGAAGAAAAATCGTATCCGCATCCTCGCGGGGGATCGAGTAACTGTGGAGATGACGCCCTACGATCTGACCAAGGGTCGGATCAGCTTCCGCGAGAAAGACACCGGGACGACCGCGACCCGGGAGCAGCCGCGCCGTTTCGGCCGCGGGCGGTGACGGACAGTCCAGCAACAGGATCGAGGCAGTGATGCAGGTTTTTGTGCGCGACAACGACGTTAATGCGGCGCTGCGCATCCTCAAGAAGAAGATGCAGCGCGAGGGCACCTTCCGCGAAATGAAGAACCGTCGCTCCTATGAGAAACCGTCCGAGCGGCGTGCGCGCGAGAAGGCGGAGGCGGTGCGGCGCCATCGCAAGGCGCTGCGTAAGCGGATGGAACGCGAAGGCTACTGACACGTTTTCATAATCGTGGGCGCCTGTCGCCCGCGGAAAAATTGGAAGGCCCTATGAGAAACAGCGAACGAGATCGGGAAGCTCGGGCGAGAGCGCAGGCGCTTTGGGAGGAGACCAAGAGCCAGAGCCAGAAGGTGCTGGACGAACGCGAGAAGCAGCACCAGGCGGCGGTTTCCAAGATTATGCGCTTGCGTGAAATGAGACTTGCCAAGGAAGCGGCTGACCGCAAGGCCGCCGAGCGACGCTTTCTGCGCCAGCGCCGCGATTCCCGCGGCTAACCCATGCGCTTCACCTCGCGCGACTCCGGCTACAGCGAGCGCGAGGTTCATGCGGATCGGTGGATCCATCGGATCGGCCTCGCGGCCGGTTCAGCCGCCACACTCGTCCTGATCGCGGTTCTTGCGGCCGGTCACGATCCGGCCCGCCTCGTGGTCGGTGTGATCTACGCGAGCGGCCTGATGGCGATGCTGAGTCTCTCCGCAGCCTACAGTCTGACGCCGGCCTCGCGGCGCAAGGACTTGCTGCAGCGCTTCGACCACGCCGCGATATTCGTGATGATCGCGGGTACGTACACGCCCTTTCTCGTGACGATGGCCGCGGGAGCAAGGCGGGTGGCGCTGCTCGCGGGCATCTGGGCGGTGGCGGCGGCAGGGAGTGCCTTGAAGCTCGCCTTCCCGCGGCAACGCGACGGCTTGACGGTGCTGGCCTATTTGCTGATGGGTTGGGTTCCCCTGCTGATCCTGGCGCCGCTACTTGAATTCACGGCGCCGCCCGTTGTGGCGCTCCTGGCCGTCGGCGGAGTTCTCTACACGAGCGGCGTCGTGTTCCATCTTTGGGAAACGCTCCCTTACCACAAGGCGATATGGCACGGGATGGTGCTCGCGGCCGCTTCCCTGCACTATGGCGCGGTGCTCTTGGGGTTCGTGGCGGTTGCGGGGTGATGGGGCGGGAATAATGCAAGAGCAGCAATTCAAGAACGCGCTCGGTCAGCCGATCGGGGCGCCGGTGCCCGATTGGACGCCGCGACCGCGTCCGCCGCGCACGCCGATGATCGGGCGATATTGCCGGCTCGAGCCGCTCGACGCGGAGCGCCACGCAGCGCAGCTCTTCGCCGCGAACAGTGACGATAAAGCCGGCGCCAATTGGACCTACCTGCCGGTCGGTCCGCTGCGCGATTTCCCGAGCTACCGCGCCTGGGCTGAACAAATGGCGCGGGGCGAAGATCCGTTCTTTCACGCCATCATCGACGCGGAGACGGGCGAGGCGCAGGGCGTAGCGAGTTTCTTGCGCATCGATCCCGGCATGGGGGCGATCGAAGTCGGACACATCAACTACTCGCCGCGCCTTCAACGGCGACGGGCCGCAACCGAGGCCATGTATTTAATGATGCGCCGCGTCTTCGACGAGCTCCGATACCGGCGCTATGAGTGGAAGTGCGACAGTCTCAACGGGCCGTCGCGGGCGGCGGCGCAGCGACTGGGTTTTCGTTTTGAAGGAATTTTCCGCCAGGCCGTGGTTTACAAAGGCCGCAACCGCGACACCGCCTGGTATTCGATCATCGACCGCGAATGGCCGGCGCTGCGCGAGGCGTTTGATGGCTGGCTAGAACCCGCGAATTTCGACGCAGCGGGCCGCCAACGCACATCGCTTTCCGCCCGGACCGAAGCGGCACTGCAGGCGATATAAAGCGCGGAAGCTTCGCCCCATGATGTCGCGCCCGCGGCGCCGCCGCTTTGCGCTGCTCGGGGAATATGGGGCGCTGATCACTTCGATGTACGCGTGGCGTTTCTGGCATCGGCTTGCTCGCAATCGCCCGGGCGAGCTATCTCAAAACGGGATAGGTTGGTTCGGATAAAGCCGTTACTGGCGGTCGCCGACCCCGCCTAAGATGCGGCACCCAACAAACGGAGAGATGTCGTGGTGGCGGCGGCCGGTTTCAGTCGTGGAGCGGGCTGGCGCGGAGTACTGGCGGCGCACGCCGCCAATCTCGTCGGCATCGGTCTTTCCCGATTTGCCTATGCACCGCTCATTCCCGCGGTGATTGGGGCACAATGGTTTCTGCCGTCGGCGGCGGCCTATTTGGGCGCCGCCAATCTTGCGGGATACCTGGCGGGCGCGCTGCTGGCTCGCCGCTTGGCGGCTTGGATCGCGACCAGAGTCCTCTTGCGCGCGATGATGATTTCAGCGGCGGTCTCGTTTTTCGCCTGCGCTGAGCCGCTGCCGTTCCTGTGGTTCTTTTTCTGGCGGTTCGCTTCGGGCCTCGCCGGCGGTGTGTTGATGGCTCTGGCGGCGCCCACCGTTCTTCCGGAAGTCGCGCCGTCGAGACGCGGCCTCGCCTCGGGCGTAATCTTCGCCGGCGTTGGATTGGGCATTGTCGCCTCCGGTACCCTAGTGCCGCTGCTGCTGCGCTCTGGCTTGGCGGCGGCGTGGTGCGGGTTGGGCGCGCTGGCGCTCGCGCTCTCCGCGCTCGCATGGAGCGCGTGGCCGGCAGATGCGAACTATAAAAGCGCCGCTCCCGCGATCCGGATGGTTCGTCAAGGACCGCTGCTTGCGCTCTATCTCGAATATGCGCTCAGCGCGATGGCGCTCGTCCCGCACATGGTCTTCCTGGTCGATTTCGTCGCGCGTGGCCTCGGGCGCGGTATCGAAGATGCGGCGCAAATCTGGGTGCTCTACGGCGTCGGCGCGATTTTGGGTCCGATGCTCGCGGGTGCGATCGCCGACCGGATCGGCTTTCGCTACGCCTTGCGTTCCGCTTTCGCCGTCCAGGCATGCGCCATAGCGGTGGTCGCGTCCATGACCGATGTCTCCGTGCTGATGGCCTCGGCCTTCCTCGTAGGCGGCCTCACCACCGGCGGCGTGGCGCTCGTCCTCGGGCGCGTCCGTGAACTGACCGGAGGTCAAAGCGAGCTGCAGGTGGCGGCCTGGGGCATCGCCACCGTATCCTTCGCGGTCGGACAGGCGGCTTCGGCGTACTTCTGCTCCTTTCTGTTCGCGGAAATCGGGAGCTACGGACTGCTCTTCGCGTCCGGCGCCGCGCTTGCCGCTTTGGCGCTCGCAATTGATATCGCGAGCTCCCGCGCGCTGCGGGGTAAGGAGGAAGAGGTTCGCGGGCGCGAGCCGTGGCACGGCAGGGCGCGCGAGCTTGATAACAAAGTACAGTCAGGAGAGCACGCACCATGACCCGCACGCGCATCACCCCGACCATCGATTTCGAGAAGAACGGCAAACAGACGGGATTCCTGCGTCTGCCGCATTCGGTGCACGAGTCCGCTTACGGCTTCATCCCAATCCCGATCGTCGTGATCAAGAACGGCACCGGCCCGACCATCCTGCTCAACTCCGGCAATCACGGCGACGAGTACGAAGGTCAGGTGACCCTCATGAAGCTGGTCCGCGAGCTTCGAGCCGAGCAGGTGCAGGGCCGCATCCTCTTCACGCCCGCCGCCAATTTCCCGGCGGCGATCGCCGGCCGGCGCACCTCGCCGATCGACGCCGGCAATCTCAACCGCTCCTTCCCCGGCGATCCCGACGGCACGCCCACCAAGCAGATCGCGTACTACATCGAGCACGAGCTGCTCTCGCTCTGCGACTACGCGCTCGATCTGCATTCGGGCGGCAGCTCGCTCATGTATGTGCCCAGCGCGCTCGGGACCCTCTATCCCGGCGCCGAGAAGCGGAATGCCGAGACCATCGAGCTGCTCCGCGTGTTCGGCGCGCCGATCGGCTATGTCTCGCACCAGCCCATGGGTGCGGATCAGACCTTCACCGCTGCCGCGCACCGCCAGGGCGCGCTTGCCTTCGGCACCGAGGCCGGCGGCAGCGGCACGGTGACGCCATCGGCGCTGCGAATCGCCGAGCAGGGCGTGCGGCGCGTGCTTCGGCACCTCGGCATCGTGCCCGATCTCAAGGCCGAGCCGTCGCCGGGAACGCGGCTCATGGAGATCGGTGGGCCCGATTATTTCGTCTACACGAGCGAGAGCGGCGTGTTCGAGCCGCTGGCGGAGTTGGGCGACGAGGTGAAGGCCGGCGATCCCGCCGCCGCAATCCATTTCTCACACACGCCCTGGCGCGAGGCGGACGTCGTACGCTTCGAGCGCGCTGGGGTCGTGCTCTGCAAGCGCATCCCCGGCCGCACCGAGCGCGGCGATTGCTTGTTCCATTTGGGGACGGATTACCGGGGCTGAGCCGTCGGCAACACGAACGGCGCGGGGTCGAGGAAGCGGTCGAGTGCGTTCTTGATCAGGCGCGAGACGTTGTTTTGGCCGCCCTTGTGCGGCAGGCTCGCGACGAACGCGATCGATCCCGTGGAGAGCACGGCGCCGCCAGCGGGCGTCTCGAAGAAAACGATGTCCGCCCTGACGCGCGGGCTCAAGGTTCCGTCGACGCCGCGCGAATTGGAGCCGATCTCCTCGTTCACCAGCAAAAAGGCGTTGGAGTGGTCCTCCGACGACGCGACCACGAGCGCATGGGGCGGCGAGCCCAGCGCTGAGTCGTAGCAGTCGATTTCGAGACCGGCCGCGCCGTCGCCCCAGGCGCCGAAATCGCCGATGATCTCCTCGTCGATCCCCTCGAACAGAAAAGCCGCGCGTGGATCGCGCGAAGCCGCCGTGCGGCGATAATGGCTCGATGCGTCGAATCCCTGGGCGATGAAGCCAATGCCCACGAGCTTGTTGGGCGGGCGGCCGATGCGGCGCCAGAGCCCACCATACTCGCCGCTTGCATGGTAATACTGCCCGGGCTCCTCGGCCCAGGCGCGCGTGCCATCCTCGGCGCGGCGCATCTCGATGAGGCCGGGGTGCGCCTCGTCAAAGGTGATGCGCCAATAGAAACCGTTGCCGCCGAGGTAGAGAAAGCGTCCGCCGCCGTCGAGATAGCTTTCGATCGCCCGCAGCATTTCGAGCGAGTGGTACTCGGGGTGGCTCAGCGTGGTGACGGCGCGGTAGGGTTGGAGCAGTGCCGCGCCCTTCTCGTGCAGCTCGTGATCGGTGATCACGTCATAGACGATGCCTTGGCTCTCGAGCCAATCGATCAGCGAGAGGTCCATGGCGAAATTCCAGAACCGCCCGGTCGGGCGGAAATTAAACAGTGGTCGCCGCGCCGAAGCGTAGGAGACGCCGGAGCCGTCGCGGTGCACGTCATAAGTGGAGCTGCCGAACTCCGGATGGCGCGCGAGCAATATGTCGGTCATGTCCACCGTCGGCAGCGCGCCCATGCTGAGATCGAACGCGCCTGGCGCCATGCGCCGGCGGTAGTTGGCATAGGCAAGGTAAGTGGCCGTCGAAGCAAGAACCGCGAGCTTGGCCGTGGGCGCGCCCGGCTTCGGGCTCACGCCGAACCCCACATAGAAGGCCGGCCCCGAGCTCTCTAGTTTGAGCGCATAAACGCCGCTCTTGAGTGTTTCCGGCAGCCGTACCTTGAGGCTCGGCTGCCAACGCACGTCATAGAGATCGTCGCTGTGGAAGTGGATCGCGGCATACTGGGCCGGGTCCTGGCGCCAATCCTGGACCGAACCGTCCCAGGTCGATCCCGTGACGGCACGCTTGGGTGCATTGACGGTGTGGCCAGCCCGTGTGCCCACGATATCGGTGGTGCCGATCCCGCGCGCGAAATACCAATGGAAGACCGAACCACCCGTGTGCAGGAGCGGCGCTTCGAGCTTGCCGTCAAAATGCAGGGCGCTGTTGCCGTCGGGCGCGCGCGCCGCGGCGATCAGCAGCGGTGCCGACGGGACAACGCCGGCCTTGAGAGGCCCCTCGGTCGCGTTGGGTGGGTCCGCATGCAAGCCCGGAAGCGGCGTCGAGCGGATCATCGCCAAGCCGGTTGCGGGATCATAGCGCGCAGCGATCCGGTACCAGGCGCGGGCGCGAAGCGGTGTCCCCGTGGAGAGCGTCGCGCCAGCGACAACGATTGCCGGCGCGCCCGCGGCGTCGAGAATCAACCGCACCGGGCCCAGCGACATGAGAGCCTGCGGCGCGCGTCCCGGCAGGGTCGGCCACGCCAGGATTTCCATTTCGACGGCGCCCAGCGCCGGCAAGTCCTCGACGATGGCATAGGAGCCGAGTTCGACCGGCTGCTCGCTGCCCATATGTTCCGCGGGAAGATCGAGCGCGATCCGCTCTTCCCTGAGCCCGTTGCCCTTGGGGCCGGTTTCGCCGGAAATGAGCCGCACCAGGCTCGCGCGATAGCGTCCGCCGCGGTCGAGCACGCTGACCCGCAACGTGATCTCTTCGCCGGGACGCGCCGTGAAGTTGTCGAGATAACCCACCACTCCCGGCGTCAGCGCGTGCGTCATTGTATCGCCAGAGCTTGGCCGGTGAGCGCTTGCCAGCGGCGCTTGAACGCCGCCCACTCGCCGTGCTCGATGCGTTCGAACACCTCTTCCTCGAACAGCACTGGGGGCGCGCCGTTGGGTTGGCGCTGACCCAGCACCCACTTCCCCGGCGCCACCGAGACCAAGATCAGGTTCTGGTGATTATCGGGATGGCGCATGATGTCGAGCAGCGCCTGCAGTTCGGGGCTGTGCCGCCCCATTGGGCAGGCGCGATACTCGCGCGCGAGGTCGAGGCGGTTCGGATCGATCGTGGGCGCGCTCACGGCAGCTCGAGCTGGGCGCCGATGCTCTCCGCCGCGGCGAGAATCTCGCTCCAGGTGGTGCTGTCGATCTCGATGCCGCTCTTGATGCGCTCGGCGCGCGCGATCCGCTCGGGCTCTCCCGGCACCAGTACGGGAAGCGCGGGGTCGGCGGGCTTGGTTGTCTTCAGATAGGCGATGATCGCATCGACTTCGGCCTCTATGTAGCCGCGGCTTGCGAGACGGTCGGGATCGATCGCCACCGTCAGCATGCCGTTGACGATGCCGCGGGTGCGGGAATTCGCGGGTTGGATCGTGCCGTTGCCGATGATGGCCCCCGCTAGCAACTCAGCGATCAGGGCGAGGCCGTAACCCTTGTGCTCGCCGAAGGGCAACACCGCGCCGAACGGTTCTTTGTAGATGACGCTGGGGTCGCGCGTAGGTGCGCCCTCGGCGTCGATCAGCGCGCCCGGGATCATTGCGTGCCCCTCGTTGTAGGCGACGCGCACCTTGCCGAGCGCTACTCGGCTCGTCGCCATGTCGAGCACCACCGCCGGCGTCTTGCCGGTTCCGGGAACGGCGATGCAGACGGGGTTGGTGGAGAGCCGGCCCTCGCGGCCCCGGAACGGCGTCACCTTGGGCGGTCCCGAGACGGCATTGACGAAGTGCATGGAGACGAGGCCGCTTGCCGCCACCTTCTCGCCATAAGTGCCGACCCGGCCGATGTGGTGCGTGTTGCGCAGCCCGTGCACCGCCACGCCCTCGCGTTTGGCGGTTGCGATCACCCAGTCCATGGCATCGAGCGCGATCACCTGGCCATAGCCCATCTGCCCGTCCCAGACCGCGACGGTTCCGCTATCCTGCACCACGCGGGCGGAACGGTTCGGCACCAGGGTTCCCGCCTTCAGGTTTCGCGTGTAGTGCGGCAGCATGCCGATGCCGTGGCTGTCGTGCCCCGCGAGGTTCGCATTCACCAAGTGATCCGCGACAATGCGGGCCTCTGTCTCGCTGCTGCCCCCCGCGCGCAGGAAATCCCCGGTAAAGGTTCGAAGACGCTGATGATCGATGCGCATGGTGCGAGCCTGACGCGCACGGCGCATTGGCGTCAAGTGTGGCGTGGCGAGAGGAGGCCGTACACGGACGAACCGCGATGAACGCAGATGGACGCCGAAAGGGAACGATCAACGCCGAGCGCAGGTCCTGAAAAGGCACTGAGTCTGCCTGTCATCCCTGCGCATCTGCGTTGATCTGCGTCTATCAGTCTACTCCGAGTGCGGGCAGGAATGATAGGGCTTGGCATCGCTCCGGCTTTAGGGAAAGCTTTCCCGATTGGGCCATACCCGCCCAGCCACCCGCGCGAGGATCCTCATGCCGACGACGCTCGCCAATCAGCGCATCGCCTTCTTCAACGGGAAATACGTGCCGGAGCGCGAGGTGGTGATTCCCTTCCGCGACCGCAGCTTCACCCGCGGCGACGGCGCCTTCGACATGACGCGCTCCTTCAACGGACGAATCTTCAAGATCAAGGAACATATCGACCGTTTCTATCGCTCGCTAAAATACGTGGCGATCGATCCCGGCATGAATCCCAAGGAGATGATCGAGGTGAGCGAGGAGGTGCTTGCGCGCAATCGCCACCTGCTCGGCAAGGACGAGGACTACTGGATCGCGCAACGCGTCAGCCGCGGGGTCGAGGCGGTGGGCGACGAAGGCTGGGACCACGTCGATGCCAATGTCATCGTTGATTGCGTGCCGCTGCCGTTCAAGAAGCGCGCCAAGCTCTATCGCGACGGCATGCATGTGGTCGTGCCGCCGACCCGGCGCGTCGCCCCCAGCATGCTGAGCCCGCGCGCCAAGATGCATCAGTACATGAACCTGGTGATCGCCGACATGGAGGCGAAGGTCGGCGATCCCGATGCGGTCGCTGTGCTGCTGGACGAAAACGGCAACCTGGCGGAAGGCGCCGGCGCCAACATTTTCGTGGTGCGCGACGGCGAGATATGGACGCCGCATTCCCGCTACGTGCTGCCCGGGATCAGCCGCGCCACCGCGATCGAGCTCGCGGCGAAACTCGGTATTCCCGCGCAAGAGAAGGACCTCGACGTTTTCGATGCCGTGACCGCGGATGAAATCTTCATCACCTCGACCAGCTATTGCATCTGCCCGGTCGCTCGATTCAACGGCCGCACCATCGGCGACGGCAAGGTACCGGGGCCGATCACCGCTCGATTGACCAAGGCCTATGTGGAGCTGGTCGATTGCGACTTCGTGCGGCAATACACGCGCCATCTCGACTGATCGCTGGCACTCAAAGGCCAAGCTCGGAGGCTCCCTCTATACTTTCGCGAGGTGGGGTTCGCGATCTCGCTTGATCCGAAGCGCCGAGCCGGATACCAGGATGCGCTGCGGCGCCCTGATGGGCCGCCTGTCCGGGCTTGGGAGGTCTCGAACATTCGCAATACCGGAGTGACAGCGCCACCCGCACCGGAGGCGCAGTTTCGCGCTCTCTACGAGGAGGGGCTCGCCCACACCAGGCGGCAGCAGCACGCGGCGGCGGCGGCCTGCTTCCTGCGCGCGCTGGCGATCGACCCGAATTCGGCGCCCGCGCATTTCAACCTGGGCATGGCGCTCCTGGCGCAGGGCGATTTCAAGCCGGGCTGGATCGAATATGAATGGCGACACAGGCTCGAACAGGCCCGAGGCTCCCACCCTCCGCTGGCGGTGCCGGGTTGGAACGGCATGCGGCTTCCGGAAGGACGGCTGCTGCTGATCGGCGATCAGGGCTATGGCGACACGATTCAGTTCGCGCGCTACGTGCCCATGGCAGCCGAGCGCTGCCATGAGGTGGTTCTGGGTCTGAGCCCGGAACTTTTCCCCCTGGTCTCTCGCATCAAAGGTGCGAGCGGGGCTTTTTCGCGCTGGGAGCAGATGCCGCCCGTCGTTGCCTGGTGCATGCTCTCGAGCCTCCCCGGAATTTTCAACACGGAGGCTCATACAATTCCGGCGGAGACGCCATACCTCGCCGCCGATCCTGGCGCCGTCACGCGTTGGGCGGCGCGGCTCGCGGAGCTGGGTGAGGCAAGGCGACGGCGCATCGGCTTGTTCTGGACCGGCCGCACGAGGCCGCCGCATGACGCGCGGCGCTCGCTCTCCTTGGCGGAGTGCGTGCCGCTGCTGCGCGAAGCCCACGCGTGCTTTGTCTCGCTGCAGCGCGAGGTCCCCGCCGCTCAAGCGGAGACGCTCGCTGCGAGCAAGGCGTTGCTCGATCTCTCGGGCGAACTTAGAGATTTCGGGGAGACGGCTGCGGTGATTGCCAATCTCGACCTGGTGATCACCATCGACAGTGCCGTGGCACATCTTGCTGGGGCGCTCGGCAAGCCCGCCTGGGTACTGCTGCAGTGGCAGGCGGATTGGCGCTGGTTTCGTGATCGCGAGGATAGCCCCTGGTACCCGAGCCTGCGCCTTTTCCGTCAGCCCGAGCCCGGTGCGTGGAGTCCGGTGATCGAGCGGGTCAGGAAGGAGTTGGCGACCTTCCTCGGTGTCAAAGCGAAGCCAGTCAGGGCCAAGCTGCATGCCGATGCCGATCTCTCTGCTGCCAGCCGAGAGAAGCCGGTTGCTCCGATCGCGCCGCCGCCGATCGTGGCGCCGGCCGCTGCACCAGTGCGCAGTGCGAATGCGGCTTGGCTGGCGCAGACGCTTTCGATGGCGGACCAGCATCGCCGCGCGGGCCGGGTCGCCGAGGCGGAGGCGCTTTGCCGCGAGGTGCTGAAGAGCGAGCCTCACCACGCCGACGCGCATCACATGCTGGGGGTGATCGCGCACCAGGCCGGCAACATGCCGGCGGCGATCGAGATGCTCCGGCTTGCGATCGCCGCCAACGATCGAGTGGCGCTCTATCAGTCCAACTATTGCGAGCTGCTGCGCCTCGCCGGCCGGCCGCGGGAGGCGGTCGAAGCGGGCGAGCGCGCGACGATACTGGACCCGACCCTCCCGCAGGCGCATTGCAATCTCGGCGTCGCCTATTATGAGGTGGGCGATTACCGTGCGGCGGCTCGGAGCTACGAGCGGGCGCTCGCCCACGATCCGCGCTTCGCCGAGGCTTGGAGCAATCTTGGCAATGCGCTCCGCGCCCAGCACAAGCTCGAGGAAGCCCTCGTCGCTTATGACCGTGCTCTCGCAATCCGCCGCGACTATGCCGATGCGCATGCGAACAAGGCGTCGACCCTGCATCTGATCGGCCGTATCGACGAGGCGATGGACACTTATCGCCACGCGATCGCGCTCGACCCCATGCAGGCAAATGCGCATTCGGGGCTCTCGCTGCTGCTGCTGCTAAAGGGCAAGCTCGATCTCGGTTGGTTCGAGTACGAATGGCGCTGGCGCTCGACCGAGATGCCGGCGCGCCGCGTCGCCGGTACCCTCTGGGAAGGCGACCGCGCGCCCGGGAAGCGACTGTTTATTCATTCCGAACAGGGTCTCGGCGATGCGCTGCAATTCGTGCGTTACCTGCCGCTGCTGATCGAGCGTGGGGCCAGCATCACCCTGCTGGTGCCGGAGACCTTGCGCGCGCTCATCGCCGCGAGCATGCCGGCCGTCACGCTCTCCGACGAAAAAGCACCGGCTCCCCCCTATGACCGGCACTGTCCGCTGCTGAGCTTGCCACGGCTTTTTCGCACCACCATGGAGACGATCCCGGCCGAAGTGCCGTACCTCAAAGCGCCGCAGGACAGGGCGGCGCGCTGGAGCGAGAGGTTCGGCGATGCGCGCGGGCTCAAGGTCGGTATCGTCTGGGCGGGCAATCCCAAACATATCAACGATCCCGCGCGCTCGATTGCGATCGAGACGCTGGCGCCGCTCTTCTCCGTGCCCGAAACGCGGTTCTATTCGCTCCAGGTGGGACCGCGCGCTCAAGACATGACGCGCCTCGGCAATGTGGGCGTGACGCCGCTTGCATCCGAGCTGGTCGATTTCGCCGAGACGGCCGGAGTGGTCTCGCATCTCGACCTCGTGGTCACGATCGACAGCTCGGTCGCCCACCTCGCGGGCGCCATGGGAAAGCCGGTTTGGGTATTGACACCGGCCGTCCCGGATTGGCGCTGGCTCTTCGAGCGCGAGGACAACCCCTGGTATCCGACCGCACGGCTCTTCCGCCAGCAGCAGCGGCTTCAATGGGCGCCGGTGATCGAGCGCGTGGCGCAGGAACTCGCGCGTGTCGCCGGCGGCGATCGGCGAGGGCTGCTGCCATGACCGGTGCGCCGAGCCTTGCCGCGCATGGGATGACCATTCCCCAGGCGCTCGCCTACGCGGATGCGCAGCGGCAGGCCGGGCGCCTCGCCGAGGCGGAGCAGCTTTGCCGCCAGGTGTTGATGGCGAGCCCGGGCCTTGCCGAGGCGTTTCACATGCTCGGCATCATCGCGCACCAGGCCGGCAATCTGCCGGCGGCGATCGAACTGGTGCGCCGCGCCATCGCGGCCGACGCTCGCCCGGTGCACTATCATGCCAATCTCTGCGAGATGTGCCGCGTCGCGGGCCGCCCCAAGGAAGCGATCGAGGCAGGTCGGCGCGCAATCGAGGTGGACCCGCGCGCGGCCTCGGCGCACTGCAATCTCGGCATCGCCCATTACGACCTCGATGATTACGAGACCGCAGCCCAGTGTTATCGGCGGGCGCTGGAGCTCGATCCCGAATTCGCGGAAGCCGCCAGCAATCTCGGCAACGCCTATCGTGCGCAGAAGCGCTATGACGAGGCGCTCGCTTGGTATGAGCGCGCGATCGCACTGCGTCCGGGTTATGCCGCCGCCTATAACAACATGGGAACGGCGCTTCGCGACATGAAGCGCCTCGATGCCGCCGAGACGACCTACCGCAAGGCCTTCGCGCTCTCGCCCGAGGATCCCTCGGTGCTGAAGAACCTGGCGCTGGCGGTGAGCGATCTCGATCGCAAGGAGGAAGCGCTGACGCTGCTGAACCGCGCCCGCGCGCTCGCACCCAAAGACCACCAGGTCCACACTTACTTGGCCTCCAACCTGATCGATCTGCATCGGGAACAAGAGGCCGAGATCGCCGGCAAGCAGGCTCTGGCGCTCAAGTCCGACGATGCAGACGCGCTCAACGTCATGGGCCGCGTTGCCGCCGAGCTCGAACGCTCCGAGGAGGCGCTCGACTATTACCGCCGCGCGCTCGCGATCAAGCCCGACCTCGCCGACGCCTACAACAACATGGGCAACGCCATCAAGGAGCTGGGTCGTTTCGACGAGGCGCGCGCCGCCTTCGAGAGGGCGATCGAGCTCGATCCGCGCATGACCGGCGCTTACTTCAATCTCGCGGACATCCACAAGTTCGGAGCCGAAGATCCGATGCTCGCGACCATGGAGCGGATGGCGGAGGAGAGCGAAACCTTCACCGAGGAAGAGCAAACGCAGCTCCACTTCGCGCTCGGCAAGGCCTATGGCGACCTGGGCGAGCATGAGCGCTCATTCCGCCGCTTGCTCGTGGGCAACGCGCTCAAGCGCCGCCGCATCGAATACGACGAGCGCGAGGTGCTCGCTCTGTTTGACCGCATCGCGCGAGTATTTACGCCACCATTGCTCCGCGCCAAGCAGGGCATGGGCGACCCCTCGACGGTGCCGGTCTTCGTGGTGGGGATGCCGCGTTCCGGCACGACCCTGATCGAGCAGATCCTCGCAAGCCACCCCAAGGTCTTTGGCGCAGGAGAGCTGCGTCATCTCAATCAGGCGATCGCGAGTGCCTGCGGAACCGAGCGCGGCGGCTTCCCCGAGACCGTGGCGGAAATGAGCGCCGAGCGGCTCCGAGCGCTCGGCGAAGCCTATCTTTCCAGCGTGCGGGCGCTCGCGCCGGAAGCACCGCGCATCACCGACAAGATGCCCTCCAACTTCCTGTTCGTGGGCATGATCCGCCTGGCGCTTCCCAATGCGCGCGTCGTTCACGTGCGGCGCGATCCCGTCGACACTTGCGTCTCGTGCTTCTCGAAGCTGTTCGCGGGCGAGCAGAATCACACTTACGAGCTGGCGGAGCTCGGCCGCTACTACAAGCGCTATGAGGCGCTGATGGCGCATTGGCGGCAAATACTGCCGAAGAATTTCTTCCTCGAAGTGCAGTACGAGAACGTGGTCGCCGATCTCGAGCGGGAGGCCAAGCGCATCATCGCTCACGCGGGACTCGAGTGGAGCGAGCAGTGCCTCGCGTTCCACGAGACCAAGCGCCCCGTGCGCACCGCGAGCGCCTCGCAAGTGCGCCAACCCATCTACAAAAGCGCGATCGGGCGCTGGCTTCCCTACAAAGGCCTGCTGACGCCGCTCCTCAGCGAGCTGGGGATCGAGAGCCAATAGCGGTGATGGACCACGCCCGTTCGGACGCTTTAGCCGGGGCGAGCACCTTATTGTTCAGCGCCGTGCCACGCGAGAATTTGATAGAAGATGATGGCGCCGAAGGTCGCGGTGCCAATCCCTCCCATCGTGAAAGCGCCGAACTTGAGCGTGAGATCGCCGGCCCCCGCCGTGAGCGCGGCTGCGACGGTGATCAGATTTCGCGGGTTGGAGAAATCCACCTTGTTCTCTACCCAAATCCGGCCTGCCATGGCGGCTATCAGGCCAAAGAGCACGATCGACAAGCCACCAATGACGGGGTCCGGTATCGAGAGAATGAGAGCGCCGAATTTCGGCGAGAAGCCCAGCAGGATGGAAACGACGGCGGCGACGACAAATACGAGAGTGGAGTAGACCTTCGTGGCTGCCATCACACCGATATTCTCGGCGTAAGTGGTCACGCCGGTGCCGCCGCCGAAGGCGGAAACAATCGTGGCCAGGCTGTCTCCCAAAAATGCACGGCCCAGGAAGCTGTCGAGGCTTCTGCCGGTGATCGCGCCAATGGCTTTGATATGGCCAAGGTTCTCGGCGACGAGAATGATCGCGACGGGCGCGATCAAGAACATGGCATCGGAGTGAAAGCTCGGACTGGTGAATTTCGGCAAGCCGATCCAGGGCGCGGCGGCCAACGCGGTAAAATCGATGGGCTTTCCGAATCCGAATCCGTTTGCGAGCAGTAGATACAGAAGATAGCCGGCGATAGCCCCTAAAACGATCGGCAATCTGCGCCACAGTCCCGGTGCCGCGACGGCGACCAGCGCGATGGTCAGGACCGTAAGCAGCCCAATCCAGGTATTGAATTGACTACCGCTCACGGACTTGACCGCCACCGGTGCGAGATTGAGACCGATGACTGCGACGACCGCGCCGGTCACAACGGGAGGCATCAATCGTTCAACCCAGCCGACGCCCGATTGCATGACGATCAAGGCGATGATGCCGTACAGCACGCCCGCCGCAATGATGCCGCCCAGTGCCACATCGAGGTTCGGATTCAGTCCGTGGCCGGAATAGCCGCTTGCGGCGATCACGGCGGCAACGAACGAGAAGCTCGATCCCAAGTAGCTGGGTACCCGCCCCGCGACAACGACAAAGAAGATCAGAGTGCCGACGCCCGAAAAGAGCAGCGCCCGGTTGGGATCGAATCCCATGATGAGCGGCGCGATGATCGTTCCTCCCGCCATCGCGACGCCATGCTGCATGCCCGAAATGATCGTCTGGCCCCACGGCAGGCGTTCCTCCGGCATGATCACGCCGGTTGCCTTCAGCTTCCAGCGCGGAAAATAACCTTCCCGCGCTTCAGGCCGCGTGCCCGTGGACATATTTCCGCCCCTTCATTCGAGTGACGCGGTTCGAGCTGACGACAGCAGCCCTTGCCCGCCGAGTCCTCCCACCTTTGAGCATCTGGAGAGGCTTGCCGTTGCTTTAGTCATCAGCTCGCCAGGAAACACTCGATAAAAGTCACCGGCGGGCGATCCAACAGGGTCGACCAGTAATCACGTCCAAAGGCCGAAAGCCCCTCCGGTGACAGCATTGGCTGATGCCAGCGGATATCGCGGAATCCGGCGGTGTGCAACGCCTCCTCATGAATGGCGACGTTGTGAAAGTAGTTCTCGATATTGAAAGGGCCGTCCTCCAAATAGAACGTCCAGGTCACCGGTGCTCCTTCGCGAAATGGGCCGACGACGGATGTTTCGAATCCATATTTGCGGTAGGACGGCGCCGAGGAAAAGGCACATGCTGGATTGCTGTTCACCGTCACGAACCGTCCGCCCGGCTTCAGACAACGCGCGATCCCGCGGCACATCGCATTCAGCTCCGTGCGGTCGTGCGCGTAGTTCAGAAAATATGCCGCGACCGCGAGATCGTAGTCCGCCGCGACGCCGATGTCCCTCCCGTCCCCGACGATATATTCGATCCCCAGCCGCTGCTGCGTTTCGCCGGCCCGGGCGAGCCCGATCATCTTCTCGGACAGGTCGACGCCGGTGACCTTCGCCGCGCCCCGTTGGCGGATCATCCGGGTGTAGAATCCTTCCCCGCAGGCGATGTCGATCACGGTCTTGCCGGTTGGATCGCCGATCAGCTTCATCAGCGTGAAAGCTTCGACATGGGCGCGCCAGGGCTGCTGCTTCGAGCGTTTGTATTGCTCCGCGATGGGATCGTAATTCGTCGTCATGCTCGTCCGAGGCCGATGTTGGAACCATAGGGGTTGAAGCGTCTGCGGGCTCCCTGCGTGCCAAACGAGCCCGTCCCACGTTTGTCCCGCCGTACCCTTTGACGACGCGACCCCTGTGTGCCGCCAGGGCACGACTGCCGCCGGCAACCGCGAGATCGAGCGTCAATACTTGGATGCTCGGCCTTCCTCGTCTTTTTGGCGCGCCCAGGGCGGCTGATAGCCCGCGCGGAAATCCGGCGGCACCTCGCACGGCCGAGTATCGAAGCTTGCCCATCGCGCCGGCTTTCCGCGCACGATATCGCCCGAATGTGGGCTGGGGATCGGATTGGCCGTGTAGGGAAAGGAATCCGCGGAGGAATAGACCGGTAGCAGTAGCGGTCGCGCCTTGGTGGAGCGGTTCTCCGCCGAACCATGCACCGTGCGGCAATTGAGCAGCGTGGTCGTCCCCGGCCCGCCAACGGCCGGAACGACTTCCCTATCCTGCAACGTGGCCACGTCTTTGTCGGAAACGCGGATGACGAAATTACCGTCGGCATCGTACAGGCTGAACAACGGTCCCTCGTGCGTGCCACGCATGAAGCTGATCGGCCCCTGACTCGCCTCGCAGCCGTTGATGTAGACGCCGATCGTGACCGGCGAATAGTCCGTGTGGGGCCAGGCTTGGATGTCCTGGTGCCACTTGAAGCCGCGCGTACCCATCTCCGACTTTACGTTGAGCTTGGCGTGATGGAATTTCACGTCCGGCCCGACGACGTCGGCGGCAAGATCAGTCATGACGGGATCGGCGAAGAATTCCCAAAAGAAGGGATGGCGGTCTTGCGGACTCGTGACGCGGTGCAGACGCGGGGTGGCGGCTGAATGTCCTTCCTCCAGAACGAACACGTCATCGGTCTTGCTGACGCTACGGCTCCGTTCCAGCAGGTCCGCCAACGCCGCCTGCAACCGTGCGATCCAGGCCGGCGGCACGTAGTTCTGCAGGATTAGAAAGCCGTCGCGAAAATACTGCTCGCGCTGCGCCTCGCTTAGCACATTTGTCCGGTGTCGTCGGATTTGCTCGGGCATCATGGCATTTCCTCCTCGACCAACCAGTCCGCTAACGCCGGGTCTATACTATTTTATCCGCGGCGAACGTCTACGTCCCGGTTGTTCCGCCGCAGGGCGATCGAAGATCTCGCCAAGGGGTGCCGCAGGCTGCGAGCGCGGACCCATGGGCAGACAACGGAATTGGCCGCGTTCCGTATCGGGATGCATGCGGGTGCGCGCCTTGACTCCTCCGGAGTTCTGACCGGTATCATGGAAGTGCAAGCTAGGCGGGGATGTCATGGAAGCCGAGGGAATTTCGACCGAGCGCCAGGCGAAGCTTGCGGCGCCGCTGGCGCGGCGGCTTGCCCGAGCTGTCGGTGACCTGCGCTTGCTAAGCGTGCTCTCGGTACTCGCGGTCTTGGCGATTTGGTATGTGGTCACCGCGTTCGCGCTGGTGCCCGAAGTGTTATTGCCCGGGCCCGGTGAGGTCGCCACCAGTTTCGTCGATCTCCTGCTGCACGGGTATCGAGAGACGACGCTGTGGCAGAACGCCGCGGCGACGCTGTGGCGTTGCGGCGCGGGATTTGTTCTCGCATGCGCAACGGGCGTGCCGCTTGGCCTCGCCATGGGTTACAGCAACGGCGTTCGCGCCGCTTGCAACTATATTGTGCAGTTCATGCGGCCACTGCCGCCGCTCTCCTACCTCATCCTGCTGATCCTGTGGCTCGGCATCGGCGACACCTCGAAGATAATGCTGCTCTATCTGACGGCGTTTCCGATTGTCGCATCGAGCGCGATGGCCGGGGTCTGGAGCACCAAGCTGCAGCGCATCCAATCCGCGCGATCGCTCGGCGCATCGGACTGGCGCATCTTTCTGCACGTCATTCTGCCCTCAGCCTTGCCAATGATCTTCACCGGTGCGCGAATTGCGCTTGCAACCGCCTTCTCGACTGTCGTCGCGGCCGAGTTGATGGCCGCAACCGACGGTCTCGGCTGGATGGTTTTCTCGGCGAGCCGGTTCCTGCGCAACGACGTCATCATCATCGGCATCATCATCCTTGGCGTGATCGGGATGGCGCTCAACAAGCTCGTGCTTCTGGTGGACCGGAGCTTGGTCCACTGGCGTGGCGTGGAATAGTTCGGTGGCTCTCGAAGGAACGCCGTTACGACCCCGCGTCACCGCCGCGATCACCGGTGCGAGCCTCCTCGTGCTGTTGCTGGCCTGGATCGCCGCGACATCGCTCGGCCTCGTTGACGATCTGTTTTTGCCCGGCCCTGGCCTGCTCTGGGCCGGCTTCCTCGATCTGCTGGAGAACGGCTACCGCAACCGCAGCATCTGGGAGCATGCGGGATGGAGCCTCGAGCGGGTTTTGGCCGGGTTCCTCACGGGCAGTCTCGTCGGCACGCTGCTCGGCCTTGGCATGGGCGTCAATCGCAAGATCGAGGCGATCTTCAGTCCGCTGGTCGAATTCTTCCGCCCGCTGCCGCAGCTCGCCTATCTCGTGCTGTTGATCGTGTGGTTCGGGATCGGCGAGACCGCGCAGATCGTGCTGCTGTTCCTCACGGCCCTACCGGTTTCGGCGATTGCCGCCATGGACGGCGTCAGAAACGTGTCCGTGCAGCGCATTCAGGCGGCGCGCTCGCTGGGCGCCACCGAGTGGCAGATTTTCCGGTATGTGGTGTTTCCCTCGGCGCTGCACGAAATCTTCACCGGCGCCAGGCTCGCGATCGGCGTCGTCTACGCGACCTTGATCGCGGCCGAGATCATCTCCGGCAGCACCGGCATCGGCTGGATGATCCTCGATGCCGGGCGATTTCTGCGCTCCGACTACGTCTTCGTCGGGATTCTGTTCATCGGGATCGTCGGCTTGGGGCTCGACCGGCTGCTGCTTCTGGTCGAGCATCGTGTTGTTCACTGGAGTGGCAAGGACTAGCAAGCATCGGATCGAGGCGCCAGAATGGCGCACGACTTCTTCCGTCAACATGAAAAGAGGAGGGTGTCATGGCAAGCGAGCAGGTTCCTTCGGGAGCGATCAATCGGCGCGGATTCATGAAAATTGCGACGCTGTCGGGCGCCGCTCTCGTGTCCGGGCTTCCGACGCGTTCTCTTTTTGCCGCCGGCAAGGCGCCGGACAGCGTGCGAGTCGCCTTCTTCGTCGAAACCAAACCGACCATGATCGCCAAAGGCCAGGGTTGGTTCGAGCAGATGGCGGGCGCAAAGATCGGCTGGAGCGAGGTCGGCAGCGGCGCCGAGATCAACACGGCAATGGCGGCGCAATCAATCGATATCGGTCTTGCGATCGGTTCATCGCCGACCGCCGCCGGCATCAGCCAGCGCATTCCCTATCAGTTGATCGGCATGGTCGACAATATCGGACCGGCGGAGGATATGGTCGTTCGCGCCGCCGCGAACATCAAGAGCCCTGCCGACTTCAAGGGGAAAAAGGTGGCCACGCCCTTCGGCTCGACCTCGCATTTCCGACTGTTGGGCTTCCTCAAGACCAACGGGCTTACCGAGAAGGACGTAACCGTACTCGATCTCAAACCGGATGCCGAAGTGGCGGCCTGGACGCGCGGCGACATCGATGCCGCATACGTCTGGAGCCCCGCCAAGTCGAAGATGCTGGAGGCCGGGGGCGTGGCCTTCCCGACGTCGCAAAAGCTGGACGCTGCCGGTTACGTCATCGCCGATCTGATAGTCGCGCGAACGGCCTTCAGCGAGGCCTATCCGGACGCGGTGACCGGGTTCCTTCACGCCTATGGCAATGCTCTCACGATGTACAAGACCAAGCCCGACGACGCGGCTGCGATCGTCGCCAAGGAGGCGGGCGTCACGCCGGACGTGGCCAAGCGTGATATGGCCGAGTACGACTTCGTGACCTTCGAGCGGCAACTCTCGCCGGATTGGTTGGGTGCTCCCGGAAAGCCCGGCAAGTTCGCTCACGTTCTCAAAAGCACCGCCGACTTCCTGGTGGTACAGAAGAGCATTCGTGAGGCGCCCGGCGTCGAAGCGTTCGAGAAGGCAACCAATACAACCTTCCTCCAGCGCGCGGCAAAGGCGTAACGCGGGATTGATTTGGTCGAACGAGCATTGCCGCACGAAGCGACACACCACGGAGGCGCGGAGGACACTGAGGAACGTCGTTCTTCTCGGGCGTCGTTTGGGCGAGAGTAGGGGTGCGCGCGAGGGCTCGGGGACTTCGGGCCGTGTGCCTCCCGTGCCTCCGTGGTCGAATACGCGTGGCTTCTTGATGGCGCGGGCTTCACGATGAACCGCTCAGCCTCGGCAGCGTTCGTGGAGTTCGCTTCGGTCTCCGTTGACTATCCCACTAGGGATGGTCAGGTGCGCGCGCTGGCCGGCATCGACCTGGCCTTCGCGGAGGGAGATTTCGTCTGCATCGTAGGCCCCTCCGGTTGCGGCAAGACCACGCTGCTGCAGACGCTTGCGGGGTTCATCCGACCGACCACGGGTAGCGTGCGCCTGAACGGCACGGCGATCACGGGACCGGGTCCCGATCGCGGCGTCGTCTTCCAGCAGCCTGCTCTCTTTCCCTGGATGACCGTGCTGGAGAACGCCGAGTTTGGACCCATGGTGCGGGGCATCGCGCGCGCCGACCGGCGCGCAACGGTGGAGCACTATCTCAAGCTCGTCTCGCTGTGGGACTTCCACGACCGGTATCCCTATCAGCTTTCCGGGGGAATGCAGCAGCGCCTGGCGATCGTGCGCGCCCTGGTCAACGATCCCAAGGTGCTGCTGATGGATGAGCCGTTCGGCGCGCTCGACGCGCTCACTCGCGAAAAGATGCAGGAGGAGCTGCATGCGGTCTGGCGGCGCACCAATATGACCGTGGTGTTCATCACGCACAGCGTCGAGGAGGCGGTCTATCTCGGCACCGAGGTCGTCGTGATTTCGCCGCGGCCGGGCCGCATCCTGGAGCGGGTCAAAGTGGGGTTTTCCCGTGTCACGGCCGAGCGTGACGACATTCGCGCGATCAAGGCGAGCCCCGATTTCATCGCCATGCGCGAACGAATTCTGGGACATATCTGGCAGAGCGCGGGGTGAGGGTCGAGCGTAAAGCGCCAACCACCGCGCCGCGTAGCTCCTGCTTCGCTTTCTTCCAAGACGCACGGTGAGATCGCGAAAACGCGGCGCCGGCGCCAATAGCGTCAAGCACGGCCGTTTTTCAAGGCCCACATCGATTCGATCTTTCTCGAAATATCGTTGACAGCGCATTTCCGCCTGATAAAATTCGATTATACTCGAAATGTCGGAGCAAGCGATGAACAATGGCCAAGCTGTACAAGCGCTTGCGGCGCTTGCCCACGATACGCGTCTGGCGCTGTTTCGGATGCTTGTGGAGCGCGGGCCCGAAGGCCTCCCGGCTGGCGTGATTGCGGAGCGGCTTGGGATGCCGCCATCGTCGCTGACGTTCCATGTACAGCATCTGCACCGGGCGGGAATGATTACGCAGCGACGCCTTAGCCGCCAGCTCATCTATGCCGCCGACTTCGGTGCGATGAACGGCCTCGTTGGCTTCCTCACCGAGAACTGCTGCGGCCGGGGTGCAGACGTCTGTGCGCCGGTCTGCCGGCCAGAGGCACGCGCCGCGACTGTCCGATCACGCAAGCGGAGTGCCTGATGCCGGTAAGAATCTACAACGTGCTGTTCCTCTGCACTGGCAACTCCGCGCGCAGCATTCTCGCCGAAAGCCTCATCGACCATTGGGGCAAGGGGCAGTTCAAGGGCTACAGCGCAGGCAGCTTTCCCAAGGGCGCGGTCCATCCTCTCGCCTTACAACTGCTGACGGAATTGGGTTTGCCTACGCGAGGCGTCCGCTCGAAATCCTGGAATGAGTTCGCGGCGCCGGACGCGCCAGTTATGGATTTCGTATTCACCGTGTGCGATCAGGCCGCCGGCGAAGTCTGTCCGGTCTGGCCAGGTCGACCGGTTTCCGCACATTGGGGCGTCGCCGATCCTGCCGCCGTCGATGGTTCCGAGACCGAGCGCATGCTCGCGTTCCGCGACGCGTTCGGCGCGCTGGAAAGGCGCATCAAGATTTTTGTGAACCTGCCGATCGACAAGCTCGATCGCATGACCTTGACGAGCCGGGTTGAGGCCATCGGCCGTCTGCGCGACGACGCCATTGAAGGGCAGGCGTCGTGACCACCGCAACCGTCGCAAAAGCGGTATCGGCGCATCATGTGGGCGCGCTCGCGCATTCGATGACCGAGGTCGTGGCCGTGGAGTGCATTGCGACGGCCTTTCTGCTGATCGGCGTCGTCGGCTCCGGAATCATGGCCGAGCGATTGTGCGGCGGCAACGTGGGCCTTGCTCTCTTGGTCAATGCGATCGCCACGGGCGGCGCGCTCGTGGCGCTGATCCTCGCCTTTGGCCCGCGCTCCGGCGCGCACATGAACCCGGCAGTCACGCTCGCCGCCGCGTTGACAGGCGGCCTGCGCTGGCGGTTGGTTCCGGGCTACATCGTGGCCCAGATTGCCGGCGCAATCGTCGGTGTTTGGCTCGCGCATGTGATGTTCGAGCTGCCGGTGTTGCAGCTTTCGACGCACATCCGCTCGGGTGTCGGGCAGTGGATTGCGGAGATAGTCGCCACCTTCGGGCTGCTGGCGACAATCTGGGGATGCCGTACGCACGCCGCGCCCGTCACTGCGTTCGCGGTCGGGGCATATATCACCGGCGCCTATTGGTTCACCGCCTCAACCTCATTTGCGAACCCGGCGGTGACGATCGCGCGAGGCCTAACCGATACCTTCGCCGGCATTCGCCCGGCCGACGCGCCTGGATTCATTCTGGCGCAACTCGTTGCGGTCGTGCTGGCGCTGCCGCTTCTGCGCCGGCACACACATCCGCTTACCTGATCAAGGAAAGGACACGGCCATGGACACCAACGAAACCAAGGAAATGGTCCGCGCCCGCTACGGCGGCATTGCAGTCGGCTCGAAATCCAGTTGCTGCGAAGGCTCGGTCACGGCCGCTGCTGGCAGCAAGTCGTTGCATATGGGCTACTCGGCAGAGGAACTCGCGGCTGTCCCCGATGGCGCAAATCTTGGCCTCGGCTGCGGCAATCCGCAAGCGATCGCCGCGATGAAACCCGGTGAAGTCGTTGTCGATCTGGGCAGCGGCACTGGCTTTGATTGTTTCCTGGCGGCGACGCAGGTTGGTCCGAATGGCCGGGTTATCGGCGTCGATATGACTCACGAGATGCTGGCCAAGGCGCGTGAGAATGCGTCCAAGGTCGGGGCCAGCAACGTGGAATTCCGGCTCGGCGAGATCGAGCACCTGCCGATCGCCGACAACACCGCCGATGTGATCCTGTCGAACTGCGTCATCAACTTGGTTCCGGACAAGGCGCAGGTCTTCTGCGAGGCGTTCCGCGTGCTCAAGCCGGGCGGACGCCTCGCGATCTCTGACGTGGTGAACACCGCACCGCTATCGCCTGAGCTTGCCGCCGATCCCACGCTCATCTGTGGCTGTGTCGTTGGAGCGGCGCCGGCACACAAGATCAAAGCGTGGCTGCGGGATGCCGGCTTCACCGACATCCGCGTCACCATCAAGCCGGAGAGTCGCGATCTGATCGCAACCTGGGCGCCGGGCCGCGGCGTCGAGAATTACGTCGCTTCGGCTATCATCGAAGGATGGAAACCATCCAAATAGGCAGGGTGGGAGTTCGACGCCACCGCGTTGTCGTCGTCTCGACCATCGGGATTACGCAGACACTCGCCTGGGCCTCGACCTATTACATACCGGCGGTCTTCGCGGACACGATCTCGGCCGAGCTGCATCTGTCGCACGCCTGGTTTTTCGGCGTCTTTTCGGCGGCGCTGCTGCTCTCGGGCGTGCTGGGCCCCTGGGCAGGCCGCACGATCGATCGGCGCGGCGGGCGGGATGTACTGGCGGCGACCAGCCTCGTGTTCGCCGCGGGGTTGCTCCTACTTTCCCAGGCTTCCGGCCTTAGCGGATTAGTGTTGGCCTGGATGGTCATCGGCGTGGGCATGGGTTTCGGCCTTTACGAGGCCGCCTTCGCAACTGTTACGGGCTTGTACGGTCTCAGGGCGCGGAACGCGATCACCGGCATCACGCTCTTCGCCGGTTTCTCCAGCACCGTCGGGTGGCCGACGAGCGCCTACTTACTGAGTACACTTGGTTGGCGCGGTGCCTGCGTCGTCTGGGCTGCTCTGCACCTGCTGATCGGGCTACCTCTCAATCGGTTGCTTGTGCCGAAAGCGCCGCCAATCTCGCCGGTCGAGGCTACAGGTGAAGCGGCGCCAGCCGCTGTGCCGTGGACGATGATAATTCTGGCAGCGGTCTTTGGCGCGATGTGGTTCGTAACAACGGCTTATGCAGCGCATCTACCCCGTCTTCTCGAAGCGCTAGGCGCATCGGCGGCGACAGCGGTACTCGCGGGTTCTCTCGTGGGTCCGGCGCAGGTGGCCGCGCGCGTCGTCGAATTCACGTTGCTAAAGCGGACCGCGCCCATGCTCTCCGCTCGGCTCTCGACCATTTTGCATCCGATCGGCGCCGCGTTACTCATGTTTTTTGGACCCATCCTCGCCGTACCGTTCGTGCTCCTGCATGGCGGTGGGAATGGCCTTCTCACGATCGCTCGCGGCACATTACCACTCGCGATGTTCGGGCCCGCTGGCTATGGACTACGTACTGGGCTGCTGGCAGCACCGGCCCGCCTCCTCCAGGGCGCCGCGCCGCTTCTCTTCGGATTGGTCCTCGACAAATACGGCCCAGTGGCGGCTCTGCTAATGTCGAGTTTCCTGGCCGGCGGGTCGTTTATGGCCCTATTGGCCCTGCGCAGCCCCAAAGCGGAACTCTCTCTAGCGGTCACCGCGCCGAAATAGCGGATCGGAGCGGCAATTCTCCAAACCCCGTCGTTTGCGAGTCCACCGAGGCCGTCTATAATTCCGGGGCGGTGCGCGGGGTGCTTTCCGTGCCCCCGCGGACATAGGTCGGACCGCTTTCGTGCCTCGTATCGGCGTGCCAACAGCAGGGAGCAGCGCCCATGAGCCGCACTTACAACCTGATCGACGCGGACGGCCACGTGCTGGAGCCGTTCAGCCTCTGGAACGATTATCTCGATCCCCGCTACCGCGAGCGCGCGCCAAAGCTGGTCAAGGACAAGAACGGCAAGGATCGCCTGCTCCTCGAGGAACAGATTCTCGGCAGCACGCAGGGTTTCGGCGGCATCGGCGGAGTGGGCGCCCGCCAGGGCACCGTCGTCGCGGAGGCGATGGCCTACGAAGACGGCCGCAAGGGCGGCTTCGATCCGCACGCCCGGATTCCCGACATGGATCTGGACGGGATCGACGCGGCGTTCCTCTATCCGAGCCTCGGCCTGTTCGCGGGCGCGGTGCACGATCCCGCTTTCGCCGCGGCGATGTGCCGGGCCTACAACCGCTGGCTTGCCGACTACTGCAAGCCTTACCCCGACCGCTTGTTCGGCATCGCCATGCTGCCGCTGCAGTCGATCGAGGCCGCGATCGAGGAGATGCGCTTCGCCCGGCGCGAGCTGGGGTTTCGCGGCGGGTTCCTCAGGCCCAATCCCTACAACGACCACAAGCTGCACGATCGCATCTACGACCCGTTCTGGAGTGCCGCTGAAGATCTCGACTTCTCCATCGGCCTGCATGAGGGCGGCAACAGCGGCATGCCGACAGTTGGAATCGACCGCTTCGACGGACGCGGCGCGCAGCACATCATCTCGCACACCATGGAGATGATGCTCGCCGCCATGAGCATGATCTGGGGCGGCGTCGTCGAGCGCCATCCGAGGCTCCGCGTCGCCTTCCTCGAATCCGGCGGCGGCTGGATCGCGCCGTGGCTCGACCGCATGGACCGGCACTTTGACGACAAGGGCTTCAACGATTCCGGGCTCAAGATGCGGCCGAGCGATTTATTCAGGCGCAATTGCTGGATTTCCTTCGAGCCGGTCGAAGGCTCGATCGGCGTGCTTGCGGAGTATATCGGCCCGCAAAAAATCCTCTGGGCGACCGACTATCCGCATCGCGACGGTTTTTTCCCGGGGGCGCCGACGATGCTCGCGGAACGTATCGCGGGACTTTCGCCCCAGGCGAAGCATGACGTGATGGCCGGCGGCGCGATGAAGTTCTACGGCCTCAACTGAGGGGCCGGCGAACAACGGAACTTCGCGATGTCCGTCGATCTCAACCATATGATCATCCCCGCGAAGGATCACCGCGCGTCGGCGCGGTTTCTCGCCGATATTCTGGGCGTGAAGGTGGGGAAGGACTGGGGGCCGTTCGTTCCGCTCAGCACCGGCAACGGCGTCATCATCGATTTTGCGGACGCCGGAGAGCGGGCGATCCGCTCGATGCATTGCGCTTTTCTGGTGAGCGACGCGGAATTCGATGCGGCACTCGCGCGCGTCAAGGCCGCCGGCATCAGGTTCTACGCCGAGTTCGACGACAGCGGGCCCGGCGAGATCAACCGTCTCTATGGCGGTCGCGGCTTCTATTTTCACGACCCCAACGGCCATTTGTTCGAGCTGATCACCAAGCCCTACGGCGAGACGCCGGAATTCTGGGTCAACGGCGCCGCGGTGAAGCGGAGGAGCTGAGCGAGAGTAGAGCGTAGAATCGTTACCGGTTTCTTCGTCATTGCGAGCCGCAGGCCAAGCAATCCAGAAGTTCGCGGCACGTCGCTTGCCGCTGGATTGCTTCGTCGGTTTTGCCTCCTCGCAAAGACGATACCGGCGGCGGCTATCGTGCCCAGATTAGCGCTTTGGCGCTCGCAGCCGCTGCACCTGGAGGTTCGCGAGAAATGGCACCAGCGGGTGCACGCCGATCGCGACCATCGCCGGCACGTCGAGCGCGACAAGGGCGGTGCGCTGCTCCGCGGCGAGCGGGTAGCGAGCGGCGTAGGCGGTGGGATCGGCGATGTAGGCGGCGCGTGCGGCCTCATCGTGAGCGATTGCATGCAGCGCTGCCGTCAACTCCACCAGCTCCGGCTTGATCGAGGGATAGTGCGGTTGCTCGCGCGCTTCCTCGCCCCCGAACCAGGCGAGGGAGGCATAGTTATGGTGCCAGCTCGGGTCCAGCGACACGATGTCGGGCTTGCGCTCGCCGAGGGCGCCCGCCGCGCAAGCCCAGCAGCGCAGCTCGATATTGCCGGTCCGGTCGAGCTCGGCCTCGCTGTGCCCGATCAGCGATTTGAGGTTGCCCGTCGCGAGCTGAGCGAGCACCTGCTTGTCCCACGCGAGCTCTGGGTTCCCGTAGCGGTCGGTGCCGGGGAAATGCGACATGCCGCCGCTTGCAAGCACGACGGTGCGGAGCCGCATGCTGGTGACCGCGCGCGCCACCGCCTGTCCAAAGGCATAGCAGCGCTCGACCGTCGGCTGCGGCGGCAGGTAGGCGTTGACGAAAATCGGCAGCACCGCCTCGGTGTGACCGAGATGGGTCAGCGGAATGCCCATCGCATAGTCGATCCTGGCCGTGCTGGTGAAGGCGGGGTCGAAGCCCTGGCGATAGAGATCGCGCACCAGCTCGAATGCGATCTCGCTCGCGATCTTCCAGTGAAATTTGCGGCCGGCGAATTCACCGCTGGCCTCGCCGCCCACGTGAATGGTGAAGGGTGGCGCCGCCTGATGGAAGAATTGCTCGACGTGATCGTTGGAGAACAGGACCCAGAGATCGGGCTTGAGCGCGCGGAGCCTTTCGCCGATGTCGGCGGCGATCTCCCGGACCCGGGCAACGGTCTCGCGATCCTCGGTCTCCGGCATGGTGAAGAATTGCGGGGCATGCGGCAGCATCGCGCCGCCGATCACGGTCGTGCTCACGGCACCATCTCCTTTTGCACGCGTCCTCCTCATCATACCGGGGGGAGAGCCGCACCGGCAGGGATTTCGCACGGGCGCTACCGGCTCATCCCGGTTTGCGGTCAAAGCGCGCGGAACCAACAGAGGAAGGGGATGTGGGGGATTAGGGGGATTAGGGGGAAGACGGCCTTCAGAGATCGGCCCGCAACCCCGTCATTGCGGGCCAAAGGCGAAGCAATCCGGATTCAAAAGTTTCACCACGAAGGCGCGAAGGACACGAAGACACGTCAAACGTTTCCTCTTCGTGATCTTCGTGTCTTCGTGGTAGAATCCTAAATCGCTCGTGCGATGGGTTTCCTGGGCTTCGTCGGGTTTGCTTCTTCGAAGAGACAGCTTTAAGCGCCACGGCTCTATTTGGACAGCGCCAGGCTCGGCTTGGCGACGTGGGTCGCGAGCCAGTGGTCGTCGTAAAACTTCGAGAAGTACTTGAGGCCCGAATCCGGCAGCACCGTCACGATCACCTTCTCGGGCGACAGGCGCTCCGCCAGTTGCAGCGAGGCCCACACGTTGGCGCCGGAGCTGCCGCCCGCGAGAATCCCTTCCTCGCGCGCGAGCCGCCGTGCCGCGCCGAAGGCGTCCTGGTCGCAGAAGGTCATGACCTCGTCCACCACCGAGAAATCCATGCAGTCGACCAGGTGATCCTTGCCGACACCTTCGACCTGATACTTGCGCGGCGGGTTCGGCGGCTCGGCCCGGCCGGTGCGGAAATATCCCGCGTAAATCGAGCCGTCGGGGTCCGCCATCACGACCTTGAGCGCGGGGTTCTGCTCCCTGAGATAGCGCGCCGTGCCCGAGAGCGTGCCGCCGGTGCTGGCGGAGCAGACGAAATAATCGATGCGGCCCTGGGTCTGGCGCCAGATTTCAGGCCCGGTGCTCAGATAGTGCGCCTCGGGGTTGTCGGGGTTGTCGTACTGATTGATGCGGAAGGAATTGGGGATCTCGCGGGCGAGGTCGAGCGAGCGCTGCACGTAGTGGAGGGGATCGCCGGGTTTCGAGTCCGGCGGCGCCACGATGACCTCGGCGCCCATGGCACGCGCCGCGATCTGTTTCTCGATGCTCGCTTTCGCCGGCATCACCAGGATCGCGCGGTACCCGCGCGCCGCCGCGATCATCGCGACCGCGGCCCCGGTATTGCCGGATGTGCTCTCGATGATGGTGCCGCCGGGTTTCAGCAGGCCTTCGCGCTCGGCCTTGAGGATGATGTAGCGGGCGATGCGGTCCTTGATGCTGCCGGTCGGTCCCAGGAATTCGAGCTTCGCCTGGATGGTTGCGCGCCCCGGCGGGACCATGCGGCCGAGCGTCACCAGCGGGGTCTCGCCGATGCAGTCGAGGATCGTCGTCATCGCCACTCCCGGGAAAGGCCGACACGGCCCGGAAACGAGCTTCGCGCCACCCGCTTAAGGGCCGGTAAAAGGCCGCAATCCCAGCCATTTTCGAGGGCGGTTCAAGGCTTTGTTAACCCTACAGATGTTAGTACCGATGGGATGAACGGGGAACCGATCGGGGCCGAGCAAATGCACGGGACGACCAGCGTGGACAATACCAATCGTCCGCTCGGCGTCGCGCGGCTCTCGAAGCTTGCGTTCGATGGTGCCGATCTCAATCCCATCTGGCGCGATCTGCTGCGGCGCTTCGTTTACCAGCCGGAGGACGCGTCGGCGCTGATGGACCTCTCGGTTGTCGAGCAGATCTTCGGGGATCGCGAGGTCGGGATTGCGCATCAGGCGCGCGCGCTAAAAATCCAACGGGTCTATCCATCGCGCTGCAGTGTGGCGCCGAGCCTGCGGCTCCTCGCCTTCGCCGCCCCGGGTGACGTCGGCGCCAACGCGCCGCTCGAATTCCTGCTGGAGGGATCGGATATCGAGCTCGTGACCATGTACCTGCTGCCGCACGAGCCACTGCCGAGTGAAGTGCCCGAGCACGATCTTGCGATCGTGGCGATCGCGCAATCGGAAGCGCATCGCCCGCAATTGCAAGCGCTAAGCGAGATCCGCAGAACCTGGCCCCGCCCGATCCTCAATCCGCCCGAGCGCATGCTCGATCTGTCGCGCGAGCGCCTTCACCGCCTGCTGCGCGGCGCGCCGGGTATCGAGATGCCGGAGACCGCGCGCGTCACGCGCTCGGATTTGATGGCGCTGACGCGCGATCCCTCCGCGCTTGCGGCGCTGCTGCCCAACGGCGCCTTTCCGCTGATCGTGCGGCCGCTCGATTCTCATGCCGGACTCGGCCTGGCGAAGCTCGACGCGCCGGAGGCTATACCGCCTTATCTGCGCGAGCGCCCGGAGGACGAATTCGCGCTTGCGCGTTTCGTCGACTACCGAGCCACAGACGGGCTCTATCGCAAGTACCGCATCGCCTTTATCGACGGCCGCGCCTACCCCGTGCACATGGCGCTCACCGATCAGTGGGCGATCTGGTACCTAAACGCCGGCATGAAGGATGATGTCCAGAAGCGCGCGGAAGAAGCGCTGTTCATGACCGAGTTCGAGACCGGTTTCGCCCGCCGCCACGCGCGGGCGATCGCGGCGATTCAAGAACGTCTCGGCCTCGACTACTTCGCGATCGACTGCGCCGAGACCGCGGACGGCAAGCTGCTGCTGTTCGAGGCCGATGTCGCCATGATCGTGCACGACATGGACGACCCCGCGATCTACCCCTACAAGCACCCGCAGATGCGCAAGCTGTTCGCGGCCTTTGCGGAGATGTTGCGCCGCGCGGCCGCGCGGTAGTTGTCAGCTCTCAGCTCTCAGCTTCCAAATAAAGGATAATCACGAAGCCGCGGAGAACACGAAGCGGCATTTCATTCGCGACCTTCGATAGCTGACAGCTAACAGCTAACAGCTAACAGCCCCTATATAACCCCCTCCGCCTTCAGCACCGCGATCTCGGCGGCGTCGTAGCCGACGGCGCGCAACACCGCCTCGGTATGCTCGCCCAATTCCGGCGTGGCGCTGCGGAGTGGCGGGCGCACGCCGTCGAACGACACCGGCTCGCCCACGAGGCGGAGCGTGCCGAGGCGCGGATGCTCGACCGGCTGCGCCATCCCCAGATGCTGCACCTGCGGGTCCCCGAACATCTCGTCGATGCGATAGATCGGCCCCGAGGGCACGCCGGCGCGGTTCAGGATATCGACCCACTCGGCGCTGGTGCGCGCAACGGTATAGGCCTCGATCCGCCCATTGAGCTCGTCGCGATTCTTCTCGCGCAGCGCCGTGCTCTTGTACTTGGGGTCGGCCAGCAGCTCGGGCGAGCCCAAAGCGCCGCAGAGGCGGCGGAACATCTCGGCGCTCGAAGCCGCGATGTTCATGTGACCGTCCTTGGTGCGGAAGACGCCGGTCGGCACGTTCTTCGGATGATTGTTGCCGGCCTGCTTCGGCACATGGCCCGTCACCAGATAGCGCACCGCCTGGAATTCCAGCATCGCGATCTCGGCTTCGAGCAGCGAGGTCGTGACCCACCGCCCTTCGCCGGTTTTTTCGCGCTCCAGCAGCGCCGTCAAAATTCCGATCGCGAGATACATTCCCGACGTCAAATCGGCGATCGGTATGCCGACCCGTACCGGGCCCTGGCCCGGCAGCCCCGTGATCGACATGAGGCCGCCCATGCCCTGGGCGATCTGATCGACGCCGGGGCGGTCGCGATAGGGGCCGGTCTGCCCGAAGCCCGAGATCGAGCCATAGACGAGGCGCGGGTTGAGCGCGCGCAAGGCCTCGTAATCGATGCCGAGGCGGCGCTTCACGTCGGGACGGTAGTTCTCGACCAGCACGTCGGCGCGCGCCGCAAGCCGATGCAGCGCGCGGCGCCCCAGCGGGTGCTTCAAATCCAGCACAATGCTGCGCTTGTTGCGGTGCAGGTTCTGGAAATCGAAATCGTCGCGCAGCCCCGAGAGGTCCTCGGTATCGCCGCCCGCCGGCCGCTGCTCGACCTTGATCACCTCGGCGCCCCAGTCGCCCAGAATCCGCGCGCAGGTGGGCCCGGCACGGGCGCGGGTCAGGTCCAGCACCTGAAATCGAGCGAGGGGGAGCGAGGTCATGGGATCGGCTCCGGCGAGGGTGGCTGAAGGAGGGTAGCGGAGGGGCGGCAATGGGGGAAGGCCATTGAGTGCAACTGCGGTATGATGGGCCTGCGGTCATTGGCATCCACTCAAGGATTTCTCCCCATGCCTTTCGAGATCGGCTTTTTGCTCTTTCCGGATATCACGCAGCTCGACCTGACCGGGCCCTACGAGGTCTTCATCAAATTCCCGCAGGCGCGGGTGCATCTCGTCTGGAAGACCCGCGTGCCGGTCGTGGCCGGCGGCGGCTTGCAGATGATCCCGAGCACGACCTTCGCGGAGTGTCCGCCGCTCGATCTCGTCTGCATCCCCGGCGGCGCCGGCGTCAATCCGCTGCTCAATGATCCGGAGGTGCTCGATTTCGTCCGCCGCCAGGCCGCGCATGCTCGCTACGTGACCAGCGTCTGCACGGGTGCCTTGGTGCTGGGTGCCGCGGGACTGCTTCGCGGCAAGCGCGCGGCTACGCACTGGATGAGCCGCGAGATGCTGAAGGCATTCGGCGCGACCCCGGTCGCGGAGCGCGTCGCGATCGACGGCAACACGATCACCGGCGGCGGCGTCACCGCCGGCATCGACTTCGCGCTTGAGGTCGCCGCCGTCGCGTTCGGCGTCGATCTCGCGAAAGTCATTCAGCTCGGCATGGAATACGACCCGCAGCCGCCCTTCGACGCGGGCTCGCCCGAGCGCGCGGGACCGGCGCTGGTGGAGCAGGCACGCGCGAGCGCCGCCGGGCGCCAGGCCGAACGGCAGGCGGCTGTCGATAAGGCAGCGGCGAAGCTGAAGTAGGAACGGGAACGACGCATTCACCGCAGAATGCAGTGAGGGACAAGAGAGTGCAGGAGCTCCGTGCCTCGGTGTCTCGGTGGTCCGGGCGGGCTGTGCGATGAATCAACAGGGAATGCTGGATCACTTCGCTCCGCTCGCGATGACGAACCAGAACTCTCCGCGTTCTTCATGCCTCCGCGGTGATTCTTTTTTCGTTCCCCGCCGCGGCCGTCGCGGGCGCCCGATCATTGATCCCGCAGGTTAAACTTTACCACGAAGACGCGAGTGACGCAGGTTTGTCTCCAAATTGTCGGGGAGAGGGGCTATGAATTTCGCCCGCCACGCCCCCGCGACTCGGTTCTGATCGATTGACTTCGCACCCCGCGCTTGTGTTAAGTTTCCATGACAAAGCCGGAAATTCGCGAAGGGGGCGCGCTGGGGGCAACAGAAGGAATCGGCAATGCCGCACATCCGCGTCGAGTACTCCGCCAACCTCCAAGACAGTATCGACGTTCCGGGTTTGCTTGCTTCGTTACATAAATGCGCGATCTCCACCGGCGTCTTTCCGCAGGGCGGGACCCGCACGCGCGCTGCGCGCGTCGATGAGTACTGCATTGCCGACGGCCATCCCGAAAACGGCTTCGTCCACGTCTCGGTTCAGATGGGCCACGGCCGCGACCTCGACACCAGGAAGCGGGTGGGCGAGCAGCTCTTCGCCGCGCTGACGCAATTTCTGGGAACCACTTATATCGAGCGCCCGCTCGGGATCTCGCTCGAGATCCAGGAGCTCGATCCCGTGCTCAATTTCAAGAAGAACAATCTCCATGAGTACGTGGCGCAGCGACATCACGTCCACGCGGCGGATTAGGGTCTAAGGCGCGCTCGCAGCCGCCACACCAACCCTGCGAGCCGTCGATCGACGGGTTGGTGGTGCGGCAAGGGGCGCGAGCAGACCATAAAATAAATGTCCCTCTATTACGTCCAAAAGCTGCTCTATCAGCTAAACCGCGATCCGGAGTTTCGCTCGCGGTTTCTCGCCGACGTTGACACGGCGCTTCGGGGATTCGATCTCACGGAGGAGGAGCGCATGGCGGTCCTCGATGCGGATGTCGGCCTCCTCTACGTGCTCGGCGTCAACGGCCAGCTTTTGATGCACTTCGCGGCGTTCCACGGCTATGAGTGGAGCGCCTATCTGGAGGCCATGCGCGAGGGCGTGCGCCGGCACGGTCCCGTGCGCGCGGGCCTCTACGCGATGGTTCCGGAGTAGCGATGCCGCTCTCATTCGTGGGGGTCTGCAGCCACGCGCCGGGTATTACCGGGCGCGCCGAGCGCGCCGATCCGAAGCGGCGCGAGACCTTCTTGATGGCGCTCGCGCGGCTCCGTGAGGCGGTCGAGGCTTCGCGCCCGGACGCGCTCCTCGTGATCGCCGCCGAGCATTTCGCCAATTTCTTCATGAACAACATGCCGGCCTTCGCGATCGGGATGGCGGATCACTACGAAGGCCCGATCGAGGACCCCGGCTGGCTCAAGATCGAGCGGCGGCGCATCCCCGGCAATGCCGCGCTTTCGCGCCGCCTCATCGAGGGAGTGCTGCAGGAGGTCGACGTCGCCTATGCCGAGGAATGGAAATTCGACCACGGCATCAGCGTGCCGCTGCATTTCCTGACGCCACGCTACGATCTCCCGATCATTCCCGCCAACATCAATTGCCAGGGGCCGCCGCTGACGCCGCCCAAACGCGCCTACGCCTTCGGCCGGGCGCTGCGCCGCGCCGCGGACGCGCTGCCGGAGCGGCTCGCGCTTATCGGCACCGGCGGCATCTCGCATTGGCCGGCGACTCCCAATTCCGGAAAGATCAACGAGGCCTGGGATCGTGAGTTTCTGGAACGCTGGTGCGAGAACCGGCCGGAGCGGCTCACCGACTACACCGATGCCGAGACCTACCGCGATGGCGGTCAAGGCGGTTTCGAAATCAGGACCTTCATCGCCGCCGCCGGCGCGGCCGAAGGCTCGACCGGCGAGGTCTGGTGCTATGAGCCGATCCCGATCTTCGCGGTCGGCTGCGCCGTTGGCGTGATGCGGCTCGCGGGTTGATTAACAGCGATCGCCGGCGAAGCGAAAAATTCAAGGAGATGTGGGGATTCTCGGGGAGATGATGTGGAGATGAGCGGGCGTGACCCGAACAATCATCTCCTCATCTCCCAACCATCCCCTTCTCTCCTGCTACTTCAGGAGGAGATGTGGAGATGAGCGGGAAGGAGATGTGGGGATTCTCGGGGAGATGTGGAGATGAGCGGGAATGACCAATCATCTCCTCATCTCCCAATCATCCCCTTCTCTCCCTGCTACTTCAGGAGGAGATGTGGGGGATTGTTCGAGGAGATGTGGAGATGAGCGGGAAGGAGATGCGGGGATTCTCGGGGAGATGATGTGGAGATGAGTAGGAATGACCAATCATCTCCCCATCTCCCAATCATCCCCTTCTCTCCTTCTACTTCAGGAGGAGATGCGGGGATTCTCGGGGAGATGTGGAGATGAGCGGGAGTGACCAATCATCTCCCCATCTCCAAATCATCCCCTTCTCTCCTTCTACTTCAGGAGGAGATGTGGAGATGAGCGGGAGTGACCCGGACAACACCCGCTCGGCTAAGCCATGATACCTTGCGCAAGTCCGTCGTCTATCGGTGTTGATCTGTGTTCATCGGCGTTTATCCGTGTGTTGCCCTGACCGAGGAGCTTGTTCCATTGTCTATCTCCGCGGGGTGAGTGGATGACCTCGGACCGGCTCATCGTCGGCAGCGAAGGCCCGATCGGGCGGCTCACGCTCAACAACCCCGAGCGGCTGAACGCGCTCTCCTTTGACATGTGGGAAGAAATTCCGGCTGCACTCGCGCGTCTCGCGGAGCAGCCGGCGCTCAGGGTGGTCATTCTCTCGGGTGCCGGCGAGAAGGCGTTTGCCGCGGGTGCCGACATCTCGCAATTCGAGGATGGCTACGCCAGCGCCGAGACGGTCGTGCGCGCGAACGAGACCATCGAACGCGCGTTCCTCGCGATCGAACAATGTCCGGTTCCGACCATCGCGGCAATCCGCGGATATTGCATCGGCGGCGGGCTTGCGATCGCGCTCTGCTGCGACCTGCGCATCGCGGCCGAGGGCGCGCGCTTCGGCATCCCGCCGGCGCGGCTTGGTCTCGGCTACGACCACATGAGCGTGCGCCGCGTGATCGAGGCAGTGGGTCCATCGTCCGCGAAGGAGATTCTGTTCACGGCGCGGCAATTCTCGACGGCGGAGGCGACGGGAATGGGCCTCGTCAACCACGTGGTCGCGGCGGCGGAGCTAGGGTCGTTCGTGCACAGCCTCGCCGAAGCGATCGCAGCGAACGATCGAGAGAGCGTCACTGCGGCGAAGCACGCCGCCGCGTCGCTTCTTGCCTAAGCCTTGGACGGCGACCAGTCGTAGATCCGCTTCAGCGACTCTCCCATCAGCGCCGCGCGCTCGCTGTCGGAGAGGCGATCGGTCACGCGGAACGCCTCGACACCCTGCTTGTACGTCAGCAAATGAACCGCGCGCGTCCAGTCGGTACCCCACAGGCAGCGGTCGAAGCCGAAGGCGTCGAAGATGCGGAACAGCGGGTCCCAGATATCCTTGTAAGGGAAGGGCTGGTGCGACAGCGTGCAGGCGCCGCTGATCTTGATCGCGACGTTCTTATGAGCCGCCAGCGCCAGTACCTTTGGAAGTTCGCGGAACGGTTCCGGCGGTGCCGGCGGCTCGAACGGCTGCTGCAAACCCAGATGATCGATCACGATCTGGGTATCGGGGTGACGCGCGGCGAGCGCCTTCATCTGGTCCAGACGCCCCCAGACGAGGAGGTTTACCGGCAGCGAATGCCGGGCAGCCGCCGTCATGATCCGGTTGATGCCGGGATCGGCCGGGTCCTCCGAGGCGCGGTTCAGCATGATGCGAACGCCGACGGTGCCCGGTGTCGCCGCCCACTCGGCTACTCTCTCCGCGACCTGCGGATCGGTCGGATCGAATGGCTTGATCAGGCCGAAGCGTTTCGGATGCTTCTTGTGGACTTCGACGGCATAGCTCGCGTCGTAGCCGTACATCGCGAACGGCGAGACCAGCAACGCACCGTCGACTCCGACCTCGTCCATCGCGGCCACCATCTGGTCGCCGGTAGCCTCCGACGGCCCATGCAGAAAGGCGAGCCAGGGACGGCCGGGGTGGTTGCGCTCGTAAGCGTGCACTTGGACGTCTATCGTCAACATGGCTTTCGCTCCCCGTGTCGTTATCGTTTAAGCCGCTGCGGCGTGGTGTGGCGCCATTGGCGCGCGCGTCGCTCAGGCCCGCTTCGTGAGCCTGTCCACCTCCGCCATTTCCTCGCGCGTGAGCTTCCAGCCGACCGCCTTCACGTTCTGCTCGAGCTGCTCTGGCTTGGTGGCGCCGGCGATCACGCTCGCAACCCCCGGCCGCGCCGCAAGCCAGCCGAAGGCGAGTTCGAGCAATGTGTGTCCACGGGTTGCGCAGAAGTCTTCGAGGCGCTCCACCACCTGCCAATTGCCCTCGGTCATGAACCGGTCGGCCAGGCGCTGGGTATTGGTGAGGCGCGTGCCCGCGGGCATCGGCGCGTTGCGCTTGTACTTGCCGGTGAGCAATCCGCTCGCGAGCGGGAAGAACGGCAGCAGCCCCATGCCATAGGCCTCGATCACCGGCATCAGCTCGCGGTCGATGCCGCGCACCACCAGGCTGTATTCGTCCTGGCAGGAGATGAAGGAGTTGAGGCCCAGGTGTCTCGAGGTCCAGAGCGCTTCCACCACCTGCCAGCCTGGAAAATTGGAGCAGCCGAAGTACCTGATCTTTCCGGCGCGCACGAGGTCGTCGAGGGTGCGCAAGGTCTCCTCGATCGGGGTTTCGCGGTCGGGCTGGTGGATCTGATAGAGGTCGAGCCAGTCGGTCCTGAGGCGCTTCAGGCTCGCCTCCAGCGACGCAATGATGTAGCGGCGCGACGCGCCCTTGCGCACGCCCACATCGTCCATGGGCATGCCGCATTTGCTCGCGAGGATGATGTCCTTGCGCCGCTCGCCCAGCACCTGCCCCATGAATTCCTCGGACCCCCCGCGATTGCCGTAGGTATCGGCGGTGTCGAAGAGAGAGATGCCGAGATCGAAAGCCTTGTGGATGACCTTGCGGGTGGCATCGAGGTCGATCCGGCCGGAGAAGTTGTTGCAGCCGAGGCCCACGAGCGAGACCTTGAGACCGGATTTTCCGAGCGTGCGGGTTTCCAAGGGGACTGCCTCTTTTTGAATGCAGGAATTTATCGCGCGATCTTACAAGGTCCCCGCGACCCCTGCTACAGGGGCGCGGCGCAGGCAAGAAAGTTCGATAGACCGGCCGTTGCGGTATAAAATCGGCTCCATGAGCCAAGGAACGGATGCAGTCTCTTCCGAGCGGAGCCGATTTGCCGCGGACTTCAGGGAGACGCCGTATTGGTGGGATGCGGCACCGCCGACGCGCGAGACCCCGCGCACGCCGCCCACCCGTGCCGATGTCGCGATCGTCGGAGCCGGCATTACCGGGCTCAATGCCGCGCTGGTGTTGGCGCGCGCCGGCCGCGGCGTGGTGGCATTCGACGCGGGCGACCTGGGCCACGGCGCCAGCACCCGCAACGCCGGCTATGTGGGCCGCACGCTGAAGCATAGCTTCGGCGACCTGGTGCGCCGTCACGGGCCCGCTTACGCGGTCGAGGTCTACCGCGAGATGCAGGCCGCCTTCGATGCAGTCGTTGAACGCGTGAGCACCGAGCAGATCGATTGCGGCTTCAAGATCGGCGGGCGCCTCATCCTGACCAAATCACCACGTCAATATGTCGATCTGGAACGAGAGCTCGAACTTCGCCGGAAGCATCTCGGAAGCGAATTCAAGATGCTCTCGCGCACCGCGGTGCAGGACGAGATCGCGAGCGATCGCTACTGTGGTGGCGCCCTGATCCCCGACCTGGGCGCAATCCATCCCGGCCTCTATCATCGCGGCCTGCTGGACCGTGCGCGCGCCGCGGGCGTGGATTTGATCGGGAGCACCGCGGTCGAGCGCATCACGCCCCTGGCTGGCGGCGGATTCGATGTTGTGACGCCGCGGGGAACGACGCGGTCGCGCGAGGTCCTGGTGGCGACGAATGGCTATACGGGCCCGCTGTTGCCCTGGCTGCAAAGCCGCCTCATCCCGTTCGATGCCTATATGATCGCGACGGAGCCGCTGGCGCCGGCGCTGATGAAGCGGCTGCTTCCCACGGACCGCACTTATATCGACCACGTGCACGACATCATCTCGATGCGACGCTCGCCCGATGGCACGCGCATTCTCTTCCTCTGGCGCACGGGAACGCGGCCTTCGGGTGCAAGGACCAAGGGTGCGCAACTTCACGAGGATGCCGCAAGGATCATACCCGCGATCGCCGATCTCAAGTTGACGCATTCCTGGACCGGACGCTGCGCCGGCACCTTCGACCTTTGGCCGCACCTCGTCTCGCACGAGGGCATCCATTTCGCGGGCGGGTACTGCTTTGCGGGCGTGCCCATGGGAACCTATCTCGGCCAGAAAGCCGCGCATCGGATCCTGGGCTCGCCCGAGGGCCGGACGGTCTTCGCCGATCGCGGCTTTCCGACGATGCCGTTCTATTCCGGCAATCCCTGGTTCGTGCCTTATGTGATGCGGTGGTACCGCATGCAAGACCGCTGGGCGAGCCGCTGAGCGCTTCGCGTCCGCGCCCATCGCCAAAATCAAACTGGCGTCGCAATTCGACAAATTAAATTGAGTGCACTGTCACCGCAATTCCCTGTCACCGCAATTTCACCGCAATTCATTTTGATTTTGTAATCTTGGATGAGAGGGAGGTCGTCGAATCCCAGGCCTTATGGGCCTTACGCTGAAGTTTGAATTTAGATGCGACACTTCGATCGATCGCGAGTGCAACCCGAATCGCATTGTCTGATAGCAAAGTAAGCTCATCCATATCCACGTGGAAACGCTTTCCCCGAACAAAATTGAAATCCTCAATCGCGCCGACCTTGCTTAGAAAAAGGTCGTTTACGATACTGCCGTTGTGAACGTTTATGTTTCTTATTTCTATAAACGCCGTGAGTAATGCACGTTGACGATCAGTCGAGAACATTTCTGTGCCCAACCTGTCCCTGAAATAGCTCTCCATATCTCTGATCCCACCATAAGACAGTTCGTTTATTTTTTTGTCGATGAGGTAGGACACGATATCACTATGCCTGGTAAACCTGAGTATCTCGTCGACGCGGACAGTTTGACCCGATCTCAATATCTCCGGCCGCTTCAGAGCGGTGGCTTGAATTATTTCCGAGAAATACCGTTGAAAACCGCTGACTATTGCATTGGTTAAATTACGCGATAGAACCCTCGCAAACCGTCGCAGTTCTCGTGCTGTAACTTGGGGATCGGCTCTGACACGTTCCCATCGTTCTTTATCTTCGTGTGTCGAGCTCGAGATGTTAGCCAAGGTCTTAGCAGCCGTGACCAGCGTGTCGTCAGCCCTTGCTGCCAAACTTGTGATAAAGAACAAGTGATCCACATTGTCGTAATAGTCCGCAAGGAAATTACTGAATGTCCGCGTGCAGATGACTGTGCGCTTCGGATAGAAAAATTCCAGAATTGCAGATTTCGTCTTATCCACCTAGAGCCCACCAAAATTGCTGTCTCGCCAGTAGGTTTAAGCCAATAAAATGCGGCAGATGGTTTAAGATAGCAACATCTGCCCTCAATTCTCGCGCAAGGAGATGCGCGTGACCTGAGCCCCCAAGTTTCATCCAGGGATGAGTAGCATTACGGTGACAGTGCACTTTTTCGATTGCGCAGGGGAAGCGGTAGAGATTTGCTCCGGGCCGCAAGGCGCGGACCGAAACCGCAGCCAAAACTCGACAGATCAGATTCAGTGCACTGTCACCGTAACCACCCACTGTCACCGTAACCACCATGGGAACCTATCTCGGCCAGAAAGCCGCACATCGGATCCTGGGTTCGCCCGAGGGCCGGACGGTCTTCGCCGATCGCCGCTTTCCCACAATGCCGTTCTATTCCGGCAATCCCTGGTTCGTGCCTTATGTGATGCGGTGGTACCGCATGCAAGACCGCTGGGCGAGCCGCTGAGCCTGGCGCACCAAAGTCCAAGTACCCGGACGTGTCGGTGGGCTATCGGCGGGCAACCAAAAGGCTGTATCTTTCCCTCACCCACCCACCGCTTCGCGGCGGGTCTCCCTCTCCAGAGCGGGGAGGGGGCGCGCAGCGAGAGGGCGAGGGCCATGTTCGAGGGAGTGGCAGCATGCCTGGCATCGAAATCATTCCCACTGGCGCGGCGCTGGGCGCGGAGCTCCGCGGCGTCGACCTCGGCAAGCTGGATGAACCGACATTCAAGCGGATTCACCAGGCCTGGCTCGATCACCTGGTGCTGCTGTTCCGCAAACAGCGGCTCAGCGACGACGACCTGATCGGCTTCAGTCGCCGCTTCGGCGATCTCGATTGGGCGCCGATTCAGGAAACCGGTCGGCGCTTCGTTGAAGGCAAGCCCGAGATCTATGTGGTCTCGAACGTGATCGAGAACGGCGTGCCGATCGGCAGCCTGGGTGCGGGCGAGGCCGTCTGGCACACGGACATGTCCTATCTCGCCGATCCGCCCAAGGCGAGCATGCTCTATGCGCTCGAAATTCCGCCCGCCGGTGGCAATACCGGCTTCTGCAACATGTACAAGGCGCTCGAGGCGATGCCGGCGGCGCTGCTTCGCCGCATCGAGGGCCGCACGCTCAAGCACGACGGCACCTACAACAGCGGCGGCTACCTGCGCCAGGGCGTGACCGCGACCGACGACCCCACGCGCTCGCCCGGCACCAGCCATCCGATCGTCTGCCGCCATCCCGAGACGCATCGCCGCGTCTTGTATTTGGGCCGGCGCCGCAACGCTTACATCGACGGGCTTCCGCTCGCGGAGTCGGAAGCGCTGCTGGACGAAATCTGGTCCTACGCGACCCAGCCGGAACTCGCCTGGTACAACGAATGGCAGATCGGCGACGTGGTGCTCTGGGACAATCGCTGCACCATGCACCGCCGCGATCCCTTCGATTCCGCAACGCGGCGCATCCTGCATCGCACGCAGATCAAAGGGGAGACGCGGCCCAGCGCCTGATCTCGCACGATCGCTTCCGGGGGGATTGTCATGACGATGGCCGAGGGCGGCCTTGCCAGTCATTTGCGGCCGACCGCGGCCAACCGCGTGCTGTGGCTGCTCTGCCTCATGTACCTGATCCTCTACATCGATCGCGTGAACATCGCGACCGCGGCGCCGAACATGCGCCGGGATCTGGGCCTCAGCAACGCCGACTATGGCTGGGCGGTCTCGGCCTTTGCCATCCCCTATGCGGCGTTTCAGCTTATCGGCGGCTGGATCGGCGACCGCGCGGGAGCGCGGCTGACGCTGAGCCTCGGCGGCCTGCTGGTCTGCGCCGCAACCGCGCTTACGGGCGCAGTCGGCGGCCTCTGGTCACTGTTCCTGGCACGACTGGCGCTCGGCGTGGGCGAGGGGGCCGCGTTTCCGACCGCGACCCGCGCGATCACGGCGTGGGCGCCGCGGGGTCAATGGGGCTACGCCCAAGGGATCACCCACTGTTTTGCGCGCCTCGGCAATGCGGTTACTCCGCCGATTGTCGCCGGCCTCATCGTTTGGGTGTCGTGGCGCGGCTCGTTCGTGATCGCGGGCGCCGCGAGCCTCATTTGGGTCATCGTCTGGGCCTGGTATTTCCGCGACGATCCGCGCGCGCATCGCCACGTGAGCGCGGCCGAGCTTGCGACGCTGCCCGGCGCGTCGCAACGAAAGAGCGAAGCTGCGATGTCGTGGCCGGAGTGGCGGCGCCTCGCCCGCTTCATCCTTCCGGTGACCGCGGTCGATTTCTGCTACGGTACCACGCTCTGGCTGTTCCTGACCTGGATCCCCTCGTTCTTCTACGAGAACTTCCACCTCGATCTCGGCAAATCGGCGCTCAACACCATGATCGTTCTGTTCGGGGGCGTGGTCGGCGACACGCTCGGCGGGCTCATCAGCGACCGGCGCCTCAAGCGCACGGGCGATCTCCGCCGCGCACGCTGCGACGTGATCGCGGTCGGGCTATTGGGTGCGGTGCTGTTTTTGGTGCCGGTGGTGTTGATCCATCAGCTTTGGGTCGCTGTCCTGTGCTTGGCGCTCGCGTTCTTCTGCTCGGAGCTGGTGGTGGCGCCGATCTGGTCGGTGCCGATGGACATCGCGCCACGCCACGCCGGAACCGCCAGCGGCATGATGAACCTGGGCTTCGGGATAGCCGGCATCGTTTCGCCCCCGCTTTTCGGCAGGCTGGTCGATTTGACCGGATGGACCTATCCTTTCCTCGGCGTGGCGCTACTGCTGCTGATCGGCGGCTTGCTGGCGCTGAAACTGAGGCCGGACCTGCCATTCGAGGACGCTGCGACAACGGTTTCATGAAACGGGTGATCGTCGCCATCACCGGCGCTTCGGGCGCAATCTATGGGGTGCGCGCCCTCGAATTGCTGCGCGCGCTTCCGGAAATGGAGACACATCTGATCCTCTCGCCCTCGGGTGCCCGCACCCTGCGCGAGGAAACCGACCACAGCGCCGAACAAGTCCGCGCGCTGGCCCATGTCGTTCACAACCACAAGGACATCGGTGCCTCGCTTGCGAGCGGCTCGTTCCGGACGGAGGGCATGCTGGTGGCGCCCTGCTCGGTCAAAACCCTGAGCGGCATTGCCAATTGCTATGCGGACGATCTCGTCGTGCGCGCCGCCGATGTCTGCCTCAAGGAGCGTCGGCCGCTGGTGCTGCTCTTCCGCGAGACACCACTCCACGCCGGGCATATCGCGCTCATGGACCTCGCGACCCGCGGCGGCGCCGTGGTGATGCCACCGGTGCCCGCGCTTTATCACCGGCCCTCGACGATCGACGAAATCGTCACTCAGACCGTGGGCCGCGCCCTCGACCTCATCGGCATCGACACCGGGATGGTCAAGCGCTGGAAGGAAGAGAGGGAGGAGTAGGCCGCCCGCGTCACTGCGAGCAATGCGACGAAGCAATCCGGAAAGCATCTTCGGACCTCTGGGTCGCTTCGCTCCGCTCGCGGTGACGGCGACGATGCTTCCCACAGACGCTAAAGTCTCAGCTCCCAAGTTTCGCCCACGAGGTCCTGGCCGAAGCTGTGGTGTGCTTCCTCGTGCGTCAGCTTGAAGCCTGCGTTCTCGTAGAGGTGCCGCGCCGCGGTCAGGATGCTGTTGGTCCAGAGCACGATCTTGCGGTAGCGGCAGTCGCGCGCGAAGCGGACGCACTCCGCGACCAGCCGCCTGCCGATGCCGAGGCCGCGCGCTTCGGGTTCGACCAGCAACAATCTGAGCTTGGCGACACTCGCGGATTGCCGCACCAGGAACACCGAACCCAAGGTTTCGCCCTCGCGCTCGGCGATCCAGCAGCGCTCGCGCTTGGCGTCGAAATGACGGATGAGCTGGGCGACGATCTCGGCGACCAGCGCCTCGAAAGTCTCGTCAAAGCCGTATTCGCGCCAATAGAGCGCAGCGTGGCGGTGCACGACCCAGCCCATGTCGCCGGGCCGGTGCGGACGCAGCACAAAGGGCTCGCGGGCGGCGTCTTTGGCGCCAAGCAGGTTCTCGATGCTGCCCGTCGCCTCGGAGAGGCGGCGCCGCTGCCGTTCCGATAGCGGGGCGAGCATCTTGCCGATTGCGGCACGCGACGCGCGGTCCATGGGACGAAAGGTCTCGCGGCCCCTCCGGGTGAGCATGAGCAGGCTGCGCCGGCCATCGGCCGGCGACGGGCGGCGTTCGATCAATCGATCGCGCTGGAAGCGGGCGAGAATGCGGCTCAAATAACCGGGGTCGAGGCCGAGATCGCGGCAGAGCTCGCTCGCCACCGGCTGCTCGCGGTTCGCGAGCTCATAGAGCACCCGCGACTCCGCGAGCGAGAACGGGCTTTCGAACAGGCCGTCACCCAGCACGCCGATCTTCTGCGTGTAGAATCGGTTGAAGCGGCGCAATGCCGCCACCTGCCGATCGAGCTCCGATTGCCTCGGGCTGGCCATGTTTGCCAGTGTCCACGGATTAGTTGACACTGTCAAGTAATAGCCCAGCTTCGATGGGGGTGACCAATTCGCCAGGAAGGCGCGAACAGCACGAAGGTAGGGTGATTGGTCGCGTCGGAGCGCCGATTGGCGAAGTGGCACGCGTTTCCGCGCCATGTTACGGTGCCCGCGCGAAAGAATGCGCGACAAGGGTTGATCACATGCAGAACTGGGACGTGATTGTGGTGGGCGGCGGCAACGCCGCGTTCTCCTCGGCGATGGCGGCGCGCGAGCAGGGTGCGTCGGTGCTGATGGTGGAGGCCGCGCCCGAAGAAGAGGCCGGCGGCAACAGCCGCTTTACCGCGGGCGCGATGCGCGTCGTCTATGATGGCGTCGACGACGTCAAGCGCCTGGTTCCCGACCTTTCCGAGCAGGAAATCGCCACCACTGATTTCGGGACGTACACGAAGGAGCAGTTCTTCGACGACATGGCGCGGGTCACGCAATACCGAGCCGATCCCAACATGGTCGAGCTGCTGGTGACGCGAAGCCTCGATACCCTCGATTGGATGCGCAAGAAAGGCATTCGCTTCGTGCCGATCTATGGCCGCCAGGCTTTCAAGATCGAGGGTCGGTTCAAGTTCTGGGGCGGACTCACCGTTGAAACCGTGGGCGGCGGCCCGGGCCTCATCGACATGTGGACCGCCGCGGCGAAGCGCGACGGCATCGAAATTCGCTATGGCACGCGCGCGGAATCGTTGATCACCGGGAATGGCGCGATCGCGGGCCTGCGCACGAGAAGCGGCGACCGGTTCGAGGAGATATCGGCCAAGGCGGTTGTGTTGGCCTGCGGCGGCTTCGAGGCCAATGCGGAGTGGCGAACGCGCTATCTTGGCCCCGGCTGGGACCTCGCAAAGGTCCGGGGCAGCCGCTTCAACACCGGCGACGGCATCCGCATGGCGTTGGAGATCGGCGCCAGTCCCTGCGGCAACTGGTCCGGCTGCCACGCGGTCGCTTGGGATATGAACGCGCCGGAATTCGGCGACCTCTCGGTCGGCGACCAGTTTCAGAAGCATTCTTACCCCTTCTCGGTGATGGTGAACGCGACCGGCAAGCGCTTCCTCGACGAGGGCGCGGATTTCCGCAACTACACTTACGCCAAATACGGCCGCGTCATTCTGGAGCAGCCGGGACAGTTCGCCTGGCAGATCTGGGACCAGAAAGTGAAGCACCTGCAGCGCGACGAGTACCACCACCGCCGCGTGACCAAAGTCGTCGGAAATACTTTGGAGGAGCTGGCGGGGAAGCTCGAAGGCGTGAACGCACAGCAGTTCGTTGCGACGATGAAGGAGTACAACGCCGCCGTCCGCACCGACGTGCCGTTCAATCCCAACATCAAGGATGGCCGGGGCACGGTCGGCCTCGCGGTCAACAAGTCGAACTGGGCCAACACCCTCGATCAGCCGCCCTTCGAGGGTTACGGCGTCACCTGCGGCCTGACCTTCACCTTCGGCGGCCTGCGCATCACCCACGACGGCGCGGTGCTGGACCAGGACATGCGCACAATCCGCGGCCTTTATGCCGCGGGCGAGCTGGTGGGCGGGCTCTTTTATTTCAATTATCCCGGCGGCACCGGACTAACCGCGGGTTCAGTGTTCGGCCGCATCGCGGGCACGTCCGCCGGAAAGGCCCGCACGCTCAATCGCTGATGCTGCCTTACCGGCTGCTGCGGCCGGCACTCGGGCTCCTCGCGCCCGAAACGGCGCACGGGCTGGCGATCCGCGCGCTGCGGCTCGGCTTGGTAAGGGGCCGCGGGGAGCGGGATGATCCGATCCTCGCGACGCGAGTCTGCGGTTTAGGATTTCCGAACCCGATCGGATTGGCCGCCGGCTTCGACAAGAACGCCGAGGTGATGGACGCGGCGCTCGCGCTGGGATTCGGCTTCGCCGAGGCCGGCACCGTGACGCCGGCGCCGCAGCCCGGCAATCCAAAGCCGCGTCTCTTCCGCCTGGACGAGGATTGCGCCGCGATCAATCGGCTGGGCTTCAACAGCGGCGGCCTCGAGGGGTTTCGCGCGCGTTTTGCCGCAAGACGCGCGCGCGGCCCTGGCGGCATCGTCGGCGCCAATCTCGGCAAGAACCGCAGCAGCGAGGATGCCGCCGCCGACTATGTGCGGGGTATCGAGGGCGTGACGCCCTTCGCCGATTACCTTGTGGTCAATGTTTCCTCCCCGAACACCCCCGGACTGCGCGCGCTCCAGGCGCGCGTTGCGATCGAGGCGCTGCTCAGGGCCGCGCTGGAGGCGCGCGCGCGGGCTGCTGCCGGCAAGTTGCCGCCGCTCTTCGCCAAAGTCGGGCCCGATCTGACCGAGGACGAACTCCGCGACATCGTCGAGGTCGCGATGGCGCTCGGCATCGACGGACTCATCATCGGCAACACCACAGTGACGCGGCCTGCTGACCTCAGAAGCCCGCATCGAAACGAAGCGGGGGGTCTCTCCGGACGTCCCCTGATGGCGATTTCGACGGAGTGTCTCGCGGCAGCCTATCGGCTGAGCCAAGGCAAGCTGCCGCTCATCGGCTGCGGCGGCGTCGCGAGCGGTGCCGATGCCTACGCGAAGATTCGCGCCGGCGCTTCGCTGGTGCAGCTCTATACGGCGATGGTATTCGAGGGGCCGGCGGTGGTTCGGGAGATCAAGCGTGATCTCGCGGCGCTGCTGCGCAAGGATGGATTCAAAAGCGTCGGCGAGGCGGTCGGGGCCCGCTAGATACTGCCTCGTTCTTTACGCGGCCGACTTTGACCGAGCTTGAAGTCGTGTAAACTTACCTGCCGGCTTTCCTTGCGAATTTGAAGGCTGTGTAAATGGTGTTCAGGATACCCATGAAGAGCAGCAGGCCGACATGCGAGGTGAAACCATGCTGCGTGTATTCATAGATGCCAAAAATTATGAAGCCGATGCCAAGCGGGAAAAGGATGCTCATGCAGATCATCCCCAAGTTTGGGGTTTATAGAGGGAGACACACATTAAGAAATCGCGCTTAAAAATTTCTGAACGCTCTGTCCCCTTGACGGGGGGCTAAGGCGAGCAGGCCTGACGTCGACCGATGAACGAATTCTGACGATGGCAACTTTGCACTTCATCTGTGGCAAAGCCGCGTCTGGCAAGACGACGCTGGCCCGCGAATTGACGGCGCTTCACGCCGCGGTCTTCTTCTGCGAGGACGAGTGGTTGACCCTTCTTGAAGCGAAGATCGAGAGCCTGGCGGACTTTACGCGACATGCAAAGCGGTTACGGGCTGCTATCGCTCCGCTCGCTGTCAGACTGCTTCAACTGGGAGTGCCGGTCGTATTTGATTTCGCCGGGAACACGCCGAAAGACCGCGCCTGGGTTCGGTCGATATTTGAGAGTGCCGGTGCCGATCATGCACTGCATTGCATTGTCGCGTCCGACGAACTGTGCAAGGCGCGCTTGCGTTTGCGCAATCAAACCAAGCCAGAGGGACTTTATTACGGCTTTGTCAGCGAAGACCGGTTCGATGAGGTCACGCGGTACTTCATCCCGCCGTCGGATCAAGAAAACTTTCATCTGATTCGTTATGAGGGCGAAATTCGCGGGTTAAAGAGCTAAATGCCCTCCCCATTACCGAGATCAAATGCTCTCCCGCGCGCGGTTTCACAAGATAAAGCTCACCGAGCCGAGGCTGCCCAGTTCCTCGGCGTCGAGGATCGCGCGGCGTTCGGCGATCCTGAGCGATCCGCGCTCGCGGCGGAGTCGATAGCGATATTGTCCCACATATTGCCGCACGCCCTCGTGGCGGCGGAACCGGTGCACGATGAAGTTGGCGCTCGCGAGCACGGTCCCGCCGTCTTCGGCGACCCGCACATTGGCGATGAGGCGGCGGGTGCGCGACGGTGGATACTCTGCGTGGCAGTTGCGATCCAACAGCCGGTTGACCCGCGCTTCGATGCGGGCACGATCATCGGCGATGGTGAAGAGCGTGCTGCGATGATCCGCCTCGGGCCTGTCGTTGGGTGGCACCAGATAGCGCGCATCCTCCGTGAGCAGGAGGAGCCACTCCCGAAGCTTCCATGCATCGAGCAGCTCCGCCTCGTGGAACAGCAGCTCCTCCACCTCGGCGCGGAGCGCACTCACAAGGGCCCCTCCACCAGCTCGCTCCATCGCCGCCAGAACACGCGCAGGTGCTCTTCGTCGGTATTGAGGTGATTGCCGCCGCGGTGAAGGCCACGCGCGAGCTCGGTCCACGGCACCTCACGCCAGGCCGCGAGCCCTTGCTGCATCAGCTCCAGCACCGCAATGTCGTCGGGGGTCGCAAAGCCGCCAGGGCCGTAGAACGTCAGGAACGCATCGAGCCGTCGCGCGCGCTGAGCCTCCGTCTCCTCGATCGGCCCCAGCGCCCAGGCCCGTACCTGCATGCGCTCGGGCCCGTCGGGGAAGAAGGTGCGCACCGTCACCGACGAGCCGTCGTTGATGACGAGGTTCGGGAAGATCACGAGGTTGCGGTTGGTGTCGGCTACTCGCGCCGCTCGCGCCTCGCCGAGGCGCTCCACCAGCTCGGCCCTGATCGCCGCGATATCGGTCTTTGCTTCTTCGCCATAGATCGAAATCCAGCGCGCGACCGGCCGCCCGCGGAAATTCGGATTGTCGATCGCGAGATGGCCGTTGCCGAGGTCCTTGCCGATCCCCTTGGTCGGCAGCAACACGCCCGCTTCCTGCTTCGGCCGCGTATCGACTCCCGCGCTTTTCATGTAGTCGAGCCAGGTCGAATGCGTGACCGGCAGGTGATAGTCGTCGACGCTGTTCTCCGCGAGCAGCTTCCAATTGGCCTTGATGTCGTATTCCTGCGTCCCCGCGACGATCTCCATGCGACCCGAGGGCGACTGGTCCACCACCAGGTCGATATACTCCTTGGCGCCCGCGAGATAGGGCTCGAGGCTCGGGGCGTCTCGGTCGAGATTGAGGAAATAGAAATCGCGATACTGTTCGAGGCGCGGCACCGCGACGAGACCGAATTGGCGCTTGTCGAAATCGGGCCCATAGGCCTCCTCGCCGGGAACGCCGTTGAGCGTGCCGTCATTGCCGTAGTTCCAGCCGTGATAAACGCACATGAAGCCGCGCGCGTTGCCTTCGCGCGCGGCGCAGACCATGGCGCCACGATGGCGGCACGAATTGAAGAAGGCGCGGACGATGCCGTCGGTGCCGCGGCAGAACAGGATCGGGCGGCCCGCGATGCGGCGCGTGCGAAAATCCCCGGGGGCCTTTATCTCCGAGCCGTGACCCAGATAAATCCAGCAGCGCTCGAAGATCGCGCGCTGCTCGCGTTCGAGGATCGCCGCGGATACCAGCGCCTCGCGCCGGACCGAAAAGCGCCGCTGCGCCTCCGCTTCGATGACGAATCGCCGTTCGACCATGTCTTTTCAGTCCAAGCGCGCGATCGCGCCCAGCGCATCGCGGTTGCGCAGGGTTAGCCGCCCGCCATCGTTGACGATCAGCCCTTCCTTGCGCCAGTCCGCGAAGACGCGGTTGACCGCCTCGCGCGTCGCGCCGACAAGCTCGCCCAGCTCGCGCTGCGAGAGCCGCGTGCGCAGGCGAATGCCGGTTTGTGTCGCTTCTCCCGCGGTCTCCGCGATCGCCAGCAGCCGCTTGGCGAGGCGCGCGGAGAGCGGCAGCAGCGCTTGATCCTCCGCCAGCGCGCTGCTCCAGCGAACCCGGCGGCACAGTATCTGCAGCAGCCCGATGCCGATATCAGCATTGGCCTGCAGCAGCGGCAGGAATCGGTCGCGCCTTATGTGCATGAGCCGGGTGTCGCCGATCGCGACCGCGGACGCGCTGCGGGGTTCGCCGTCGATCAGTGCGATCTCGCCGAATAACTCGCCGGGCTCGAGGATGTTGAGCGTGACCTCGTGAGTGTCGGGCCCTGGCGTGAAGATCCGCACGCGGCCAGCGAGGATGCCGTAAAGACCGCTTCCGGCGTCACCCCTGGTAAAGATCTGCTCGGCGCCGGCATATGTCGCGACGGTCGCGAGCGGAATGAGCTGCTCGATCACGGCATTGTCGGCGTCGCGGAGCAAGAAATGCCGCCGCAACAAACTCCCGCAGAGTTCCCGGTCGCGCGGATTGAAGACAGATTGCACGCGCATATCAACGACCCCAACGACCCCACTGGCTCGCGCCGAAGCCGGTGGGATACGCCGCCAGCCGAGAACATTGCAATGGCGTGATCACCGTCACTTTGCGAATCCGTTCGCGATCCTCACATACCGTAGCGACCGCGTTTCATGCCGGCAACTCGCCGCCGAGAGACGCAGGAGTGAAACAAATGCAACTGTATAACACCGCTGCAAAAACGATGCACTGAGTGACCTCGATCACTTCTCTACGTGCATTGGCTATGCTAGCGTCCACCCCCGATAGCGGCCGGGAATGCCGCCGCGAAAAATACGATCTTGAAGGAGGTATCTAATGGCTGACACCAAGGGCAAAAATCCGCGCAAGGGCATCCCGCTCGACAAGGAGACCGCAGACAAGCTCGATCCGAAGCGCATCCCCACCTCACAGAAGCCGGCAAAGCAAGAAGTGGCGGGCCAGGACGCCCTCTATGGCGACTGGACGCAGTGCCCCTATTGCGGACACGTCGGTTGGACCTCGGGTCTGCATACCGACTACTACATTCCGGTCCGCTGCGGTGCGTGCGGTCGGATCTTCATGGCCTGATCCCCAATCGCTCCTTTTGACGATCTAAGTTCCGGCTCTGCCCCAGGGCAGGGCCGGAATCGGCTTTAGATCCGCGAGGGCGGCGATGACAGCCGCGCGGCGGCTCCGCGTATGCCAGGAAAGTGAATAAGCATCTTATTTCTTGGCAACTTTCGCTTTGTTAGTATTCGTGTTTATCGGTAATACCCGACGGGTCCGGTGCGCTGGGTTGGGGGCGAGATCGGCGGCACGGGAAGGCCCTTTCGCCCGGGAGATAAACAAGAAATGAAAGGCGCAGCGTCACCGGCGCCAATTGCTCCGAGCGAACCATTTTCCGCGGTCAAGCTATGCCGCTGGACCTGGGAGGTAATCCGCCTCGAGCTTTTTTGGTTTTGGATTTCGGCGCTCGGCGGGCTGTTGCTGGTGCTGGGCAATCTGTACCAAAGCCAGATCATGAGTTCGGTGGTGGCTCAACTCGCTTTCTCGAGGAGCTCGCAGGGCGAGGCGGCGGCCGAGCCCACTGGAAAGGCGGCTTCGGCCGTTCTTGGCGCGCTGATACCGCAGCAATTGCTGCCGGCGGTCGCGCTGATGGTGGTCACCATCGTCTTCCTCAAGCTCTTCGACTACGCGATCAGGGCGATCGACGAGTTGCTCAACAGCCGCATGCTGGAGCGTCTGCAGCTCACGCTGCATGACAAGCTGCTGCGGCTCGGCCCGGAGTGGCATGATCGCCGCGACGCCGGCAACAGCACGATGCTGGTGAATACGCTGGCCCCGGGGGTACGCTCAACGCTCAGTCAGGTCGCGCAATACCCGATCGTCGAAGGGGTCGGACTAGTCGGCGCCTTGGCGCTGATCTACAGCAATCTCGGCAACCTGCCGGACATCCCCGTGTCGGTTCGTATCGGGGTTGTCGTGGCCCTGCTGGCAATCCCACTTGTTTCCCGCTGGCTTTCCAACCGCGCGCGCGACGCCTATCAGGACGCGCTGCTGGCCGAGGGCGGGATTTCGACGGAGATCCTCAACTCCCTGTCGCAACCGACGGACATGCTGGCGCTCGGCGCCGCGGGACAGCGCTCGAAACGGATGGCGCAGCGGCTGCACGAGGCCACCAAGGCGAGGCTGCGGCGCGGGCTGCGCAGCGATATCCTGACCAGTTTCATCACGGCATTGCCCGATCTGCTGCAAGGCCTGTTCCTGGCCTACGGCGTCTTGGTCACCATCCAAAATCCCAACCCCGCCGCGGTGACGGCCATCCTCGCGGTCTACCAGATCATCCCCAAGGCCATTTCGCCGCTTTCGGCGCTGATCGGCTTTTACTCCGGGCTCAACGCGCAATGGCCGGATGTCCTGGCGCTGGGCCGAGTGTTGGACGCCGAGGCCGCGATCAAGGATAGACCCGAAGCCGGCACCTGGCCCGAGGGCGAGGCCGCGCTGGCGGTGCGCGGCTTGGTATTCGCTTATGAAGGTGGTGGCCGCCAAGTCCTCGACGGCGTGGACCATCGGTTCGCACCGGGGCGCATCACAGCCATCGTCGGACAGTCGGGTTCCGGCAAAAGCACGATCCTGCAGCTGATCTTGCGCCTGCGCGAACCGATGTCGGGCGCGATCGAGATCGGCGGGCGGCCGATCGGTTCGATCAAGCTCGACGAACTGCGCCGCCACGTCGTCGTGGTGGCGCAAGTGTCGCCGTTCCTCACCGATACCGTGCGGGAAAATTTTCTCCTGGCGGCTGCGGAGGCCAGCGACAGCGATATCGAGGCGGTTTGCAGGCGCACCGGCTTCTGGGACGTGCTGATGCGGAGAAATGCGGCTGCTCCGCTCGATCAGGTTATGACGCGCGAGCAGGGCAAGGACTTCTCCGGCGGGGAGCGCCGCCTATTGGCCGTAACGCGGGCGCTGTTGCGGCATCCGGCGATTCTGCTGTTGGACGAGCCTACGACCGGCGTCGATATGCTGCACATGGAGCAGCTCAGCAACGCGCTGCGCGCCGCGGCGCAAGGTGCGACGGTGCTCATGATCGAGCACAATCTGGATTTCGTCAGGGGGTTGGCGGACGAGGTTTGCGTCATCGACAACGGTCGCTTCGTCGAGGTCGGACCGCCACGCCAGCTTGAGGAGCAGCCGGGTCTGTTTCATGAATTGCTGGAGGCGCGGCGCCGTATGGTGGCGAGTGTCGAGGGCATGACCGTCGAGGCGCACCCGATGCCGCAACTCGATGCGGCGGCAAGCCCTCCGGAAACACCAAAGGTCGCGATTGGAGCCAGAAAGAAGGCGTTTGCACCATGAAGGACGATCCCTCACCGTTGCGTTATTTCGGCATTCAAGAGGAATCCCGGGAAGAGCGGCTGTTGCGGCTGCTGCTCGAAAGCGTCGTGCAAGCGGTCGGCGGCGAAGAGGGGTCGCTCCTCGTGCACGATGCGACCGCGGGCGATCTGCGTTTCGCGATGACGGTCGGCGACAAGGCCTCGGAGCAAACGCTGCGCGGTCAGCGCGTGCCGCTCGGTCAGGGAATCACTGGCCTTGCTGCCGCCACCTTCGAAGTGCAGACGGGCGCCCCCACGTTCAACAACGTGCAGCAGACCGAAGGGAAATCGGGCGGTCCCGAGGCGGTGATCGCCGCCCCCATGGTCAGCGGCGAGCGCTTGCTGGGCGTGATCACCGCCGTCAGCTTCAAGCCAGGAAAGCGCTTCGACGGCAAGGACGCCAAACTTTGCGGCCGGCTGGCGACCATCGCCGCGGTATTGATAGAGCAGCACATGAAACTCTCGGCGCAGGAGGGCCGCCAGACCATCGTCGCGAGCGGCATCGATGCGCGGATGAACGCGCGCCTCGGCGAGATCGATCAGTTGCTGCACCGGATCGCGGAGAAAAAACCCGACGCGCTCGTGCAAATCGCCGCCATCATAGCCAACGTCGATGCGGCTCTCGCGAGCCAGGGCCGGTAACGAGGAAATGCCGACGAACGCCCTCATCGAGGCAATCTCGACGCCTCTCGCGGAATGGTGGTCGCGCCCGCTTCGCGAGGTTCAAGTCGCGGTGCTGGACAGCGGGATCGATTCGACCCACCCCGATCTTGCGGCTCGCATAGGCGAGGCGTTTGCGGTCGAGGTCGACCCTGCGAGCAAGCGCCCGGTTTGGCGCAGGATCGGTCCGAAGACCAACAACGATGTCTATGGCCACGGCACCGGCGTCGCGAGCGTCATCGCGAAGCTCGCGCCCAACGCTCGCATCATCGACGTGCGTGTGCTCGGCACCGATAATGGCGGCTCCGTCGCGTGTTCGATCAAGGCGCTCAAGAAATCGGTCGAGCGCCACTGGCCGATACTCAATATGAGCCTCGCGATCGGCACCAGCTTCGCCGGCCGAGTACGTCCGCTCTGCGAGGCCGCATGGCGGCAGGGACAAGTGGTGGTGAGCGCCAAGCGCAACTACACGCCGCTCTACGACGATCTCGGCTTGCCCGCGGAATTGGCGACCTCGATCAGCGTCGATACCGAATTACTGCCCGATCCGCGGACCATCCGCTTCCGTTCGGGCGAGATCATCGAGTTCGTGGCGCTCGGCGAGAACGTGACGGTGGCGGCCCCCGGCGGCCTTTACACGACCAAGCGAGGCACCAGCTATGCGACGCCGGCAGTTTCGGCGCTGTGCGCCGTCATGCTCGGCGCTTTCCCGGGATTGCTGCCCTTCGAGGTGCGCACGGTACTCAAGCACCACGCGCTTCCGGCCGTAGTGCAATCCAGCGAAGCGTGATCACCGCGAGTCGCGATCGCAAAAACGATCCAGCGCTCAATTTTTGCTACGAAGAGACACGATCTTCGGAGTCTCTGAATTTGCGTCGAGGCTACAATTCGCGCCTCGGAAGCTCCCGCTGCGCGCGGCGATAGTCCTCGGGGATTCCGATATCGATGAAATAGCCCGTTGTCTCGAAGGCGAGCGGGCGAATGACCGGGACGCGCGGTTCGAGAAAGTCGCGCTCGAAGGAAAAGCTATTGGGCAGTGCCGGATCGTCAAGAAGCCGACCGCCAAAGAGATAAACCCCGGCGCTGACCAGGCGGGTGCGGACACCCTGAGCCGCAAAACCGACGATGCGATCGCCGGCAAGAGTGACGCAGCCATAGCGCTCGTTCTCAACGACCCGGCGAAGCGCAATGGTGAGCTCGACGCCGGCCGCCACATGAGCGCGCTCCATAGCCCGACAGTCGAGCTCCAGATAAGTATCGCCATTGAGTGCGAAAACCGGGAAGCGCTCGACCATGGCAAGCGCATTGCGCAGCGCCCCGCCGGTACCGAGAGGCTCGGTCTCGACCGCATAACGGAGCGCGATTCCGTTATGGCGATCGCCGAACCGCGCCATCAGCGGCTCCCTCAAGTATCCAACCGCCAGAATTACCTCATTGACGCCCTGGCTCTGCAACCGATCCAGGAGCAGCGACAAGAATGGCCGCTTGCCAATCGGCGCCATCACCTTGGGAAGTTCGCTGACCACCGAGCGCAGACGCGTGCCCTGACCGCCCACGAGAACGATAGCCTGCATCAGTGCGTCCGGGGGTGAATCGCCCGCTCGACCAGGCCGCAGAAAATATGGCCGAGCACGATATGCGCTTCCTGGATTTTCTGAGTGTCGGTCGAGGGAATGCGCATGCAGATGTCGGACAGCGGCAACAAGTCGCCGCCGGTCGCGCCGGTCATGCTGATGAGCTTGAGGCCGCGCCCGCGCGCGGCGGTGAAAGCCTTGACCAGATTCTTCGAGCGGCCCGAGGTGGAAATGCCGACAAATATGTCGCCCGCGACGCCCAGCGCTCCGATTTGGCGGACGAACACGTCCTCGTAACCGTAGTCGTTTCCAACGGCGGTCAAGATCGAGGTGTCGGTGGTGAGCGACAATGCCGGCATGGCCGGGCGGTCATAGGCGAGTTTCCCCACCAGCTCCGCCACCAAGTGCTGGGCGTCCGCGGCACTGCCGCCGTTGCCCGCGAACAAAATCTTGTTGCCCGCCCGGATCGCTTGCGCGCACAGCGTACCCGCGCTTTCGACCGCGGCAATCAGCGTTCCGTCGGCCAGTGTGTCGCGCAGCACGTTGAGCGTCCGCTCGATCTCCGAGCGGGCAAATCGATTCGCTTCAGCTTCCATGGTCACTCCTCATTCTTGACCGCATCGACGCGCATTGCAACGAAAGGCCTCGGGCCGAGCGGCCGAGATGCCATCACCGAGGGGTGCCGCGTCGATGGGCCTGTGCGGGTCAGAGTCCCAGCCGCTGCATCATCGGCGCCGGATAGCGCGTTCCTTTGGCGGCATCCCGTTGAAAGACGCGATCGAGCGCGGACAATGTCTCGGCCTTCGGCTTGAGGGTCGCGGCGCCCGCGTTTTCCTCGATCCAGCGCCGCCGCTTGGTGCCGGGCAGCGGCACGATGAAGGGCCGGCGGCTCAGCACCCAGGCAAGCGCTAGCTGTGCGGGGGTACAGCCTTCGGCCGCGGCCAGCTCCTTCAGATGCGCCACCAGCGCCAGATTGTGGCGCATGTTGTCGCCCTGGAAGCGCGGCATATCACGGCGGCGGTCATTGGCCTCGAGCGTTCCGAGATCGGTGATGGTGGCGGTGAGGAAGCCGCGGCCCAGAGGGCTGTAAGCGACATAGCCGATGCCCAGCTCCTGGCAGAGGCCCAGCAGCTCATCCTCGGCATCGCGCGACCAGAGCGAGTACTCGGTTTGCAGCGCCGCAATCGGATGCGTCTTGTGCGCGCGGCGCAGGGTCGCAGCCGCCGCCTCGGAGAGGCCGAGATGGCGCAGCTTGCCCTGCCGCACCAGCTCCGCCATCGCGCCCACGGTGTCCTCGATCGGAACCGAGGGATCGACGCGGTGGACGTAGTAGAGGTCGATGGTCTCGACACCGAGGCGCTTCAGGCTCGCCTCGCAGCATTGACGCATGTACTCCGGCCGGCCGTCGGCACCCGGCTTGCCGTCGGGAAGGCGGATATTGCCGAACTTGGTCGCCAGCACCACTTTGTCGCGTTTGCCCTTAAGCGCACGGCCGACCAGCTCTTCGTTCGCGCCGTTGCCATAGGCATCGGAGGTGTCGATCAGGTCGATCCCGAGCTCGATCGCGCGATGAATCGTGGCGATCGCCTCGGGCTCGCTGGGCGTGCCATAGATCGGTGTCATGCTCATGCAGCCGAGCCCGATTGCGCCGACTTCGAGCTTTCCGAGGCGACGACGTTGCATGGTAGCTTCCTCCCGATAGCGGTTGGCGTGATTGGCCGCTTTAATACCATTTTCGCGCCGGTGGAGTCGCGGCCGGAGTGGGTCGCATGCGCGGCATGGCAGGGTCGTCCCGGCGCCCTTCGACAGGGGTGGGTTCCCTCCGCTAAGATGCCGCGATCGAACGGTAAAACACCAATACGAGGATCGCATGACCGCCCTGACCCATGACGACGTGGAGCTTGGCCTGTTCGACAAGGCCAATCGCGTGCTGCCCGCCGGCAGTTTCGGCAATGTCCCCAACGACATCGTGATCCGCGAAGGGCGCGGCGGCCGCGTCTGGGACGAGAGCGGCAACGAATACGTGGACTTCCTGCTGGGGTCGGGTCCGATGCTGGTCGGCCATGCCCATCCCGAAGTGATAGCGGCGGCGCAGGAGCAGATCGCCCATGGGACCACCTTCTTCGCCAATAATCGCAAGGGCATCGAACTTGCCGAGGCGATCATCGAGGCGGTCCCGTGCGCCGAGAAGGTACGTTTCGTCTCGTCGGGCAGTGAGGCCGACCTCTACGCCATGCGCGCCGCGCGCGCCTTCCGCAAGCGCGACAAGGTGCTGAAGTTCGAGGGTGGCTATCACGGCATGAGCGATTATTCGCTGATGAGCTTGGCGCCCAAACGGCCCGGCAACTTCCCGCGCTCGATCCCCGATTCCGCCGGTATTCCCCAGAGCGTGCGCGACGAGATGCTGATCGCGCCCTTCAACGACATCGAGACCGTCGCGAGCTTGATGCGCGAGCACAAAGAGGACCTCGCGGCCGTCATCGTCGAGCCCTTCCAGCGCATCATTCCGCCCGCGCCGGGCTTCCTCGCGGCGCTGCGGAAGCTGACCAAAGAGAACGGCATTCCGCTGATTTTCGACGAGGTGGTCACCGGTTTCCGCCTCGCCTATGGCGGTGCCCAGGAGTATTACGGGGTGACGCCCGACATCTGTACCCTCGGCAAGGTGATCGGCGGCGGATTCCCGCTGGCCGCCATCGCCGGCAGCGAGGAGATCATGGCGCATTTCGACCGCGCCAAGGTCGGCGACGAAGGCTATCTGATGCAGATCGGCACGCTCTCGGGCAATCCGGTGGCGGCTGCGGCGGGGATTGCGAGTCTCGCGATCCTGAAGCGGCCCGGCGCCTATGAGCGGATACATGCGACCGGGCGCGAGCTCAAGAGCACCCTCACCGAGCTATTGAAGCGCGCGGGCATTCCCGCGCAGGTGATCGGCGAGCCGCCGCTCTTCGAGGTGGTGTTTACGAGCGCGCCCGAAGTACACGACTATCGCGGCGTCTTGGCGGGCGACGCTGAGATGTCGCGGCAATTCAACAAGCTGCTGCGCGAGCGCGGGATCCTCAAAGGCGAATCCAAGTACTATGTGTCGCTTGCGCACACCCCCGAGGACGTCAAATTCGCGACCGAGGCTTGGAAGGGCGCGATCGCCGATCTCGTGAAGTGGCGGCAGACCCGGCATTGATGTTGGCGGGACCGATGGCGTGCTTCGACCCTGGCCTGAGAACGTGTGATCGCGAAGCGGTGAGGCAGTGAGGATAGGGAGCAACTAGATTCTCTAATCTCATTGCCGCGCTGCCTCATTGTGCATCTTTGGCATTGGAAGCGCGTCACTTTCGGCTTCGGAATGGAGTGAACCGGAGCGCTTTGGCAGGGAGTACATAATGCTGTCGTCGCAGCGAGAGTTATTCGACATGCCGCGCGAGGTCACTTATCTGAACGCGGCCTCGTGGAGTCCGTTGCCGCTCGCAACCCAGGAGGCCGGCCGGGCGGCGGTCGCGCGCAAGGGGCAACCCTGGAAGCTCGATCCCAGTCTCGCCCAGCGCCAACATGGCCGCGCCCGCGCGGCTGCGGCGCGCCTCATCAATGCCGATCCCGCCGATATCGCATTGATCTCCTCGGTGGGGTATGGCGTCGCCACCGCGGCGAAGATTTTGACGATCCCAGCCGGGAGCCGCGTCTTGGTGCTGGAAAATGATCATTCCTCGCCGGTGCTGGAATGGATGACGCGGGCTTCGTCCCAAGGCTTCACGGTCGAGGTAGTGCCGCAACCCGCTGACGGCGATTGGACGGCGGCGGTGCTGCAGGCGATCGAGCGCAAGGGAATGCCGCCGCTGGCGCTCGCTTCGATCTCGTCGGTGCATTGGTCCGATGGCGGGATGATCGATCTCGGCTCGGTCGCCGCCGCGGTCCGCCGCCAGGGAGCGGCGCTGTTGGTCGACGCGACTCATCACGCGGGCGTGCTTAAGACCGACGTGCGGTCGTTCGATCCGGATTTTCTGATCTTTCCGACCTACAAATGGGTGCTAGGCCCTTACGGCCGTGCTTTCATCTACATCGCCAAGCGCCGCCAGGAAGGCGTGCCGCTCGAACAGACCAGCTATAGCCGCCGCTCGATCTCGTCGGAAAGCACGCCCTATATGAAGGACGTGGCGTACGCCGCGGGCGCGCGCCGCTTCGACATGGGCGAGCGAGACCATTTCATCTCGATGGAAATGGCCTCGATCGGAATGGAGATGATGGCGGAGTGGGGTCAGGAAGCAGTGACCGGGCGGCTCCGCCACTTGACCCAGCGCCTCGCCGACGGCCTGCGAAATTCCGGCGCCCGCATGCACGATGCTCGCGTGCGGGCTCCACATATCCTGAGCCTCGGCTTTCCCAGCGGCAGCGTGCCCGAGGGGCTGATCGAGCGCCTCGCCGCCGAGCAGATTTACGTGGCGCCGCGGCTCGGCCGCATTCGCATCAGCCCGCACGTCTATAATGACGAGGCCGACGTTGATCGCTTCATCGAGGCGTTCCATCGGCTCGCACGATAAGGAGGAACACATGGCCCACGACATCCTGATCAAGAACGGCACTGTGATCGATGGCACGGGAACTCCAGGACGCCGCGCCGACGTGGCGATTTCCAAAGGCAAGATCGCCGAGATCGGCAGGATCAGCGATGGCGCGGCCAAGACGATCGACGCCGCCGATCTGGTGGTGGCGCCGGGCTTCGTCGACCCGCACACCCACTATGACGCACAAATTTGCTGGGATGGCGCGGTCACCCCCTCGTGCTGGCATGGCGTTACCAGCGTCGTGATGGGGAATTGCGGCGTCGGCATTGCACCCTGCAAACCGAAAGCGCGAGAGATCGCGATGCGCGACTTGGTCAACGTCGAGGGAATTCCCTTCGAGGTCCTCGACAAGGGCATCACCTGGGACTGGGAAAGCTTCCCCGAGTTCCTGGACGCCGCTCAGCAGCGCAAGCCCGCGCTCAATTTAGGGTTCCTCGCGCCGCTGACCCCGTTCCGTCACTTCGTGATGGGCGAGGCGTCGATGGAACGAACGGCCACACAAGAAGAGACCCAGCGCATTGGGGCCCTGATCGCCGAGGCGGTCGATGCCGGCGCCTTCGGCTTCTCCTCGACCATCCTCAACCAGCATGTGGGCTATGAAGGGCGGCCGCTCGCCTGCCGCAATGCCGGGCGCGAGGAATTGAAGGTGTACGCCAATGTGCTGAAGGCGCGACGCAAGGGCGCGATCGAGATCGCGCTGACGCGGCAGACCTCCGTGCTCGCCGACGACCAGTACGAGCTGCTGGATTTTTTGCTGACTGAGAGCGAGCGTCCCGTGACCTTCCTGGCGCTGTTCGATCGCGACGACATTCCGGACGCCGTGCGCAACACCTTGCGCAAGGCCGCGCCGCTCTTGAAGCGCGGCGCCCGGCCGCAGACCTCGCCGTTGCCGCTCACTCGCGAGATCAACATGCGCAACCCCTTCTCATTCGCGGCGTATCCCAGTTGGAACCGCGTCTTCGTCGACAAGTCGAAGGCGGCGCAGGCGGCGGTCTACGGCGATACCAGCTTCCGCGACGCCTTCCGCGAAGAGCTGAAGCGGCCCATGGGGTTCGGCAATTGGGAGCGGATCACTCTGCATGAGGTGAAGAACCCGGTCTTGAAGCCGTTCGAGGGCCGTTCCGTCGCGGAGATCGCGCGCGAGCGCGGAAAGGACGGCGTCGACACCTTCCTCGACCTGACCATAGAGGACGATCTGGAGGCCGAGTTCACCATGGCCTCTTACAACACGCGGGTCGATCGGATGACCGAGATCCTGAACGACCCCAATGTACTGATCGCCTTGGGCGACGGCGGCGCGCATCTCGATATGCTCTGCGATGCCGGGTACCCGACCTTCCTGTTGGGGACGTGGGTCCGCGAGCGGCAGATCATGCCGCTGGAGCGCGCGGTGCAGCGCCTTACATCCGAGCCCGCCGACCTCTTCGGCATCAAGGGCCGGGGCCGCTTGCAGGTGGGCGCGGCCGCCGATGTCGCGATCTTCGATCCCGCGACGGTCGGGTCTGCCAATCGCGGCGTTCGGCGCTTCGATCTTCCGGGCGGCGGCAAGCGCATGGTGATGCCGGCGCGGGGCATCGAATGCACCATCGTCAACGGTGCCGTCACCTATGCCGATGGTCAGCTCACCGGTGCCGCGGCGGGCGACGTGCTGCGGTCCTGAGGCATGCAATACCGCACCCTCGGCCGAACCGGCGCCCGGCTTTCGCTGCTGGGATTCGGCTGCGGCGCGGTTGGCGGCTTGATGGTGCGCGGCGCGCCCGCCGACCAGGAACGCGCGGTCGCACGCGCGCTCGACGCCGGGATCAACTACTTCGATACCGCTGCAGCCTATGGCAACGGCGCTTCCGAAACCAATGTCGGTCGGGTTTTGAAGGCGCTCAAGCCCGAGATATTCCTCAGCACCAAATTCACGATACGGCCGGAGGACCGTGGCGACATCGCGGGCGCGGTCGAGCGCTCGCTGGAGGCGAGCCTCAAGCGCTTGGGCCGTGATGGCGTCGATCTGTTGCAGCTCCACAATCGCATTGCCTCGGGCGGCGACGACCGCCCGCTCGAAGCCGCCGTGGTGCTGGGCGAGGTGGTGCCGGCGTTGGAGCGGCTGCGGCAGCAAGGCAAGATCCGCTTCTTCGGCATCACGGCGCTCGGCGATGCACCCGCGCTGCACAAGGTGGTGGAAAGCCGTGCCGTCGACACCGCACAGATCGTCTACAATCTGCTGAACCCCAGCGCTGCCGCCGCAATGCCACCGAAATTTCCGGCGCAGGACTTCGCGGGCCTGATGCGTCGCGCGCACGCGGCGGGAATGGGCACGATCGCTATTCGCGCGCTCGCGGGCGGCGCGCTCAGCGGCAGCGAGACTCGCGACCCCATCGGCATCGCCAACGTGGCCCCGATCGCCTCGGGTCCCGATTACCGCAGCGATGTCGGGCGCGCCCATGCTTTCGATCCGGTGGTGAAGGCGGGCCATGCGGCAAGCCTCGCAGAGGCGGCGCTCCGCTTCATCATCGGCTGCGACGCGCTCACAACGATGCTGATCGGCACATCGACCCTGGAGCAGCTCGAAGCGGCGACATCGGCCGTGGAGAAGGGGCCGCTACCGCCGGCGGCACTCGAGATGTTGCCGGCAATTTGGCGCGGCGTCGCGGGCTAGAGGGGGAGCGATGCGTATCGAGATTGTCTGCACCGGCGACGAGGTGCTGACGGGCAAGACCGTCAACACGAATTTCAGCTACATGACGCAGAAGCTCGAGGATTTCGGGCTCGCGGTGCGTTGGGGGACGACGGTGGGCGACGATCGCGAGACCTTGCTGGAGGCGTTCCGCCTGGCATCGAGCCGGGCCGATGCCGTGATCGTCAATGGTGGGCTCGGTCCCACGGTCGACGACCTCTCGCAGGAAATCGCCGCGCGCGCCGCCGGCGTCGAGCTGGCGCTGAACGAAGAATGGCTCACGCGCATGGAGGAGTTCTTTCGCCGCCGCAGCCGTGTCATGCCGCCCAACAACCGCAAGCAGGCGATGCTGCCGGCCGGTGCCGAGATCCTCGACAATCCCGTCGGCACGGCCTGCGGCTTTGCGCTCGACATCGGACAGGCGCGGTTTTTTTTCACCCCCGGCGTGCCCCGCGAGCTTCGCCGCATGCTCGAGGAGCAGATCATCCCGCGCCTTTTGAAGCGCAGCGGCGTTGCCGGGGTCATTCACTTGAAGCGCTTCCACTCCTACGGGCTCGGCGAATCCCACGTGGATGCGCTGCTTTCGGGCATCGAGCAGTTGGCGCCCGACGGCAGCGTGAAGCTGGGCTTCCGCGCACACTACCCGCAGCTCGAAACCAAGCTTAGCGTGCGCGGCGCCGACAAGGAGGACGTGCTGCGCAAGCTCGCCCCGGTCGAAGCCGAGGTCCGCAAGCGCGTGGGCAATTTCATCGTCGCCGAGGACGACCAGACCCTCGAAGGCGTGATCATGGCGGCGCTCCAAGAACGCCACGCCTCGCTTGCGCTCGCGGAGACCTTTACCGGCGGCTCGATCGCGGCTCGCGTGGCGCCGCTCGTAGGCGCCGAAGCGATGTTCCGCCGCGCCATTGTCGCGCGCGACTTGGGGGCGCTCGCTCGGGCCGTCGGTCTCGATCCAGCAGCGCTGGGTGAAGTCGCGCCCGAGACCGCGGAGATCGCGGCTCAAGCGGCGCGCCGCGGGAGCGGTGCCAGCCACGCGCTTGCGGTCCTGGTCCAGCTCGACGACGGCCCCGACCGCATCGACTTCGGCGGCACCATCTGCATCGGGATCGCGACAGAGGAAACCGTGGTCTCGCGCCGCTCGCGTATCTTGGGCGGGCGCGAGTGGCTGCGCTTGGGCGCGGTTGAGCTGTCGCTCGATTGCCTACGCCGGTTTCTCAGGGGACTTCCGGTCAAGGAGCGGATCGATTTCGAGAAGGTTTGAATGTATTGCTGATGCAGCGTCCTCCTGTTCATCTGTGTCCTTTGGGGATGGTTGAGGATGGCGCGCTGCGGTATGATTTTTGACTGTTTGATGTGAGGAAGCGATGGACGCGATCGAGATCATTACCAACCGTGTATCGCCGGCACAGCTCGGTGAGCCCGGACCCACGGTTGAGCAGTTGCAGGCGATCCTCGCCGCCGCGGCGCGGGCGCCCGATCATGGCCGCATGCAGCCCTGGCGCTTCTTGCTGATTGAAGGCGAGGCTCGGCAGCGCTTCGGCGAGGTGATGGCTCGCTCGCTGAAGCGGCGCGAGCCCGAGGCTCCGCAAGGCAAGCTCGATGCCGAACGGAAAAAACCGTTGCGCGCGCCGCTGGTAATCGTGGTCTCGGCCGCGGTCAAGGAGAATCCGAAGGTGCCCGACGTGGAACAGGTGGTGGCGGCGGGGGCGGCCGCGCAGAACATGATGTTGGCGGCCCACGCGCTCGGCCTCGGCGCTTTCTGGCGCACCGGCTCCGCAGCCTACGATCCCGAGGTCAAGCGCGAGCTCGGCATCGCCGAGGGCGACACCATCGTCGGGTTCATCTATCTGGGTTCGGTGGCGATCCCCGGCCCCGCCAAACAGAGCGAAGTCGCGGGCGTGACGCGGCGCTGGTAGCGCCGCGCTATCACTCTGCCGGCACCGCGGCCGCGACGCGGCCCGCGGGCATCATTATGGTTGCAAGCGAGACCAAGCCCAGCGCCGCCACCGTCAGGAACACGGCGCGCGGCATTCCGTGGTCCATCATGAAGGCGTAGACCAGCGGTCCGACGACGCCACCGATGTTGAAGCCGGCGGTGACGAAGCCGAATACCTTGCCGACGGAGCCGGGTGGCGTCACCGAGCGCACGATCATGTCGCGCGACGGCTGAATGACGCCGTTTGTAAGCCCCGCCACTATCATCGCGGGGATCAGAAACCAGATGTTGTAGCCGATGGTCGCGACCGCGAAGATCGCCACGGCACCGACGGCCAAGCCCGACGCGGCGACGAACGCATGGCGACGGGTTCGGTCGGCGATGAAGCCACCCGCCAATACCCCTAGCGCCGCCATCACCAGATAGATGGTCAGCGCCGTGCTCGCGATCGAAAGCGGGGTCCCGTAGAGCGCACCCAGCGCCACGATGGTGAAGCTCCACATGCCGCTGCTGCAGAGCGCCAGCAACAGGAAGAAGAGCAGGTTCCTGAGGATTACCGGCGAGCGCAGCAGGCGCCAGCTTTCGCGCGCCGAAAGGCCGGCCGAGCGCTGCTTGCGCGCGGCATGCGCCGCCGCCAGCACGCGCCGATCGGCGATTAGCACCAGCGATACCATGAGACCAACCGCGGCGACAGCAAGGAAAGCGCCGCGCCACCCCCAGAGCCACGCGGTGGTCAGCATCGTAACCGGCGCCGCGGCGGTGCCGAGCAGGCCCGAAAACGTGTGGATCGAAAATGCCGTGCCGATGCGCTTGGCGGCGATCGAATGCGCGAGGATCGAGTAGTCCGCGGGATGGAACACGGTGTTGGCGAGACCGCCCAACGCAAAGAAGATAACCAGCGCCCAATAAAAGGGAACGAACGCCGCGCCGGCGAGCGCGAGCGCGCCCAGTGTCAGTCCGCCGATCAGCAGCCGGTCGGGCCCCCAGCGGTCCACCAGGAATCCCGCGGGCGCCTGCAGCGTCGCCGAGACGGTGTTGAATGCGGCCAGCGCCAGGGCAAGTTCGCCGTAGCTCACCCCGTAGTCCTTCTGCACATACGCGAACAGCGGCGGCAGCGTCAGGATATAGACGTGGCTCATGAAGTGTGCGGCGCTCACCAGCCCAATCACGCGCGCATCGCTCGCGCGCGGCGCCCCTGCCGCCTCGGTTATACTCGCCATTCCCGCAACTTCTCGCCTAAGTGGGGTTCAAATTGTTGTGAATCATCGTTCATTGAGCATTGGAGCGCAAGCGCAGGAGCTTCATGGGTCGCATGCATGGGGAGACTGCGCATACCCTATCTAGTATTTAATGTGTGCCATAAGCGATAGGAATTGCTGCGGCACTGCACCCTGCAACGCAAGTGTCATCAAATCGCAAACATCGCGTCACGGTGGCTCACTAGGGTTCGGGCGCGATGAGGCGCGGCTCCGTCGGTGCCGTCGCCCGCCGCGAAAATCATTCATAACGGAGGGGAACCCATGCGCTTGCGTCTTTCCGCAATATCGGCATTCGCGTTTGCGGCTGCGTGCGCCCTGGCGCCCGCGGCATCGTTTGCGGCGGCGGCCGATTGCCCCAATGGCGGTACGGTGCGTTTCGGCGTCGAGCCCTACGACACCTCAGCGAAGCTGGTGCCGATCTACGACCACATCGGCAAGGTGCTGGCGGACGCGATCGGCTGCGACGTCCAGATCTTCGTTACCACCAACTACAACGCCGAGATCGAGGCGATGCGGGTCGGCAAGCTCGAGGTGGGCGAGTTCGGCCCGCTCGGCTATGTGCTCGCGCATCAGGTCGCGAAGGCGGAAGCCGTTGCCGCCTTCAGCAATGCCGAAGGCAAGCCGGACAGTTATTGGGCCAGCATCGTGACCTGGCCGGGATCAGGCATCACGACCGTGGCTGAAATCCGCGGTCATACCTTTGCCTTCTCCGACCCGGCCTCGACCTCAGGTCACCTCTTTCCCGCGCTTGGCCTGCGCAAGGCCGGTCTCGATCCCGACAAGGACGTGAAGGGAATTTATGCCGGCAGCCATACCTCCTCCTTCGAGGCGATCTACAATCACAAGGTCGATGCCGGCGAGCTGAACAGCGAGCAGGTCGAATCGGCGAAGCAGCGGGGCCAATACAAGGAGGGTGTTGTGGTCTTCCTCTGGAAGTCCGATCCGATCCCGACCGATCCGATTACGGTGCGCGGCGATCTTCCGGATGGTTTCAAGAAGCGGTTGACCGCGGCCCTTCAGAATCTCGATCTTTCAAAGCTGCCCGAGGACGATCGCAAGATTATGGGCCTCGGCGGAAGCCGGTTCGTTCCACAGACCGACGAAGCCTACAACGGCATCCGCGACCTCGTCTCGACGCTGAATATCGATCTTAATAAGCTCGACTAGCACGCCTGCGCACGGAACGGCGCGCGATCCATGCTCGAGGTAACGAATCTCTCAAAGCGGTACCCGACGGGCAGGGTCGCGCTCCGTAGAGCCAATCTGAAGGTCGAGGCTGGCGAGTTCGTTATCGTGCTGGGCAGCAACGGCAGCGGCAAGTCGACCCTGCTGCGCTGCGTGGCGCGGCTGATCGATCCGACGGAAGGCGCGGTCCGCGTCGCCGACCACGACATGACGCGATTGCGGGGTCGCGATCTTCGCCAAGCGCGGACGGCGCTCGCCATGATCTCGCAGCATGGCAATCTGGTGAAACGCCGCAGCGTGCTCGCCAACGTCGCCTGCGGCGCGCTCGGCCGGATCGGCGGGTGGCGCAGCCGCTTCGGCCTGTTGCCGGCCGACGAATTGGAGGCGGCGCACCACTACCTCGCCGAGGTGTCGCTGCAAGATCTCTGGGCGCAGCGCGCAAGTACGCTGTCGGGCGGTCAGGCCCAGCGTTGCGCGATCGCCCGCGCCCTGGCGCAGAAGCCCAAGGTGTTGCTCGCGGACGAGCCCGTGGCAAGCCTCGATCCGGAAGCCGCCGAAGAGATCATGCGTCTGCTGCGCCGGCTCGCGAGCCAGGACAAGCTCGCGGTAATTTGCGTGCTGCACCAGCCCGAGCTTGCGTTCCGCTATGCCGATCGCGTCATCGGCATCAAGGATGGCTCGATCGAGTTCGACCTCCCGGCAGCCGACGCGCAGCGCCTCGATATTTCCACCCTCTACACTCAGAGAGCCGCATGAAATCCCAAGCCTTCATTGCCGAAATCTCCCGCACCGAAATCGGTGCCGGCTCACAGAAGCGCGCGCTCAAATTCATGCTGGTGCTCACGATTTCGCTGGTGTTGCTCGGAATCTTCATCCAGGCGCTGATCGTGGCCGATGTCCGGCCGCTGGACCTCATAACCAGTCCGCACGGCCCGGCGGATTTCCTTCGTCGCGCCAGCCCGCCAGACTTCAGTCATTTCTCCCAGATGTTGTGGCCCACCTTGGAGACCGTGGACATCGCGCTGGTCGGCACGGTGGCTGGTATCGTGATGGCATTGCCGCTCGCCATTTTGGGCGCGCGCAACGTCACGCCGGCGCTGCCGCTCTACTATCTCGCGCGCGGCATCATCGCTTATTGTCGCTCGGTTCCGGACCTGGTCTGGGCGCTGCTCTTCGTGACGGCGGTGGGGTTGGGACCGTTCCCCGGCGTGTGCGGCATCGCCATGCATTCGATCGGCATGCTGGGCCGGCTCTTTTCAGAGGTGATCGAAGACATGGACATGGGTCCCGTCGAGGCGCTGACTTTGACGGGCGCGAGCCGGCTCCAGGTCTTCACGCATGCCGTGGTACCGTCCGTCGCGCCGTCGCTGCTCGGCATCGGTCTCTACCGATTCGACGAGAATTTGCGCTCCTCGCTGGTACTGGGTTTCGTCGGCGCCGGCGGCCTCGGGTTCCAGCTCCTGACTGCCATGAGCCTGTTCCAGTACCGCACCGTCTCTCTTCTATTGATCATCACCTTCGTGCTAGTGATGAGCGCGGAGCGAATCTCCGCGGCGCTGCGGCGGCGGGTATTATAATTTATTGAAATGGTTCGTATTTTCCGCGCCGAACTGTTATTTATTCGGGCGGAAAATGGTTCCAGAGGAGCCATATCATGGCGGTCTCGGCGGAAGTGCGGCGACACGCGCTTGGCGTGCTCGCGAAGGCTGACTTGGCGACCCTCGATCAGTGCTGGCAATCGCTCGGGCTCGCTCCGCGCTTTCGTCATTTGCGCCCACCCGAGACTGGCCTGGTGATGCTGCGCGGTCGCGCCGGGGGCACCGGCGCGCCCTTCAATTTCGGCGAGATGACGATGACCCGCTGCTCGGTGCTGCTGGAGGATCGGACCGTCGGACACGGCTACGTCGGCGGCTCCAATCCTCGGCACGCCGAGCTGGCGGCGCTCTGTGACGCGCTTTTGCAAACGGAAGCGCACTCCGCCGCGGTCGAGCGCCAGGTGATTCGCCCGCTTGAAAAGGCCGCGGTGCGGCATCGGCGCGCGACGGCGTCGCGCGCGGCGGCGACCCGGGTCGATTTCTTTACCGTGGCGCGGGAGACCGGAGGATGAGCATCGCCGCGGAAATCGCTCCCGGCTTTGAGGATGCGGTGCACGATGTGCAGCGCGTGTTCCGTCGCGCGCTGGAGGCCTTTGCACATCCGGGCCGCGTGGTGGCGTTCGACGCGAAACTGAGGCCGCCCTCGCCGCTGTTCCCCAGCGCGGCGGCGCTCGCGCTCACGCTGCTCGATCACGGCACCACCGTGTTTCTCGATGGCGTTTTGGATGGCGAGGGCGTGCGCCAATTTCTTCGGTTCCACTGCGGCGCGCCGCTCACGACCGATCCCGCAAGTGCGTCGTTTGCGCTGATCGGCGACGCGGAGGCGCTCCGCCTCGATGCGTTCTCAATCGGCACACCCGAGGCGCCGGAGCGCTCAACCACGGCGATCGTGCAGGTCGCGGGTTTCGACGGCGCCGAGCCGGTTCGGCTTAAGGGCCCCGGCATCGAAAGCGAACGCAGTTTTGCGGTGCGCGGCCTTGCGCCCTCGTTCTGGACCCAATGGCGCGCCAATGCGGCACTCTTTCCGCTGGGCGTCGATCTCGTTTTCGCGAGCCCGCGCGCGATCGCGGCGCTGCCGCGCAGTATCAAGGCGGAGGTCTAGCTCATGTATGTCGCGGTCAAAGGCGGCGAGAAGGCGATCGCCAATTCCGAGCGGCTGGTGGCGGAGACTCGGCGCGGCGATCCGGCCGTGCCTGAGCTGAGCCTCGCGCAGATTCAACAGCAGCTCACCCTCGCGGTCGATCGGGTGATGAACGAGGGCGCGCTCTATGACCGCACGCTGGCGGCGCTCGCGATCAAGCAGGCGCGCGGCGATCTGATCGAGGCGATCTTCCTGCTGCGCGCCTATCGCACAACCCTGCCGCGTTTGGGCGACGCGCTTCCGGTCGAGACCGCCCGCATGCTGCTGCAGCGGCGCATTTCCGCCACCTTCAAGGATGTGCCGGGCGGGCAGGTCTTGGGACCCACATTCGATTACACTCACCGTCTGCTGGATTTCGAACTCGCGGAGACCGCGAGCGCGAAACCCGCGGCGGAATCGGCGCCCGCGGAGCCCGAGGCGGCTGTGCCGCGCGTCGCCGACCTGCTGGGGCGCGAAGGGCTGATCGAGGCCGCGCCGACGCATGTGGCGCAGGCGCCGGTTCCCGATCTGACCCAAATGCCGCTCGCCTTTCCGGCCGAGCGGGCGCTTCGCCTGCAAAACCTGGCGCGCGGCGATGAGGGCTTCCTGTTGGCGATGGGATACTCGACCCAGCGCGGCTACGGCCACACCCATCCTTTCGTCGGCGAAATTCGCATGGGCACGGTCGGCGTCGAATATGTGCCGCCCGAACTCGGCTTCCCGATCGAGATCGCGGAAATTACTGTTACCGAATGCGACATGGTGAACCAATTTCGGGGAACCGACACGGCGCCGCCGCAATTCACGCGCGGCTATGGCCTCGCTTTCGGCGCCGCCGAGCGCAAGGCAATGGCGATGGCGTTGGTCGACCGGGCGCTCCGCGCGCGCGAACTGGGCGAAGCCCGGACGGCGCCCGCGCAGGACGAGGAATTCGTGCTCTCGCACAGCGATAACGTCGAGGCCTCGGGTTTCGTCCAGCACTTGAAGCTGCCGCACTACGTCGATTTTCAGTCCGAGCTGGTGCTGGTTCGCGCCATGCGGCGGGAGTGGGATAGCGAGCGCAAGCCCAACCTCACGGAGGCGGCGGAATGACCGCACTCGCCACTCAGGCGTTGCCGTCGCGGGCGCACAACTTCGCCTACCTCGACGAGCAGACCAAGCGAATGATCCGCCGCGCGCTCTTGAAGGCGGTGGCGGTGCCGGGGCATCAGGTGCCGTTTGCGAGCCGCGAAATGCCTCTCCCTTACGGCTGGGGCACCGGCGGCATTCAGGTGACGGCGTCGATCCTGGGCGCCGACGACGTGCTAAAGGTGATCGACCAGGGTGCGGACGACACCACCAACGCCGTCAATATCCGCCGCCTCTTCGCAAAGACCGCTGACGTCGCGACCACCACGCGCACCGAGGAAGCGACGGTGATCCAGACCCGTCACCGCATTCCCGAGACGCCGCTCCGCGAGGGGCAAATCCTGGTGTTTCAAGTGCCAATCCCGGAACCGCTGCGCTGGCTCGAGCCGCGCGAGACCGAGACCTTGAAACTGCACGCGCTCGCCGACTACGGGCTCATGCAGGTCGATCTCTACGAGGACATCGCGCAATACGGCCGCATCGCGCAGTCTTACGACTATCCAATCGAGGTGCACGGCCGCTATGTCTCGAGCCCGTCGCCGATCCCGAAATTCGACAATCCCAAGCTCGATCGCAATCCAGCCCTGCTGTTGTTCGGGGCCGGGCGCGAGAAGCGGATTTACGCGATCCCTCCCTATACGCGCGTCAAGAGCCTCGATTTCGACGATCACCCGTTCACGGTCGAGAAGTGGGATCGTCCCTGCGATCTCTGCGGTGCGACCGACAGCTACCTGGACGAAGTGGTGACCGACGACAAGGGCGGACGGCTCTTCTGCTGCTCCGACACCGACTATTGCGAAAAGCGCCGCGCCGCTTCGGCGGAGAAGGGTATGCCATGAGCGAAGCGCCGCTGCTGCGCGCGAGCGGGCTCGGCAAGAGCTATGGCCGCATCGAGGCTTGCCGAGACGTGTCGTTCGGGCTTTGGCCCGGCGAGGTCTTGGGCGTGGTCGGCGAATCGGGTTCCGGCAAGACAACGCTGCTGCGCTGCCTTGCAGGCGAGATCGAGCCCAGTTCCGGCACCGTCGAATTCCGCGACCTTCAGGATGGATTCCTCGATGTGCATCGCATGAGCGAGGCGCGGCGGCGGTTTCTGATGCGCACGCAATGGGGCATCGTGCACCAGAATCCCCGCGACGGGCTTCGCATGACCGTGAGCGCCGGCGCCAATGTGGGCGAGCGGCTGATGTCGGCGGGCGCCCGGCACTACGGACGAATCCGAACCGAGGCGCTCGAATGGCTCGAACGCGTGGAGCTGGATACCGCGCGCATCGACGACCTGCCGGAGCTGTTCTCGGGCGGCATGCAGCAGCGTCTGCAGATCGCGCGCATCCTCGTGAGCAAGCCGCGCCTGGTATTCCTCGATGAGCCGACCGGTGGCCTCGACGTGTCGGTGCAGGCGCGCATTCTCGACCTGCTGCGGCGGCTCGCCCGCGACCTTGGGCTTGCGGTGGTGATCGTGACCCACGATCTCGGCGTGGCGCGACTCTTGACGCACCGGCTGATGGTGATGCGCCAGGGCCGGGTGGTGGAGGAGGGGTTGACCGACCAGGTGCTGGACGATCCGCACGACCCCTACACCCAACTCCTGGTTTCCTCGGTGATCGGAGCCTAGACCATGGCGCGCGCGATCGAAGTCAGCGGTCTCGACAAGGGTTTTACCCTTCACTTGCGGGGCGGGGTGCATCTTTCGGTGCTCGATGGTTTCGCCCTCGAAGTCGAAGTCGGCGAATGCGTGGCTCTGCGGGGGCCTTCCGGTGCCGGCAAATCGACGGTACTGCGCTGCCTTTACGGCAACTACCTGCCGGACCGCGGCACGGTATCGGTGCGCGACGGCGAGGCCATGGTCGATATTGCAACCGCCGGCCCACGCGAAATCCTGGCGCTGCGCCGCTCCACCTTGGGCTATGTGAGCCAGTTCCTGCGCGTGGTGCCGCGCGTCGGCGCGCTCGATCTGGTGATGGAGCCGGCGCGCGAGCGCGGCCTCGATGCGGGAGCGGCGCGCGAGCGCGCGGTAACGCTGCTCGAACGGCTGCACATTCCGGAACGGCTCTGGGACCTGCCGCCCGCCACATTCTCGGGCGGCGAGCAGCAGCGCATCAACATCGCCCGAGGACTGGTAGGGGAACATCCAATTTTGCTGCTGGACGAGCCTACCGCCTCGCTCGACGCCGCCAATCGAGCCTCGGTGGTGGAGTTGATCAAGATGGCGAAGGCCCGCGGCGCGACGGTGGTCGGCATCTTCCACGATCGCGAGGTGCGCGACGCGGTCGCCGACCGCGTGCTGGATATTGGTTCGATGGGAGCGGCTGCATGACGGAGTTGGTGCTGGATAATGCGATGCTGGTGCTGAGCGACCGCGTGGTGCTGGGGCACGTGGTGTGCCGCGACGGCGCGATCGCGGTTGTGGGGCGCGGCGTCGCCGGCATGCCGGGCGCGCTCGATCTCGAGGGCGACTACTTGCTGCCGGGGCTGGTCGAGCTGCACACCGACAACCTCGAGCGTCACGTGGCGCCGCGGCCGGGCGTGCGCTGGCCGATCGATGCGGCCGTGCTCGGGCACGATGCGCAAGTAGCGGCGGCGGGGATTACGACGGTCTGCGATGCGCTCGCGATCGTCGATCGCACCGACAGCCCGATGCGCGGCGACATCCTCAAGGATGCGACTTCGGCGGTGCACCGCGCTCAAACGCGCGGACTGTTCCGCGCCGAGCACTTCATTCACTTGCGCTGTGAGGTCTCCTACAGTGACGTGGTCGTGACGACCGAGGCCTTGATGACGACGCCAACGGTGCGGATCGTTTCGCTCATGGACCACACGCCGGGTCAGCGGCAGTTCGGCACCGTCGAGCAATATCGCGCCTACTATCAAGGCAGGTTTGGCCACACCGACGCGGAAATGGCTGCATTCATCGAGCGCCGCTTGGACGATCAGCGGCGCTACGCCACGGTCAATCGCCGGCGCCTGGCGGAGCTTTGCCGTGGGCGCGGCCTCGCGCTCGCGAGCCACGATGACGGCACCGAGGAGCACGTCGAGGAGGCGGTGTCGCTGGGCATGACCATGGCTGAATTCCCGACTACCCGCGAAGCGGCGCGGCTCGCCCATGAGCAGGGCATGGGCGTTATCATGGGCGCTCCCAATGTGGTGCGCGGCGGCTCGCACACCGGTAACGTCTCGGCGCGCATGCTGGCCGAGGATGCGGTGCTGGACATGCTTTCCTCGGATTACGTGCCGTCGAGCCTGCTGCACGCGGCGTTCTTGTTGCATGCCCAAGTCGGGATCTCGCTCCCGGAGGTGGTGGCGATGGTGTCGGAGACACCGGCACGGCAGCTCGGCCTCGAGGACCGCGGGCGGATCGCCGAGGGGCGCCGTGCCGATTTGGTGCGGGTCCGGCTGGTTGAGGGGATGCCGGTGGCGCGGCAAATCTGGCGCACCGGCGTGCAAGTGGCGTAATAGGAGCGACAAATGTCCGACATGAATCCGGTCGATGAAGTGTCCGAGCTGTTTCTGGGCGGCGGCGGCCGGCAATACGGTGGCGAAGCCGTGACCCAGCTCGCGCATGCGCTGCAATGCGCGCTGACGGCCGAAACCGAGCACGCATCACCGGCGCTGATCACGGCGGCGCTGCTGCACGACATCGGCCATCTGACGCATAGGCTCGGCCCGAGGCCGGCAGCGCGCGGTATCGACGACCGGCACGAACAGGGCGGCGCCGACTATTTGGCGAGCCGGTTCGAGCCCGCGGTCAGCGAACCGGTGCGTCTCCACGTGGACGCCAAGCGCTATCTGTGCGCCGTCGAGCCGGGCTATTTCGCGAGCCTTTCGCCCGAATCGGTTCGGAGCCTCGAATTGCAGGGCGGGGTGTTTAGCACCGCCGAGGCTGAGGAATTCATCCGCCGTCCCTTTGCCGCCGATGCGGTGCGCCTCAGGCGCTGGGACGAGCAGGCGAAGATCAAAGGGCTCAAAACGCCCGATCTCGCGCATTTCAAAATTTACCTGGCAAAGTGCCTGAAGCAGTAAGCGGCGCTCCGCGCTACGCGCTCTACACGGTCCCTCCGCCGAAGTCGGCGCTTGCGCGGTTTGCCGCGGCCTGGCTCGGCTGGGATATCGAGCGCGGCGGGAGTATCGATCCGCCGGAACGCGTGGGGCTCCCCGTGGACCTGCATTCCGCGGTCACCGCTGAGCCGCGCCGGTACGGCTTCCACGGCACGCTCAAGGCGCCCTTCCGCCTGGCGGCGGGTGCGAGCGAGACGCAACTGATCGATGCCGTCGCGGATGTTGCGGCGGGGTGCGGCCGGTTCGCGCCAATCCCATTGCGCCTCGCCGCGCTCGGCCGCTTCCTGGCGTTGATCCCGGCCGAATCCGCGCCCGCGCTCAGCGCGCTCGCGACAATGGCGGTCGAGCGGCTCGATCGCTTCCGCGCACCGCTCTCCCATTCGGAACTCGCGCGGCGCCGCCAAGCGCCATTGACCGCGACGCAGGAAGCGCTGCTCCAACGCTGGGGTTACCCTTACGTGATGGAGGCCTTCCGCTATCACATGACCCTGACCGGCTCCCTCGATCCCGCCCTGCGCGAGCGCATCGCCGAGGTGCTTGCGCCCGCGGTCGCGCCGCTTGTCGCCGCGCCGCTTGCAATCGACGACGTGGCACTCTGCGTCGAACCGACACCCCGCGCGCGCTTTCGTGTACTGCGGCGGTTCGCGTTGGGTGGGTCGGCCGCGCGTGGGCTTATATGAGTCGAAAAAAGGCCGCTGCGCTTCGAGGGGTGCAGCGGCCTTTCAAGTCGCGGGGACTACTGAGACGCTATCGGTGATAATTCGCCAGTAGCAGCGCAAATTTAATCGCAGCATGTGACGTGGCGATGACTCCGCTGCGGATTTTTCCCACCAAGTTTGTTCGCAACAAATCTGTCACTGAACTGACATCCAGCGGTCTGCTCGACTCTGCTACAGCAGCACCGTGACTGCCGAAACCTTCGATGCGGACACCAGAAAGCTGGTACCGCGGCTCGGGGCCCGTATTGCCGTGCGCCGCCTGCGCCCTCTTGCGTTATTGGCGCCGTCGTTGGTGGCGCTTGGGCTCTTCACCTATTGGCCCGTTCTTTCGGTAGCGATCGATTCGCTGTACGCGCGCCGCCTGGGGGCGCGTGCTTCGGTCTTCGTGGGCCTCGACAACTACGTTCGCCTACTGCGCGACGACAAATTCGCGGCGGCGCTCATCAACAATTTGATCTATATCGCGGCGACGGTCGTTCCGTCGTTGATTTTGGCGCTCGCCTTCGCGCTGTTGTTACGCCGTTCCACGGTTTTCAATCGGGCATTGCGCGCGCTCTTGTTCTTTCCAACCGTGGTGCCTCTGATCGCGGCGGCGGCGCTCTGGACCTTCCTCTTCCTGCCGACCATCGGGCTTATCGACTACTATCTCGGCAGCTTCCTGCCGGTTTCCGTGAACTGGATCGGCGACGAGCGCACGGCGCTGGCCGCGATCTCCTTCGTCACGGTCTGGAAGAATGCCGGCTATTACATGCTGTTCTATCTCGCGGCGCTGCAGGCAATGCCGCATGAGCTGGTCGAGGCCGCGATCCTCGACGGCGCCGGTCCGTGGCAGCGACTGCGCCATGTGATCCTGCCGCTGCTCGCGCCCACCACCAGCTTCGTCGCGGTGATCGCGTTCATTCAGGCGATCACCACCGTCGACCACGTGATCGTCATGACCCGCGGGGGACCGAGCGATTCGACGACCCTGCTCCTCTACTACGTCTTCACCACCGCGACCGAGGTGCACGATATCGGCAAGGCCGCGGCGGCAACGGTGTTGACCTTGGCGCTCCTGCTTCTGGTCTCCGGCGCAGGCATCCGAGTCTTCGAGCGGCGAGGGGGCGATGCGAATTAGGCTTCGGATCGGCGCCGCGTTTCTGGGCGCGCTCGCCGCTGCCGTGGCACTGCTGTGGGCAACGCCGTTCCTCTGGATGTTGGTGGCGTCGTTCCGCGCCGACAGCTTCGGCAGCCTCGAGATGGCAAGCCTGCTGCCTCCGCGGTCGCCCTCATTCGCGAATTTTCGCGCGGCCTGGGATGCCGGCGATTTCCCGGTCTACTACCTCAATACGCTGATCGTGGTGCTCGGCACGCTTTCGGTCCAGCTCGTCACCATCAGTCTCGCTGGCTACGCCTTCGCGCGACTCAGGTTTTGGGGCCGCGACGTGCTCTTCTACTTGTTTCTGCTGCAGCTCATGATCGTGCCGCCCGTTTTGATCCTGCCCAATCTCAAGACAGTGATCGCGCTCGGGATCGACAATCGCCTCCTAGGAGTAATGGCGCCTTATTTCGCGTCCGCCTTCGGCACCTTTCTCATGCGCCAGACCTTTCGCTCATTGCCGCGCGATTTCGAGGACGCGGCCGAGATCGACGGCGCTTCGCTGCTGCAGCGCCTGCGCTACGTACTGCTGCCGTTGGCACGGCCGGCGCTCGCGGCGTTTGCGATCGTGAGCGTGGTCGCGCATTGGAACGAGTTCCTCTGGCCGCTCATCGTCATCAATTCGCCGGGCGAGCGCACGCTGACGCTCGGGCTCGCGAGCGTGCTGGGTGGCGCCGAGGGCGCCGCGCAGTGGGGACTGATAGCGGCCGCAACCTTGTTGGTGAGTGCGCCGCTGCTCGCGGCCTTCTTGGCGTTCCAGCGGCAATTCGTCGACAGCTTCGTCTTCTCGGGCATCAAATAGGAGGAATCATCAGATGGGCATCAAAACCACACTCGGGTTTGCGGCATTGGCGCTCGCGATCGGCTTCGGTGCCCCGCAGGCGTCGGCCGCGACGTCGATCGATTTCTACTTCCCGGTCCCGGTCCAGGGCGCGCTTGCGCGCGAAATGGGGGAGATCGTCAAGGCCTTTAACGAAAGCCATCCCGACATCGTCGTGAATGCGGCCTTCACCGGCAGCTACGACGACACGCGCCTCAAGGCGCAAGCGGCCTTCGAGGCGGGAAAACCGCCGGCAGTGGCGTTGGTTTCGGCGAATAACGTGCCGGACTTTGTGATCGCCGATCAGATCGAATCGATCGACGGGCTGCTCGCCGCGCACCATCAGGATCCCAAGACCTTCATGGACGATTTCTGGCCGGCGCTCCGCGCCAACGCGACCTCTGAGGGCACGCTTTATGCGATCCCGTTCCAGAATTCGACGCCGATCCTCTACATCAACGTGAACGAATTCAAGGAGGCGGGACTCGATCCCGATCATCCGCCGGCGACTTGGACCGAATTCGTCGCTGCGGCCGAAAAACTCACCAAGCGCGACGGCGACAAGGTTACGCAGTATGGCTTCGAGATGCCCGGCATTTATGACTATCTGGGATGGCTCATCCAGACCTTCGCCATGTCCAATGGCGGATTGTTCTTCAATCCGATCAATCCCGGCGAGGTCTACTATGATCAGCCCTCGACCCAGGGTGCGGTGCAGTTCCTGGGGGATCTCGTTGCCAAGCACAAGGTGATGCCGCCGGGCGTGGTCGATCCGAGCCAGGTCTCGACCGACTTCTTCGCGGGGCGCGCCGCGATGGTCATGCTCTCGACGGGTGCGCTCACCTTCATCCGCGAGGGCGCCAAGTTTCCCTATAAAGTGGCCTTCGTCCCGCGCCAACGCCGCAATGCGGCGCCGATCGGCGGCGGCTCGATGGTGGTTTTCAAGACGCTCACACCGGAAGCGCGCGAAGCCGCCTGGACCTTCGTCTCCTACATGACCTCGGCGGCGACGCTCGGACGGTGGAGCCGGGCGACCGGCTATTTCTCGCCGCGCAGGAGCTCTTACGACATGCCGGAGATGAAGAGCTTCATCGATCAGCATCCGGACGCACTGGTGGCGCTCAATCAGCTCGAATACGCGCAGCCCTGGCTCGCAACATACAATGTCGTCGCCGTGCGCAAGGCACTCGAAGACCAGATGCAGGCCGTCCTCTCGGGCAAGCAGAACGCCGTCGATGCGGTGCGCCTCGCGCAGAAGAACGCGAATGAGATCATGAAGCCCTACCAGGAGAAGCTAGCGCAGCCTGGTGCCATGTAAGCAAAATATCGTTATTTTGGACCCCGGTCCGATACGCGGGCGCCGCTGCGATGCGGCGGCATCCGCGGCCCTTCGCCAGGAGCTTATCACTCTCATGATCATTGTGCAGATCACCGATCTTCACGTGCGTCCGCCCGGCATCTACGCTTATGGTCGGGTTCCCACCAACGACATGCTGAGCAGCACCATTCGCCAGATCAATGCAATGCAGCCAAAGCCCGACGTGATATTGGCGACGGGCGACCTCGCCCACATGGGAATGGTCGAGGAATATGGCGTGCTGCATGACCTTCTGAGCGAGCTCGAGGTTCCGGTTTACCTGGTGCCCGGCAACCATGATCAGCGGGCGAACCTCGCCAGCGTCTTCAGCGACCACGACTACCTGCCGAAGCAAGGTTTCCAGCAATACGTGGTCGAGGACTTTCCCGTGCGGCTGATCGCGCTCGACACCCTGATCGAGGGCAAGGGCGGGGGCACGCTCTGCGCGGAGCGTCTCGCTTTTCTCGAGGCGGCGCTCGCCGAGGGTCGAGGCAAGCCCACCGTCATCTTCATGCACCACCCGCCCTTCCGCACGATGATCGATCACATGGATGTGATCGGACTCGACGCGGCCGAGGCCTTGGGCGAGATCGTCGCCTGCCATCCCGAGGTTGAGCGGATACTTTGCGGACACCTGCATCGCCCGATCCAGCTACGCTGGCGCGGCACGCTCGCCTCGACGGCGCCGAGCACGGCGCACCAAGTGGTGCTCGACCTGCGTCCGAACGCGGTCGGCGCTTTTGCGCTGGAGCCGCCGGGTTTCCAGGTTCATGTGTGGGCGCCTGAGACGGGTATCGTCTCGCACTGCGTCACCATCGGCCGCTTCGATGGTCCGCATCCCTTCGTCGAGCCGATGGAGCGGACAGGTGCCGCCAGGTCTTGAACCCTTCTACCAGGGCAGCGCCTCGGCCCGCTCGACGATGCGCTGACGATCCTCCGCCAGGACGTAGCCGGCCTTCTCCAGGGTTTCGGCGGCGCGCTTGATGCGCGCGACATAGTCGGCCTTGGTGTGATAGCGCTCCTCGATGGAGAGACGGTGGTCACCCTTGGCCAAGCGCTCGGCCTTGGTCTTCGCGAAAGGGATCATCGAGCCGTCGAGATAGCAAAGCTCGCCGGCGCCGCCCGCGTTCTTCGCGCGCAAAGCCCAGCCGGTCGCGGTCACGAGCGGTACGATAATCTCGGGAAGCCGCACGCCGCCGATCTCATTCCCGTCCCGATCGACCTGTGGCACGAGCACGGTGTAGGCGCGTGCCGTCGTCGCCGGCAGCACCTTGTCGATAATGCCCTTGGCAAAGTCCGGACCATAGTCGAAGAGCGGCTTGCCGTTGGGAGCTTTGGGTCGCTCGACACCCGCGACGTCGAAACGCCAACCTCTCATCGTCACCAGCGTGCCGTCATCGATGCGGGGGTAGCGGCTGGGCGGCGGCTTGGTCCCGTTCTTCACCCAGCGGTCGAGCGCCAGCAGCAGGGCGCGCAGCACGGGCCGGCGATCGATCTTATTCCAGGGCTCGGCGCAGACCCCGGCCGGCATGGTCTCGAGGTCCACGTGCTGGGTGCTCGCGATGTGATAGACGCGTACATTCTCCGGCAGCGGAGCATCGTGTTTGCCCAGTGGATCGGTAGTGACGAGCGATTCTCCGGATTGCCAATATTCGATCCCGCTCTCGGTGTGCATCACCTTGGGACAATTTCCGCGCGCGGCGCAACGCGCCAGGATTCCGTCGCTCGCGCCCGTGAACGGATCCCGCTCCGTTTCATAGGCAAAGGGAAAATTCGTGTTCGGAAAGTACATGAAGCCGTAACCGATGTTCTGCATCCGCTCGGGTTGTGCGAATCGAAAATCCAGGAAAGAGCGTCCGGCGCCGATGTGCACGTTGATGCCGTCGAAGACGATCTCACCCGACTCGTCCTCGTTGAAGCCGCGATCGACGAAGTCGCGTAGATAGCGCCCGCTCTGGGAGGTGCCGTGCGCCAGAGCTCGGGCGAGCACCAAGCTGCCCTCGGATAGTAGCGGATTGGCATTCCCCGCATCGTCGGCTTTTGCGCGGCGCAGGAACGCGATCCAATCGCGCGTTGCCGCAAGGCCGATGCCGGCGACCGGCGGATCCTTGGCCTCGTAGACGAGTTGATAGATTTTGCCCATGGCGAAAGCAGTCCCCGCCGGCAGCAGGCGGATCGTCCTTGCATCGGCGAATTCCCATTGTCCGGGCGCGAGTTTTTCCGGCGGCGCCGTGTTGCGATCGCGCACCAAAAGGGTCGCGTGGGCGGCGTCGGAATCGACGGGGGTGAAGGATAATTTCGCCTCCGTGGCGTTGGGGGTGTTGAATAGAAACTCGTCCCAGACCGTCCCGGCGATTGACGCGCCGTCGGCTTTATGCGCGACCGGCACGGTCAGGCGCAGATTGTTGTTGGTGTCCGGCAGGTCGGGAAGCCACCCGCTCCACACTACCGTGAACCCCTCGCGCATTAGAAAACCGTTGCCAGCGTCTTCGGCCGAGGAGGGATCGTTGCGACCGGGCGGCGCGCTGTTGAATTGGAACAGCGCCATCTTGTTCCCGCGATTGTTCACGTCGTAGAGCAGCGCGCCGTTGCCCTTCGCGAGATCAACCGGCCGCAGAATATAAAAGTCGGCGGAATACTCCACCAAGCCCCTGGCGTTGCGAGGCGCCTTGTCGAGATCGACGATCCCGGCGTTGAGGGCGCGGTCGGATCGAGCTCGCCGTAGAACCGCCCGACCAGTTTCTCGTAAGCATCGGCCGTACCGAAGTCCTGGCCGCCCGCGAATGGCTCCTGGCGCGAGACCTCGATCCGCGTGACCCGCGCCTCCGCAGCATTCGAAAGCAGCAGCGCCGCGGCACCCAGCCACCATGCTTTGCCAATCATGAGCGATCCCCCCGGCACATTCTTGTGGAAACGACACGCACTTTATCGGGGGGCAGGTGGGCGAGCAAACGGACGGAGGCTCGCCCGCGCAGGCGCAAGTCGCGGCGACGCAGCTCGTGCGCATGATTGAGGTCCGTCGGGGGGATTGCTCGGCTGAGTAGCGGCGAGGGTGATTCGTCCGGCGGGCGCCCGAGTCCGTTGACACATTCGGGCCTTTGCCAAACACTTCTTTTACGCGATCCTCGCGGGAAGACGGCTTAAGCCGCGCTCATCAGGGAGACCTTCATGAAGACGTCACGCAGGACGGTGCTTAAGTATTCCGCCGGGATGGCCGCGTTGAGCCTGATCGGCCCCCGCGCCTATGCCGATGTCACGGGCCCAATCCGTATCGGCGTACTGTACGATCTCTCGGGGCCGTTCGCGGCCGCGGGATCGGTCGCCTGCGCGGTCGGCGCGCAGATCGCCTTCGACCTCACCAATGAAAAAGGCGGCGTCCTCGGCAAGTACAAGGTCGAGCCGGTGAAGGCCGATTCCCAAAGCAAGGCGGACGTCGCCATCAACGAGGCCGAGCGGCTCATCAGCCAGGAAAAGGTCGACATCGTCCTCGGCGTCTATTCGAGCGCTCATGCGGTACCGCTCGCCGAAAAGCTCAATCAGGAGAAGAAAATACTTTGGATCACCACGGCGGTTGCGACGTCGGTGATCAAGGGCAAGAACCTCACCTACGTATTCCGCGGCACCATTCATTCCGACCAGTACGGCGAAGCCGGCGTCAAATTCGTCAACGAGAACGCCAAGGCGAAGCTCGGGATCGACCCCAAGGACGTGAAGCTCGCGATCATCCACGAGGACGGTCCCTACGGCACCGGCGTCAGCGACGCCGACGTCGCGGTCGCGAAGGAGCTCGGCATTCCTGTGGTGCTGCGCGAGGCCTATTCGGCGACCGCGCCCGACCTTTCATCGCTCGTGACCAAGCTGCGCCGGGCGCAGGGCGACGTCATCATTCACGCCGGCTACAACCCCGACATCACCTTGTTCCTGCGCCAGTCGCGCGAGGCCGGCTTGCGCTTCAAGATGCTGATCGGCAACGGCGCGGGCTACAGCCAGATCGACAAGCTGCGCGAGACTTTCAAGACCGATGTCGACTACTTCTGCGATATCGATCCGGTCGCGGCACAGCTTCTCGACCCCAAGACCTTGGCGCCGGGCATGGGCGATCTGATCAAGACCATGGTCGAGCGTTACGTGAAGATAACCGGCTCGCAGGACGTGCCGCCCCATTGCTCAATGGGCTTCAACCAAACCTGGTTGCTGCTCCAATACGTGATGCCGATCGCGATCCAGAAATACGGCGGCGTCGATCCCGAGGCGATCCGCAAGGCCGCGCTCGAGGTCGATATTCCCGCGGGCGGCACCATCCAGGGCTACGGGGTGAAATTCTACCCGCCGGGCACGCCGCTTGCCGGGCAGAATGAGCGCTCGACTCCGGTGGTGATGCAATACATACCGGGCCTGCCGACCGCGGTCGTGTGGCCGACGGCAATCCGGACGCATGATCCCGTGATGCCGCTGCCGGCGTCTTCTCCTTACGCGATGAGCTGAGGTTGCTCGCGGTATCCGGGCTCACCAAGCGCTTCGGCGGATTCGTCGCGGTCAACCGGATTTCCTTCGAGCTGCGCGAAGGCGAGATTCTGGGGCTGATCGGACCCAACGGCTCGGGCAAGAGCACGACCTTCAACTTGATCGCGGGCGCGCTCGAGCCGAGCGCGGGTTCGATCCGCTATCGCGGACGCGAGATCGCGGGCACCGCCGCGCACCGCATATGCCGGCTCGGGATCGCGCGCACGTTTCAGATCCCGCGCCCCTTTCGAAAACTCAGCATCATCGAGAACGTGGCGCTTGCCGCCCATTACAGCCAGGCGGGTGCCGCCAGCGCGGCCGAGACGCGCCGACGCGCCGCTTCGGCGCTGGAGCTGGTGGGATTGGGCGTCGACCCCGAGACGAGTACCGAGGGGCTCGGTGCCGCGCAACTCAAGAAGCTCGAACTCGCCCGCGCGCTTGCGGGCGAGCCCAAGTTGTTGCTCGCGGACGAAAGCCTGGGTGGGCTCGACGCCGCCGAGATGCAGCGCGCCGCGGCGATGCTGCGCGATATTCGCGACCGCCTCGGCATCACCATCATCTGGGTCGAGCACATCATGGGCGTTCTCATGCCGGTGGTCGATCGGGTCATCGTGCTCGATCACGGCGAAAAGATTTTCGAGGGCGAGCCCGGCGCCGCCGCCAACGATGCGCGCGTGGTCGAGGTGTATCTGGGAAAGCAGGGAAACAATGACAGTGTTCACCACGAAGCCGCGAAGGACACGAAGAGGGAATAGCGTTGGTTGGGCTGCGATGCGAATCGGGTCTCTATGAGTACACCTGAGGAGGTTTCTGCGCTTGCTCTATCGTGATCCAACTCCTTCGCGTCTTCGCGGTGAGACCGGTTGTGGGCGGGGATATGAACCATGCTGGACGTGAGCGATCTCACCGCCGAGTACGGCTCGTTCCGCGCGCTGTTCGGCGTCTCGCTTGCGGTCGAGACCGGCGAGGCAGTGGGCGTGATCGGTCCCAACGGCGCCGGGAAGACGACCTTGATGCGCGTCATTTCCGGCATGCTGCCGGCGCGCGCGGGCGCGCTCCGCTTCGAAGGCCGCTCGCTCGCCGGGATGAAGGCGCACGGCATCGTCGCCGCCGGCATCGCCCACGTGCCTGAAAATCGCCGCCTGTTCCCGCGCCTGACCGTCGAAGAGAACCTGCGCATGGGCGCCTTTCTTCCCGAGGCGCGAGCGCACTTCAACGAGCGCCGGCGCTGGGTATTCGACCTTTTCCCGCGGCTCGAGGAGCGGCGCGATCAGCTCGCCGGCACGCTCTCGGGCGGCGAGCAGCAGATGTGCGCGATCGCGCGCGCCCTCATGTCGAAGCCAAAGCTGCTGCTGCTCGACGAACCCTCCGCTGGCTTGGCGCCGCTCGTGGTGCAGCAGGTATTCGACTTGGTGCGGCGCATCCGCGGCGAAGGATTCACCGTGCTGATCGTCGAGCAGAATGTGCAGCAGGTTCTCGACCTCGTCGATCGCGCCTATCTGCTCGAAGTGGGCCGCATCGCGCTCGAGGGCAGCGCCGGGGAGCTGAAGCGCAGCGACCTCGTGCGCCGCTCCTACATGGGTCTTTGAGGTACGGCACCCCATGGACATCTTCCTCCTCGAAGCCGTGCTGGACGGCATCATGCTCGGAGGCTTGCTGGCGCTGTTGGCGCTCGGGCTCAATCTGATCTTCGGCGTGATCGACGTGGTCTGGATTTGCTATGCCGAGCTGGTGATGGTTGGCATGTACGCGATCTATTGGCTGCACGTCTATTACGGCTGGCCGTTCCTGCTTGCGGGCCTCGCCGCGATCTTGCTGGTGGCCGTGCTGGGCGTATTGTTGCATCGCGTCATCATCGAACCGATCCTGGGCTCGCCGCCGATCAACCAGCTGCTCGCGACCGGCGGACTGTTATTTTTCCTGCAGAGCTTCGCGACGCTGCTGTTCGGCACCGATTTCCGCAACGTCGGCATCCGTTTGCCGATTATCGAGCTGGGCCAAATCGACCTGAGCTTCTCGCGGCTTCTGGCCTTCATCGCCGCTCTTCTGGGAGCGGCCGGCCTTTATTTCTTTCTTGCCAAGACTTATCTCGGGACTGCGATCCGCGCGATTTCGCAGGATCGCGAGGTGATGGGGCTGATGGGCGTCGATGAGCGGCGTATCTATCTGACCACCTCGGCAATCGGTGGCGGCCTCGCCGGGCTCTCTTCCTGCCTGCTGGTGCTGCAATACGATGTGCACCCGTTCCTCGGCCTCACCTTCGGTCCGATCGTCTTCATGATCTGCGTGCTGGGCGGGCTCGGCAACATGATCGGCGGCGTGATCGCGGCCTTCGTCATGAGCCAGATCATCTCGATCGGCGGCTACTACACTTCGGTGGAGCTTTCGGACGTGCTCGCTTTCGTGCTGTTCATCGTGATGATCGTGCTTCGGCCCAAAGGGATATTGGGACGATGAAGGCGCAGGCTGCAGGGTACGCGCTCGGCCTCGCGGCGCTCGTCGTGCTGCCATTTTTGTTGCCCGACTATTTCTTGCACATCGCGATACAGGTGCTGATCTGGAGCGGCATCTACACGGCCTGGGCCTTCATGGGGCGCTTCGGATTGGTGTCGATCGGGCACGGCGCATTCATGGGTGTCGGCGCCTATACTTCGGCGCTGCTGTGGAATTACTACGGGCTGACGCCCTGGCTCGGCATTCCCTTGGGCGCGCTCGGCGCCGCATTGCTGGCGCTGGCGATCGGCTTCGCTTGCTTCCACATGCGCATCGTCGGCCACTATTTCGCGCTGGTGACTTTGGCGTTGGGGCAGGTCGTGGCGCTGGTGATCATCGCCGCGCGCGACGTGACCGGCGGCTCGCTCGGCATGACGCCGCGGGCGGTCGGCCATTCCTGGTACGCGTTGCAATTCCCGGAGCGCCGCTACTTCTATTTCCTCGCGCTCGTGCTGTGGCTCATCGTGTTGGCTATTCGCTATTGGGCGAGCCATGGAATGCGCCGCGCCGCCGCCGAGGCGATCGGCGAGGACGAGACCGCGGCCGCCGCGGTTGGGATCAATGTGATGCGCGAGAAGCTGCGTTTAACCGTGGTGAGTGCGGCTGTGACCGCGGTTGGTGGCTCGATCTACACGCAGTATCTGAACTACCTCAACCCCGAGACCGTGGCCGGCGTCGGCGTCTCCTTGCAGATCGTGTTCGCGGCGATTGCGGGCGGCATGTATAGCGCGCTCGGTCCCTCGGTCGGCGCGCTCTTGACCCTGGCGCTCACCGAGGGGCTCCGCATCCTCTTTGGCGTGCATTTCATCGGCGCCGCCAACACGATTTACGGCCTGCTGCTGATTCTCTTCATCATCTTCATGCCCCGCGGCATCATGGGACTGTTCGAGCGGCGCAGGACCGCCCGTGCCCAGCCGCAAGCGGCGGCGGCGGACTAGGGTCATGCGTGTGGGCCTCATCGGTCTTGGCGCGATCGGTGGCGAAGTCCTGGCGGCGGCCGATCGCGGCGACATCCCCGGGGTCGATCTCGCGGCGGTGTTGGTACGCCGTCCGCGTCCTGGAAATTCGCGCCGGCTGCTGACATCCGATCCGGAAGCGTTCTTTGCCGAGCCGTTCGATGCCGTACTTGAATGCGCCGGCCATCAAGCCGTTCGCGATCATGGCGAGCGCGTGCTCGCGGGCGGCAGTGATCTGCTGGTGACATCGGCGGGCGCGCTCACCGATCCCGCGTTGTTCGATCGCTTGCAGCGCGCGGCCGAGGCGGGGAGGGTTCGCCTCGTGGTACCGTCGGCGGGGATCGGCGCGCTCGACATTCTCGCGGGTGCCGCCGTCGGCGGGCTCGACGACGTCGCCGTCACCGTGCGCAAGGACCCGTTGAGCTGGAAAGGCACCGAGGCCGAATCTCTCCATGATCTCGACCAGCTTGCAGTGCCGGTCGTTCTCTACGACGGTCCGGTGCGCGAAGGCGCGCGGCGGTATCCGCAGAACGTCAACATCTCCGCGGCGGCGGCGCTCGCGGGTATCGGGCTCGACCGCACGCGCCTCGTCATTATCGCCGATCCCGGAATCAGGACGCATGTGGTGGAGATCGAGGCGCGAGGCGCTTTCGGGAGCTTCCACTTTCGTGAGGACGTGATCCCGACCGAGAGTAATCCCAAGACCGGCCGCCTCGTCGCCATGGCCGTCATCAAGTCCCTGCGCCAAATCGCGAGCCGCTTTGTCGTGGGCGGCTAGCGATGCATATTGAGACGGTGAGGCAATGAGATTGAATTTGTTCTCTCACTATCAGCCTCACTGCCCTACTGTGACTTCTCCGAAAGAGCCATCGGGTTTGGACGTAGTTTGCTATGGTGGTTTGGCGGTTCTGGGTCGTTGACGAGGGGAGATGCCAATGCAGATCGGCGTGTTTTATTTTCCAACCCAGTACGGTATCGAGATCGGCGAATTGGCCCGCGCACTCGAGGATCGCGGTTTTGAATCGCTGTACCTCTGCGAGCACACGCACATCCCCGTGAGCCGCCGAACGCCGTTCCCATCGGGCGGAGAGTTACCCAAGCGCTATTTGCACACGCACGACCCCTTCGTGGCGCTCTCGTTCGCGGCGGCCGCGACCAAGACCCTGCGCCTCGGCACCGGCATTTGCCTTGTCACCGAACGCGATCCGATCGTCACCGCGAAAGTGGTGGCGAGCCTCGATCATTTCTCCGGTGGGCGCTTCGACTTCGGCGTCGGTGCCGGCTGGAACGCCGAGGAGATGGAAAATCATGGCACGCGCTTCGAAACCCGCTTCAAGCTGATGTGCGAGCGCGTGTTGGCGATGAAGGCGCTCTGGACCAGGGACGAGGCGGTGTTCCACGGCGACCTTGTGAATTTCGATCCGGTCTGGTGCTACCCGAAGCCGCTGCAGAAGCCGCACCCGCCGATCCTGTTGGGCGGCGAGAGCGACCACACGCTGACGCGCGTGGTGGAGTTCGGCAATGGCTGGTTCCCGCGGCCCAAAGCCGATTTCGACGCTAAGGCGGCGATGGAGCGTCTGCGGCGGACGGCCGAGGCCGCCAAGCGCAATCCCGCCGATTTCTCGATCACGCTGTTCCGGGTGAAGCCCGACAAAGCGCTGCTCGACGGCTACCGCGCGGCAGGTATCACGCGCGCGCTCTTCGACGTGCCGGACCAAGGCCGCGACCAGGTGCTGCGGCTGCTGGACCAGTATGCGGCATTGCTTTAACTCGTCCAGCACCGAGAAGGAATTCACCGCGAAGCGCGAAGAACACGAAGGCAGAGCGCTTGTTTCTTCGTGATCCTCATGTCTTCCCGGCGAAAATAGCGTCTGCTTGACGGCTCTTCCGAGTCCGGAACAAATGCGCGTGCCGGCTCGTTCCCTTGGGCGATGAGACACCGATGACCCCCGCCAACCCCGTCTTCTGCGCGATCGACACGGCCGACCTGGCAAAGGCGCAGGCGATCGTGCGCGCGGTCGCGGGTACCGTCGGCGGGATCAAGCTCGGTCTCGAGTTCTTCGCGGCGAACGGCCCCGAAGGTGTGACCAAGGTGGTGCCGGCGGGCTTGCCGCTGTTCCTGGACCTGAAGCTGCACGACATCCCGAACACGGTTGCAGGCGCGGTGCGCGCAGTGGCCCGGCTGCAGCCGATGCTGCTGACGATCCATGCGGCGGGCGGACCCGCGATGATGCGGGCTGCGCTCCAAGCCGCCGACGCAGCGAGTGCTGCGGGCAAGCGTCGCCCGAAGCTGCTGGGCGTCACGGTGCTGACGAGCCTCGACGAGGGTGACCTGGCGGCGCTGGGACAGCGTGGCCCGGTCGGCGAGCAGGTTCGGCGCCTTGCCCTGCTCGCTCGCGACAGCGGTCTCGACGGCGTCGTCTGCGCGCCACAGGAAGTGGCGGCGTTGCGCGAATTGCTCGGTTCCGATTTCCTGCTGGTGGTGCCGGGAATCCGCCCTGCGGGTGCGGCGAGTGCCGACCAGAAGCGGGTCATGGGGCCGCGCGCCGCGATGCAGGCTGGCGCCGATTATCTGGTGGTAGGTCGGCCGATCATCGAAGCACCGCACCCCAGTGCCGCGGCGCAGGCGATCTTGGATGAATTGCGATGACGGTCGCCGCCAAAATCTGCGGTCTTTCGACCGCCGAGGCCGTGGACGCCGCAATCGAGAACGGCGCGCGCTTCGTGGGCTTTGTGTTTTACCCGCCGAGCCCGCGCTATGTGACGCCTGAGCAGGCGGCGGCGCTGGCGGCGCGCGTGCCCAGCGGATTGACGCGCGTGGGCCTCTTCGTCGATGTCGCCGATGCAACGCTCGAAGCGGTGCTCGCTCGCGTCCCGCTCGACCTCCTGCAATTCCACGGGCGCGAGTCCCCGCGCAGGGTGGGCGAGGTGAAGGCGCGATTCCGCGTTCCCGTGATGAAGGCAATCCCGATCGCGGGTCCCGGAGATCCCGAAACGGCCGAGCCATATCTGGCGGTCGCGGATTGGCTGTTGTTCGATGCGAAGCCGCCGCGCGCGGATGCCGTTTTCCTCCCGGGTGGCAATGGTCTCGCCTTCGATTGGCAACTGCTCAGGGGTCGCACCTGGCGCAAACCGTGGATGCTCTCGGGCGGGCTCACGGCCAAGAACGTCGCCGAGGCGGTCGCGACCACCGGAACCACCGCAGTCGACGTCTCCTCCGGCGTCGAGCTTCGGCCGGGGCAGAAGGATTTGGCCAAGATCGCGGAATTCCTCGCGGTGGTGCGGGCGCTGGGGTGAGCTTGGTCTATCAAGCCCCAAGTGGATGGGCATTTGCTTCAAAGCGCAATGTGCGTACTTCCCCGGCCGACCTTGGGAAGGTGACTGTGAACCCCATTGGAGTCCAATACTCCATCAGCGTTTGTGTAGCGAAGGTTTTGGGATCTGGCTCCCTAAATTTGATAGTCGGAGTACACCGCAGCGGATGTCTAAACATGACATTAAATTTGTTTTCGCCCAGTGGAATGACATGCGAATCTTTTTCTGTTGCGACGTAAAGTATAATTTCAGGTGTTCCCTGAGGCGCGACCATTTTTAGCTCGGCGATTTGTGACTCCAGGCCTGATATCTGTTGTCGCTGCTCATCCCAAATCCAATACGGAGCAAGTATCAATCGCACTACAATGGCCCCAGCAAAGGCCAGCGAGATGATGGCCCACTCATCCAGTTTTGGTAAGAAAGAAATTGCCGGAAAGAGGTGTGGAAGGGCACCCAAAACCACGATAGCGAACGCCACAATGCCATGCGTTAAGTGAACCGAATGTCGAACAGCAGTTCCAATAAGCGTTCGATAGTAGTCAAACATCGGAGTTGTCCCCAATCACTTAGGCTTCGAAGACGCTCGCGAAGCTCGGTAATGCCTGAGTTTGAAATCGTACTGCTGCACTTGACGGACCCGCGAACTCCCGCTCTCGTTTGGCATTAGCACAGCGGAATGCGTGGGAGATGAACCAATGGAAGCGACATTCGTAAGAGCGAGAAAGGCGGCAACGCCGCTTATCTTACTATGGGCGTTTGGTACGACGCCAATACGGGTCACATCCACCTGACCCTACCGCGCTCCGGCTGGTTCCATACCACCGTAAATAACGAGGCCAATAGCAAGCGTTGTCATGCCAATCTTTACTCAAAGCTGGCGCGCGCTCTGAAGGAGGCTGGTGTGCCAGGCCCGACGGTTCTCGAGACCGATTGAGTTTCGAAGTTCAGAAGCCGATGCCACAACAAACCCGAAAAGCGCCGCGCGCCATCGAAACGGAATTAAGGGGGCTGCGTCGCTTCGCTCGCAGAGATAGCTTCGATCATGCGTTTGATTTCTTCATTCGCATGAATTACGACCACTCGCGTCTGTGGGTGGGAATTTTTGAAGACGCGGAAAATCTCGTCCGCGAATGGTTGTCCAATCTGTTGGATGCCTCGGAAATCCAGCATAACCTCCGAAAAATTCTCAAATCTGGCCAAGATTCGCTTGGCCTGGGAGCGTGATACTAGCTGCTCTCCTGGGTACTTACCTAGGGTTATGGGGACGTGCGTTCTCCTGAAAAGGAGGCCGTCAGTCTGGAACCGATCGAAAACTTCGCGAGTAGTCCAACTTGCATCTGTGGAGATATACATTTGGACAGAGGTGCCCTGCGTGTAGTCAACAAGATCGTGGGTTTCGATGAGCCAACCATCATTGTCGGTCCGTTCCTTGGCATAAAATAGATGGCCCGACATGATGTTGAATTTTTCGAACATCCTGGACGTATAAAAAATCCCTTCGCCAGAATGGGCCAGTTGGTTCGATGTCAACTTTCCTTTCGACAGTTCCAGCAAAGCACTTCTAGGGTCGGCAAGGTTAAAATCATGCTGTAGTTTTTCGAATATACCGACGCCGTGGTCAATTATACCGATATTGATTTCACTATAGTTCCTCCCGAAGCTTATGATCGCGTCTTTACTTCGTGAATGATCGATCACATTATTAAGCATCTCGGTAAATCCGTATTGGCATATGTCAACAACGTTCTGTTTCACGCCCGCCATATGTGGGAGTATTCTGAATCTCCAAACCACATCTTCTTCAATTCCTTGATTTATCTCAATAGAGAACAATTCCTTGGCTATCGGATTTAGGATATATTTCCTTGCATTCGTTTTTCCACTGCCAACCAACAAACCTTCGTTTATGAGAGTCTTTGTGTAGTTCGATACTGTGGTTCTGGATACCCCGAATTTCTTCGCGGTACGCACGCCAATACTCGCCGGGTAACTGGCTACATTTCTGAGGACATATTCTCGTATCTCTAGGTTCTGGCGGCTCGCCCTTGGCATTGCAAACCTTCTCGATCTGTATTGTCAAGTTTAAGTCGCCGCTTGTAACGTATCGGACGGCCTGTTGTCAATGATAACGATCCGATTGTCAATGTTACGCACGGGTTGCTCTCAACCAAGCAATCGCGGTCTCGGTCGACTATATCGCCAACTCGCGCCAAAGCAGCTCGCGGTCGCGCCGTTTTTTGCTTGGCGTAGGGAGCGTAGGCAAATTTCGTTGCAACAGCCGACCATTTGAGCCCGCGGCGGTTTGGCGGTACAAGACCGCTTCGGCCGGCGGTATCGCCGGTATTCCCTTGGTGGAGCGAACTTGGCGCAACCCAACACCTACAGAGCCGGCCCGGACGATCGCGGGCATTTCGGCCTCTTCGGCGGCCGTTACGTCGCCGAGACCTTGATGCCGCTGATCCTGGAAGTCGAGCGCGCCTATGGCGCGGCGCGGCGCGATCCGAGTTTCGCCGCGGAGATGAACTATTACCGCGAGCACTATATCGGGCGGCCAAGCCCACTCTATTACGCCGAGCGCATGACCCGGCACTTCGGCGGCGCCAAGATCTATATGAAACGCGAGGAGCTGAACCACACCGGCGCGCACAAGATCAACAACACGCTGGGCCAGATTTTGCTCGCGCGCCGCATGGGCAAAGGCCGCATCATCGCCGAGACCGGCGCGGGACAGCACGGCGTCGCCACAGCAACGGTCTGCGCGCTCTTCGACCTGCCCTGCGTCGTCTACATGGGGACGACCGACATCGAGCGGCAGAAGCCCAATGTCTTCCGCATGAAGCTCTTGGGCGCCGAAGTGCGGCCGGTGACGTCGGGCACGGGCACGCTCAAGGACGCGATGAACGAGGCGCTCCGCGATTGGGTCGCCAACGTGGATGACACGTTCTACATCATCGGTACCGCCGCGGGACCGCATCCCTATCCCGCCATGGTGCGCGACTTCCAGTGCATCATCGGCGACGAGGTGCGCGCGCAATTGCGCAAGGCCGAGGGGCGGCTTCCCGACACCCTGATGGCCTGCATCGGCGGCGGCTCGAACGCGATCGGCTTGTTCCATCCGTTCCTCGACGAGCCGACGGTGCGCATGATCGGCGTCGAGGCGGCGGGGCTCGGGGTCGAAACGGGCAAGCACGCGGCGTCGCTCAACGGCGGCCGTCCCGGCGTGCTTCACGGCAATCGCACTTACCTGCTGCAGACCGGCGACGGGCAGATCATCGACGCGCATTCGATCTCGGCCGGCCTCGACTATCCGGGGATCGGACCCGAGCATGCGTGGCTGCACGACACGGGGCGCGTCGAGTACGTCGCGATCACCGACGGGGAAGCGTTGTCGGCGTTCCAGCTCTGCTCGCGGCTTGAAGGGATCATCCCCGCGCTCGAACCGGCGCATGCGTTGGCGCACGTGGCGAAAATCGCGCCCAAGCTCCCGAAGCAGCATCTGCTGGTGGTCAATCTCTGCGGGCGTGGCGACAAGGACATCTTCGCGGTGGCCGACGCGCTCGGCGTTGCGCTGTGAGCCAACAGCGGATCGAGCGGCGTTTCGCTGCCCTGAGCGAGGCCCGGCGCGGAGGGCTCGTGACGTATCTCACTTGCGGTGATCCGGACGCGGATACGTTCGCGGGTTTGCTGGCTCGGCTTCCCGAAGCGGGCGCCGATCTGATCGAGGTGGGCGTACCTTTCTCCGACCCGATGGCGGATGGTCCCGCGATCCAGGCGGCTGGGATGCGTGCGCTCAAGGCCGGCATGACCGTGCCCAAAGTGCTGGAGATCGTGCGCGGCTTTCGCGCGCGCGACAACGTGACGCCGATCATCCTCATGGGCTACTACAACCCGATCTACAGCTACGGCGTCGTGCGCTTCTGCAGCGACGCGGCGGCGGCTGGTGTCGACGGCCTCATCACCGTCGATCTCCCGCCCGAGGAGGATCATGAATTGCGGGTGCCCGCGAAGGCCGCGGGCCTCGACCTGGTGAAGCTGACGGCGCCCACCAGCGACGATCGGCGGCTCCAGACGATCCTCGGCCACGCCTCCGGCTTCGTCTATCACGTGGCGATCGCCGGCATCACCGGCACGAAATCGGCGGCAATCGATCAGGTGCGCGAGGCGGTGACCCGCATCCGCCGCCACACGGATCTGCCGATTGCGGTTGGATTCGGCATCAAAACGCCGCAGCAGGCGGCCGAAATCGTCGGCATCGCCGACGCCGCGGTCGTGGGATCGGCGCTGGTGAACCGGGTTGCCGAAATGCTCGATCCCGAGGGCCGCGCCAAGCCCGGATTGGCTGACGCCGTGCTGAGCGACGTGGCGGCCCTTGCCCGCGGCGTTCGGAAGGCGTAGGGCGCGCGTAAATGAACTGGCTCACCAAGCTCGTCCTGCCGAAAATCCGTGCCGTCGTCGCAAAGAAGGACGTGCCGGATAATCTCTGGATCAAGTGTCCGAGCTGCGAGCAGATGCTGTTCCATCGTGAGCTTGAGACGAATCTGTTCGTGTGCCGGAATTGCGGACATCACCTGCGGCTCAATCCGAACCGCCGCCTCGCCCTGCTCTTCGACGAGGGCAGCTATACCGAGGTCGAGCTTCCGAAGGCGGTGGTCGATCCGCTGCGCTTTCGCGACCGCAAGCGCTATACCGATCGCCTCAAGGAGGCGCAGGCGCGCGGCGCCGATGCGTTGCGAGTGGCGCACGGCAAGATCGGCGGTGTTCCCGCGGTTGCGGCGGTGTTCGATTTCGAGTTCCTTGGCGGCTCGATGGGCGTGGCCGTGGGTGAGGGGCTGATCGCGGCGGCGCGGCTTGCGGTGCTGCAGGAGGCGGCGCTCATCGTCGTGCCGGCTTCGGGCGGTGCGCGCATGCAAGAGGGGATCCTCTCGCTGATGCAGCTGCCGCGAACGATCATCGCGGTCGAGGAGCTGAAGGCAAAGGCGCTGCCCTATATTGTGCTGCTGACCGATCCCACCACCGGCGGGGTCTCGGCCTCGTTTGCGATGCTGGGCGACATCACTTTGGCGGAGCCAGGCGCCGTCGTCGGATTTGCCGGCGCGCGCGTGATCGAGGAAACCATCCGCGAGAAGCTCCCGGAAGGATTCCAGCGCGCGGAATATCTGCTCGAGCACGGCATGGTGGACATGGTGGTGCCGCGCGCCAAGCTGCGCGAGACGATGGTGCGCCTGCTCGACCTTTTGTACCGCAAGCAGCCGGCGCCGGTCGTGGTGCCGCTGCTGACGGCGCAGGTGCGCGGTGCCGGGGAGGGCGCGACCTGATCAGCGACCGCATTCTCGAGCGCCTCACCAAACTCCACCCGCGTCTCATCGATCTCTCCCTCGAGCGCGTGGAGCGGCTGCTGGCGACGCTCGGCAACCCCGAGCGCCGGCTCCCACCGGTCATTCATGTGGCGGGAACCAACGGCAAGGGCTCGACGGTCGCCACCCTGCGCGCGGTGCTGGAGGCGGCGGGCTATCGCGTTCACGTTTATACCTCACCGCACCTCGTGCGCTTCAACGAGCGCATCCGCGTCGCGGGGAAGCTCATCGAGGAAGAGGCGTTGATCACGGTTCTCGAGGAGTGCGAGCGCATCAATGCCGGCGCGCCCATCACCTATTTCGAGATTACCACCGCCGCGGCTTTCCTCGCCTTCGCGCGCACGCCCGCGGACGCGACCCTGCTGGAGGTCGGGCTCGGCGGTCGCCTCGACACCACCAATGTGGTGACCGACCCGGCGGCAACCGTGATCACCCCGATCTCGCTCGACCATCAGCACATGCTCGGCAACACCATCGGCGCCATCGCCGGCGAGAAGGCGGGGATATTGAAGCCCGGCGTCGTCGGAGTGATCGGCCCGCAATCCGCCGCCGCCGCCGCGGTGATCGAGCGCCGCGCGCGCGAAGTGGGCGCGCCGCTTTATCGACACGGCATCGATTGGCACGCGACCGGATCGGCTCGAGAGCTTCATTACGAGGGCCGCCGCTGGCGCTTGGACCTTCCGCCGCCCTCGCTTATCGGACCGCACCAAATCGACAATGCGGGCGCCGCCATCGCGGCCCTCGAGGGACTAGAGGGGTTCTCGATCGATAGGGCCGCGCTTGCCCGGGGTTTGCACAGCATCGAATGGCCGGCGCGGCTACAGCACCTGGTGCGGGGACCGCTGGTAGTGCTCGCGGGCGCGCATGAACTCTGGCTCGATGGCGGCCACAATGACGCCGGCGGCGCGGCACTCGCGGCGCAGGCGCGGCTCTGGGCCGATCGCCCGCTGCACCTCGTCTTCGGGATGCTGAAGTCCCACGATGCGCGTGCTTTCCTCGCGCATTTGTCGCCGCACGCCACGAGCCTTGGGACGGTTTCGATCCCCGGCGAGGCGAATAGCCGGAGCGCCGAGGACGCGGCCGAGGCGGGCCGCGCCGCAGGTATTGCGGGGATTCCCTATTCCTTGCTCGCCTCGGCGGTGGAAGCCGCCGCCTGCCATGCGCCCCCCGGGCGGATTCTCATCTGTGGCTCACTCTATCTCGCGGGACGAGTCTTGGCGGAAAACGGGTAGGCGTCCCTGGTCGTTTGGGAACACTACCGGTCGCTACGGCCGTCTTGTATTTCTCCTGGATTCAAGTAATCTTTATGGTGGTGACCCGGATAGGTAGGGCATCGCTAATGCAGGGGGGGGGAATCCATGGCGCTTCGTTCAAGGCGACATGCGCACAGCTTGCGGCTGAAGCGGGCGCTCAAGGCGTCGGCCCTTGCTGGTGCCCTGTGGCTGGCCTTATCGGCGCAGTCTCTGGCGCAGGTAAAGCCATTGGAGCCCGGTGCGAAGCCGGACTCCGATCAAGCCGAGGCCACAATGACCGGCCTCAAGAACCATGTGTTGGAGGGCCAGACCGAGACCAAGAACAAGGATGGCACCACGACCTATCACGCAAAGGGCGTGGACTACACCGAAATGCCCAATGGCACGATCGTGGTGAAGAACGGTAGCACTTCTACCACCTATTCGCCCAACGGCGACATCACACAGAAAACGCACCGTAGGAGCCGCGTCACCGATAGCAGCCGCACGACGACGACGGTCTGGCACCCCGACGGCACCATCGAGATTACGAGCGTCTTCACGGCGGGCTATCCGAACACCCCGGATTGGCCCGAGCAGGGGACCACCACCACCACGGTGACCAAAATCAATAAGGATGGATCAAGCGAAACCACGAAGACCGTCAAAAAACCGGACGGAACGGTGACTTCGACCGAAACCGGCACGACGCCTGCACCCTCGGCGACACCCACACCCACGCCGACGCCGACACCCACGCCGACCCCAACGCCGACACCCACGCCCACGTTCACCCCGGCGCCGTACGCGCCCGAGCTGACCCCGCCCGAGGAGAAGAAGACCGAGTCGTCGCTGCCGACCGCGCCGACGGCGCTGACGGGTCCCATGACCTTCGGCGCCTCCGCGTTCTATCTCGGCCAGGACAATTTCTTCATGCCGATGCGCCGCGACGTCACGGCAACGACGCTTCCCTTTACCTTCGAAGGCATGACGTTCCCGGGCAGCACGTCCACGGTCCTCTCGCATCGCACGACCGCCTACGCACCCACGCTGAACTTCAATTATCAAACGCCGATCTGGCTCGCCAATACGCCGATCGATTTCGCGGGCGGTCTGCGCTTCGGCGGCTATGCCACGGGCTGGGAGCGCGAGGAGGACTTCGGCAGTCGCTTCGATACTTCCGGCGGTTGGATTATCAATCCCTATGTTCAGTTGCGGCCGCGGATCGCGAACTGGTTCGCGATGTATCTGGAGGCCGGCGCCTGGATCGATGACGACTGCTTCTTCGAGGACATACCCTCCTCCGATCTGCGCTTCAGCGTCAACGGATACGCTGCGGCACCCGAGCTCGGCATCGGCCTCACCGTTCCATTACCGTGGACCGGCTACAGCAATATACAATTCGATGCCGGTCTGCACTGGATCGGTCCCTCTAGCGTCAGCAGGACGCTGCCGATATTCGGCATCGATGAAAAGTTCACGCTGGAGCGGCGCGGCACCGTCGCGGGCACGGTCGGCTTTGGAGTCAAGTTCTGAGCGGTCCTAATACCCTCACGTCTAGAGCGTGATTCGATCAAGAATCGGATCACGCCCTAGATTCGTTGATTTTGTCGCGCAATCTGACGGCGAACCGCTCACACTTCGCCGGATTGCGCTCTAGGACCGAGTGCCCGCGGGTTTGGTCTCGGGGACCCAGCCCGAGCGCCATACCGGCATCGCCACGATCGCCGGCGGCGACCCCGCGTCACCGCCACCGCTTTTCCGTCGCTGTTGTCCCCGGGACAGTCTCGGGATGCTCCCTATTTGTATCGCATAAGAATATCAGATAACCTATAGATGGTGGCCCGATTTGGTAGGGGTCGGCGCCGCCAATGCAAGGGGGCTCACATGGTCGGGCATTTTATTCGATGGGCGTCGCTAGCGATTCTGCTGACGCTCGCGACCGGTGCTTGGGCGCAGAGTGTCACACCGCTGCAACCCACCTCCAAGCCCACCGACTGCGGCCTGGTCAAGCAGACCGTCGGCGCGATCAAGAACAAAATTGCGATCGGCACGTGGACGACCACCGAACACAAGGACGGCTCCACCACCTACACGCAAGGCGGCTTCGGGTACGGCGAAGAACATGCGAGCTACACCGTTCTCAAGGACGGCACGATCATCGTCCGGTATATCACGGCGCACTTCGGTTACACGATCATCTATGCGACCAACGGCGATGTCAGCAAGCGCGTGCACGATCGCGACGCCGACGACGGCCGGTCCACCACCACGATCTGGCACCGCGACGGGACCGTCACCATCACCCGTGAGGTGACGACGGCAACGGGCGCCGACAAGGGCACGAAGACGACCACAACGACGACGATCAACAAGGACGGCTCGACGAACACGACTGAGACCACGGAAAAGCCGGACGGAACCAAGACGACGGAGACCGGCTCGACGCCGGCGCCCGGCGGGCCGACGCCTGCGAAGCCCGAAGGCTGCGGCGGTCCCCCCAAGGCTGCGGCCGGAGCCGAGCAACCGGCACCGACAGCATCCGCGCCGAGCCCCACGTCTCCTCCCGCCCCGGCACCGACGCCTACGCCGGCCCCGGCACCTCCTCCCGCTCCGCCGGCCGTCACTCCGCTTCAGCCCGCCTCCAAGCCCACGGACCGCGGCGTGGTCAAGCAGACCATCGGCGCGATCAAGAACAAAATCGCGACCGGCACGTGGACGATCACCGAACACAAGGACGGCTCCACCACATATGACCAAGGCGTCCACGGCCCCCGCCGCGGCGAAGAAAGTGCGACCTATACCGTTCTCAAGGACGGCACGATCCAGGTCTACTATCGCTTCTCCAAGCTACTCTTCATTTTCATCACCTATGCGACCAATGGCGATGTCAGCAAGAACGAGCAGTTTGATATCGGCGACAGCAAGACCACGACCTGGCACCCCGACGGGACCGTCACCGTCACCGTCACTCGATACAACGGGACGACGACAACGACGACGATCAACAAGGACGGCTCGACGAACACGACCCAGACCACGAAAAAGCCGGACGGAACCGAGACGACGGAGACCGGCTCGACGCCGGCGCCCGTCAATCCACCCGGCGGGACGACGCCTGAGGCGCCCAAGGCGGCGACCGGACCCGCGCAACCGCCGCCGGCGACACCGACACCCGCGCCCAGTCCGACGCCCGCTCCGCCGCCCTCCGGTTCGGGGCAGACCGGCGTCTCCTTCTCCGATCCCTTCACCTTCTTCACGGCGGCGCAGCTCGATCTCGACTACGCGAATTTCTCCCCGAGCGTCGGCGCCAACGGCAATCAGTGGGGCGGCGGCGGCTCGGCCATCCTCGGGCTCGCGCCGAATTTCGGCCTGCAGCTCGATGGCGGCTACCACAACATCAGCAGCACCGGCCCGCACACCGACGATTGGACCGCGGGCGTGACCGGACTGTGGATGATTCCCGACACCGGGTTGCGCGTCGGTCCTTCCTTCGGCTATCAGCGCAACAACACCGGCACCTTCGGCACCGACACCAAGATGTATGGCGGCTTCGCGGACTTCAGCAGCTATTTCTACGAAACCGCGCACCCACCCAGGGCTCTCGAAAACTCATTGCAATGGGAAGTCAACGCCAAGTTCGGCGGCCTCCACAGCTCGAACGAGGTCAGCGGCTTTTACGGCGGCGGCGGCGGCAACCTCTATCCGATCCCGAACCTGCGGCTCTATGGCGATTTCGACTACACCAAGACGAGCACGCCGTTCGCCAGCGCCCATGAAAACGACTATTCGTTCGGCGGGGAATATCTTTTCCCGGCGGTGCCGATCTCGGTTTATGGCGGCTTCACGAGAAGCGCCTTCGAGCCCGGCACGTTCCATGTGAACGCCGTCATGGTTGGGTTCAAGTTCTATTGGAACGGCAACGGCGCGCAGACCCTGGTCGATCGTCAGAGCACCGGCACACTGCCGTTCTCGCCGATCTCGACCGCGATCGGGTTCAAGTTCTAGCCTAAAGAACGGACTCGACCCACTCCACGAGCTCGCTCTTGGGCAGCGCACTGATCTTCGTCGATGCTCCCTGCGAGTCTCGGCAACCCACGGAGTACCTCCCTCTCACCACCTGACACAAAACAAAACCTCATACATCATCCTATCGTCCGGCTCCGGAGGCGCGGCGGATTGGACCATGCTGGCATGAAGCCGAGGGAAGCTTCATCGATGGCACGCTCTAGATTCGTTGATTTTGTCGCGCAATCTGACGGCGAACCGCTCACACTTCGCCGGATTGCGCTCTAGGACTGAGCGCCCACGGATTTGGTCTCGGGGACCCAGCCCGAGCGCCACAACGGCATCGCCACGATCGCCGGCGGCGATCCCGCATCGACCAGCCACGCGTCGACGGAGAAGGCGGCTCCGCTGCCGCGCTCCACAATGACGGCGGTATTGGTGAAATCGAGGGTGAGAAGGGTGCCTCGCGTCGCGGGCTGGCCGATTGTGTGCCAATGCAACCACCCCTCGCGCTCGAAGATGCGCAGAAAGGTGAGCGTGTCCACGGTCTCGTCGATGCAATCGAGTTGCGTCGAGTCGCTCATATTAAGGCCCGCGCGCTTCTGGTGCCGAAATGTTCCGTTGCGCAGCCCCACGAGCCGCTCCATCTCCACGACCGCGTCACCGATCTGCTGCCGCTCGGTCGCGGCGTCAGGCGCGGGCGTGGCAAATATCTGGTTCACGCTCGCGAGCTCCGTGGGGGTAAGGCTGACCCTGGTGACGTAATGGCAGCCATAGCCGTGGCAGACCGTGAAATTCTCGGGAGTGGGTGTCGCGGCGGCATATTGATCGTAATAAACCTGAGCCGGTGGGACGCAGGCCATCAACGCAAGCAGCGGGATCACCAGCGTTGCGGCCAAGCGCGAGATGAGCACCGTCGTTCGTCGCATCGGCATGAGAGTGGCTAATTGGCGGTCCGCCAACCGATCCAATCGCAGAGCGCTTGTCCCATGATCAGCGCCTTGTCGCCGTCACCGAGCCACGGCATTTCCTCGGTGAAAGCGGTCACGCACTGCCGCCAGGTGCAGTGCATGCGCGTGATGTCGGTGCCCCAGAACAGGCGCTTCGGCCCGAACGCGTCCAAGAGCCGGCGATAGACGGGGTGCAGGCTCTGGAACGGGTAGACGTCGCTCGCATAGCCGGGACCGCCGGTCGCCTTGACCGCAATGTTGGGGTGCTTGGCGAGCGCCACTAGCTGCGGCAGGTTTGCAAACGCGGCATCGCCCTTGTTGCCGCGGAGCGCCCCCAGGTGATCGACGATCAGCCTGAGATTGGGATGACGCTCGGCGACCGTTCCCACGAGGGGCAGGAACTCGCTTGCAAGCAGTGCCACCGGCAAGCCCAATCGCTCCGCCGCGGGCCAGAGCCAATCCATGGTGCCGTCGGTGGGCCAAGTCTTTTGATGCGGCTGCAGGAAGGTATAGCGAAGCCCCAGCATGCCCGGGCGCGTCTTCCAGCTCTCGATCTCGGCCCGGCTCTCCCGCCGATCCAGCGGCAGCCGGCCCAAGATCGCGAATCGGCGGGGATGCGCCTCGACCGCGGCCACCGCGAGCTCGTTCGATGCGGCATCCCAGCTCGGCGGGTGTATCAGCGCCGCATCCACGCCCGCCGCATCCATGTCGGCGAGTGCTTGTTCCATGGAATAGGGCTCGCGCCGGTGCGGGGGCAACGTCGTGCCCTGGGACCAGAGGTGGATCTGCGCATCGACGATCAGCATGGAGCGCCCCCAAAACTAAACGGGCGCCGAGATCGCTCGGCCCGATATGTTCTGCTACACCGAGATGGCTCGAGTCTAAAGCACCGACTCGACCCACTCCACCAGCTTGCTCTTGGGAAGCGCGCCGATCTTAGTGGCCGCAACCTGGCCGTTCTTGAACAGCATCAGGGTCGGAATGCCGTTGACGCCGTACTTCATGGGCGTCTGCGGGTTCTCGTCGATGTTGAGCTTGGCCACGGTGACGCGGCCCTTCATTTCGTTGGAAATATCTTCGAGAAAGGGCGCGATCATCTTGCAGGGGCCGCACCACTCCGCCCAAAAATCAACCAGCACGGGCCCGGGGGAACGCAGCACGTCGTTCTCGAACGAGCCGTCGGTGATCTTCGTTGTCATTGCCTCGTCCTTTCATGGCCTTACAGACAGCGAAGGCCGCGCCGTCGCGGGCGCGGCCAATCATGCGGCAAAGATATGGAGCCGCCAACGGATCGTCAAGGCGGGCGGGGGTGCCATGCACTAGTTGCCCGGCCGCCAGACCTGGATCGGCCAGGTCTGGAGCGCCCAGGGCATGTCGATCGTGATTGCGCCCTCTTTCCGATAGCGCTCCGCAAGCAGATCCAGGGGAATGAGCGGACCGGGCGCGGGATCGGTCAGCGCTAAGTCATAGCGCCGTTGCTCGATGCCGCGGCGGATCGTGCCTCGGTGGCGCTCCCACTCGGCTTCCAGGGTCGACGCGGGCGGGAGCAAGGGCTTGAGCAAAAAGGGCGGTTCACCGGCGAACCCATACACGAAATATCGAGCGTGTCCGGTTGCCGTCAGCGGCCGATCTTGGAGGGCGAGGACGCCCGCGAATTCGGTGCTTGCGAGCACCTGGCGGCTGCCATCGATTAGCGTGCGAAGTTGCGCGAATGTCGCTTCCGCCGCGGCGAAGCGGCGGGGGTCGAGCGGGAACCAATGCGCGTTGAGCAGGACCGCGACCGGCAGCGCAAAGCGAAAGACGCGGAGGGCAATCGGTTGCCGTGCAGCCGATACCATGATCGCAACTGTCGCAAAGGGAGACAGCAGCTCGAAGAAATACGAGAGATGCGCGCCGGTATCGCCGCCGAGACAGAACACCAAGGCAATTGCCGAGAGCACCGTCATCGCCGCGAAGAGACCGATGTCACGCCCGTTCGGGCGCGAACCCCGCGCAAGCGCGCGCGCCAATAACACCAAGCCGGCCGCCAGGAGCGGCAGTTCGAACAGCGCCCAATCGCCGATCTGGCGCAGCAGGTATGATAGCTGGTAATCGCTCGCGCGAATGTTCGCGAGCAGCACCAAAGCGGCGTAGCCCGGCAGCAACGCACTCAAGGTGACGATCGTGGCTGCGGTGGCGACGATTGCAGCGAGGCCGTAGACGAGGCCGCGCCGCCAATCGCGGCAGAGGAAGACGTAAGCCGCGGCGGCGAAGGCCGGCCAAACGAAATAAATTTTGCAGACGAATCCCAGCAGCGACAGGGCGAGCCCACCCACGTAGCCTCGCGTGCCGAGATCGTCGCGGCGCATCGCCTCGATTGCGGCCAACATCAGGAACACGCCGACGCCATCGGGGCGTGCGGCCGCGCCGGTATAGTAGATAAATCCGGCATAGACGAGGCCGGTTGCGAGCAGTGCATCGATTCGCAACACGTGGGCGCGGCGGAGCCACGAGAATACGATCAGCGCGGCGCCAAGGATGCCGAACGCCGCCACGAGGCGGTGGGTTGCAAATCCGGGTCCCAAAACCCACGCGAATGGCACGACGACCAGCGGATAGCCGATGCCATAGACGTTGCCGCTCTCGATGAAGCCGGGGATGGCATAGGGATTGCGCCCCTGGAGCAGCGCCGCGGTGGTTGCAAGCATGGCGCCGTCACGCATTTCCATGGGTGCTTCGGTCGTGACCATCGCGCCATGCAGCACCAGGAGCCATGCGAAGGCGGCCAAGGCGAAGACGACTGCGGCATGTTCGATTGATGAGCCGAGGGCGAGGCGTGCCGAGGAGTCGATGTTCTGGGGTGCGGCAGTCACGAGTTACGCGCGCCGTGCGGGGGTTGCATCGGGGTTCCTGCTCGTTCGACCAATCGCGGATGCGGCCCGTCGATCAGCATGTAGCGCTCCAAAATTTGCGCACGCACGCGGCCGCGTGGCACCTTGCCCTGGGGGTTGCGCGGCAACGGATCGAGCGAGAGATAGGCGCGCGGCCATTTGTACTTGGCGAGCGCTTCGACCGCCCGCCGCGCCCGCGACTCCCAATCAGTTGGCGGCGCTTCGGCGACGGCAACGATCACTTCGCCCCAGTAGTCCGAGGGGAGCGTGGTTACCGCCACGACCGGCGTCACCTCCGCGAGCACGCGCTCGATCTCCTCGGGATTAATTTTATAGCCCCCGCTCTTGATCACGTCGGCGGTGCGGCCCAAGAGGTGCAGGCGTCCGCGCGCGTCGAGCACGCCCAAATCCCCGGTTGCGTGGTAACCGTCGGGCGGCATCGGGTGAAAGCCCTGGCCGTCGATATGGCCCGCAAGCATGTGGCGCGCGCGCAAATGCACCTCGCCGCTCTTACCCGCGCGGCAAGCAGCGCCATTCTCGTCGCGGATTTCGATCTCGACGCCGGGTCCCGCCCAGCCGACGCAGGCGCCTTCCACGGCTTCGCCCCGGTAGTAGCGATCGCACTCCTCGGGCGGCAGCACCGCGATCGGGTTCACCACCTCGGATTTGCCGTAGGTAATGCGGACGACCGGCCCGAACATCGCCCGCGCTTTTTCGTAGAGCGCGGGGGTCAGCACCGAAGTGCCGCAGAACACGAGCCGTACCTTCGGGAAGCGACGACCCTCAAAGGCGCTCGCGAGCTTCGCCAACACCGTCGGCGGCGCGAACACGTGATCGATGCCGTCTTCGAGCGCGCGTTCGACTCGCGGCAGATCAACGCCGTCCAACAGGACAATGCCGGCGCCATGATCGAAGAAGGTGGTTGCGATCAGAGCGGCACCGTGGGTGTAGGGGGTCATCAGCAGCACCCGTGTCCCCGGCGCCGGCGCATAGGCGAAGGTCGCGCGCTGCAGCAGGTTGCCGATCCAGCGGGCCTCGTGAGTATGCACGATCGCCTTGGGGCGGCCGGTGGTGCCCGAGGTGAAGATGATGCGGCCCCAGGATTGCGCGGGAACCGGCGGGATCGGTGCGGGGTCTCCGTGTGCATCGGCGAACGCCTCGACCTCGAAGGTCGCGCAGCCGAGGGCGCGGAAGAACGGTGCCGCGTTGGCGCTGGTGACGACGCGGCGAACGCCCGCGAGGCTCACGCAATAGCGCCGCTCGTCCTCGGAGAGCGCGGGATTGAGGGCAGTCTCGGCGGCGCCGGAGAGCTTGACGCCGAGACTCGCCCATACCGCCGAAATGCCGTTGCGCAGGAAGGTGGCGACGGGTTCCCCGGCCTGAACTCCGGCGGCAAGCAGACGCTCCGCGACCGCCGCGGCCTTTTCCGCAAGCTCACGATAGGTCAGGTGGCCGACGCCATCGCTGACGGCGATCAGATCGCCGAAGCGATCGGCGTTGCTTTTGAGCCCCGCTGCCCACGGGATGAGCGTGATCATGCGATCATCGCGCGGAGGGACATTACCTCCGATTCGGAGCTCATGTTCGCAAAAGAAAGATCCACAATGAGGCAGCGAGGCAGTGAGAAAAATATTGTTCTCACTGCGTCCTCACTGTCTCACCGCCTCACAGTGATACTTTCTCGCCGAGCAGAAAATCGGCGGCCGAGGTCGGCTCATGCCGCGCCGAGCGCGCGCAGATCGCTTTGTCGGTCGAGCGCCTGCAGACCCTCGAAGAGCGCGCTGGCGCGGTTCTCCTGCAGCCGCGTCGCCGCGCAATCGCGGAACTTGGTCCAGATCTCCTCTCGGGTAAGAGGTGCCGACCAGTGGCCGCGCGCGACATGCAACTCCGGACTTTGGATGCGCCGTCCATCGTCCAAGGTCACCTCGATACGGTCGAAGGCGGCGAACAGCGGATCCTCCTTCGAGGGAGACTGAGTGGTGGTGATCTCGACCTTCGCCATGGCCTGCTGCACCTCGGGCCGGCGAACAAAGGCGTCCGTCAATTCGCCGAGACCCGCGCGTCCCGCGGTAAGCGCGCTTGCCATGGCGAATTCCATGCTGAATTTGGCTTCGAGTCCGGTCTGCGGCCGACGATTGCGGAGCACGGCAGCCTGCGAAGGGCTGGTGTCGACCGCGATCCGCCGCACGCTCCCGGGAGTGAGCTTGTTCGCGCGCGCGAGATCGAGCATGCCGTCGATCGCGCGGTGCGTGCAGTAGCACATAGGATATTTCTTGACGTTGAGCCCCTTGCGAACAATTCGCCAGTCCTGCCCGAGTCCCTCCAAGGGCGTTTCGGTATCGACACGGTTCTCGGGGGAGAGCGCATGCAGAAAGCCCAGCGGATGTTCGATCGCGTCGGCGGAACCGGTGAAGCCGGCCCCGGCAAGCCGCGCCGCGGTAATACCGGATTGTGCCGCGCGGCCCGCCTGAAACGGCTTGGTCATGGTGCCGAAATTGGCGACCAGTCCCGCCGACATCGAGGCAGCGATCGCAATCGCCATCGTTGCCTTCTCGGCATCGAGCCCTCTTAGGTTGGCGACCGCCGCGGCCGCGGCCACGGTGCCGACCACCGCGGTTGGATGCCAACCCTTGCTGTGCAAGGGATCGCGATCGCGCTCCGAGAGATGCGCCCAGGTCTCGTAGCCCACTACGTAGGCGGCGGCGGCGGCGCGCCCATCGGCACCAAGTGCCTCGGCCTCCGCGAGGACCGCCGGCACCAGCACCACGCTCGGATGCCCGGTCAGTGCCACATCGTCGTAATCGAGCGCGTGTCCGGCAGTGCCGTTGGCAAGCGCCGCCTCGGGCGCGCTCGCGCGCTCTGCGCCAAATACAAGACGCGCCTCGCCCTTGGCGCCGCGCGTCCCGAGCTGCTCGCGCACGATCCGCGCCACCGGCTCCTCGACGCCGGCGAGGATGGTTGCGACGCAATCGGTGAAGCCGAGCCGGACCACGGCGAGCGCGGCCTCCGGAAGATGCTCGAAACGAAGCCCGGCGGCGAAGGCGCCGAGCGAGCGGGTCAAGGGGGCGGGCATGGGCAATCCTCCAGGAGCGGCGCCAGACCGGCGAATGCTAGGTGGCGGCCGCTCCGAGCGTCAAGCCAGGTGGAAGTTGCTCAGTTCTTGCCGCCGCCGCCATCGTGGCCGCAATACTGGAGAAGCTTTTCGTAGCCTTGGGCATCTACCGCGCGGCATCCCGTCTGATACTGATGCTGAAGCGCCTGCTCCTCAGGCGAGCCAGGCGCCGGCGTGGCGCAGCCCGCCAGCAGCGGCGAGAGCGCCAATAGCGCCGCCAAGCCGACGCGGCGCAGTCGAGGGTTGGTGCTCATCGTCTTCCTCCATCCAAGAGATCGCCGTGGTCGCAATACTGCAAGAGATGTTCGTAGCCCTGCGCATCCTCCGGTCGGCAGCCCATCTGGAACTGACGCTGCTGCGCCGCGACATCCGGCGACGGCGGCGCGGGCGGCGTGCAGCCCGCCAGCAGCGATAACAGCCCGAGCATGGCCCAATCTTTCTTTACATAGGCGTGCATCATCGAAAACGCCAGTCAATACCGGCTTCATCACGCGTTGCGCCCGGAGGGCAGAGGCAAAAATGACTTTGCTGTCACATTGACCGCTTTTGCGCACGCATAATACCTTGTCCAGATAGAGCTATAGAGAAGGTTATGCCGATGACCACCCCCACTCCCATCACAGGTCCGTGCGCTTGGTACGGCCATGACATGGCTCGGTCCACGCGATGGGTGCGCGACCTTGCGCCCGAGCAGGTCGCCGAGCTCGACGCGGCACTGGGCGCGATCGAACGGCGTGGTCTCGCCTGGTACGAGATTCAGCGCCGAGACTTCCCGCTGCCCGGCCTCAAGGCGTTGCTCGACGACGTTGCCGACGAGCTCGAAAACGGCAGCGGCATGATGAAGCTGCGCGGGTTTCCGGTCGCGCGCTATACGGAAACCCAGTTGCGCCAGCTCTATTTCGGCCTCGGCGCCAACCTCGGCACACCTGTGTTCCAGAACCGCGGCGGCGAGCTGATGCGGCTCATTCGCGACGAAGGGGCCGGAGTTGGGGCGCGTTACGGACAGGTCGAGAACACACCTGACGGCAAGCCGTTTCTCTCCTCCTATGCGCGCACCCTTTCCAACGGCGCGCTCCGATTCCATACCGACCGCACCGACGTGGTGGGGCTGCTCTGCGTGCGCCAAGCGGCCAAAGGCGGCGTCAGCACGATCTCCAGCTCGGTTGCCGTGCACAACGAGATGATCCGCCGCCGTCCCGACCTGGCGGCGCTCCTATACGCGCCCTATTACCGAAGCCGCCACGGTGAGGAAGCGGAGAACAACGACCAGGTTTACGCGCTGCCGATCTTCGGTGCGCGCGACGGCCGCTTCACCAGCCATTTCTCGCTGACCTACATCGAAGAAGCGCAGATGGTTTCGGGCGTGCCGAAGCTGACGCCGGCACAGAAGGAAGCGCTCGACCTGTTGTTGGCGCTTGCGCGCGAACTTTCCTTCGAAATGACGCTCGATGCCGGCGACATCCAGTTCCTCAACAGCCACGTGACTTATCACGGCCGCACGCCGTTCCAGGACGACAAAGCGAGCGGCCACGATCGGCTGCTGATGCGGCTCTGGCTTGCCATGCCCAACAGCCGCGCGCTACCGGTGGGTCAAGAAGTGCTCTGGCAGCGGATCGAGGCGGGTGCGGTTCGGGGCGGCATCCGGCTGAATGCACGTCCCACCGCCTGAGAAGGGCGCGTGCTTGGGTGTGGCTTTTTTGAGCGGCGTGGAGCGGCGTGCGCTCCTTAACGGCGGTGGCAATACACAAATAACTTCTCGTTGCCTTCGGCGTACTCCGGCCGGCATCCCATCTCATACTCGCTCGCCATCTCTTTCCATGCGGGCGAACCCACGGGCGGAATGTTGCAGCCCGTCAAAGCCGGTGACAGCGCCAAGGATGACAGCGCCAACAGCGAGAGCTTGGCGGCGCGGCGCATCCGGATGCCCGTTCTCATCGTCTCACTCCACCCAACCTAACGCCAAGGTTGCATTGTTCTGCGTGTCGTGACGATAAAGAGAATGGCACACCTGGCGCCGGATCAAAGCGGCAAATGCGCCGATGCGAGGCCCTGGAAACGCGCTCGATTGACGCTCGGAGGGGGTGCGGTCTAGCCTCTGAGCCACGGACGATGGAGGGCTCGATGTCGGTCTCGACCGCGCACAACCTGTTGACGATGGTCGCTGCTGTCGCGTTGCTCGGGGGCTGCGCGGAGCCGGCACCCCCCGCATCGACGGCTGCGACGCCACAAGGCCCGACGCCTCTAGTGTCGTTGCCGCCTCCTCTCGCACCCTTGCCTGAGCCTACGCCCCGTGTGAGCAGCGTGCTCGGGACTCCATTTCTGATCGCGTTCAAGGTGCCCGCTTGCATCGCCTCGGCGATCGTCTCGGCACCGGTCGCGGCACTCTATACTTTGGCCAATCAGGGCGCGATCCCGCCCGAGCAGGACCTTTACGAGGACGTCGATCGCGCGAACGAGACCTATTGCGGCGAGCCTTGGACGATCCCTCCATGAGCGCTGCCTCGAATGCGCCGCAGCCGCTCGCGGGCATCACCGTCGTAGAGTTGGGACACAGCGTCGCGGCGCCCTTTGCGGGCGAGATTCTCGGCGATCTCGGCGCCACCATCGTCAAGGTCGAAAAGCGCGACGGCGATGACGCGCGCAAGTGGGCGCCGCCTTATTGGCAGGGCCATTCCGCCCTGTTCCAGGCGCTCAATCGCAACAAGCTCTCGGTGATGGTGGATTTGCGCAACGAGGAAGAGCGCGCGCGGCTCGAGCATTTCATCCTCGAACGTGCCGACGTGCTGATCCAGAACATGCGCCCCGGCACGGTCGCCGAGTATGGTCTCGACGCCGAGACGCTCCGCCGCAAGAAGCCGCGGCTCATCTACTGCACCATCGGCGCCTTCGGCGCGAAGGGACCGCTCAAGGACAAGCCCGGCTATGACCCGCTGATGCAGGCGTTCGGCGGCTTCATGAGCATTACCGGCGAACCCGGCGGCGTGCCGGTGCGCGCGGGCACCTCGATCATGGACATGGGTTGCGGCATGTGGTGCGCGATCGGCGTCCTGGGGGCGCTGCAGCGTCGCAACGCGACCGGCGAGGGGTCGCATATCGAGACGTCGCTCTACGAGACCTCGCTCGCCTGGATGACCTACCACATCGCCAATTACCTGGCCTCGGGCGAGCTTCCGACGCCGCAGGGCTCGGGCGCCACCATGATCGCGCCCTATCGCGGCTATCGCACGCGCAACGGCATGGCGATGATTGCCGCCGGCAACGACAAGCTGTTCGGCCTGATGTCGGCCGCGCTCGGCCATCCCGAATGGGCCGAGGATGCGCGCTTCCGCACCAACCCGGAACGCGTGCGCCACCGCGACGCGCTCAATGGTTCGATACAGGACGTGGTGGGGTCGCTCACCTCGGAGGAATTGCAGGCAAAGCTCGACGCGGTGGGCGTTCCCTGCGCGCCGCTCCAAACCGTGGACCAGGTGGCCCATCATCCGCAGACCGCGGCGCTCGACATCCTGCAGCCCAGCCCCGACGGGCGCATCTCCCTCATCGGATTGCCGCTCTCGTTCGACGGAGAACGACCCGGCTTCCGCCTCCATCCGCCGACCTTGGGCCAGCATACCGAGGAGGTGCTGGGTCCCTACGGCAAGAAGAGGTAGCTGCTCGCTATCAGCTATCCGCCCGCCGGCTATCAGTTTTCAGCGATCAGGCCACCCGTCATGAACAAATCCTATGCCACGCTCGCGGTTGAAACTGCGGCACCGCACATTCTTCGCGTCACTTTGAACCGGCCGGAAGTCGCGAACGCGCTCAGCACGCAGATGGGCCGCGATCTCCTCGACCTCTGGACCCATCTCATCGCCGAGCCCGGCGATGTGCGCGTGGTGGTGCTGACGGGCAGCGGCAATCGCGCCTTCTGCGCCGGCGGCGACCTCAAGGAGCGCCACGGCATGACCGATGCGCAATGGCAGGCGCAGCACGAAATCTTCGAGCGGCAATACTGGTCGCTCTTGGATTGCCCGGTGCCGGTGATCGCCGCCATCAACGGCCACGCCTATGCGGGCGGGCTCGAGATGCTGCTCGCGTGCGATTTCGCATACGCGGTCAAGACCGCCCGCTTTGCGCTCACCGAAGTGACGCTCGGCATCATGCCGGGCGCGGGCGGCACGCAGATGCTGCCGCGCATCGTGGGCGAGCGCCGCGCTAAGGAGATTATCCTTGCCGCGAAGCCGTTTTCCGCGGAGGACGCGCTCCATTGGGGCATCGTCAACAAGCTCTGCGAGGGCGAGAGCCTGATGACCGAAGCGATGGCGACCGCGGAAACCATCGCCGCCAATGCGCCGCTCTCGGTGCGCCAAGCCAAGAAGTCGATCCACTACGGCCTGCAGATGGATCTGCGCACCGCCTTCCGCTTCGAGATCGAGGCCTATAACCGGCTGGTTCCGACTGAGGACCGCCAGGAAGGCATCCGCGCCTTCAACGAGAAGAGGAAGCCGCGGTTTCAGGGGCGATAGCCATTTTTTTGTAGAAATAGCTAAAAGTTTGTAGTGCTCTGTCCGCTTTAGCGCGGGGGGTGCATTATGACTTTGCGGATGGCTTTATCTCACTTGATCTCGTATGTGAATAATCACATAATCGGCCGCGTTGATGGATGAGCCGAAGCCGCTCCTTTGGCGCGGAAGTTCGAAATCTAATTTTCTGACGTTTCCGCGCGCTGTCCAGCGCGACATGGGCTACGCGTTGTTTCTCGCGCAGATGGGCGAGCGTCATTCGACCAGGGCGAAGACCCTCAAGGGATTTGGCGGCGGGTCGGTCGTGGAAGTGGTGGAGAGTCGGGAAGGGAATGCCTACAGACTTGTCTATACCGTACGCTATTCCGACGCGATCTATGTGCTCCACGCGTTCCAGAAGAAGTCGAGGAAGGGTATTGCGACGCCAGCGGCTGAACTTGATTTGATTCGAAGGCGGCTACGGAGCCTAGCCGAGGAAAGGAGCGATAAAGGTGAGTAAGAAACCAGCCGCGAGAGACCCCGCTCGGAACGTTTGGCTCCAACTCGGATTTCCCGATGCGGAGGAACATTATTTGAAAGCGGAGCTGGTGCTTCGGTTGGGAAAGGCGGTCGCGGCTCTTGGGGTAACCCAGCGTGTGGCGGCGCGTCGATTGGGGACCAGTCAGCCGGAGCTCTCGAAGATTCTAGGTGGTAAATTTTCCGAAGTCTCGTTGGAGCGGCTGATCCACTTTTTGATGGTGCTGGGGTATCATATCGAGATCAAGATCGGGGCCGGTCCGCAGAACAAGGCGGGACTGGTGAGAGTCCGGGACGCACGTCGGCGCGCGGCGTAGCCCGTCTGCGGAAAAGTGGTAGCGGGACTAACCCAGCTAGCCAGCGTCCACCAACTCGAGATGAAGCCGCTTTCCCAAGACGGCCGCCGCTTTCATGAGAGTGGCGAGTGAGACCGCATGATTGCGCGGGTCGAGCACACGGTAAATCTCTGTCGGCGAAGTACCTAGCTTTCGTGCCATCGCCGCCTTCGAGAGCTTTTGACGCTTCATTTCCTCGCTAATCTGCCAAGCAAGGACGGACTTCACAGCCGCCTCACGAGCCTCCTCGTAAAGTCCCTGCTCGCGCAGGAAATCCTCGAAACTCGATCCGATCGGACCACGATCTTTTTTCCCTTTCCTCATCGACCTTGCTTTCTCCTGAGATCGGCCAAACGAACACACGCGGAACTCTAATGCCACGCCATACCTTAAACGGTTCGATCGAGCAATGGCGGTCGGTTGCGTTGCCTTGGCCGCGGGGCCAGAATGGGCCAACCCCGGAGGAGGAGCCCTATGCGAAGCGAAATCGACGTTCATCTCTGCGAGGTTGGGATGCGCGACGGCTTGCAGAACGTCTCGGTCTTCATGCCGACGCAGGAGAAGCTCGCGTGGCTTGCGGCCGAAGCTGCCACGGGCATGCCGGAGATGGAGGTCTGCTCCTTCGTCCCGCCGAAACTGATCCCGCAATTCAACGATGCCGGCGAGATCTGCACGCGTGCCCTGGAGATACCCGGCCTCACCGTCACGGCGCTGATCCCGAATCTGAAGGGCGCCGAACGCGGCATCGCCGCGGGCGTGCACAAGCTCAACTTCGTGATGTCGGTCAGCGAATCGCACAACCAGCGCAACGTGCGGCGCTCGCGCGAGGAGTCGGTCGCGGATTTCAAGCGCATTGTCGAGCTGGTGAGGACGGTTCCCGCGGCCAAACGGCCGAAGCTGGCGGCGGGGCTCTCGACCGCGCTCGGCTGTACCATCGAGGGCCAGATTCCCGAAACCGACGTGGTCAAATACGCGGTCATCCTCGCGGAGGCCGGAGCCGATGAGCTCGCGGTGCCCGATACCGTGGGCTACGCCAATCCGGCGCAAGTGCGCCGCGTCTTCAAGGCGGTGATGTCGGCGGTGAAGCCGATCCCGGTCACCGCGCACTTCCATGACACGCGCGGTCTCGGCATTGCCAATGCGTTGGCGGCGCTCGACGTAGATGTCCGGCATTTCGATGCCTGCCTTGCCGGCCTGGGCGGCTGCCCCTATGCGCCCGGCGCCAGCGGCAACATCGTGATGGAGGACCTGGTGTTCCTGCTGGAGTCCATGGGCCTGCGGACGGGCGTCGATCTCGAGCGGTTGATCCAAGTGCGGCAGATCCTTGAGCGCGCGTTGCCGGGTGTGCCGCTTCATGGTGGCGTCGGCAAAGCCGGCCTGCCTAAGGGCTGGCACGCCGCCACGCCGATCGCGCGCGCCGCCGAATAAGGACGCGGTCGTGGCTCCCGACACCGCCCATTCCGGAGCGGGCGACGACCTCGTTCAGCTCGCGCTGGGCGAGGACTTTCCGGAAATTCGCGCCTCCGTGCGCAAGATCTGCGACGGGTTTCCGGGCGCCTATTGGCGCGAGCTGGAGGCGCGCGAGGCATATCCGACCGAATTCGTCGCGGCGCTGACCCGCGCGGGGTTCCTGGGCGCGCTCATTCCGGAAGAGTACGGCGGTTCGGGCCTGCCGCTGCGCGCGGCCTCGGTGATCCTCGAGGAAATCCACGCATCGGGATGCAACGCGGGCGCTTGTCACGCGCAAATGTACATCATGGGGACTTTGCTTCGGCACGGCAGCGCCGAGCAGAAGCGAAAATATCTGCCGGAGATCGCCGCGGGCCGCCTGCGACTCCAAGCCTTCGGCGTTACCGAACCGACTTCCGGCACCGACACCACGAAGCTCAAGACCCGCGCCGAGCGACGGGGAAATGCCACCTACGTCGTGACCGGCCAGAAAGTCTGGACCTCGCGCGCGCTCCAATCCGATTTGATGCTCTTGCTCGCGCGCACCACGCCCTTGGACCAGGTCAAACGCAAATCGGACGGGCTTTCGGTGTTCCTGGTGGACATCAAGGCGTCGCTCGGCAAAGGCCTCGAGATCAAGCCGCTCAAGGCGATGATCAACCACAACACCACGGAAGTTTTCTTCGACGACCTCGAAGTGCCGGCGGAGAATCTGATCGGCGAGGAGGGGCGAGGCTTCCGCTACATCCTCGATGGCATGAATGCCGAGCGGGTGCTGATCGGCTCCGAGGGCGTGGGTGACGCACGCTGGTTTATCAAGACGGCGGCACGCTATGCCAATGAACGCGTGGTATTCGACCGCCCGATCGGCCAGAACCAGGGCATCCAGTTCCCGATCGCGCGCGCCTACGCCGAGACCGAAGCCGCGGACCTGATGGTGCGCAAGGCGGCGGCGCTGTTCCAGGCGGGCAAGCCCTGCGGCGCCGAGGCGAACATGGCCAAGATGCTCGCATCCGAGGCATCCTGGCACGCGGCCGAAGCGGCCATCCAGACCCACGGCGGCTTCGGCTTTGCCAAGGAATATGACGTCGAGCGCAAATGGCGCGAGACGCGCCTCATGCAGATCGCGCCCATCTCCACCAACCTGATCCTGGCATATCTGGGCGAGCACGTATTGGGCATGCCGCGGTCTTATTGAGCGGCATGGATCTGCGGATTACCGACGGGATCGTCCTCGACGAGCGCGACATCGAGGAGAGCTTCATTCGCGCGGGCGGACCCGGCGGACAGAACGTCAACAAGGTCGCGAGCGCCGTGCAGCTCCGCTTCGATGCCTCGCATTCCGCGGCGCTGAGCGACGCGGTGCGCGCGCGCCTCAGAACCATCGCCGGGCGCCGAATGACTCAGAAGGGCGTGTTGGTGATCACGGCGCAGCGCTTCCGCACGCAGGAGCGCAATCGCGCCGACGCCTATGAGCGTCTCGCGGAACTGATCCGCCGCGCCGCCACCGTCCCCGAACGCCGCATCGCCACCCGCCCGACCGCCGCGGCCAAACGCGGGCGCCGCGAAGCCAAAGCACGGCGAGGCCGCATCAAGCGCTTGAGACAAGCGCCCGAGAACAACGCAGACGGTTAGGAAGCAAGTTTGGGAGCGGATAAGGGGATATCCAGGGGATTGTGGAGATAAAGCGATTCACCGTTGGGGAGGGGATAAGGGGATATTCAGGGGATTGTGGAGATAAAGCGATTCACCGTTGGAGTGGGGATAAGGGATATTTAGGGGATTGTGAAAATAAAGAGATGCACCGGTGCGAATAAAGCGACCTCGATCTCTTTCGGTCACTTTCCATCCCCTCAATCTCGCTTCATCCCCACATCCCCTTGAACCTCCCGCTCTGACGGTGGGTCAGCAATCAGAACTGATACCGCCGCAGGCCGCCATCCACGGGGATCACGGTTCCCGTGATGTAGCGCGCGAGCGGCGAGCAGAGCCACACCGCCATCACCGCGAGTTCTTCGGGTTCGCCGTAGCGTCCGACGGGTATCTCCGTGCGCGACATGCGCTCGCGCTCCTCGGGCGGATAGTTGCGGCGAATTTGCTCGCTCATGATGCGCCCGGGCGCGATCGAGTTGACGGTGATGCCATAGCGGCCGGCATCCCGCGACAGTCCCTTGGCCCAGGCGTGGATCGCGGCTTTGGCGGAGAACGCGGCGTTGACGTGCTCGGGTTCGGACTTGCCGGTGATGTTGACGATGCGGCCCCACTTCCGTTCCATCATGTTCGGCAGGATCGCGTGGGTGAGCTGGCGCACGCGGGTGAAGTTGAGCGTGATCGCTTCCTCCCAGCGGTCCTCTCCGGCGTCGAGCGGCAGCGGTCGGCTGCCGCCCGCGCAGTTGATGAGAATCTCTACGTGGCCCAGCGCCGCCAGCGCCGCATCGCGAATGCGCGTCGCCGAATCCGCCGCCATGATGTCCTGCACGATAAGATGCGGCGCCGGGTCCTGCTCGCGCGCAATCTCGCCGGCGAGTTCCTCGAGCAAGTTCTTCCGCCGCGCTACCACGGCGGTCTTGACGCCCTCGGCCGCAAGGCCGCGGGCGATGGCGCGGCCGATCCCCATGCTGGCGCCGGTGACGAGGGCGGTCCGCCCTTCAAGCTGCAGGTCCATCGAGTTCCCCTTATGGATTCAGTTCGGCGCGTCCGTTATTGAGCACGATGACGTCGCGCTCGACGACGCGGGCGCGGAATGAGATCGTCGATCCAGCGCGCCAGATCTCGGTGCGGATCGTTTCGCCCGGGAAAACCGGGGATGAAAACCGCGCGCGCATGGATTTGAATTTCTCGGGCCGGTAGCCGCAACAGCTCTTGAGCAGCGCGAGCCCCGAGACGCCGAAGGTGCAGAGACCGTGCAGGATCGGCCGCGGAAAGCCCGCGGTGGTGGCGATCTCGGGATCGGCGTGCAGCGGATTCATGTCGCCGGAGAGACGATAGATCAGCGCCGCCTGCGGCAGCGTCGGAAGATCGACGGCGAGGTCGGGTGGCGTTGTCGGAAGCGTATGCGGTTCCGGCGCGGGGCCGGTTGGGCCGCCGAAGCCGCCATCGCCGCGGAGCACCGAGGTTGATTGCAGCAGCGCCACGCGCTGGCCGCTCGCGGCCTCGATCACGTCGCGCTCGGTGAAGATGAAGGCGCCCTTCTCCGCGCCGCGATCGACCACCCCGGTGATTCGCGTGCGGCCGATCACCGTGCCATCGACCGGCAGTGGCCGGAACAATGTCAATCCCTGCTCGCCATGCAGCACCCGCTTCCAGTCGGCCTTGATGCGGGGATCGCGGACCCACATGCCGGGCCCACCCAGAACCACCGGCATGGTGGGCAGAGCCAGCAGTTCCCGCTCATAGACGAAGCGGAGCTGATCCCTTTCCATGGGATCGGCTCCAACTCCGAGTCCCAGCGCGTACAACATGGTGTCGCGCTTGGTGTAGGACTGCCGCACGTCCTCGAATTTCCAGGCTTTGAGCGCCTCGTAGTCCATGCTCTCCCTCACAAGCTGCGCGCGATCAATTCCTTCATGATCTCGTTGCTGCCGGCGTAGATGCGATGCACGCGCGCATCGGCATAGGCGCGTGCGATCGGAAATTCCCACATATAGCCATATCCGCCGTGCATCTGCAGGCACTGGTCGAGGATGCGGCCTTCGAGCTCCGAGAGCCACCATTTCGCCATCGCCGCGGTCTCGGCATCGAGCTTGCGTTCGAGATGGAGCGCAAGGCAATGGTCGAGGAAGGTGCGGGCGATCCTGATTTCGGTCTTCATCTCCGCGAGCTTGAAGCGGTTCACCTGAAATTCCGCGATCGCGCGGCCGAACGCCTTGCGCTCGCGCGTGTATGCGAGCGTCCATTCAAACGCCGCTTCCATGACCGCGACCGAGGTGATTGCGACCAGCAGCCGCTCCTGAGGCAATTGCTGCATCAGGCAAGCGAAGCCGCGACCCTCGCCGCCCAAGAGCTGATCTTCCGGCACCATCACGTCGTCGAAGAACAGCTCGGACGTGTCCTGTGCCTTCATGCCGATCTTTTCGAGATTGCGGCCGCGCGAGAAGCCGCGGCTTTTTGCGTCCACCAGCAGCAGGCTGATGCCCTTCGCACCCTCGCGCGGGTCGGTCTTCGCCGCCACGATCACGAGATCGGCGAGCTGGCCGTTGGTGATGAAGGTCTTCTGACCGTTCAGGCGATAATGCTCGCCCTCGCGGATCGCGGTGCTGCGGATACCCTGGAGGTCACTGCCGGCGCCGGGTTCGGTCATGGCGATGGCGCCGATCACATCGCCCTTTGCCATCGCCGGAAGCCATCGCCGCTTCTGCGCCTCGCTGCCGTAATGGAGGATATAGGGGGCGACGATATCGGAATGGAGGCGGAAGCCCGGCCCGCTGAACACGCGCCGCGACATCTCTTCCGTGAAGATCGCGGAATAGAGGAAATCCGCGCCACTCCCGCCGTACTCGGCGGGCATGCCCGTGCAAAGGAGCCCCGCAACGCCCGCCTTGTGCCAGACCTCGCGAGAAACTTGCCCGTCGCGCTCCCACTCCGCGTGATAGGGCGCCACCTCGCGCTCGATGAAGCTGCGCGCGGTTGCGCGGAAAATCTCGTGCTCTTCGCGGTAGAGGCTCTGCGGCATTCCCCCTCCTCCTGCGGCTCAAAACGAGTTTGCGGCATCTCGGCGCCGAGGGGAAGGAGGCTTGCCTCACCCGAAAGCGGCGTGCCACAGTCCCTTGCAATCAATCCAGGGAGGGTGCGATGGCGGGCAAGGGCTGCCTCGACGGCAAGGTGATCGTGGTGACCGGCGCGGGCCGCGGCATCGGCCGCGAGATCGCGCTGCTGGCGGCGCGCCACGGCGCCAAGGTGGTGGTGAACGATCTGGGTGGCAGCGCTGAGGGGGAGGGCCGCGATGCGGGACCGGCGCAGGAGGTCGTCAACGAAATTCGCGCTTCCGGCGGCAATGCGGTTGCCAACGGCGACAGCGTCGGCGATGCCAAGGGGGGCGAGGCCATCGTCAAGACCGCGCTCGACGCCTTTGGCCGCATCGATGGCGTGGTCAACAACGCCGGTATCCTTCGCGATCGCATCTTCCACCGCATGAGCGTCACCGATTGGGAAGCGGTGATCCAGGTGCATTTGAACGGCAGCTTCTATGTGGCGAAAGCGGCGGCGCTGCATTTCCGCGAACAGCAGAGCGGCGCTTTTGTCCACTTCACCTCGACCTCGGGGCTCATCGGCAATTTCGGTCAGGCAAACTACGCCGCCGCCAAGCTGGGGATCGTCGGCCTCTCGAAATCGATCGCTCTCGACATGGCGCGCTACAACGTGCGCTCCAACTGCATCTCGCCTTTCGCCTGGAGCCGGCTCATCGGCACCATCCCGACCGATACGCCGGAACAGCAGGCGCGAGTCGAGCGGGTCCGCAACACCCTGACCGCAGATAAGATCGCACCCGTGGCCGTGTTCCTGCTGAGCGACCTCGCCAAGGACGTGACCGGACAGATTTTCGCGGTGCGCAGGAACGAGGTGTTCTTGATCAGCCAGCCGCGTCCAATCCGCTCGGCACATCGCGACGGCGGCTGGACGCCGGAGGCGCTCGCCGAGACGATGGTGCCGGCCTTCAAGCCCTCATTCTACCCGCTCGACCGCTCGGCGGACGTGTTCTCCTGGGAGCCGATGTGAGGGGATGGGCGTCCGCAACGTCGAGGAGCTGCAGCGCCTGAAGCCTCGATTTCGCTTGCCGCCGGCGGCCTGCGATGCGCACTGCCACGTCTTCGGGCCGCAGGCGAAATTTCCATTCGCTCCGAACCGGCGCTACACGCCCGAGGACGCGCCCAAGGAGATGTTGTTCGCGTTGCATCGCGCGCTCGGAATCGAGCGCTCGGTGATCGTGCAGGCGAGCTGCCACGGCACCGACAATGCTGCGCTGCTCGATGCGATCGCGATGGACCCGAGCCGGCTCCGTGGCGTCGCAGTCGTTGATGACAGCTTCAGCGATGCCGATTTCCGGCGACTTCACGAGGGCGGTGTGCGCGGGGTCCGGTTCAATTTCGTGCGTCACCTGGGCGGCGCGCCCGATGCGGCAATATTCCGCCGCGTGATCGACCGCATCAAGGGGCTGGGCTGGCATGTGGTGCTGCATTTGGACGCGCCCGACATCGTGCCGCTCGGCGAGATGATGCGCAGGCTGACGCTTCCCTTCGTGATCGACCACATGGGCCGCGTGGACTCGGCGCTAGGCGTCGAGCAGCCGGCATTCCAGGCGCTCCTCCATCTTGCGCGCATTGAGACCTGTTGGATCAAGGTTTCGGGCGCGGAGCGCATTTCGAAAGCGCCCTATCACGCGGCCCTACCCTTCGCGCGCGCCCTGTTGAACGTCTCGCCCGAACGCGTGCTCTGGGGCACGGATTTCCCACATCCGAACCTCAACCACGAGCCCAACGAAGCCGCACTGGTGGATTTGATCCCATCGTTTGCGTCCGGTGAATCGGCACAGCGTCGCGTTCTCGTGGACAATCCGGCGCGACTCTATGGGTTCGACGAATAGGAGCACCGCTTACGCTGAGCCGACATCGGAATGGAGGACGATCATGAAAGGTTGGCGCGCTCGTCTCGGATTTCTGGTCCCGCCTGCCAATCCGACCGTGGAGCCGGAGATGATCCAGTTGGCGCCGCCAGGCGTCTCCGTGCATTTCGCGCGCATGGTCACGACGGAAGCGGGCGGGGGTCATCAGGGTCAGGAGGACCGCAACCGCGAGCAAATTGAGCATCTCGGGGAAAGCACGAGGCTGCTTGCGATGGTGAAGCCCGACGTCATCATGCTTGCCCACACGGCGACCAGCTACACGCTCGGCCGCGATGCCGAGGCGGCGCTGCTGCAACGCCTGCAGGATCAGCACGGTGTCCGCGTTGCGACCGCCTTCGGCAGCGTGCACGCGGCGCTCACGACGCTCGGCGTCAAGCGTGTTGCCCTGGGCACGCCCTATAGCAAGGAGATCACGCTCAAGGGCAAGGCGCATCTGGAGGCGTGCGGCTTTGAGGTGGTGAGTCACGGCAACCTCGAGAATGTCGTCAACATCTACGACGAGACGCCGGAGCGCGCTTACCGGCTCGGTCGAACCATCGACAAGCCGGCTGCGCAAGCGGTCTTTCTCAGCGGGACCGGCATGCCCACGGTCTCGATCCTGGAAATGCTTGAGCAGGACCTCGGCAAGCCCGTGATCTCGGCCGCTTCGGCGGTGATGTGGCACGCGTTGCGATTGGCCGGCGTGCGCCATCACGTGCAGGGTTATGGTCAACTATTCGCGTCCTTGAGCTAAAAGCCTGACCACAGAGGCACGGAGGACACCGAGATTGCGGTTTCGTCATCGCGAGCGGAGCGAAGCGAGCCGGCATTCGGATTGGCTTCGTTGCTGGTCTGCCAGTGACAGGTCCATTCTCCGTGCCTCCGTGCCCCTGTAGTTCAATTTCCTTTTGGTTTAGCTGCTGACCGTAACGCCCGCACGGTAGGGGATTGACCGCCCGCAGTCCCACGGCACAATCGAACGCCATGGAAACCGGCATCCTCTCCTTCGGCGCCTACATTCCGCGGCTGCGGTTGCAGCGCAAGGCCGTGCTCGAGGCCAATCAGTGGCTCAATCCCGGCCTGCGCGGGCTGGCGAGCGGCGAGCGCGCCATCGCCAATTGGGACGAGGATGCGGTCACGCTCGCGGTCGAGGCGGCACGAGATTGTCTTTCCGGCTTCGATCGAGGCGCCGTTCGAGGGCTCTTTCTCGCCTCGACCTCGTTTCCCTTCGATGATCGGCAGAACGCCGGCATTGCCGCCGAGGCACTCAATCTCGGGGGTGATCTCTCGGCGCTGGACATGGGTGGATCGCAGCGCGCGGGAACCTCGGGCCTGATCACGGCCTTGCAAGCTGCAGGCAGCGGCGGAGCTAACCTGATGCTGGCGGCCGAGAAGCGCCGCGCCAAGGCCGCAAGCCCGCAGGAGATGACCTATGGCGACGGCGCCGCGGCGCTGCTGGTCGGCGGCGGCGCGCCGGTGGCGCGGCTCATCGGCTCGCATTCCGAGACCGTCGATTTCGTCGATCATTATCGGGCTCATGGCAGCGACTTCGATTACGCCTGGGAGGAGCGCTGGATCCGCGACGAGGGCTACCTGAAGCTGGTGCCACAGGCGCTAAAGGCGCTGTTCGCCAAGACTGGCGTCGATCCCCGGACGATCGCGCATCTTTGCCTCCCCATGGCGATGCCGCGCGTTAGTGCTTCGATCGCTAAGATTGCGGGCATTCCCGAGGCGAGCCTCCGCGACAATTTGCAAGCGAAGTGCGGCGAGGTAGGGGCTGCGCACCCGCTGCTCCTCCTGATCCACGCGCTCGAGCAGGCGAAGCCCGGCGAACGCATTCTGATTGCGGGGTTTGGACAGGGCGTGGATGCCTTGCTCTTCGAGGCGACGGGACTGTTGGCAAAGTTTGCGCCCCGGCGCGGCGTTGCGGGCTCGCTCAAGCGCCGCAAGGAAGAGACCAACTATCAGCGTTATCTCGCCTTCAACGATCTCGTGGCCATCGAGCGTGGATTGCGCGCGGAGGTCGACAAGCAAACCGCGCTTTCAACGCTCTACCGCAAGCGCAAGATGCTGCTGGGCCTGATCGGCGGGCGCTGCACCGCCTGCGGCACGCTGCAGTTTCCGAAGTCCAATATGTGCGTCAATCCCAATTGCAATGCGGTCGGGACGCAGGAGGATCAGCCTTTCGCCGATCTCTCGGGCCGGGTCATGTCCTACACCTCCGACAATCTGACCTATTCGCCGGACCCGCCTCAGGTCTACGGCATGGTGCAGTTCGAGGAAGGCGGGCGCATGATGGCGGACTTCACCGATGCCGATCCGGCGACGGTCGAGGTCGGGATGCCCGTGCGCATGGTGTTCCGCATCAAGGAAGTCGATAATGCGCGCGGTTTCACGCGCTATTTCTGGAAAGCGACACCCGGAGATCGAGGAGAAGGCTGATGGCAACGGGCATCCGCGACAAGGTGGCGATCCTCGGCATGGGCTGTTCCAAATTCGGCGAGCGCTGGGACAGTGAGGCGGACGATCTCATCGTCGAGGCTTTCCAGGAGGCGATCGGCGATGCCGGAATTGAGCGCAACCGGATCGAGGCCGCATGGCTTGCGACCGCGATCGAGGAGATGCATGTGGGGAAGTCGGGCATCCCGCTCGCGGTGGCGCTGCGGCTCCCCTACATTCCCGTGACTCGGGTTGAAAACTATTGTGCCAGCGGCTCCGAAGCGTTCCGCGGTGCCGTATATGCGGTAGCATCGGGCGCTTGCGATGTGGCGTTGGCGCTCGGCGTCGAGAAGCTCAAGGACACGGGTTATGGCGGCTTGCCGCAACGGAGCCGCGGCGTGCTCAATTCGATGTATTGGGCCAATCTCTCGGCCCCCGGCAGCTTCGCGCAGCTCGCGTCGGCCTACCGCGCCAAACACGGCAAGGCCAAGGAGGATTTGAAGCGCGCCATGGCGCATATCTCGGTCAAGAGCCACGCCAATGGCGCCAAGAACCCGAAGGCGCATCTGCGCAATGAGGTCTCGGCCGAGACCGTGCTGGGGGCGCCGATCGTCGCCGAACCGCTCGGACTCTATGATTGCTGCGGCGTGAGCGATGGCGCCGCCTGTGCGATCGTGGCGACGCCGGAGATTGCGCGCGGCCTCGGCAAGCGCGATTTGGTGGCGGTGAAGGCCTTGCAGCTCGCGGTCTCCAACGGCACCGAGGCGCAGCACGCCTCATGGGACGGAAGCTACTTCGCGACCACGCGCATCGCCGCCAAGCGCGCCTATGCGGAGGCCGGTATCAAGGACCCGCGCGCGGAACTCGGCTTCATCGAGGTGCACGACTGCTTCTCCGTGACCGAGCTTGTCACCATGGAGGATCTGCACATCTCGCCGGTCGGTCACGCGATCGACGACGTACTCGACGGGTTCTACGACGCCGATGGCGGCATCCCCTGCCAGATCGACGGCGGCCTCAAATGCTTCGGTCATCCGATCGGCGCCTCCGGTCTGCGCATGATCTATGAGATTTATTTGCAGCTCTTGGGCCGCGCCGGACCACGGCAGCGCAACGACGCGCAGCCGCTCGGTCTCACCCACAATCTGGGTGGGTTCCCGCATCAGAACGTGTGCTCCATTGCTATCTTGGGACGCAGTTGAGGGTACCCAAGAGCCGATAGCCGTCAGCTTCCGATTAAATCCTCCGTCCCGTGCCTTCCCAATGGGGCGCTCGCAGCGCGCGTTTCATGATCTTGCCGGAATCCTCGCGCGGCAGCGTGGCGCTAACCTCGATGCGGCGCGGGATCTTATAGCCCGCGAGATGCGGGCGAAGCTGCTCGCGCACATCCTCGGCGCTGAACGCCGCACCTTCGACAAGTTGCAGCACCGCCATGACCGTCTCGCCGAATTCGGCATCGGGGATGCCGAACACCGCGCAGTCCGCGATGCCGGGGAGACGATGCAGCGCCGCTTCGATCTCGGCCGGATAAATGTTGACGCCGCCCGAGATGATCATGTCGCGCTTGCGGTCGCAGAGATAGAGATAGCCTGCCGCGTCGAAGTATCCGACGTCGCCGAGGGTAATGAGGCCTTGGCGCTCGACCGCGGCACGATCCTCCGGCCGGTTCTGATAGGTGAAGTCGGGGTAGTCCGCGATCCGCATGAAAAGCTCGCCGGGTGCCCCGGGCGCTGCCTCGCTCCCGTCCTCCGCGATCGCTTTAACCACCGCGTTGGCAACGACGCGGCCGACGGTGCCCGGGCGCTCCAGCCATTCATCACTGCTGCACACGCTCACCGGGCCGCTCTCGGTGCCCCCGTAGAATTCGAGCAGCACTGGCCCCCACCACTCGATCATGCGCCGCTTGATCTCGATCGGGCAGGGAGCGGCCGCGTGAACGATGCAGCGCAGCGACGATACGTCATAGCGGCGCCGCACGCCCTTGGGAAGATTGAGGAGGCGCACGAACATCGTCGGCACCATGAAGGCGTGGCTGATCCGATGCCGCTCGACCAGCGCCAAAAATTCCTCGGCATCAAAGCGCGGCATCAGCACCAGGAGCCCTCCGAGGCGCGCCGCGCGCAGCGCGAACGAGTTGGGCGCGCTGTGATAAAGCGGCCCCGGCACGATCGAATGCATGCCCGGCTCCATCCCGTAGATCGCGTTACGGAGTGCCGTCATGGAAACGGCCTGTGCCGCGGTCGGCCGCATGCGTCGCACACCCTTGGGAACGCCGGTCGTTCCGGAGGTATAGATCATGCTTTCGGCGAGCGGCAGCGCGGGCACTGTCGTTGGTTGCTGCTGCTCGACCCAGCGGTTCCAGTCGAGCGCACCGACGGGCACGCAAGCCGTGGAATCGGAGACACCAAACGCACGCCGGATTTCCGCCGGGGTTTCGACCTGCAGTACCGTCACGTCGGCCGGCACCGCTGAGGCGACCACCGGGAGCAGATCGGCGTGAACGATCAGCACGCGCGATGCGCAATCGCGCAAGACGTAGCCAATCTCATTCGCTCTGAAATGCCAGTTGATGGGTACGGCATAGGCGCCGAGGCGGAGCGCTGCGTGGCTCGCTTCGAGGAAGACGGGGTCATTGCGCAGCAGCAGCGCCACCGCGTCATTGGCGCCGATCCCAAGGCTTACGAAACCGCCGCTTGCGCGAAGTATCCGGCGCTCGACGGCTTCCCATTCCGAGTGTCGCTCGCCACTCAGCAATCCCGATGCGATTTCTCCCATGCGCGCGCACCCATGCCCCAGCACAATGTACAGGATTCGAGCGGTTCCGATGAGTGTCGAGGAGTTTGCTGTTTGGCGCAAAAGCGAAGGGCGCGAGACCTAGTCTCGCGCCCTTGCTCGTCTCTCGGAGCGCATCTCGATTCAGAGAAATCGACGCACGCTCGCGTTATTGATCGGCCGCATTTCCTTCGCCTAGACCCCCCTCGCCTTCAAGCGAGCTCGCTCGGCGGAAAATGCTGCTGCGGGAGACTTAGCCCGCCTTAAGGTTCGTTGCGGCTTGTTTGCCGCGCTCGGTCGTTACATCAAAACTGACGCGCTGCCCCTCGGTGAGCGAGCCGAGACCGGCGCGCTCCACGGCGCTGATGTGAACGAACACGTCGCGCCCGCCGTCGGACGGCTGGATGAAGCCGTATCCTTTGACGGGATTGAACCATTTGACGGTACCAGTAGCCATATCGGCCTCCTTTAGCGGCGAACATCAAAGCAACCAGCCGGACAATCGGCTGGTCTCCAACAACCTGGATTTGGGGAGGATTGAGCAGAGGCCCGCAAGCGGGCGACGCAGGCAAGCTCGCGCCAAAACGTCGATTGCGCCGACGATGAGGCCCGGATCGCCCCATAAAGTCAAGGGTCATTTCCAAGTGTCGGCCCCGAAGAAATTGAATTGACCGCGCTGCGTTATTTGTTCTGGTCAAAAAGATCGTGAAAGGCGAAACCGGTGAAGGACGGCCAGGCGCCGAGGGTACGACCCAAAGGCTCCAAGCTCTGACGCAGCTCCGCACGGTGGCCTCCAAAACTGCGGCTCTCAGGTGGCAGCTCCGCGCTCTCCTGCTGTTCGAAGCCGGTGCCCGGCAGATCGCTGGCGGCCTCCTTGAGCAACACCAATACTCGCTCACCGCCGACCGGGATGAGCCACAGCTCACCCGCTTCAGCGCGCGCGAAGCTCGCCCGCTCCAGTGCACTCGCGGGGCCGGTTTCCAGCGCGACCTGCACCGGCTTGCCGCGTCTGGTGCCCCAGGCGAGGAAGCGGTTTACGGCCTTGCGGATCATGCCGGGATCGGTGCGGTCGGTGAGCACGGTGAGACCGTCGAGTGTCGCTGCGTAGCGTTCGGCGAATGTCGCGTCGGTCGGGAACCAGGCAGGGACGATCGCCTCAATAGGCATCCCAAGCGCGGCCTTGAGACCGCTTATTCGATCCAGAAAACGCCGCGCGAGCAGACTGGGGTCGGGTGCGTACTTCCAGCGCCGATCGGCCGGGTACTCGACGGCTGCGCCCTTTATCTGCGCCGGCGCCGGGACTGCGAGGTTGTAATCGGCGAGCGCTTGGGCGCGTGCGATCGCGCTTCCCTCTGTTTCACCTTCGCTCAGCAAGGCCCAGACCTCGATGCCGCGGCTGTTCGCCTCCGCGAGAAAGCCCGCAAGGGCCTGTGGCTGGGTCGGGCCGTGCTCGTCCATGGGAATTGCGATGTAGAGACGTGTCAGCTCCCAGTGCTGCGCCCGCGCAAAGACGCGCGCGGAATCGTCTTGCCAGAGCTCTGCCTTGGCGATCCAAGTAGCCCGCGCGGTGGGTGCCGCGGTCTTCGCTTCGAGCACGATCTCGCTGAGCTGCAGGTGGCCACCTGCTGGCGGGCACAGCAGCTTGAGGTCGAGCGGCGTGTCGGCGGGCAGCGCTGTCGGCAGGGAGAAATGCGCTTCGGTCGGGCCATCCGCGGGCTTCAGTTTCGCGAGCAGCAGCGGTTCCCGAGCCGATGCGGCAGGATCGGCGGCGATGAGGCGAAACACGTTGTCGGCGCTGTGCACGACCCCGAGCGTCATTCCGGGAATTGGAGGTACGCGGGCGGTCGTGAAAGCGAGACCCGCCGGGTCCGAGCCAGGCTCGCACTCCAATGTGATTTGATCGCCGTCGCTTGCCATTGCCACGCGGCCGAGAGGGCCAAAACCACGCACGTTCGCAACCGCGCGCAGATCGCTGCCGGGAACGAGATAGGGAGGCGCTGCCGTGAGCGAAACCGGGGCGACGCTAACTTCGCGCAGCCGAAAAGTCTCCGTGTCGCGCGCGCCGGTCACGGTGATCGTCTCGGGCTCCGGAGCGCCAGGCCGTGCCTTCGGAGCGGGAACAGCCGCAAGGACCTGCGTCTTATCGATGGGCAACGCCACGCTCGTGCAGCCGGGTGCGACGGGCGGAGCCGTGTCGGAGAGAGTGACGTCATCGCCATCTCCGGAATTGCCCGCACATCGGGTCAGGTAGCTTTCCGCAAACGCGGGCTCGGAGCAGAGCCATGTGCCACTCGAGGCCAGCAGCATTGCGCCCGCGAAGACGGCATGGACCCAGGCTCGAAAGGGGCGCTTCAAAGGTTGGCTGCTCAAATCCAGGTGGGCTGCCCGCGGCCCAAAAACCGGCATGGCCAGTCCCGGGCTCTTGCTCGCTCTGTGGGCGGCTAGCCGAGCATTACCATCCTCCGCCCATTCTGTATACAATCGAACATCCGATCGACAGGGCCAGGAGGTCGCCATGGCAAAATCCGCATTCCGACAAGCCCTTGAAGGGGCGATCCAGCAACGCCATTCGAAGGTCCATCCGTGGAGCGACGCTTGGGTGAGCGGAAGGCTTGACCGACGGCTCTTGGGTGAATGGACCAAGCAGCATTTCCACTATGTCAGCCATTTCTCTGAGTGGCTCGCAACCGTGTTCGGCAACTGCCCCGCCGATGACGTCCGCCATTTCCTCGCCGAGAACATTTTCGAGGAGGAAGGTTTCCAGGCCGGCCAAGGCTTCCCGGCGGTGCGCCACACCGATCTGTTGCTGGATTTCGGCGAGCATTGCGGCAAGAGCCGCAAGGAGATCGTCGACGCTCAGCTCAACGGCGAGCTGCTGGCCGAGACTCTGGGCCTGCAGAGCTGGTGCTATCGTCAGGCGACGAAGCCCTATGCGGAGGCGCTCGCGGGACTCCTGGTCGGACTCGAATCGCAAGTGCCGCAGATTTATTCGCGCACGACGCCGCCATTGATCGAGAAATATGGCTTCACCGAGGAAGAGGTGGTGTTCTTCCGCCTGCACATCGCCGCCGACCAGGAGCATGGCGAGCGTGGCTTCGAAATCCTGGAGCACCACGCGACCACCGACGAGGCCAAGGAGAGCTGCGTGCGCGCGGTGCGCGAGGCCACGATGATGCGCCGGCTCTATCTCGACGGGCTCTATCACAAGTTCCTTGCGGCGCCGCAGGCGCAGGCAGCCGAGTGATAAAGCGGCGGCGGGGATGATCACTTACAAGACCCTAAGCCTCGCCGAGGCCAATCTGATCCTCGACGCCTGTCAGAAGAAGGCGGAGGAGCTCGGCGTTCCCGAGGTACTATGCGTCGCCGATGCGTCGGGCTATCCAATCGCGCTCCGCCGCCTCGATGGCGGCAAGGTTACGAGCGTGCAGATCGCCATGAACAAGGCGTTCACCGCCGCGGGGCACCGCAAGCCCACACATAGTTACAAGAACGCGCTACCGGGCGAGGAAGCCTTCGGCATCTTCACCCAGCACGAAGGTCGGTTCACCGTGTTCGTGGGCGGATTTCCGATAGCGGTCGAGGGCCAGGTGGTCGGCGGCGTTGGCGCTTCGGGCGGAAACGGTGAGCAGGATATTGCGGTCTGCGAGGCGGGGATCGCCGCCTTCATGCGGCATCTCGGCAAGAGCTGACGCAAATGCCCATCGCGCCGCCGCTTCCGGCCGCGCTCTATGCGGGAGCGGAGGCGTTTCAGCGCGAGCGGCGCAGCATCTTCGCGTCGGCATGGCTGATGCTGGCGCGCGCGGATCAGGTGCGCGAACCCGGTCAGTACATCGCGCAAAGCCTGGGCGGCTGGCCCATCTTCGCGATCGTCGATGAGTCCGGCAGGCAGAGTGGTTTCCGCAATGTCTGCCGTCATCAGGGTCTGCCGATCTTCGACACGGGTAGCGGCCGCTGCGCCGAGATTCGTTGCCGCTATCACGGGTGGAGCTACGACGCATCCGGATGCTTTCGCGGCGCGCCGCCACAATCGGCGCCGGCCGATGCCGCCGATCCCCTCCACAATCTCCAGCGGATAGCGACGGCCGCGGTTTGCGGGCAGCTGTTCGTCCATCTGGGAGAAGCAACCGGCGCGCCGGCGTTGCCGGCGCTGGCCGCCGCCGATGTCGAGCGCTTCGCATTCTCAGGCGAGAGCGTCAGCGATATCGATGCCAACTGGAAGCTCGTCGTCGAGGCGATGCTGCGCACGGCGCCGAGCGCGGGTTCGCGCGCGTTCGAATGGCCCACCCTGGTCGCGGATACGATGCCGGACGCGGCCATCGTCCATCAGATCATTCCGCGCGCGTTTCAACGCACGCGCATCCAGCATCACCGTTATGGCGCAGCCGAGGCACCGGAGATCGCCGCGGTTCGAGAAGCAGCGGTTGCAGCTCAGGCGGCTTTGACGCAAGCGAAGGAGGTGCCGCCGGACGAGAACGCGGCGGTCGCGGCGTTTCGCGAGCGGATCAGAAGGGCGCACTCCGCCAACTGACGCTTTTGGAGCGCCTCGATTACAACGTCATGAAACGCGCGCGCGCGGAACGCTCGATTGCGACCGCCACCAACCGTTCGATCGAGAGATGGTCACGCAGCATCTCGAGGAAGCGCAACTCCACCTGCGAGGCTTCGCCATCGCAGGCCATCACGTCGCAGGCAAATGCATAGGCGGTCTCGCGCAAACGCGGCGGCAAAGCGGACTTGATCGCCTTGAAAGCCTCTTCCAAGCCGTCCTCCCTCTGCAGCAGATCGGAGCAGGCGGCCAATGTCTTGGTTAGGCGTTTGTCGTCGTAATCGCCGAAGATCGGCAGGTGCGTGACGATGTCGCCGATCGTGCGCAGCTCTGAATCCGTCATCGCGGTGTCGCAAGCGGACGCCAGCACCATGGTGTAGATGAGCGCAGAGTGATGGTCGAGCATGGTCTCTCCTGGTACGGACCCGTTGGCCGAGCCTTGCTCGACACTAGCATTTCTCCGCGTTGAGGACACCTCGGTGCGGCGCAAGCGCAAGATCGGTTCGGATCGAATCGATCCGCGTCGTGAATCTTGCTCTTACGATAAGATTTTGGAGCGCAATTCAAGTTTCAAGTCGTTTCGACTCGAATGCATCTCGCTGAGGAAGGCGCGCGTCTGATCAACGACGTCCTTGAGACCCAACCGTTGCACCGTGACCCCATCGGGGAATGCGCCCAAGAGCCGGGAGGGCAACCGCGAATCGAGTAACACGAAGACACCGTGGTCATCGGCTCGGCGCACCAGGCGGCCGAACGCCTGGCGCAGGCGCAGGCGCGTCAACCGATCGTCGTATCGCGCACCGCCGAATTCGGCGCGCCGCGCCTTGTGCAGGATATCGGGACGCGGCCAGGGCACGCGATCGAATACGATGAGGCGCAACGAGCGCCCCGGCACGTCGACGCCATCGCGCACGGCATCGGTGCCCAGCAGGCACGAGTCCTCCTCGGCACGGAAGATGTCGACCAGGGTTGCGGTATCGATCGCGTCCACATGTTGCGCCAGCAGCGGCAGACCGGCGTTTTCAAGCGGTGCCGCGATCCGCTCGTAGACGGCTCGAAGGCGGTGGATCGCGGTGAAGAGACCAAGCGCGCCGCCATGGGCCGCGAGAAACAGAACGCGATAAGCAGCCGCAACCTGATCGAGATCGTCGCGTCGCACATCGGTCACCACGAATACACGGGTCTGCTGTGCATAGTCGAAGGGCGACGGCACGCGCGCGCGCAGCGCCGCGCGCGTGAGGTGGCGCGTCCCCGACAGCATCTCGGCGGCAGCCCAGTCCGCCTCCGGGTCGCCCGTGCCGTCGGTAAGCGTCGCCGAGGTCACCAACAAGCCTTGCGCCGGCTTCGCCACCGTCTCGATGAAGGGCCGGGTCGGATCGACCCAGTGGCGATGCATGCCGACGTCGATCTCATGCCCGTCGAATCGGTCGACCGCAAACCAGTCGACCAAGGCCGCGGCCGGCTCGCGCGCGAGATCGGCCAGCATCGCGAGCCAACCACTGAGCTCGCCCTCGATGCGCCGCTCGAGCCCGCGCACCGCCGCGTCGATCCGAAGCCGCATGCCCGGGTCGAGCTCGCTCGCCTCTTCGTCCAGGCGTTTCGCAAGCCGTTTTGCAAGCGCCCTCAGCGGCTCTATCAGGCGCTGCAGTGCCGCGCTCAACGCGAGTGCCGCGTCGTTGAGACCCTCGACAGGCGGACGCGCCGGCGTCTCGAGGGAATAGACGCTCTCGCCGGACTCGGCTCGCGCCAGGACTTGGCGCCGCAGATGCGCGAGGAACCGCTCGCATTCGCCGTAGGGTGTCGCGTCTTGGAGGCGGCGCAGCCACCCCTCGCCGGGTAGCACGCGGGCCGCGGCCTGTGCCTCCACCAGCGCATGCTCGGCAGCGTCGTCGCCCGCAGCCATTTCGGTCAAGCGCCGGCGCAAGCCGCGCGCGCGGCCCGCGCCGCCTCCTTCGGCGCCCAACACCCACCGCCTCAGCTCCACCGCCTCTCGTCCCGTGAGCGCCAGCGAGAATGCGTTGTCGGCCGCCTCGAAAAGGTGATGCCCTTCATCGAACACGTAGCGGGTCGGCACGGTCGCGTCGTCGAGGCCGCCCCAGGCAGCCTGAACCATCACCAGCGCATGGTTCGCAACCACCAGCCGCGCGCGCCGCGCGCGGCGCACGCTCTTCTCGATGAAGCAGCGGTGATAGTGCGGGCAGGCCGAGTGGATGCATTCGCCGCGCCGGTCGGCGAGTCCGAGGCTTCGCCCGCGCCCGATCAGGTCCGGAAGCCAGCCCGGAAAGTCACCACCGATCATGCTGCCGTCGCGCGTCGCGGTGATCCAGCGCGCCATCAATCCAATCGCGACGGCGCTTGCGGGCCGTGTCGGAAGCGCCGCCACCGCTTCCTCGAAATTCAAAAGACAAAGATAGTTCTCTCGTCCCTTGCGCAGCACCACACGGCGCCGCTTTTCGTCGGGATCGGGATAGAGCCGGTCCAGTTCGGCATCGATTTGGTGCTGGAGGTTTCGCGTGAAGGTGGAGATCCAGACCGCACCCTCGTTTTTCTCGGCCCAGAGGCTTGCGGGCGCAATGTAGCCGAGCGTTTTGCCGACGCCGGTTCCAGCCTCGGCCAGAACGGCCATCGGCTCGTCAGGCGCTTCGCGCGGTCGAAAGGCGGCGCTCGCCGCCGCGGCATAATCGGCCTGCTGCGGCCGCGCTTCGGCGGAATTTCCGAGCAGGGCCGCCAGGCGCCGTCGTGCCTCCGCCTCCTCGACCGGTTCGTGCCCGGCGGGCGGTTCGCCCGCATGCTCCGACCATTCGCCGAGCCGACGCCAGGCCGCGATTCCCGCGGCTTCGCCGAGCGGCACCGCCGCGAGCGCGGCGAGCACGGAGGGTCCCCAAGCCCACCCGGCCGCGGCCATCTGTTGTGCTATGGCCTTGGCTTCGCCGTCGCCGCTCGCGCGCAACTCCGCCAACAGCCCCTCGGCCGCCCGCATCAGGGTCTCCGCATCCTGCTCCAGCGTTGTCGGGGGAGGCAGTGCCAAGGCTTGCGCAAGGCCGCGCGGCGTCGGCACCAGCGGACGTCCGGGTCGAACAAATGCAAAGAGCTCCAGCAGGTCGAGTGCCGGAAATGGCTCGACCTTGAGGCGTCGTGCAGTCGCGCGGGCGTGGCAAAGGATCGGGGACGAAAGGCGGCCACGCCGGGTCGCCTCGGCGAGATCGATCCGCTCTATCTCTCCCTCAATGCTGAGCCATGCGGCGCGAGCGTAACCGACCGCGAGCGCCGCGGCGGACGACCGGTGCGATGCGCCCTCGTCAAGTGCTATGGGCGAATTCCCAATAGAGTTTGCGCGCTTTGGTGAAGATCGGCCCCGGTTGTAGATGACGCTGTTCGATCCGCGTGATCGGCAGCACCTTGCCGTGGTTGCCGACCGAGAACAGCTCGTCCGCCTGCAACACTTCGTCGTAGCTGACGGTCCGCTCTTGGGCCTCATAGCCCGCGCCGCGCAGCAGTTCGAGTACGCGTCGCCGCGTAATGCCGGCAAGGAAAGTGCCGTTCGCGGTCGGCGTGATCGCGCCGCCGTCCTTGACCAGCATCAAATTGGCGGTCGCCAGCTCGGCAACGTTGCCAAGGGGGTCGAGTACCACGCCGTTGTCGAACCCACGCTGTTGTGCGTCGCGCAGCGCGCGGCCGGAATTGGGATAGAGACACGAGGCCTTGGCGTCGGTCGGCGCCTGATCCGGAGCCGGCCGGCGGAAGCGGGAGAGGCAAACGGAAAATCCCGTCGGCGCCGGCATCGGGTTGTCATAGACCGAGAGCGTGAAGCGAGTGCTGTCCGCATCGGGATAAATCCAACCGTCCTCCGCAAAAAACATGGGACGGATGTAAAGTTCAGCGTTCTTTGGAAAACGGCTGATGCCCTCACGGGCGATCTGCTCGACTTCGCCGGCGGTCAGCATCGAGCGCAATCCCATGCTGCGCGCCGAGTTGACGGCGCGCTCACAGTGCCGGTCGAGGTCGGGCGTGCACCCCTCGAAGGCGCGTGCACCATCGAAGATGATCGATGAGAGCCAGGTGGCGTGACTCATTGGGCCGAGAATCTTTGGGTTGCCCTCATGCCAAGTGCCGTCGATGTAAGTCCAAGATGTCATGGTGACAATTTCCCGTCACGGTTCGAACCCGACCAGCATAAACGGTGTGGCGCCGACGGGCCAGCACTCCTCGGGAGGGCGTAGAACGACGCTGGAAATCGCCACAGTTGCAGTCAAAAACTACATATTTTAGAGTCCAGTCGGAGCACGGTGACTGGAGGGGGCATTGCTCGACGGGGATTCCGAGCCCGAGAGGCAATCAGCATCGGCAGCCGGCGCAGTGGTCGCGGTTCGCCAATGGTCGACACCCCTTGCGGTGCGCCAACTTCCGAATTTGGCCCTCCGCGGATTCGTGGTGGTTGCACCGCTCGTGCTCCTATTCTGTGGGCTTGAGGTCAGTCAGCGAGCAGGCCGTGCCGCGGCCGAGGCGCTTTATCCGCTGTCATTCGGTTCCGCGGTGCTTCGCCACGCCGTCATGAGTGCCGTCGCATTCGGCTTTCTGGTGCTGCCGCTCGCGACCATCGAGCAGCTTTTCCCGACGGCGCGTCCATCCCTTCGATCTTACGCCATCGGGATGGCCGGATGGGTATTGGCGTGGGTGCTGGGATATGCGGTCGGCATTACGAGCCAAGAGGCCATAGGATTGCTCGGCCTGACGCCCGCTTTGGTCGTCAAGGTTTCTTCATTCGGCATGACAACTGCGATTGCGCTGATCTTGCTCAATCTGTTTGTGTTCGATTTTTTCTATTATTGGTTCCACCGCATGCAGCACCGATTTGCCGCGTTGTGGCGGTTGCACGCCGTGCACCATTCCATTCGCAATCTCAACGCGATCATGAGCTTTCATCATCCGATCGAAGATCTGCTCCGAATCGTTCCCATCACGTTGCCGCTCGCGGCGCTGGTGCGCTTTGACGGTGCACCCGTCGTTCCGCTGCTTTCCGCGCTGCTCGCGGCGATGGGACAATTCATCCACACGGATACGCGACTCAATTTCGGGCCGTTTCGGGTCATCCTGGGCGATGGCCACTACCACCGCATTCATCATTCCGTGCGTGACGAGCATCGCAGCCGCAACTTCGCCGCATTCTTTCCCATATGGGATCGCATCTTCGGGACGCTCCATATGCCGAAGTGCGGCGAATATCCGCCAGTCGGTCTCAAGGGCAAGCCCAACGGCATGACGATGCAGGAGTATTTTTTGGGGATCACATCCGATTAGCGGGCACGCCAGTCGCTGCAAGCTTCGTGCTGTTCGCAAGTTTGCGCCCGCTCATTCGTTCTATTCCCAACCCTCGCCCTTTGGTCCTCATGGTGCCTGTCGCATAGGTCCCACGCACAAAATCCCTGAGCCAGCCGGGCTGGCGACGACGACCGGGGTCGGCTAGGGTGCAGCGCCATGACGCAAACTCTCATCTACCATCTCTGCCGTGCCGAGGACTGGACCGCTGCCGAAGCAGCGGGCGCCTATCCGGGATCAAGTCAGGATCGGCGCGACGGTTTCATCCATTTTTCGACGGCGGCGCATCTGCGCGAAAGCGCACGCAAACATCGCGCGGGCGAGCCGGGGCTGCTGTTGTTGACCGCAGACGCAGATGCGCTCGGCAGCAGTCTGCGCTGGGAGGCGGCGCGCGGCGGCGCGCTCTTCCCGCATCTCTACGGCGACCTCCCGTGCGCGTCGGTGCTACGCGCCCAACCTTTGCCGCTCGATGCCAGGGGGCAACATGTCTTTCCGCTGCTGAGCGACGATCCCGCGGCCGAGATCGCGGTATTACCGGGGATCGCGGCGCTCATGGAGCATTATCAGGGCCTGATCCTCGATCTCTGGGGCGTGCTGCACGACGGTCGCGCGCCGATGCCGGGCGTGATCGATTGCCTGCGGAGACTGAAAGCCGCGGCAAAACGCATCGTCGTGCTTTCCAATGCCCCGAGACGCGCCCATCTGGTGGAAGCGCGGGTGAGCGAGATCGGCATTCCGCGCGATCTCTACGATCACTTGATGTCGTCGGGCGAGGAGACCTGGCAGCACTTGCGCCATCGCGACGATGCGTTCTACCGCGCGCTCGGGCGCGTCTGCTATCACATCGGACCGCCGCGCGACGACAACATGCTGGGGGATCTCGGCCTCACGCGGGTCGAAGACGTGGACCGGGCGGAATTTATTCTCAACACCGGGCCCTGGGGTTGGGAAGAGACGCCCGAGGGCTATGAGCCGCTGCTCCAGCGCGCCCGCGCCCGCGACCTTCCGATGGTCTGCGCCAACCCCGACCTGGTCGTGATTCATTCGGGCCGCAGGGCGATTTGCGCCGGGACGCTTGCCGAGCGCTACGAAACGCTGGGCGGGCGCGTGCGCTGGCACGGCAAGCCGCTTCCCGAGATCTATCGGCACTGCTTCGAGTTGCTGGGGATCGGCGACCGCCGCCGCATTCTGGCGATCGGCGACAGTCTCCGCACCGACATTGCCGGCGCGGCCGCGGTTGGCATCGACAGCGTTTGGATTCTCGGCGGCATTCACGGTGAAGAATTAGGGGCGGCAGCGGGCGAGATACCATCAGATGCAGCCCTTCTTTCTCGAGCAATCCTCGCCAACGGACCTCGCCCGAGCTGGGCGATGCCACATCTGACGTGGTGACGCCGCAGCGGGTTTTAAGTTCTTCCTACCGTAACCCGCCGCGACGCCTCAATGCCCCGCCTCATGCAGGATCTGCCTTGCTAGCCCGGTGTCGTAAGCCAAGCCTGCCGCCGTCAGAACCGCAGCCACAGGGAATTCGGAGCGTATGAGGCCCTTGCGTTCGAGTGCCGCCCACGCGGCTGGGTTGGCGAGGCCGCTCGCATCTCGCGCCAGCACCACCGCCGTGCCGAGATGGAAGTGGTCGCCGTGGGGACGCGGCAATTGCGACACCCTGACCGCGCCGTCTTCCAGCGATTGGGCGTGGTCGGAGATCTGTGCCAGCGCCTGGAGCAGGGTCAGGGTTTTGAGCTGCAGCGCGTTGAGGCCGAGCGGATTGTTTCTGGGGGACATTATTTCCTTTCGTCTTGGACTATTGCTGTCGGAACATCCGGCCTCCGCACGCAGCAGCGTCCCTGACGGGTGAAGCCACTGAGCGGCCGGCAAATTCAGGCGAGAGCCTGCTTCATCGCCGCCGCGGCCGCGTTCGTCTCCGTCTCCGCTGCCGCGATAATGCGGCCCATGGTGAGGAAACCATGCATTTGCCGCTCCAAGTGGCGATGCTTTGTCGCAACGCCCGCGGCTGTAAGCGCTTGAGCGTAAGCCTCACCCTCCGAGCACAGGGGATCGAAGCCTACCGTCAGCACATAGGCCGGCGGGAGATCCCGGAATTCAGCGGCGCGCAACAGCGGCGAAGCGCGCCAGTCCCGCTGATCGGCTGCGTTCCTCAGGTAATGATCGCGAAACCAGCGCATGGTGGTGTGGGTGAGAGGCAGGCCCTCGGTGATGCGCCGATGCGAGTCATGGGTCATGGCGAGATCGACCGCGGGGTACAGCAAGAGTTGATAACCCAGCCGCGGTCCGCCGCGGTCTCGTACAGCCAATGCCGCCACTGCCGCTAGATTGCCGCCGGCGCTGTCGCCGCCCACCGCAAGCCGATCTCGATCGATACCGAGCGCGCGGGCGTTCTCGGCGACCCAAAGTGTTGCGGCTATGCTGTCGTCGACGGCGGCCGGGAATTTAGCCTCGGGCGCCAGGCGATAGTCGACGGCGATCACGATCATCTGCGCGGCGTTCGCGAGCTTGCGGCAGACGACGTCGTGAGTGTCGAGATCGCCGAAGACCCAGCCTCCGCCGTGGAAGTAGACAAGCCCCGGCAACGGCCGATCGGCAGCGGTAGGGAGGCCCCGATAGCGGCGGAGCCGAATGGGACCCGCGGGGCCAGGCGCGGTGAGGTCCGCAACCTCCGCCACCTCCGGCGGATCGGGCTGCAGCACCGCGCGTCCCTTGCGGTAGAGTTCGCGTGCTTCGGTCGGCGCCAAGGTGTCGTAAGGCGGCCGTCCGGATTGACGGACGAGCTCCAGCACCTGTTCGGCATCGGGGTCGAGAATCGCCACGCGCGTTTCCCTTAGCGGGTCCAGTCGAGCACCGCGCGGGCAACCGCCTCCGGCTGGTCCAATTCCGCCAGGTGTCCCGCCCCCGCGATCACTCTGAGCTCGGCGGCCGAACCGATGCCGGCGGCGAAGCGGCGGCCATAGCTCAGCGGCAGGATGCGATCGCGCTCGCCCCAGAGCAGCAGCGTCGGGGTTGTCACGTAGGGAAGTCGTTTTGCGATGCCGCTGTCTCCCAGCGGCCAGAAGGCTCGTGCCGCTGCCTCGTTGGCGCGCGTCTGCTCGATCGACCACTCGGGCGAGTTGGCGCCGGGCGGCGGTTCCTTGAGCCGCCGCCAATTCTCGGGGTCCGCGCAGAGCAGCGCCCCCACCTCGTCCGGGCGCTGCGCCCAGGGGTCGGTCGCTGGCTCGCGTTCATCGAACAGGCCAAAGGGCGCCACAAGTGCCAGGCGCCGCACGGTCTTCGGCCAGATCGCCGCCATTTCGAGGGCGAAGGAGGCGCCAACCGAACTCCCGGCCAGATCCTCGCCGCTAAGCTCCGCCGCCTCCAAGAGATGCCGCACCGCCAACACCCAGTCGAGGTGGCTATCGAGGCGTGCATGGCCCAATCCGCCCGGAAATCCCGGCAACGACGGCACGATCACGGTACGCTCGGCCGCCAGCGCATCGAGGAACGGGATCCAGCGCGGCAATCCGCCGAAGCCCGCCAGAAACCCGAGCTTCCGGCCGCTTCCCTTGCGCCAGACCCGGCAGGGAGAGCCGTCAACCTCGACTGTCGTGAGCGCGGGCTCGCTCATCCCCGCGCGTCCTTCATTCCGCGGCCTGCTGCGATGGCGGGAGATAAGCCGGAACCTCCGCACGCAGCCGGCGGTCCATCGGCTTCGGCCACCAACGGTTTTCCCACTCGGAGAACAGGCCGGTAAGCTGCGGCATGACCTTTTTGGCGAACAGGTCGGTGTTGTAGCGGGTCAGGTCCTTGCCCATGTTGCCGAATTGCAGCAGCAGCATGAGATTGCCGACGTTGAGGCTGGTTGCGACTTCCTTGAGCTGCTCGGCCACTTCGTCGGGAGAGCCGATCACCACATATCCGCGATCGACGATCTCGTCCATGGCCTTGGGGAGCAGCTGGAACTTGTCCTGATACCTCGGTGGGGCAGCTCCGGCCGCACGTGCGATCTGGCTCTCGATGCCCGCGCGCTGAGTCGCCTCGCTGGTGTAGCCCGGCGGGCTCGCGAACTTCGCGGCGACGTGCAGGCAACGGAGGTAGAAGTACTCCGCGGCCTCGCGATAGATGCGCATCGCCTCGGCGCGGCTTTCCGCGACGCCGACGAATTGCAGGAAGCCCGCGCGATAGGGATTGCGGTCCTTGCCGAGGCGCGCCATCTCCTGCCAGAAGCCTTCCATGGTCGCGCGCCCGGCCTTGTAGCCGTAGTACGAGAGGTAGGAATAGACGTAGTCCATCTCCGCGCACCAGCGCCAGGTCTCGACCGATCCGCCGCCGGGGATCCAGATCGGCGGATGCGGCTTCTGCACCGGCCGCGGCCAGATGTTCACGTAGCGCTGCTGATTGAAGCGCCCGTTGAAGGCGAACGTCTCCTCCGTCGTCCAGGCGCGCATCACCAGGTCGTGCGCCTCGCGGTAACGCTCGCGCAGCAGGCTGGGGTTCTGTCCATAGGCGTAGCAGGTGTCCATGGGCGTGCCGACCGGAAAGCCCGCGATCAGCCGACCGCCGGAAATGCAGTCGATCATCGCGAATTCCTCGGCCACCCGCGTCGGCGGATTGTAGAGGGCGAGCGAGTTCCCCATCACGCAAATCGCGGTGTCTCGGGTCCGCCGCGACAACGCGGAGGCGATCAGGTTGGGCGACGGCATCAGCCCATAGCCGTTCGAGTGGTGCTCGTTGACGCAGACGGCATCGAAGCCGCATTCCGCCGCATGCTCCAACTCGTCCATGAAATCGTTGTACATGAGGTGTGCGCGATTCGGGTCGAAGAGCGAGGAATGGATGTCGACCCAGACCGATTGATGCCGGTCACGGAAATCCTCCGGCAGCTCGGTATACGGCATCAGATGGAACCAGCAGAGCTTCATGGGCGCCTTCTCCTCCGGGGTTCTGCCGAGCAGAACTATAGAGCGGAGAAGGGCCGGCCGTCAGCGCCTAATCAAGATACTCAGGGGGCAAAGAAAAAGCCGGCAGGATCGCCGATCCTGCCGGCAACGGAACTTTATCCCGACGCCGACTCTCGCCGGCGATCCGGGTTAGCCGGCGGCCTGTTGCGCCGCCTGCTCCTCTTCCTCCGGGCGGTGCCCGAGCTTTGAAATCAGGCGCAAAATATCGGCCTGGAGCTGCGGGTCGCGGATGCCATAGTAGCCGCGGATCAGCGACATTACTTCACGGCGGTCGAAGGTTTCACTGATTGGCGCCACGTCCTGGGCCAGGTTCTTGGCGACAATGCCGTCTGGATAGCCTTCGAAGAAGAACGCCGGCGAGACCTCAAGCACCTGCGCCACGTCGTAAAGGCGGCTCGCGGAGATGCGAATGTCACCGGATTCATACTTCTGGACGGCTTGGAACGAGACGCCAATCTTGCTGGCAAGTGCGCCTTGGCTCAATCCAAGTTGGATACGGCGCAGTCGCATGCGCCCCCCAACATAGACGTCGATCGGGTGGGGTTGATGTTCTTTGCGTGGGATCATGTTGGTTCCAACCAAATGCTGGGGCGCTGTCGCGCCGCGTTAGGGGAGTGTTCCGCCATCAGTGTGCCGGAACTGGCGTCGCAAGGTCCTAAAGAAACGGCGAGGGTTCGATCGCTTATTCTTGGTCAGCATGTGTAGCGGAGCATAATCGCTTCTATCGGTGCGTGCACCAATAATTACGGTGCCATATCAAATATCTTTGGTGTGGTGGCAGTCTCTTAGGGGTGAACACTCTCGCCACTACTGGTTATTTGCCAGGTAGATTCACCTGGCTTGATCCTACTAATTGCTAGAACGAGTTTAAGCGGCAAATAACACATGATTAACACTAGCCATTGCGTAATAGATTTCCGGCATTTTGTCGGTGGCGACACGGGCTGCCAAAAGAACAAATTCAAAGGCTTCGCGCGATAAAACTCGCGCCGATCACCATCAGGATGCCCAGCAGCACCTGTCCGAATCGTTGTTCGCTGAGCCGACCCTGCACCCGAAACCCGATCCAAAGACCCAGGAAAGCCGGCAAGCAGGCGGCTGCCGAGAGCCATAGCCCGCTGAGGTGCCCTGGCCCAACGCCATAGATCCCGATGAAGATGCCGAGCGATCCGATCAAATAGATCAGCGATAAGGCGGCCACGAATTCCGTTTTGCCGAGGCGAAGGGCGCGCATGTAGAGCATGACGGGTGGCCCGAAGATCGTGGAGAAGCCGCCCAGCGCACCGCTCACCAGCCCAATCAGGGGGGAAAGCCACCGTTCCTGATGCGGCGCGACGCGGAGCCGCGTTCCGAAATGCAGCAGGGGTGCCAGCAGCACCAGCGCGACCCCGAGAATGAGGTCAAGTACGCGCTCGGGAAGCCGCACCAGCATATAGGCGCTCGCGACAATCGACAGCAGCAGCGGCAAGAGCAGCGGCCAGAACCGGCGTGCGATTGCCCTGAGGTTTCCGCCTTGGAAACTTTGAGCGAGATTGGTGGCGACGATTGGCACCACCATCAACTCGGTGGCGCGCGCAAGTCCAACGAGGTAGGCGAGCAGCGGCACCGCGACCAACGGAAGCCCCAGCCCCGTGGTCCCTTTGACAGCGCCACCCGCCATCAGCGCGAGCGACGCCAGGACAACGAGCGTCGTGGCCCCCATTGGTCCTCAAGAGCGCGGTGGCGCGAGCGGGTCAGGCTCGCTTCAGCCGCAGGGTCCAGTCGCGAAGCGACTCCAGGAGTTGCTTGATGAGACCACGTGCCGCCTCGTCGGTGAGCTTGCCCTCGGCATCGAAGCGGGTATGCGCCTGAGCGATCATGACTTCGGGTTTGTTGACCGGGTACATGTTGAGGAAGACGCACATCTGGCGCAGGTGATATTGCGCCCGTCCAGTACCGAGGATGCCGCCAGCGGCGCCCATGATCGCGATCGGCTTGCCGTCAAAGGGCTGATTGGGTGGCCTCGAGCCCCAGTCGATCGCGTTCTTGAGCACGCCGGAGACGGAATAATTGTACTCAGGCGTCGAGAAAAGCAGCGCATCGGCTGCCGCGATCTTCTCACGGAAGGCCTGCACCGGCGGCGGATAGCCCTGCGCCTTCACATCCTCGTTGTAAAGCGGGAACGCACTGATGTCGGCGATCTCGATGGTCATTCCTTCGGGCGCCAGTCCCTGCGCGACCTTCAGCGCCATGGTGTTGAAGGAGCCTTTGCGCAGGCTGCCGGAAACGCCGAGAACCCTCATGCTCGCCATCGCTATTCCCTCGTGTTTGAAACCCCGGCGCCATTTAGGCGGGGTTCGGCACCCTCAGGCAACGGAATTTTTCTCGCGATCGATCGATTGAGCCGAAGCCGTGCCTCGGGGCCGAAGCGAAGCCCGAGCTTGCTGCGCCGCCAGAGAATATCGTCGGTGGTCTCAGCCCATTCCTCGCGGCGAAACCATTCAACTTCGCGCTCGGAAAGCCCCGCGCCGAACGCCTCGCCGAGATCGGCCGCGCTCCGCGCATCGCCCAACACCAAAGCCGCCTCGCTGCCGTGGCGCTCGATCAGACCCGTGGCTGTTTCCCGATCGAGCCACGGATAGGCGCGCTGAAGCTCGGCCACGCTCGGCACCCCTGTTCCGCCCGGGAGCAGGGCGGTTGCGGTCCAGGGGCGGCCTGGAATAACGGCGACGGTGCCGAGGCGTTCGAGCGCATGCTCGGCGAGGCGGCGGTAGGTTGTGATTTTGCCGCCCAGCACGGAGAGCAGGGGTGGGGCACCCTTGGGTGCTTCCAGCAGCAGCACGTAGTCGCGCGTGACCGCGCTCGCGCTCTTGGCATGGTCCTCATAAAGCGGCCGAACTCCCGCGTAGCGCCAGAGAATGGCGGCGGGATCGAGCTTGCGGCTGAACCAGCGGCCGACCGCGCGGCAGAGATAATCCGCCTCGGCATCGGAGCATAGGACCTCGCGCGGGTCACCCTCGAATGGCTCTTCGGTGGTGCCGATCAGCGTGTAGTCGTCGTGAAATGGCAGCACGAAGACGATGCGCCGGTCGTCATTTTGGAGGATGTAGGCGTGGCGGCCTTCGTAAAGGCGGGGCACCACGACATGGCTGCCCTTGACGAGGCGCAGTGCCGCGGCACCGTGTCCGGCGCCCGCGCGGCGCGCCACTTCCATGGCCCAGGGGCCGGCGGCATTGACCAGCATGCGCGCATCCACCTCGGCGCCTCCGGCACGGCCTTTGATCGTCGCGCGCCAGAATTCGCCCTCGCGCCGTGCCGAGATTAGTTCGGTGTGGGTCAGGATGGTGGCACCCGCGTGCCGCGCGTCGCGCGCGTTGTCGACGACCAAGCGCGCGTCGTCTACCTGGCAATCCGCGTAGACGAAGGCGGTGGCGATATTGGACCGCAGCGGCGCCCCCATCGGAGTGCCACGAGGATCGATCCGCCGGCTTGCCGGCAACCGCCGACGCCGTCCCAGGTGGTCGTAGAGCCAGAGCCCGAGCCGCAGCATCCAGCGCGGGCGCAGCGTGCGGTCGTGCGGCAGGACGAAGTCGATCGGATGAATCAAATGCGGGGCGATTTCCAACAAAACCTCGCGCTCCCGCAGTGCCTCGCGCACCAGGCGGAACTCGCCCAGCTCCAAGTAGCGAAGACCGCCATGGATCAGCTTGCTGGAGGCGGAAGAGGTGGCGCCCGCGAGATCGCCCTGCTCCACCAGCAGCACCGAAAGCCCGCGACCGGCCGCGTCGCGCGCGATGCCGGCGCCGTTGATGCCGCCGCCGACGATCAGCAGGTCGACCGGATCCGACATTGCGGGCCGCACGGTCTCAGTGGCACGTTAAAAAAAGACAACATCTCGGGAGATTCATGGGACGATGGGAGATTGGGGGGAGCACATCGATATTTGAAAATGTAGGACGCCCTCGGTCGAGGACACGGCGGCCCGTCTCTTCATCTCCCCCATCCCAGTTCCCCCATCCCCCAATAGCTTTTATCTCAGGAAGCAACGTGATTGAGCGCGGCATCGAGCAGATCGAAATTGCGCAGCTTCTCGCCAAGACCTTGGGTGTGGCGATTGAGGATGAACGGCACGCGTTGTTCCGAGATGCCGCCATGGGAACGGAGCGGCGCGTCGAGCCCCGAGAGGTCGTGGCGTTCGACGCTGGTGCCGAGGGTCCAATCCTTGGCCGAGATCGCAACCAGATCGCCGAGACGATCGGCCGGCAACTCGAAGCGACGCGCGGCCTCCTCACGCGTCATGATCTCCGCCATCCCCTTTAGCTCTGCGAGGCGCCCGGCCGCTTCCCTGGCAGTGTCCGAGCGCTCGAAATAGAGGGTCGCGAACGAGCCGAGCGCGCCGTGGTGCACCACATAGGGATCGGTGATCGGCAGGATGACGCGCGTTTTTCCGGTGCCGTACCAGCGATCGAGATGGTCCTGCAGATAGATCACCTGCGGTCGTCCCGCGGCGTCGGTCTTGGCGCTCATGCCGTGATCGGCGGTGAGTGCCACGATGGCGCCGAGCGCGTCGAGCGCGCCAAGGTTGCGGTCGACCATGGCGTAGAAGGCGTTTGCCTCGGCGCTGCCGGGCGCGTGCTTGTGCTGCACATAGTCGGTGGTCGAGAGATAGAGCAGGGTGGCACGGCGCTCCGCCACCAGCCGCACTCCCGCGCGCAACACGAATTCGCTCAGCTCGGCGCTGTAGACCGAGGGCTGCGCCATGCCGACCGCCGCGCGGACGTCACGAAAGCCGGTCTCTGCCTCGCTGGATTCAGCCGCACGCTCGGCCGAAAAGCAGATGCCGCTCCAGCCATGGCCCAACAAGCGGCGCAGCTTGTCCTTGGCGGTCACCACCGCGACCGCGACACCGGCGCGGCTCATCGCCGCCAGGATAGAGTCCGTGCGTAGCCATTGCGGGTCATTCATCATGACCTCACTTTGGCTCGCCCGATCGAAGAAGTAATTGCCGGAGATGCCGTGCACCGAAGGCGGTGCTCCCGTCACGATCGAGAGATTGTTCGGATTGGTGAAGCTCGGGATCACGCAATCGGCGATGCGCACGGTGCCGCGCTTGCGCAATGTCGCAAGGAAGGGCATCTCGCCCGCGGCGATCGCGACTTCGGTGTATTCGGGATCGCTGCCGTCGAGACAGATCGCGACCGTGGGTTGGCGCGGGAGACGATAGGTGCGGCCATTGACGGCCACGCTCTCGGGGGTGCGGGAGTCCATGGGCGCCAGTTTCGCGGCGGGGCGCCCGTGCGTCAACGGTCCGGCGTCAAAGCACCGCCTCGGTGCCCGTCACGGCGTCACGCGCTGCAAGACCGTCGTCAATCGTGATGTTCCATTGGCCGAGAGCCATTCCACATCGAGGCCCTGGTCGGCTCGGACGCGAAATCGAATGGTGGGCTTGCCGGCTTCCGCCAGTTCAAGCGTGTCGCCGGTGATGCGGCCCGTCCGCCTGATTGCATCCGACTTCGCATCGCCCGAAGGCGTCGAGCCCACGAGGTAGAGCGCATCCACCCGCTCGCCGTCGACGTGGGTGATCACCAGCGACACTTCGCGGCCGTTTTGATACGTGCCCCACCAACGCCCGAGGAAGGGTGCGATCGCGCCGCTGCCCGTCGCCAATGGCGTCGTTCCCGGCGGCAGTGCCACTTCGGCCGAAGGTTTGCGGCCCCAGTCGCTTTCGCAGGTCTCGCGCGTGGGCACCGGGCCGTTGCCGGCCATCGCCAGCACGCAAGGCCCGAAGCGCCGATAGAACAGGCCGCCGTTTCCGGAGTCGTGGCCGCTGAAACCTTCGGGCTGGTCGATGATCAGGGTATCAATGCCGCGACCTCTCAGAATTTCCGCTGATTTCGGGCCGCGTCCACCGGGGTCGAAGGGATCGTTGCGGAAAAAGGACAGCATCACCCGGCGAGTCTGCACAGCCTTTAGATTGTCGAAGAGAACGTAGGCGTTCATCGTGTATCGCGGGTGATCGACGCCATAGTAAGCGGGCGCGTTGGCGATGACGGCATAGATGTCGGCGGTCTTGCCGGCGGCGATGATCGAAATCCAGGCGCCTGCGGATTGGCCGGCCAAGACGATCTTGCGGTAACCCTCCGATTTCACCTGTTGGACCGCCGCCAGCAATGCGGCCGTGCTGGCGTCGATCGATTCACCGGAGGGCGGGCGGTCCAATCGATAAACATCGAAGCCGGCGTCACGGAGCAGGCTCACGAAGATCGGAACCGCACTCTCGCTCGGATCGGAGGCCGCGTAATATGTCGTGGTCCCATGGTTCCAGATCACGACGCCCTTGGCCGCTTGCGGGCCGAGCATCGGGTGATCGAGATAGGCGGGGTGGAAGCGAGTTTCCGCGCGCGCCGTGGAAAGACATGGCAGTACCACGAGCATCAACAGCGCCGCGATCGCTGAGGCCGCGGCCCTGGCGCCCAGTGTCATAATGTCCTCCCGATAGCCCGACGGGATTTTGCACGGCTCGGGATCGCGCGCAACCGCCGTTGTTCAAGGCCGCTTCACCACGCGCTCCCGATGCAGCACGTAGATGCCGGAGGCCACCACGATCGCCGAGCCCACCCAGGTCGAGGGCTCGGGCCAGGTATGGAACAACACCGCGCCCCAGAATGTGGAGGTGATGATCTGCACGTACGAGAACGGCGCCAGCAGCGAGGCGGGCGCGCGCTGATAGCCGAGCAGCAGGAAATACTGTGCGACGCCGCTGAGACAGCCCATCAAGGTCACGCGTGCGAGTGCCGCGGGTGTGAGCGGTTGCCAGACGAACGGCACCATGGCGCTCATCACCAGCGTCGCCACGCCGCAGGTATAGAGCAGAGTGGTGAGCGCGCTGTCGCCGGACCGGATGCGCCGGGTCAACACCAGGCCCGACGCGAAGCAGAACGAGGACGCCATCGGCAGCAGCGACGTCGGATTAAAGGTGGCGCTGCCCGGCTGCACGATGACCAGGATGCCGATGAACCCAACGGCCACCGCCGACCAACGGCGGATGCCCACGCGCTCGCCCAGGATCGGAATCGAGAGCGCAGTCACGAAGAACGGCGAGACGAAACTCACCGCGGTCGCATCGGGGATGGGCATGGTGACGAGCGCTGCCATGAAGAACACGCCCGAACCCACCATGGCGAAGCCGCGCAGGATCTGAACGAGAGGGGTGGCGGTGCGGAAGGGGTGTGCGCCGTGGCGCAGCGCGAAGGGCAGCAGCAGCAGGAGGTTGACAAAAAAGCGTCCCCAACCGACCTCGATCGGCGAATAGTCCTGCACCAGGATCTTCGAGGTCGCGTCCATGGCGCTGAACACCAGCAGCGCCAGCAGCACTAGACCGATCGCGGCGAGCGGCCGCTCCTGCGTTTCGGGCTGAGGCTCTGCCTTCAGGTCCAGTGACGAACGCTGCCGGTATCGACGTGGACGAAGTTGGAGCTCGGATAATAGCCGACGCCGCCGGCCTTGAGCGATAGTGCCGCGCGGTTCACTTGGCGAAGCGAGCGCCCGGGAACGCGCATGTCGATCGCTTGGCCATACATGTGCAGGCTACCCGCGGCGACGCCGTCACTCATCGCCGCCATCATCGCGTTGGTCTCGGGCGAACGGTAGCCGCAGAGCACCTCATAGGGCGAACCGGTGCCAAGGCGCTGGCGCAAATGAACCAGCAGGTCGAGCAACCTCGGATCGATCGCATGCACCGTGCCGTCGTGATGGTCGCGCAGAAGGAGATTGATCTCGCGCAGCGCGCCGGGCTCGTAGCGGCCGTTGGCGAAATAGACCTCGTCGAATTTTTCGCCGGTATGCAGGTTGTGAAGCGCAAGGGTACGATGGTCCGCCTTGCCGCGTGCGATGATTTTTGGCTTGGGAGTTGCGATCGTCTGCCTTGCTTCCGCCGGCCAGATCGCCGCAGCCGCTATCGCGGCCACGCCCGCACCAAGAAAAATGCGGCGGCTCGTGCGCGCATCCCCTGCCATCGCCCCTCTCCCCATAGCACTGCGCTCGTCGAATCCCTCATACCATCCGCAACGCGGAAGATGCAACCGTTACCGCATGACCAATTAATATTTGGTTTAGGATGAAAGGCCTTGGAACACGGCGAGGACGGAAAGTGGGGTCAGGAGAAACGAAAATTTTCGCCGCGACTCCTCGATTCAATCGTGATTTGCGCTCGCGCGGCGGCGTCGCGCGCGGGCTGGTCTCAATTCCGATCCGTGAGGCCTGAACCGAACGAATGACCTGGCGTCCCAGGACGATGATGGGTGTGGACTCTTCGTGTCCTTCGTGTCTTCGCGGTCAATCGAACCGGCGCGACGATCCCGCCCGCCCCTGCGGATCAAACTCTAGCCGTGCTTGTCGCCTGGTGGTGCTTCGATTGCCGCCTGCAAGGTCGAGAGCGCTTGCGACAGCCGGCGGTCGCGGCCATAGAGGTCGTCGCGGAGCTCGATAGTGCCATCATCGTCGACGAAAGCCGAGAGATAGATGATGAAGACAGGAACGCTCTGCTTGAGATAGACGCGCTTGGTTTCGCCGGTGGCGATCTCGTCGTCAATTGCGTTCGGCGGCCAATCCGCGCCCAGCAATGTCGAGGCGAGCATGCGTGCTTGTTCGACGCGGATGCAGCCATGGCTCGCCGCGCGGTTCGCCTTCGCAAACAGACCGCGCGCCGGAGTGTCGTGCAGATAGATGTCCTCGGGATTAGGCAATTCAAGCTTCAATCCGCCGAGCGCGTTCCAGGGACCGGGTTCCTGCTGCACGCGCCAACCGCGCCCGGGGATGTCGGTGCGCCGCCAGTTGAGATCGCGGCCATAGGGATCGGCGCCTTCGGCGCGCCCGAGGAGCACGTAGTGATGCTCGACGAAATAGTTTGGATCGCGGATCAGCTCCGGCTGCATCTCCTTGCGGATGATCGAGGTCGGCACGTTCCAGGGCGGGTTGAACAGCACCGAGACCACGCGTGCGCTGAGCACGGGCGTCGGGTGGTCGGTGGCGCCCACCACCACCTTGCTGGCGAGCACCGCCACGTTGTCGCGGTAGAGCACGAGCGACGCAGCCGGGACATTGACCATGATGCGGGTCGCGGGATAGCTGCGCGGCAAGGTGCGTAGGCGCTCCAGCGCCAGGCGAAGCTGTGCCACGCGGTCGGCCGCGGAGACGTTGAGCGCAGCAAGTGAGTTGGCGCCGATACGGCCGTCGACGTAGATGCCGTGCCGAGCCTGAAAGCGCTTCATGGCGTCGACCAGCGGCGCGTTATAGACCGCGCCGTCGCGCAGCGCGGGATCAAGGTCGCCCTCGGCAATGAGCCGCGCGCGGAGCGCCGGGATCACGCTGCCTTTCGCACCCGGCTCGATCTTGTCCGTGGCCACAATCGGTTGCCAACCGCCGGCGTCGGCCAATGCCTGGTAGCGCACCAGAGCCTTGCGCAGGCGCTCGTATTGCGGATCGCTCGGCAGCAGCGATTGCAGCACCACTTCCACCGTCTCGCCCCCACTCAGCCGCTGTAGTGCGAGCGCCGGATCGAAGTCGGGCTGTGGCAAGAACCAGTCATCCTCGACCAAGGCCGGTGCAAGCCGGCCCCGCGCCAGCGTACTCGCGTAGGCAAGGAACCGATCGCTCAATAGCAACTCCCGGTCGAGGGCCGGCAGAGTTGGATCGTCGAGCGCCGCCTTGAGCACGCTCAGGCGAAAGCTCTCGGGGTCCAAGCCTTCGCGATCCGCCGCAGCGAGCGCTTTCAAGAACGCGGGCGCGAGCTGAGGCCGGCTGGCCCAGAGGGGCTCATATCCCCGCGGCTGATATGCCGCCACGAGGGTCGTGCGGTCGATGGTAATCCCGCCCACCGCCAGCACGCCCGAGCCCTCGATCCGTGCCTTGAGGGCATCGGCGGAAACGCCTGGCCCATCGGCGCGCGCGGCAACCCCGGCGAGAGAGCAGGCGATCGCCACCCAAATAGCGAGGACCGCGTTCGCAAGTCTCCTTAACGGTGCGGGGGAAGGGGCGGGGAACACAGTCATCATGAATTTATCTATTGCACGTGGCCGGTTGAGGAAACGTGACGAGGGTCACCAACTCCCGGGAAATTGCGGATTATCCCCAAACGTCGCGGGCGACTTGCACGATCAGGTCGAGCTTCTTGATCTCGTCCTCGGTCGTGAGGACGTTGCCTTCGACGGTGCTCGAAAATCCGCATTGCGGGCTTAATGCCAACTGGTCCAGCGGTACGTAGCGGGCAGCCTCGTCGATGCGCCGCTTCAGCGCGTCGGGCGATTCGAGCGCTCCCTTCTTGCTGGTGACGAGGCCCAGAACGACGATCTTGCCCTTGGGCACGAAGCGCAGCGGCGCGAAGCTGCCGGCGCGCGGCGTGTCGTATTCGAGGAAATAGCCGTCGACGTCGGTCTCGTTGAACAGTACTTCCGCCACCGGGTCATAGCCGCCTTCCGCGGCCCAGGCGCTTTTGAAATTGCCGCGGCAGAGATGCATGGTGATGGTCATCTGCGGCGAGCGGGTGGAGATCGCCGCGTTGATCAGTCTCGCGTAGGTATGCGGTAGCTGGTCGGGATCTTCGCCGATTCCGCGCACCTGCTCGCGCAGCTTCGGGTCGCAGAGATAGGCGAAATTGACCTCGTCGAGCTGCAGATAGGTGAGGCCCAGATCGGCGAGCGCCTTAACCTCCTCGCTGTAGATGCGGCCCAGATCGGCATAGAACGCCGCCATCTCTGGATAGGCCTTCGTGTCGATCGCCTTGCGGCCGCAGCGGAAATGCACGGTGCTGGGCGAGGGGATGCAGACCTTGGGTACGGCCGTCTTGGTCGCGGACTTCAGGAAGGCATAGTCCTCGGTCATGATGCCGCGGGGATGGCCGAGCTTGCCGTCGACCCGAAGCCCCGGGGCCTCGAATTCCAGATCGCCTTCCTCGGTGTGGAAGCGCGCCTTTACGGTGGGCGGTACAACCGTGACGTTGGCGAATTGCTCGAGAAAATCCAGGTGCCAGAAAGTGCGGCGGAATTCGCCGTCGGTCGCGCCCTGAAGCCCGATCCGTTCTTGCAGCGCCACCACCTCGCGAATGCACTCGTCCTCGACCCGGCGAAGCGCCGCCCGGTCGATCTCGCCCTTGGCTTTGCGCTCGCGCGCCTCCAACAGGCGCTGCGGGCGGAGCAAGCTGCCGACGTGGTCGGCGCGGAACGGTGGGCTGGTGCGTCGCGTCACGAAGACCCCCTCTGAAAGTCTGTCGATTCTAATGCACTTGCGGGGGCGCTGGCGAGAGCGGCGCGGCAAGCCGCGCGAAGACCTCGGTTGCAATTTCCTCGGGGGTGCGATCCACCGAGACCGCAAGCGCGGTTTCGTCCGGCCCCGGCTCTTCCAACGCCTTGAATTGGCTTTCGAGCAGGTCGGGTGGCATGAAGTGACCCTTGCGGAACCTGAGCCGCGCCTCGATCACGTTGGGTTCGCCCCGCAGATAGACGAAGCGGAGGGTCGGCGCGCCCGAGCGCAGGCGGTCGCGATAGCGGCGCTTCAGCGCCGAGCAGGTCAGCACCAGGCCGTGACCTGTTTCCGCGGCGCGCCGAAGTTCGCCGTTGAGCCGATCGAGCCAGGGCCAGCGGTCCTCGTCTCCGAGCGGTTCGCCGCGCCGCATCTTGGCGATGTTCTCGGGCGGGTGGAACATGTCGCCCTCCAAAAAGTCGAGGCCCAGCCGCTCGGCCAGCAGGCGCCCGACCGTAGTCTTCCCCGAGCCTGAAACGCCCATCACGACGATCAGCATCTGTTCCATGTATGCAAGAGGAGCAGTCTCGAAGGCAGTGACGCGTGACGGATGACCAACCTCATGACCGCGTCCCTCGACACGGATAGACGCCGATCAACACGGATGGACACGGATATTTTTATCGATATGCGTCCAATTTGCCATTGCCGCCCTCGGGATCGCCGACGATCCGTGTGTATCCGTGTCGATGTGTGTTCATCGGTGTATCCTGCATCAGCGCATCGGATGAGTCAGCGGCGATTGACCCGTGCAGGTCGGCACAGCATCATCGCCGCAATCACGCAGCGAAGTCGAGGAAACAGCAATGCCCAACAGGAGCCGCGAGCCCGCGATCGTCAAGCCCGAGATGATCCAGCCAAAATACGACTGGAAGCGGCCATTGGCGGCGCCCGGGCATGGGGCGGTCGATTTCGAAGAGCGAGTCAATTTCCGCCGCCTGCACGACTATCGCCTGGCGCGCGCTCGGGCAGCGCTTGCACGCTCGGGCCTCGGCGCGCTGCTCTGCTTCGACAACAACAACATCCGCTATATCAGCAGTACCGCGATCGGCGAGTGGTCGCGCGACAAGATGACCCGCTACGCGCTGCTCTGCGGTTCGGCCGAACCCTATGTTTGGGATTTCGGCTCGGCGGCGAAGCATCATCGGCTGCACGCACCCTGGCTGCCGCAGGACCATTGCCGAGCCGGCATGCTGGGGCTGCGCGGCACGGTGCCGCCCGATCATGGCCTCGTCGAGAACGCGGTCAAGGAGATCAAGGCGCTGCTGAAGGAAAACGGCGTCGACAAGATGCCGCTCGGCGTCGATCTGGTGGAACCTCCGGTGCTGTTCGAGCTGCAGCGCCAGGGGATCGAGGTGCGCGACTGTCAGCAGGTGATGCTGGACGCGCGCGAGATCAAGAGCCTCGACGAGATCATGCTGCTCAATATGGCCGCCAGCATGGTGGATGGCACCTACCACACGATCGTCGAGCATCTGAAGCCCGGCGTGCGCGAAAGCGACATCGTGGCGCTCGCCAACAAACGGCTTTACGAGCTGGGCTCCGACGATGTGGAGGCGATCAACGCCGTCTCCGGCGAGCGCTGCAGTCCGCATCCCCACAACTTCACCGACCGCGTGCTTCGCCCGGGCGACCAGGCGTTCTTCGATATCATCCAGGCCTTCATGGGCTATCGCACCTGTTATTACCGGACGCTCAACGTCGGACTCGCGACCGAGAGCCAGCGCGACGCCTACAAGCGCGCGCGGCAGTGGATCGACGCCGCGATCGAAACCATCCGACCCGGCGTCACCACCGACCAGGTGGCGAAGCTCTGGCCCAAGGCGACCGAATTCGGCTTCAGCGACGAGATGGAGGCCTTCGGGCTGCAATTCGGCCATGGTCTCGGCATGGCGCTGCACGAGCGTCCCATCATCAGCCGGCTCGTTTCACTGGAGCATCCGCTCGAACTCAAGGAGGGCATGGTGTTCGCGCTCGAGACCTACTGCCCCGCGAGCGACGGCTACTCCGCCGCGCGCATCGAAGAGGAGGTCGTGGTCACCGATCGGGGCTGCAAGGTGATCACCCTATTTCCGGCAAAAGAGCTGTTCATCGCCAACAGGTATTGACGGGCGCTCCCCTCATCCACCCAGCGCTGCGGGCTGGGTCCTCCTTCTCCCTCACGCGGGAGAGGGTGCGAGCCCCGAAGGGGCGAATTACCGCTTCGCCTTCCGCTTCTTCCTCGGCGCGGCGTAATGCATCGCCTCGAGCTTCAGTCCGTCGGGATCGAGAAAATAGACGGCGTAGTAGCGGTCATAATACTCGCCCGCGGGATCGACGATCGTCACCTTCTTCTTCTCCAGGAACTCCTGCAACGCATCCACGTCGCTGCGCTTCCTCAGCTCGAAGGCGTAGTGGTGAAAGCCGATATCACCGATGCGGTGCGGACGCTTCTTGCCTTCGCGGTCGGCCTCGCCGATCCAAAACAGAGTCTTGCCATTGCTCCAACCGGCCGCGTCGGCAAAATCGTACCTGTGCTTGAATCCCAGGAAACCCAGGAGATCGTCGTAGAAGCGCTTGGAGCGCGCGAAGTTGCTCACGCGGATCGAGATATGGTCGATGCCGAGGATTTTGATCATGACTGCGCTCCCTTTCCTTGTTGGAACCGCCGATCCACACCCATTAAAATAGGGCGGCCGGAAGACACTTGAGGCCGATTTCAACCGCTCCTTGTGAACCCGCAAAGCCCGAATTGCTGTTGCGGTGCGTTCTCCAAGGAGTGATGCTGCCGTTCTTGCCCAGCCCGGCAATTTACCCAGCGGAGAGTCGCATGCTGCTATTTCGGCAATTGTTCGATCCGCAGTCGTCGACTTACACCTATCTGCTCGGCGATGAACGCGGCGGCAAAGCGGTGCTGATCGACCCGGTGTTCGAGCAGGTGCGGCGCGATGCGGCGCTCATCGGCGAGCTTGGCCTCGGTCTGGTCGCGACGCTCGAAACCCACGTCCATGCCGATCACGTGACGGGCGCTTGGCTCCTGAAGCGGCGCATGGGAAGCCAGATCATGCTGTCGGCGGCGAGCGGCGCCGAAGGGGCGGATCGCTATCTGGCGCAGGACGATGTGGTCGCCTTCGGCAATAGGCGTCTGCTGGTGCGCGCGACGCCGGGTCACACCAGCGGCTGCGTCACCTACGTGCTCGACGACCGCAGCATGGCGTTCACCGGCGATTGCCTGCTGATCCGTGGCAGCGGCCGCACCGATTTCCAACAGGGCGACGCTGTGGCCATGTACCGCTCGGTGCACGACTGCATCTTCAGCCTTCCCGATGATTGCTTGCTCTACCCCGCGCACGACTACCGCGGCCTCACCGTGACCAGCGTTGCCGAGGAGCGCCGCTTCAACCCGCGCCTCGGCGGCGAGATCGCGGTCGGCGATTTCTGCGGCTACATGAAGAATATGCGGCTCGCGCACCCGAAGATGATCGATGTCGCGGTGCCGGCCAATCTGCGTTGCGGCCGCCCGGAGAACGAGACCGCGCTTGCCCGCGATCCCACCTGGGCCCCGCTGCGCTACAGCTTCGCCGGCATATGGGAGATCGAGCCGCATACGCTCGAAGAACATTTGCATGAGGTGCAGATCCTGGACGTGCGCGAGGCCGACGAGTTCACCGGCCCGCTCGGCCATATCGCCGGCGCGGTGCTCATCCCGCTCGGCGAATTGGCGGGCCGGGCCGGCGAATTGAGTCATGACCGCCCGATCGTCGCGGTCTGTCGCGCCGGCAGCCGTTCGGCCCAGGCCCTCTCGATCCTGCAGCAGAATGGATTCAACGATGTCGCCAATTTGACCGGCGGCATGCTGCGCTGGCGGGCCGAGGCCCATCCGGTGGAGGGCGGGAGCCGCTAGAGCGAGGACGTCGCGCAGGGCTCGATCACTCCAGCCACGTATCGACCAGCGCCAAGCCATCGGCCATCCATTCCTCGTAGAACGAAAGCAGGGAGGGCTCGGGGACGGTTATCTCGGCCACGGCCGCGCCTTCCTCGATCCGAAGCTTCGCCACTTCCGCGGCAATGTGCTGCATGCGCCGGTTGTCGATGAGGCAGATCATGTGAACGCTGCGGATTCTCCTGTTGCGTGCCAAAACGAGAAGCCGATGCAGCAGCTCGTGGCCCACGCCCTGGTTCTGCCAGGGCGCCTCGACGGATATCGCGGTCTCCGCGCGCGCAGGCCGGGGCGGCGGCGAGAGCCGCAATTCGCCCACTCCTCTCAGAATGCTCGCTTCGAACATGCCCACGACATAACCGCGCCGCCAGTCGATCGCCGCGCAATAGGCCGCGATCGCGGCGTCGCTCTGCGCCGCTTGGAAGCGAAGCCCGCGATCCTCGGGCGAAAGCCGCAGCAAGTGGTCGCGCAACACCTCGCGCTCGCTTGCGAGCAATTTGCGATAAAGCCGCATTTCAGCTCCGGCGAAGCGGTCGCGGCCGGCCATCCTCATCGACCGCGACGAAGGTGAACTCCGCGTCGGTCACCAAGATCCGGTCGCCCTGGCCTTGGCGCAGCACCCAGACCTCCACGTGAAAGGTCATGGAGCTGCGGCCGGTCCGCGTCAGCTCCGTGTAGCAACAGACGACGTCGCCCACATTGACCGGGCGCATGAAGGCGATGTTCGAGACCGCGACGGTGACGACGCGTCCCTGCGCTTCGCGCGTCGCTGCCATCGCGGCGGCACCGTCCATCAGCGCCATGATCCAACCGCCGAACATGTCTCCGTTGGGGTTGGTATCAGCCGGCATTGCGAGCGTGCGGGACGAAAGTTCTCCCTTGGGCTCCCTGTGCTCGGCCGATTTTCGCTTCGTCATCGCCATGGGATCTCCTCCACGCGAGAATCTCGGCGGTCCTTAAGGCGCTCCCTGGTGCGGATTGGTTGGTTGTCATATTGCGATGCAGCATCTGGGAGTCAAGCCATCACAATTCTGTGGCAAGATTATGATGCAATGCACAATAAATTGGCAGCATCCTTGCGCGGCGCCGATTGGCAAACGCACGATCTGGATTAGGATGCGCGCCCTCGACAACAGGAGGAGCGGGCGATGGCGGGGCAAATCGGTTGGGTCGGTGCTGGCCGCATGGGATATGCACTCGCCGAGCGGCTCTTGAAGGGTGGCGTCAAGCTTGCGATCTACAATCGCACGCGCAGCAAGGCCGAGCCGTTGGCGGCGTTGGGCGCGACGGTGGTGGACGAGTTGGCGGCGCTCGCGGCCTGCGACATCGTCTTCGTCATCGTTGCCGACTCCGATGATCTGATCGAGGTGGTGTCGGGACCCAAGGGCCTGCTCTCGCGCGCGGGCCAGGCGCCGCGCATCGTGGTCGACATCTCCACGGTTTCGCAGACGGCCTCCACCGAAGTGCGCCGGACGTTGGCCGGGCGCGGCGCTGCGTTTCTTGCGGCACCCGTGAGCGGCAATCCCAAGGTGGTTCGCTCGGGCAAGTTGAGTGTCGTGGTCTCGGGCCCGAAGGCGGCTTTCGAAACCGTGGAGCCATACTTGCGGCGCTTCGGCCGCGGTGTCTCCTATGTGGGCGAGGGCGAGCGCGCCCGCATCGTCAAGATCTGTCACAACGTCTATCTGGGCATCGCGGCGCAAGCGCTCGCCGAGATCACCGTGCTCGCGGAGAAGAGCGGCGTGCCGCGCCATGCGTTTCTGGCATTCGTCAACGACAGCGTCATGGGCTCGGCGTTCTCGCGCTACAAGACGCCGGCCTACGTCAATCTCGATTTTGCCGCGACCTTCACCCCCCCGCTGCTGCGCAAGGATCTGGATTTGGGTCTCGAAGCCGCACGCGAACACGACGTGCCGATGCCGTTGGCCGCGATGACGCGCGAGATCATCCAGGCCATGATCGGCCAGGGCTACACCGACTGCGACTTCGCGGCGCTGGTGGAGGTCGAGGCCAAGGCCGCGGGCCTAAAGCTGGTGCCGGAGAACGTTAAGGTGAGCGACGGCCTCGAACCGGAGAGGTGACTTCAGCCCTCACTTCGGAAACGCCGCGATCTCGCGCGCCTCGCCCGTGAGTTCCAGGATGTGCATGCCGGTGTTGGCTCGGTCGACGATATAGATGTAGCCGCGATCGTCGACTTCGACGTTGTTGGTCTGGATCGCGATTTTGCACTCGTCCTTGCCATTGATCCTGACGCAGCGCTTGTCGGTCGCCTCGGTGATGGCCGGGATATAGTAGGCGATCTCGCGCGGGCGAAATGGATTTCGGATATCGACTGCGCGCACGCCCGCGTTGAAATGCGAGAAGAACATGATCTTGCCGTAGTAGATCGGAGTCATGTTCTCGTTCGAGGAGTGCGTGCCAAATCGGCCGCCGCGAGAGCAGAAATCGTCTCCCGCCTCCAGCACGTAGAAATTCGAGATGACCTGCGGATGCGCCTCGTCGGTGATGTCGGCGATCCACACCATCTGCCGCGCCTCGCCGCATTCGTTGGCGATCTGCTCGTCGGTGATCACCACGAAATCCCTGGGGATCACCTTGTCGTGGGCAAACTCCGCGAGGCGCATGCCGAGCACCGGAAAGGTCGTGTGCGCGCCGTGGGAGGGTGAGAGATCGAGGCGCCCCACCTGCGGATAGAGCAGGTTTTCGGGCGTGGGCTCGGCTGACCCGTGCAGTAGCTTGTCGCGGTCGACGATCTGCAGGACGCCGCCGCTGTTGGTGCCGTAGCCGAAGTAGATGCGGTTTCCCTTGGGGCCTGTCGAGATCATGCCGTGGAGTGCCGTCGGCACTTCTCCAGTAGCACCCGGCTGCTGTCCCACCAAGCCGAAGTTGCGGATGAACACGGGATGCGCGGGATCGCTCAGGTCATAGACCTGGGTCATGCGGTTGACGCGCCAGCCGGGGACCCCCGAGACGAGGTAGGCAATGCCGGTGTCGCACTCCCACCAATTCTTGTGCGTCCCTTCGAGGCCATCGATGCGTGCCACTAGCACCGGACGCTCGGGAAAGGTGGTATCCCAAATTTCATGTGCGGAATTGCCGAAGGTGCGGAGCATGTAAGTCTTGCCGGGGTCGCCCTTGGGCAAGGTGCTGCCGTCGCAAACGCGCACCATCTGCGCGCCTCCAGCTTCATAAAGTCCCTTCTCGCCGGGAATATGCGCCAAATATCGGGGGTGCTCGGGGTCGGTCACGTCGATGAGCGAAGTGCCGTTGTATTCCGCCCCGCCGGTGAGCGGGTTCAATGGCCGGGGCACGTCATTGGTCCCGCCGTGATGACCCACATAGGCGATCCAACGGCCGTTTTGCTGGTGTATGGTCGGCTGATAGGCGCTCCGGCCCTGCAGATCGTTGTAGCCAACGAGGCGCATGTTCATGGCCTCCGCAGGCTCGCCGATCTTCTGCTCCTTGGCGGTTGCGTTAAGCGTGGGTACCAGCATCAGGGTTGCCCACACGGCAACGGCCCACGTGATCCGCGTCTTCATGCCGATCCTCTTCATGTTCGATCCCCAACGCTCGATTCTACCGCAGGGGGCCAGCCGAGGCGCGGCAAATTCACGCTATCGCTTACTTCTTGCGCAAGGGCCGGAATGGCTTCTAGCTAAGTGGGAACGTTCGGGAGGACGCCGATGGAGCTGGTCATCTTCGCCCGCTTTCATGCTCGCGAAGGGCGCGAGGATGAGGTCGCTGCGGCAATCCGCGAGGTGGTTCCGCCCACCCGCGCCGAGGCGGGTTGCCGCTCGATCGAGGTTTACGGCTCGGTCCGCGATCCCCGGCTCTTTTACATCCACTCGCGCTGGATCGACGAGGCTGCGTTTGAAATCCATGCCGAGCTGCGGCACACCGTCAGGTTTCTGGAGGCGGTTCAGCCACTGATCGACCACCCGCTCGACGTCGCACGGACGCAGTTGCTGGGGTAGCTGCCACGCAAAAGAAAAGGGGCCGCGGAATCCGCGGCCCCAAGAATGAAGCTGGCAGGTTTTTCTTAGAAATCCATGCCGCCGCCGTGGTCGTGCGGCATCGCGGGTGCCGCCTTCTTCTCGGGCTTCTCCGCCACCATCGCCTCGGTGGTGATGAGAAGACCCGCCACCGACGATGCATCCTGCAAGGCCAACCGCACGACCTTGGTCGGATCGATGATGCCGGCCTTGATCATGTTGGTGTACTCGCCGGTCTGCGCGTCGAAGCCATAGTTGGGGTCGCTGCTCTCGAGCAGCTTGCCCACGACGATCGAACCGTCGGTGCCGGCGTTTTCGGCGATCTGCCGCGCCGGTTGTTGGATTGCACGGCGCACGATGTCGATGCCGACCTTCTGGTCGTCATTGGCAGGCTTGAGCTTGCCGAGCGCCTTGGCCGCGTAGAGGAGTGCGGCGCCGCCGCCGGCGACGATGCCTTCCTCGACCGCGGCGCGGGTCGCGTGCATCGCGTCGTCAACGCGATCCTTGCGCTCCTTCACCTCGATCTCGGTCGCACCGCCGACCCGGATCACCGCAACGCCGCCCGCGAGCTTCGCCAGCCGCTCCTGCAGCTTCTCGCGGTCGTAGTCCGAGGTGGTCTCCTCGATCTGCGCCTTGATCTGTCCGATCCGGCCCTCGATGTCCTTCTTCTTGCCGGAACCGTCGATGATCGTGGTGTTCTCCTTCTCGATCCGCACCCGGCGCGCCTTGCCGAGCATATCGAGCGTCACGCTCTCGAGCTTGATGCCGAGATCCTCGGAGATCAGCTGGCCGCCGGTCAGCACCGCGATGTCCTCCAGCATCGCCTTGCGGCGATCGCCGAAGCCCGGCGCCTTCACCGCCGCCACTTTCAGGCCACCGCGCAGCTTGTTGACGACGAGCGTCGCCAGCGCCTCGCCCTCGACATCCTCGGCGACGATGAGCAGCGGCCGGGCCGATTGCACGACCGCCTCGAGCACCGGCAGCATCGCCTGGAGTCCGGACAGCTTCTTCTCATGCAGCAGGATGAACGGGTTCTCCAGCTCGCAGACCATCTTCTCGGCATTGGTGATGAAATAAGGCGAGAGATAGCCGCGGTCGAACTGCATGCCCTCGACGACGTCGAGCTCGGTCTCGAGGCTCTTCGCCTCCTCGACCGTGATCACGCCCTCGTTGCCGACTTTCTGCATCGCCTTCGCGATCATCT
>DATIYT010000074.1:0-3369 GCA_035517495.1 Allostellaceae bacterium | reverse complement strand
TTCGCCGAAGGCGAGATTGGTGGTGACGATGATCGAGGTACGCTCGTAGAGCCGGCTGATGAGGTGGAAGAGAAGCTGGCCGCCGGACTGGGCGAAGGGCAGATAGCCGAGTTCGTCGAGGATGACGAAGTCCATGCGGGTTAGGTGATCGGCGAGCCGACCCTGTCGCGTGTTGCGGGCCTCGGCCTCAAGCCGGTTGACGAGATCGACCACGTTGTAGAACCGGCCGCGACTACCGGCTCGAATGCAGCTTCGGGCGATGGCGATCGCCAAGTGGGTTTTGCCAGTGCCGGTTCCCCCGACCAGGACGGCATTGCGCTGATGGGCAAGGAATTCGCCGCCGGCGAGATCGCGCACCAGCGTTTCGTTGATTGGCGTGCCCTCGAACTGGAAGTCGTCGAGGTCCTTGGCGAGCGGCAGCTTGGCGATGGTGAGTTGGTACTTGATTGACCGCGCCTGCTTCTCGTTGATCTCGGCGGCCAGCAGATCGCCGATGATGCGCTGAGGCTCGTGCTGGCGTTTGACCGCGGTGGCCATGATCTCGTCGAAGGCGGCCTTCATGCCATAGAGCTGGAGTTCGCCCATGAGGTCGAACAGTTCGGATCGTTCCATCAGATGATTCTCCTGAGGTTGTCGTAGCGGGCACAGTCGGCGATGGGCTCGTGGCGCAGCGTCAGCGCGGCCGGCGTGAGGATCGTGGCTGGCGGGCCGGGATTGCGGTGGCGGGCCAGGATATTGAGGACGACGTCGGCGGAGTGAACGCCTTGCGCGGTTGCCTCGGCGCAGGCGGCCTCGACCGCCGGCAGCCCGTCGGTGATCACCGCGGTGAGGATGTCGACCATCTGCCGATTGCCGTCGTCGGCACCGTCGAGCTTGCGCCGCACGCGCTCCATCGCGGCAGGCAGCACCCAATCCTTGAACGGCGCACCGTTGCGCAGGGCGCCGGGCTTGCGAGCCAGCACCGGCACGTAGTGCCAGGGGTCGTAGACCGTGTCGCCGCGACCGAATGAGCGGGGGTGTTCCGCCACGATCCGTCCGTCCTGGCGGATCACAATGCGATCGGCATAGGCATGCACCTCGACCGGACGCCCGACCGCGCTGGCGGCCACCGAGTACTTGTTGTTGTCAAAGCGCACCAGGCAGGTCTTCGAGACCGACGCCGGCACTGCGTGGAAGCCGTCGAACCGGCTGGCATAGGGAACGAGCTTGGGGCGCTCGGCCTCAAATACCTCCCAGATCGTCTGCTCGGTCAGTTCCGGGTGGCGATGCGCCTTGGCGTAGGCGATGCATTTATCGAGCAGCCAAGCGTTCATTTCGTCGTAGGTCTTGAATCGCAGCCGTGGTGTGAAGAAGCGTTCGCGGACCAGCCCGACCTGGTTCTCGACCTGGCCCTTCTCCCAGCCCGACGCCGGGGTGCAGGCCACCGGATCGACGAGATAGTGACTGCACATCTGCAGGAAACGGCGATTGTAGAGGCGGTCCTTGCCGATGAAGACGGTCTCCACCGCCGTCTTCATGTTGTCGTAGATGCCGCGTCCGCAGCTCCCCTTGAACAGCGCAAAGGCCCGGTCGTGGGCGTCGAACACCATCTCCTGCGTCTCGCGCGGATAGGCGCGCGCGAACAGCATGCGGCTGTGGCAAAGCCGGACATGGGCGACCTTCACGGTCACCGTCACCCCGCTCAGCACGACGACTTCGTGGCTCCAATCGAACTGGTAGGCCTCTCCCGGAGCAAAGCTCAACGGCACATAGGCCGCCGCCGTCGCGTGCCCGCGTTCCTTGGACCATCGCCGGGCATAGCGACGCACAGCATCGTAGCCACCCTCATAGCCACGCCCGCGCAGCTCCTCGAAAATCCGAATCAGTGTCAGGCGTTCGCGCGACGCCTTCGCTTCGTTCACCAATAGCAACTGATCAAGCGTGTCCCGCCAGCGCCCAATCTTCGGGAGAGGTTGATCTTCCCGCTCATAATGAAACTCCGTCGAGCCTGAGCGGATCACTTTCCTCACGACCTTCCGAGAGACACCAAGCTCCCGGCAGATCGCCTTAATCGCCTTGCCCTGTGCAAAAAACGCCCGACGGATCTTCGCAACCGTTTCCACGACCAGCATCCCAACCTCGGCTTCCACGAATCATGGAAGCCAGTGTGGACCCCTCATCCCGGGGTCCCGATTGGATGCCGATCACCCCAGAAAGGGGGTCCTTTTTGCATGCCGATTCACAGTCATCCGAGACTGGCCGCGCAAAATCAGCACGGGCTGCCCTCCAGAAGATCGCGCGGGCGCCGAGCGCACGCTCGGCAAGCACCTCGAATACAGGCCAAACCGTGCCCGCTGCCGTGATCCCTCTGAAATCCTGATCGCCGAGGATCTATGCCGTCGCCACCTTCGAACCGGCCACCAGGATGCACCCAGTCGACCCCTGACCTCGCGGTAATCCAGTTCTTTTGCTGGGCGGGGCTTGCGGTTTCGAGGTCTTGCGATACATGTGGGTAGTTATCACTAGACGCGCCGCGCGGCAGATTCCGAGCGGTGGCACCAACCGACCCACTCCAAACGGGCAGCGGTGGTCCAGGGATACGCCGATGGTCAAATGACCACTGGAAACTAATAGACGGAGACACCCCCACCCCCGTGTCTTCAGCCTCTCCCGCATGCATCCGTGCGCGAGAAAACTCTATCGCCGTGCTCCGTAGTGGGCAGAGCGTGGACTGAAAGTCCGAGGCGACATTCGCCAAGGCTTATGTGGAGACGTTGTTGGGCGCGCGGCGGGCAAAGACTACACCACGCTCGCCGCCATCGAGGAAATGAGGGCACTATGTCGCGTCCAGGGAAAGGCGCTCGCCTGTGGCTTCGACCCGAGAAGCGGAATCCTGACGGCACGCTCCGAGAGCGGGCGGTGTGGGTCATCCGAGACGGACCGCGCAAAATCAGCACGGGCTGCCCTCCAGAAGATCGCACGGGCGCCGAGCGCGCGCTTGGCGAGCACCTCGCCGACAAATACAAGCCAAATCGTGCCGGCGGCCGGCATCCCTCTGAAGTCCTGATCGCCGACGTCCTGGCGATCTACCTGACCGATATCGCTCCACGGCATGCGCGCGAAGACGAAACGAAGCAGCGGGTGCTTACGCTTGACGCTTGGTGGGCCGAGAAGACGCTCGCCGAGGTAAACGGCACCAATTGCCGAGCCTATGTCGAGCACCGCACCCGACAGGCCTGGAAGGCCGCAAGGCCGGAGAAGACCGGAACGGCGCCGCGCATGGTGACGGCGGCGGCGGCGCGGCGTGAGCTCGAAGATCTGCGCGCCGCGATCAATCATCACCGCCGCGAAGGCTTGTGCTCGGAGATCGTGTCGGTCGTGCTCCCACCG
>DATIYT010000073.1:0-23786 GCA_035517495.1 Allostellaceae bacterium | reverse complement strand
CGACGCATCGAGCCGATGAGCCGTTCTACATGACCGTTCTGCCATGGCGATCGTGGTGCGATCGGGCGGTCCCGGATGCCCATGGCGCGGAGCCGCCGGGTGACGACGGCGCCGTAGGAGGCATCTCGATCGCGAATGAGGGATCGAGGCGCCTGAACCCAGGGGAATGCTTCGGTAATCTGCCGAGCGATCCTCTCCGCCGTCGGCTTCGCGGTTACGCCGGTCCAGATGCCGCTAAAAATCGACAAACCTTGAGGCATTACGAGCCATTTCCCTAAGCGAGGAAACAGAGAATTGCACCAGGGATAACAGGGAAATCGTCGAAGCAAAACACGGATTTCTGGCAAATGGCGCGTCGCCAATCGCGCGCCATCCCCTCCGAACGCCGATTACCACGCCGCCACATCTGTACGCTGGAGACCTGTTGATCTAGCCTCTTTTTAGAGAGCTCAACTAGAGAATTGTCGGATGGGGTCGCGGATCGGGGATCGAGCATGGCGTTTGGGTCGCGTCGGCTATGAGCGGCCAGGGTTCGCGTTCCTACTCAACTCGCCATCGCTGATCGCGATCCTGCCGTTGGTAGGATAACCAGCGATGAGATCCCGATGCTGCCACCGCTGGTAATCCCCGATCTCGCGAGCAAAGCCTGCCTCGGCACGGGCTCGAGCCGCGGCATCGGTGCGGCGGTGGCGCGTGGCCTCGGCGCCTGCGGAGCCCGTGTCGCGGTGCACTACAACACCGGCAAAGCGGAAGCCGAGGCGGTCGCAGTCGATATCGCGCAGGCCGGCCGCCAAGCGATCCTGCTCGCCGGCGATCTCAGTACGCCCGGCATGTCGGCGCGATTGATCGACGAGATGGTGCGGCAATTCGGCCACCTAGATAGCCTCATCAACAATGCCGGCGACGTCATCGAGCGCTACCCTGTGGCAGAGACGCCCGATGAACTCTTCGAGCGTCACGTTGCGGTCAATATCCGGCCGGTTTTTGAGGACTCGCGCCGCGCGGTCTTGCAGTTTCGAGCGCAAGGTGGCGGTGGCACGATCGTCAATGTGAGCTCGGTTGTGGCTCGGACCAGCGGTGGAAGCGGCTCCTCGCTCTATGCGAGTGCCAAGGCCTTCGTCGCCACGTTCACGCGCGCGCTTGCCAAGGAGGTCGCGAAGGAGAAGATCCGCGTCAACGCAGTCTCGCCAGGTGTTATCGACACGCCCATGCAGGACCGCACGACACCCGTCGAGCAAATCAATACGGCGCTCGCCGCGATTCCCGTGGCGAGGTTGGAGCGCCCCGATGAGTGCGTTGGACAATCCTCTACCTCTGCTCTCCGACACTCAGCGGCTACGTTACCGGCCAGATTCTCGAGGTGAACGGCGGCATTATTATGCCGTGAGCCGGCTCGTAGCGAACGTCCGGTGCCTAGTGCAAATGATATCCCTTCACTGATGCCAGTTAGAATTTCCTGAGGCGCGAAATATTCATCAAACCGCGCGTAAATCTCTATTTCCAATCCACGTCGCCTCTCTGAGCATGAAAGACGCCTTCATCACCCCTCGTGCTGCTGGCGACCGCACATTACGAGGTCAACGTGTCAGACATTCCTGAGGAGGATTCGGGCGACTGTGGCGCGTCGCGGCGACATTGCGCCACCAGATCTTATGAGCATGATTGCACCTGGCGCGGCATGCGTTTTGACGGTCTGTAGGAATGCAAGTATGGTCTGATTCACCGTGAAGCGATGGTATCCAGATCGAGGCGTACTCTTCCAATTGATGAGCGATGGCTTTAGACCTGATTATCAGAGGTGGTAGTGTCTTTGACGGCTCGGGCAGCGAGCCCGTCGTCACCGATGTGGGAATCGCCGACGGAAGGATCGCCGAGATCGGCGAAGTGGAAGGTGCGGCCGCCCAGGTGCTGGATGCCAAGGGTTTGAGCGTTGCGCCGGGCTTCATCGATATACATGCGCATTCCGATTATACGCTGTTGATAGATCCTCGTGCGGTGACAGCGCTGAAGCAGGGCGTCACCCTCGAAGTACTCGGCAACTGCGGGTTCGGCTGCGCGCCGATCCGAGATGCAAAGCTCGCTGCCGCGTCGATCTATGGGTACGACGGCTCGGTGGTGCTCGATTGGACTGATGTCGGCGGCTATCTCAGTCGCCTCGAGCGCGCGCGTCCGGCTATCAATGTCCTTACCCTGGTGCCTAACGGACAACTCCGGCGCCATGTAGTTGGCATGGCGGATCGTCCGGCGAATGAAGACGAGCGGCGGCGGATGTCGACCCTGCTCCGAGAGGGCTTGCGACAAGGGGCATTCGGCTATTCGACTGGACTGGAATATCCGGTTGAGCGTGCAGTGACCGAGGACGAGATCGTCGAGCTCTGTACCGTCGTCGCGAAAGCGGGCGCACTCTATGCGACTCACACACGTGACCGGGATGCAGCTGCGGTCGAAGGCATCAAGGAAGCGGTCCGAACTGCGGATCGCACCGGAGTCCGACTACAGGTCTCGCATCTACTGCCCCGCACGACAAAGGATCGCGCCGATGAACGCGCGGTCGAAGTTATCGACGGAGCGCGCGCGCGCGGGATGGACATCGCTTTCGATCAGCACACCCGCCTCTTTGGTACTACGTATCTCAATACAATTTTGCCCTCTTGGGCTTACGAGGGCGGGCTCGGCGGTCTTGCGGCGCATCTAAAATCGCAGAAGAGCCGGGATCGGATGAAGGGCTATCCGAGTATCGTCGCACACGGCGGATGGGACCGCGTAGTGCTGTTGGACAATACAACCTTTCCCGAATTTTCCCGCCGCTCTTTCGGCGATTTGGGCCGTGCCCTCGGGAACGATCCCCATGACATTGCGTTCGACATTCTGCTCGCGGAGATCGATCAGCTCCATCGTCCGATGGTCATCATCAATGCATACACACCGGAGCAGCAACTGCGGACGTTCGCGCACCCGCTTTGTATGCCGGGATCCGATGCGACGACCTTGGCACCCGATGGACCGCTTGCCGATAAAATGTTCCATGGCGCCTACTCATGGGCTTCCTGGTATTTTCACTTCATGGTGAAGGAGCGCCGGGTGCTCTCAAGTGCAGAGGCGATATTTCGGCTCACCGGCTTGCCGGCGCGTGTGCTCAACCTCAAAGATCGGGGTGCGATCCGCATCGGTGCGCGAGCCGATATTGCCATCTTCGACGCCGGGGAATTTCGAGAGCACGCCACGACCTTCGAGCCGAACCAGCTTGCTACGGGAATGCGCCATGTTGTCGTCAACGGCCGGGTAGCAGTCGAAGACGGTCGTCTGACCGGTGTGCGGGCAGGCGAGGTCCTGCGGCGCAAATATGATCACGAGTTCTGACGACCATGACCGAGCATTGTATCGCGACTTCATCCGATGCCGGCAGGGGCATCAAGAGAAGGAAAGGTGCCACCAGATGACTAGGAGGCCGCACTCTTTTAGCCGGCGTGAAGCGCTGAATCTGGTCCTGGGTGCTGCGATTGTCGCCCCATTCGTTGGCACCGGACGCCAAGCCCTAGCGGCCGCGACAGAGATCAAGACGATCGAGCACGGCTATCTCACCTGTGCCATCGCAGGGGATCTTCCGATGACCGGCATCAAGGATGGGCAGTTCATCGGGATGGATACCGAGATCGTTATGGCGATCGCCGGAAAGCTTGGATTGAACGTCAAGCCCGCGCTCATGGAATGGGCGGCTACGATCGAGTCGGTCCGAAGTGGGCGCGCGGATTGCATGTTCGGAAACATGGGTTGGTCGAAGCCTCGCTCAGAGGTTATGGCGATTACCGACCCGATTTACTACGTTACGCGGTTCCTCGTGCAGAAGCCGGGCAGGAACATCGATTCCGTAGAGGCGCTTAAGGGATTGACGATGGGCACAGTGACGGGATTCACCCCCATTCCCGACATGAAAAGAATTCCCGGCCTCGCAGAGCTGAAACTCTATGACACCACCGACGCAGTGATACGGGATGTTGTCGCGGGCCGCCTCGACACCGCCGTGCTGGATGGTCCGACCCTTGATTACCTCATCGCGCGCAATCCCGACTGGGGACTGACCCAGGTTGCCATGAAGGTGAATCCGGATTATCCGATCCTGACCGGACGCAATCACGCGGTGATCGGTATCGCGCAAACCAACTGCGAACTATTCCAGGCCGTCAATCAGGGCGTAGCCTGGGTATGGCGCACCGGCATCAACAAGAAGGCTCTCGAGAAATACGGCATCACCAATCCGGTATATTTCACGCCGGTGGAGAAGCCGCCGCGTCTCGGTGTCGACCGCGACGAGGCAAACCATATCATCGGCAAGATGGAATCGTGCCACGCGGACTTTTCATCGACGTTCGGGACGTGACGCTGGCGGTCAATTCAAGAGAGTGATGGCGCTCTCTCACGGATTGGCGTGGGACGATGTCCGCACAGAGTGGCATTGAACTCTATTCTCACATCGTCGAGGTTCTGATCACGGGCGTCCGGGTAACGATCGAAGTTACGCTGGGTTCTTTGGCCTTCTCCATGGTAGTTGCCGCGCTGCTCGCGGGTTGCCAGTCCTTAGGAGGCCGGCTCGCGCGTGCCCTGGTACAGATCTACGTTGAGCTGTTCCGAGCAGTTCCTGTCCTCACGCTGCTGTTCATCGTTTATTTTGGGTTGGCGACCCTCGGCATCCGGTTCGATTCCATTTCGGCGGCGGTGCTGGGATTGGGTATCAACGGGTCAGCCTACTGCACCGAGATCTTCCGCGCGGGCATCGCCGCCATACCTCGTGGCCAAGTCGAAGCCGCCTATGCTTTGGGCCTTGGTCGCTGGCAGGTCTTCCGCTTGGTAATCCTGCCACAAGCGGTGCGCCTGGTGGTACCGCCGCTCACCAACTTCGCTGTGCAGCTTTTGAAGAACACGTCGGTCGCATCCGCTGTGGCGGCGCCGGAAGTCATGCTTCTCGCGCGCAATCTGGTGAACGAAACGTTCCATAGCCCAGAGATCTATCTGTCGGTCTGCGTCGTCTATCTCTGCATCAGCTTACCGATGATACGTCTGGCATCATGGCTCGAACACCACCTCGGCGCTGCCGAGGCTAGGCCCTGAACACCCATGATAGAGCATCTCTCCGAGTGGATGCCGCAGCTATGGCGCGCGGCCGGCGACACGGTCGAGATGATGGTGGTTTCGTTCGTTTTGGCGCTGTTTATTGGTGCCGCGCTGGCGGTTATGGGCGCCAGTAGAATGCGGGCGCTGTCCAGTGCCGCGCGCCTTTACATCAATGTAATCCGGGGCACGCCGGTTCTGGCACAGCTCTTTTTCATCTATTTCGGTTTGGCCGAAATGGGCGTGGTCATGAGTTCGTACCAGGCCGCAGTGATTGGGTTGGCAGCCAACAGCGGGGCCTATGTCGCGGAAATCTATCGAGCGGGTATTGAATCGATACCGAAGGGCCAGCTGGAAGCCGCACGTGGGTTGGGATTGCGCGGGCTTCAAGTCGCGCGTTTCGTCGTTATCCCGCAGATGATGACGGTCATTCTGCCGCCATTGGCAAATCAAGCTGTCATATTGATTAAGGAGACCTCAGTGGCCTCCCTGATCGCGGCACCCGAGCTGATGCTGAGAGCTCGCGACCTCGCAAGTGAATACTTCATGCCGCTTGAGCTCTACGTTGTCGCCGGAGCCATGTACTTTCTGTTGGCGTTTCCCATATCGATGCTGGCGCGGGTTTTAGAAGTGCGATTGCGCGTGTATCGATGAGTGTGTTCGAAGCCCGTGAGGCGTGGTCCGGTTGTTTGTATTGCCGGCATCTTCGGACCTAAGCTCTGAGCCGAGCGTCGAACGACGTGCGCGAGGATCGTTTTCACTATTGGTAGAGTCGGGGTGGGTGACCTTTCGATGAGGCGATGAACGCGGAGACGCCTGGGATGCCGGTATTGTTGGCGAAGATGGATAGTGAGGTTGTTCCAAACGGGATGACAGCGCCCAGAAATGTCGCGGTCATAGGTGCTGGTATCCTCGGCATGAGCACCGCGATTCATCTTCAGCGTGACGGCCATCAGGTCACTGTGATTGATGCTCGCGCGCCGGGAACCGGAACATCTTTCGGAAACGCCGGTGGCATCGTTACGGGCGCTGTGACGCCGACCAGTACGCCGTCGCTCTGGAAAGAGATCCCCTCGATGTTACTGGATCCGATGCATCCCGTCCGGATTCGCTGGCTCTATTTGCCTCGGCTCGCCCCTTGGCTCACGCGGTTTCTGCTGGCAGGGCGTCCTGGCCGGGTAACGGAGATCGCTCGAGCGCTGATGCCTTTGGTGACGCGCGCCTATGATGCGCACCGTGAGCTGGTCGAACTCGCAGGCGTTCATGACGTGGTGCGCCCGGTGGGTTGGTTGAAGGTTTATGAGAAGGAGTCGGGCTTTGCCGGCAGCGCGCTGGAACGGAGGTTGATGACCGAGCAGGGCATCAAATTTGACGTGCTGAATCCCGATGAACTGCGTCAGCTCGAGCCGAATCTGGCGCCGCGCTACGTCAAGGGCCTGTTCCAACCGGACAGTGCTTTCGTGAGCCAGCCAATCCGTCTGGTCGAGGGTTTTGTGCGACATTTTCTGGGGGCTGGCGGACATATCTTCCAAGAACGGGTCCGCACGCTCGTGCCGGTCGAGGGCCGGGGTGTCTGCGTGCGCTCGGAGCTCGGTATTCGCCAGTTCGATATCGTCGTTGTGGCGGCGGGGGCGTGGTCGCGAGAGCTCGCTGCCCAGATCGGTGATCGGATTTCCCTCGATACTGAACGCGGATATCACCTGAACATTGAGCCCGGCGAGTCAGGTGAGCTGCGGCGCCCGGTAGTTTTTCCAGAACGATGGTTCGCTCTGGCGCCCATGCAGGACGGGTATCGTCTCACGAGCGGTATCGAACTCGCGGGGCTGCATGCGCCGCCTGATTTCTCGTCCATATACAAGCTGCTGCCGAGCGCCCGTGAAGCGCTCCCTGGTCTCAGCGACAGAGTGACCCGGGAGTGGATAGGATATCGTCCCTCGACTCCGGATTCCCTGCCAGTGATCGGGCGCTCGCCGCGCTGCGCGTCGGTCATATACGCCTTCGGTCACGGACATCTCGGAATGACGTTGGGGCCGATCACCGGAAGATTGGCGACGGCGCTGGCCTCCGGCCGACAGCCGGAAATCGATCTCGCACCGTACCGTCCCGATCGGTTCTGATCGCGAATTTGAGGTTCAATGCTTAAGAGAGCGGGGCGCCATAAGAACAGAAACTGAACACCCAGGCAGCGCGCGTCCCATGGATTGCCCGGCACATTTGCGCGACCTGAACGTCGGTCAGCGGGCGGCGGTTGAGTATGGCATCGGCGGAAGCGAAAGCGCCGGGCCCCTTCTGATCATCGCGGGGGCGGGCACCGGGAAGACCAATACGCTCGCCCATCGGGTGGCTCACCTGATCCTGAGAGGTGTCCCGTCGGAGCGCATCCTGCTGCTCACTTTCACGCGCCGGGCCGCCAGCGAGATGACCACCCGGGCGCATCGAGTACTTGCGGCAGCACAGGCTGCGGCCAAGCCGAGAGCCGGTGCGCGGAGCGGCGACATTTCCTGGTCCGGCACTTTCCACGCGATCGGTAACCGCTTGCTCCGCGACTACGCCGACAGTATCGGTCTCGATCCGTCGTTCACCGTACTCGACCGAGCCGACTCCGCAGATCTTCTAAATCTCGTCCGCAGCGAGAAAGGGCTCGCAAAGAAGACATCGCGCTTTCCACGCAAAGAGACCTGCCTCGCTATCTACTCGTACACAGCCTCCGAATCCGGGTGGCTCCCGATCATGCACCGGAGCGTGCGACCTCCGTCAAGGTGCGAACAGGCATCGCATGCTCAGTCCGCGGGTTCCACGCTCATGGCTTGAGGGTGATGCACTTCCGCGTGCTTGGGCTCGAGCACGGCGTATTTGCCGCAGGCAAACAGGATGGCAGCGACTGCGAGGTAGCCGCACGCGACTTCCGGCGCCTGTCCGATCCCGATGGCCTGGCTGTGCATGAGGCCGAAGAAAGTGAGCGCTGCGCCGACCACCGCGAAAGCCGCGGATTTGGTAAAATCGCGTTCTATGATGAAGACAGTGACCGCACCCAAGACAATCCCGGTCAAAGTCGCGCCACCACCCAGGATTTCGAGCCCGCGGTAGAGCACGCCTACTTGTGCGAGCTTGTCGATGCCGAGCGCGGCGGCGCTGGTTCCGGCCGCGCCCAGGGCACCGTCAACCTGGACCAATGCCCAGGCGGCGATCTGCGGCACCAGGGCGAGCACGATCGCTGGCGCGTGGCTTGACGGTGTTTCCTGGAATGCCTGCGAGCCGATGAGCATGCCGATGTAGAGCAGGATCGGCAGGATCGCGATCACCGGAATCACGGACAACATCAGCGAGATGATTCCGAACCAGGTGATCAAGATCATCAGAAGGCCCGTCGCCGCGGAGTAGCCGAGCCGTCCGCCCATCGCCTTCCATCCGGGATGGCCGATATAGACCGCGTTAATGAAGGGATTGCCCATGAGACAGCCGATCAGACTGATGACGCCGTCGGCGGTCAGCACTCGGGTGGTGGGGAAAGAGTCGCCGGCGGCCGAGGCGCTCTCCACATTGTCCATGGCTTCCACGAGATCGTAGATGCCAAAGGGAATTGCGGTCACCAGGATGATCCCGATGAATTTGAATCCGGAAAACACGTGGCCGAAGGCGGGGAGCGGGATCTCGAACCCGAAATTGGCAAAGGATCCCGTCAATCCTGCGAGGCTCAGGTCCCCGTAATTGAGGCCGAACAAGTTCGAGACCCAAGCGATCACGGTTCCGACCGCGATCGCGATGAGCCCGGCAGGAATCCCGCGATAGAATCGAACACCGCCGAACCAACTTACAAGAATAATGGCAAAGCAGACGAGACCGATCGCCGGCGTCATCAACATCTGCTGCGCCGGTTTGAGCGATATGAAAGTGATCGATATGCCCGCGAGCGACCCTAGAAGCGCTGCGCGCGGGGTGATGCGGCGCACCCAAGGCCCGATGAAGCCGCCGGCCATCAGCACGAAGCTCTGTACGAAGACCCAGGTCAATCCGGCTTCCCAAGCTTGCACCGGGTCCTTCGTGCGACCGAGGATCGGCAGCATGATGACGAAGGTGACAACGAACATGTGCGGCACACTGACCCCGGAGGGGAGCGCGCACACGTCGCTGCGTCCGGTCTTCTTGGCGAGGCGGTAACCGAGCCACGCATAGTAGAGGGTGCTGATGCAGAGCATCAAGCCCGTAGCCGGGAGGATCCGTCCGAACACCAGCTCGTCAGGCATTTTGAGCACGAAACGCAACAGCCCCGTGAGCACGAGGACATTGACGAGGATGTTCGTCCCGAATCCGAAGAACGCGTTCCAGTCGCCGGGTACCCACCAGCGCGGTGCCTGTGCTGCCGCGGTCATTGGCTCCCTCCGTTTCAGTTGGTTGGAAGAGCGGCGATAACGGCGTCGGATGGCGCGACCCAGCCGAAGATGCCGCCTTGCGCCCGGATCATGCGCAAACCCACCTCTTGGAATTCCGGGAAGTACGAGCCGACGCAGTCGCTGACCACGAGGCAGTCGTAGCCGCGGTCATTGGCCTCGCGAACGGAAGTATGGACGCAGACTTCGGTCGTAACACCGCAAACGACAAGTTGCGCTATGTCGCGGTTCCGGAGGATCGCGTCGAGATCGGTTGCGTGGAAAGCCCCTTTGCCGGGCTTGTCGATAACCGGCTCATCCGGCAAGGGTCGAAGCTCCGGGATGATTTCGTGCCCTGCCTCGCCGCGCACGAGAATCCGGCCCATAGGCCCGAGATCGCCGATCTGCTCTTTCGGTCGGCCGCGGATTTTCTTGGCGAGTGGCAAGTCCGAGAGATCGGCGCGATGACCCTCGCGCGTATGGATAACCGCGATGCCGGCTTGGCGGCACGCGGCGAGGAGGCGCATCGTCGGGGCGATCGTCCTGCGCAGCAGCGAAACATCGTTACCCAGCGACGAACCGAAGCCGCCGGGTTCAAGAAAATCGCGCTGCATGTCAATGATCAGCAGCGCGGCGTGCCGTGCATCCAAGTCGAAAGGGTACGGCTCGGCATCGATGACGGACATTCCGCCTTCCTCCGAATGAGGACGCAGCAAGAACCGTGCCCAAGGCGAAGCTGGGGCCAATATTTCCGCGATCTGCTCTGAATCGCGGATTTGGACTAACCGCGTCGCCCGCTGCGCTGCACAGAATTTCAGCTTTCCGACCAATCGATGGTCACTCTGCCACCGGGGCCTGCCACCCGTTATACTGTTGCACCTGCTCAGCGCCGATAGATTCGGGCGCAAACTCGGGTTTGCACGCGTCCGATCCAGCTTGGCGAACGCTGGCACGGGTCTTGTAGGCCAAGCTCGACAGACCCCTAACATGGGACATTCCACCATGGCGCCGCCCATCCCCATCATGACCGACACAGAACGCGCTCAGGCGCTCGACGCTGAGCTTGCCGTCCTGGGGCTCACGATCGAGGAGGGATGGCGCGAGGGCGTGCTCACCCACGTGCGGATGATCGGCGACGCCGCGAGACTAGTGCTGGAATTTCCCCTCGGTGACGAGATCGAGGCAGCGCCGATCTTCATCCCATGATCGGCTTTGCGTCCTCTCTCGTCACGGGTTCCGCGACAGGGATCGCTGCCGCAGTTGGCGCCGGCACAGTTACGGCGCGCGCCGTCATCGATGCTGCGCTAGGGCGGATCGAGGCGCTCGATCCGAAGGTCAACGCCTTCACGGACGTGTTGGCGTCGCGGGCGCGCGCCACCTCCGATGCCGTGGATGGGAAGCGCCTGCGAGGGGAACCTCCGGGCAAGCTCGCGGGCGTCCCCTTCGCCGTGAAGAATTTAATCGACGTGGCGGGTTTGCCGACGCGCGCGGGTTCGAAGATCAACCGAGAGAGCGAGCCGGCAACGCAAGACGCGGCCCTGGTGCGACGCTTGGAAGCGGCCGGCGCTGTCCTCATCGGCGCACTCAACATGGGCGAATACGCCTACGACTTCACGGGCGAGAATGTCCATGACGGGCCCTCGCGCAATCCACACGCGCTCGACCACATGAGCGGTGGCTCGTCCGGAGGGTCGGGCGCGGCGGTTGCGGCCGGTCTCGTTCCGCTGGCGCTCGGCTCCGACACGAACGGCTCGATCCGCGTGCCCTCGGCGCTCTGCGGCATATTCGGATTGAAACCGACCTTCGGACGGCTGACGCGTGCCGGCAGCTTTCCTTTTGTCGGCAGTCTCGACCATCTCGGCCCTTTGGCTCGGAGCGTGGTCGATCTCGCCGTAGCCTATGACGCAATGCAGGGCGGTGATCCTGCCGAACCCATGACGATGCTGCACGTGCCGGAGCTGGTTTTACCGCTGCTTGACGCAAGGACCGAAGGGCTGCGGATCGCGATCGCTGGCGGTTATTTCGAGCGCCAGGGCGAGCCTGAGGTATTTGCCGCGGTCGAGCGCGTGGCGCGCGCGCTCGATGCCAAGACGACGATCGAGCTGCCGGAAGTCGCGCGCGCTCGCGCCGCGGCCTACGTCATCACGGCGGCGGAGGGCGCGGAGTTGCATCTGGGACGGTTGCGTGCGCGCCCCGGGGATTTCGATCCGGCGGTGCGCGATCGATTGTTTGCAGGCGCGACGATCCCCGCCGCGTGGGTCATTCGCGCCCAGCGCTTTCGGCGTTGGTTCCAGCAGCAGGTGCACAAGATCTTCGACGCCGTCGATGTGATACTGGCTCCGGCGACGCCCAGTCGCGCGCCGCGCATCGGACAGACCACGTTTGCGTTTGACGGCAAGGTGCTGCCGGTCCGGCCCAATCTCGGTATCTTCACGCAACCCCTCTCGTTCATTGGCCTGCCCGTGGTCTTGGTCCCCATCTGGCTCGACGCCGGCGGCCTCCCAATGGGCGTGCAGATCGTGGCACCTCCGTGGCACGAAGCGCGCGCGCTGCAGGTGGCGCGCCGGCTCGAGCGCGAGGGTATCGCCCGTGCGCCGGTGGCAAAGCTTTAGGAGGTAGTGGGTGGAAATCAATATTCCCGAGGTGGTCGCCGAAGTCGAGGCAGCCTTCAGATGTTATGAGATCGCGCTAGGTGAAAATGATATTGCGACCTTGGAGGCGCTGTTCTGGGACAGCCCGAGGACCATCCGCTACGGCCTTGCAGAAAACCTGCATGGCATCGACGAGATTCGCGCCTTCCGCCGCGCCCGTTCGCCCGTAGGACTGAGCCGCCGGCTGGAACGCGTGACCATCACCACCTTCGGGCGCGACTTCGCGACGGCGTCGGCGCTGTTCCGTCGAGAGAGCACGCCGGGGAAAATCGGGCGGCAAATGCAGAGCTGGGTCAGAACGCCAGCGGGCTGGCGAGTTGTTGCCGCGCATGTGAGCGCGATCGATGGCTAAGCCATGGTGCTCGCTGGACATCACGACTCTGAGCGCATCCTATGCAGCCGGGACGCGGCCGGCAGACGTCATCAGGGAATGCCACGCCAGGATCATCCTAGACCGCAGCAAGGCCGTCTGGCTCAGCATCAAGCCGCTTGACGATGTGCTGTCCGCGTTGGCGGCGTCCGAAAGACTCCTTGCCCAGGGCGTGCTGCAGCCGCTGCTCGGAATCCCATTCGCGGTCAAGGACTGCATCGACGCGGCGGGCCTGCCGACGACCGCGGCCTGTCCCGCCTTTTCGTATGTCCCGACGAAGACTGCGGCTGTGGTTCAGAAACTGGAAGCGGCGGGCGCAATTCTCCTGGGCAAGACAAACCTCGATCAGTTCGCGACCGGCCTCAACGGTACCCGCTCGCCTTACGGGATTCCTGCCTCGGTGTTCGACGCGCGCTATATCTCGGGCGGGTCCAGTTCCGGCTCGGCCGTCGCGGTCGCGAACGGATCCGTCAGCTTCGCGCTAGGCACCGACACCGCCGGATCGGGCCGTGTTCCCGCTGCCTTCAACAATATCGTCGGGCTGAAGCCGACGCGCGGCTGGCTCAGCACGTCGGGGTTGGTGCCCGCGTGCCGAAGCCTCGACTGCGTATCGATCCTGAGCGGCACGGTTGAGGACACGCTCATGGTGACGCAAGTCGCCGCGGGATTCGATCCTGAAAATCCGTTCTCGCGGCGCGAGCCCGACGGGATACCCACGGCGTTTCCGGCGGACCGCTTTCGTTTTGGTGTCCCCGATAGCAGGCTCGACTTCTTCGGCGACGGCGAGGCTGAAGCCCTTTATGAAGCGAGCGTCGCACGGCTCACAGGGTTGGGCGGCGTCAAAGTCGCGATCGACTTTGCCCCGTTCCGCGACGCCGGTCTCCTACTCTACAGCGGCCCCTGGACTGCCGAGCGGCTGGCGGCAATCAAAGATTTTGCGAACGCCCATCCCGAGTCGCTGCACCCCGTCACGCGCGAGATCATTCTGGGCGCTGCTCGGCTCAGCGCAGTCGATGTTTTCGAGGGGATTTATCGCCTGGCGGCGCTTGCGCGACAGACCGAACGGGCATGGACCGCAATCGATGTGATGTTGCTGCCGACCGCCGGCACGATCTATCGCATTGCAGAGATGCTCGCCGACCCCGTTCGCCTCAACAACAACCTCGGGCTCTACACCAATTTCGTCAACCTGCTCGACCTCGCGGCGGTTGCGATTCCCGCGGGCTTCCGTGGAGACGGCCTGCCGTTCGGCGTGACGCTGATTGCGCGCGCCTTTCAAGAGGAAGCCCTAGCCCGCATCGCCTCGCGACTGCATCGCGCTCTGCAAGGGGCAACGATAGGTGCCACCGGGCGTGCCTTGCCGTTGCCCGATATTACGAGGGAAAAATAATTATGGTCTGCCATCGGTAGTAGAGTTGCATTGACGCCTGCAACCTCCCGGTTCAATCTTACGAACATGGTTGAGAATGAAGGTCGTCGCCTGCGTACGGTAGCTGGGGTGCGAAATCCGCTTCGGGTCACGAACTGCCTTCAGAGCGATGTCCGCACGGAGTCCGCTCTTCCCCTCATCAACAGACTTCTGTTAGCCACCAAGAGGTCGGCCGAAAAGTGCCAAAACCAGACTCACGCACCGCAGCAAAGTTGGGGGCGATCTTGAGCTCTGTCAGCCTTGCAACTCACCAAGCAGAACCTTGGCTTCCTTCAAATCTAGTGTGTCGAAGCCTTCGGTGAACCAGTCGTAGACCGGGGCGAGGAGATCGCGGGCTTCGGCGCGCCGGCCCTGCTCGCCCCACAGCCGGGCGAGATCGCAGACGGCGCGCAATTCCAGCGATTTCGCTTGTTGGGCTTGGGCGATGCGGATCGCCTGCTGAAGGGAGGCCTGACCCTCGTCGAGCTGGTTTTCGGCGAGCAGCGCAGTTCCGGTGACGCGGTGCAGTTCCACATCCCACATATGCTGCCCGGTAGCGCCCGCTATTTCCAAACCTTCCCGCGATGCGGCAAGTGCCGCCGCCCGATCGCCGTGCCGGGCCAAACCCTCGGCCAGGAACGCCAAACCATAAGGTAAATGGATAGTGCGCCCGAGCCGGGTCCATCTCGCTACGCCCTCGCGAATGCGGGCGATCGCTTCGTCGACTGCACCTTGTCCGAGCAATGCCGCGCCACGCAGCATGCCTGGTTCGAGGATTAACGAGAGCCGCTGCTCCGCAGCCACCGCCTCAGCAGCATCGAGCTGGCGCAGGGCTCGCTCTGGCTCACGGCGATTGAGGTAAACCTGCGAAGAAAGAAGGAGAGCAAGGCCCAACGTGAACGGATGGGCGATCCGCTCGGCCAGCGCCAAAGCATCAGCGATGCTCGCAAGCGCCTTGTCAGGATATCCGAGCAACGATTCGGCCCAAGCGCCATGATTTTGGGCGCAAACACCGGGATCGTGTCCGCCATAGACGAGCCGATGGAACGCATGCTTTTCCGGATCGTAGAGAAGGCGCCCGGCGTCGGCGTGCTCGCGTTCCTTTGCCGGATCTCCGGCAAAAAACCACGTCGTCCAGGCGCTGTGATGTGCCTGGAGCCGCAATCCATCATCCCGCTCCCGTTCCGCCATCCTCAGTAATCTCTCCGATAGCGGTCTGGCGGCAGCTATTCCACCGGACACGTTATCGCGAGTTGACTGCCACACCCCATAAAGCGCCTCGAACCGTTGCTGCGGCTCGCCGCTGCTCTCGGCAAGCTCGAGCGCCCGCGTATAAGCCGGCTTCGCAGCGACGGCGCCTTTGGCGGTAAACAGACAGAGCCCCAACGCCAGTTGCAGCTCGATTTCGCGGCCGTCCCGGATCGGGCTCTCCGGTAATGAACGCAGCAGGCCGAGACCCCGCTCAAGATGGGCAATCGCTTCAAGGTAAGCCAATCGCGCTGCGGCATGCCGTCCCGCCTTCAGCCATTGCTCGACCGCGCGTTCGGTGGCGCCGGCAGCCATCAGGTGATGGGCGAGCAGCTCCGGCTGGCGCTCGACGAGATCGGCGAAACGCTCTTCCAGCGCCGCCGCGACGCGCGCGTGCAATTCCTGACGTCGCCCGCGCAACAGGGTCGAGTAGGCCGCGTCCTGCACCAGCGCGTGCTTGAACAGATACGATGAATGCGGAGCGGTACCGCGGCAGAATAGGAGCCCGGCATCGGTGAGCTGACCCAACGCGGCCTGCAGCTCCCTCTGATCACGCTGCGCCACCGGCTCGATCAGTTCGTAGGCAAACTCGCGGCCGAGCACCGCGCCGATCTGCGCGATCTCCTTGGGCGCCAGCCCGAGCCGATCCAAGCGAGCCATCAGCGAGGCATGCAACGTCGCCGGCACCGACCCCGCGGCAAGCGATGTCGTCGCCAGCACCGCGGCAACTCGGTCTCCCTGCGCAGCGGTTTCCAGCACCGCCTTGGTCAGCTCCTCGACAAACAGCGGCACCCCGTCCGTGCGCTCGACGATCTCCGCAATGATATCGGGGCTGAGCGCGGCATTGCCCGCCAGAGTTTTCACCAGCGCCTCGCCGGCGCGCTCGCCGAGGCGATTGAGCGCCAAGCTCGTGACGTGGGAGCGGCCACCCCAGGGCGGCTGGAATTCCGGACGAAAGGTGATCGCGAGCAGCACCGGCAGCCGGCGCACCCGGTCGACGGCCAGGTCCAAGAGCTCGCGCGAAGTCGGGTCGATCCAGTGCGCGTCCTCGAACACCATCAGCACCGGCCGCTGCCGTGCCTCGGCTTCGAGCTGGTTGAGTAGCGCCTCGAACAGCTTTTCCCGTTTGCGCTGGGGACTGAGGTTGAGTTCCGCGGCCGAACTGGGCAGCGACATGAGCTCGCTCAGCAGCGCGATATCGTCGTTATCCCGCGTCCCAGGCGCGAGCAGTGCCCGCAATTTGCCGAGCTTTGCCGCTGGCGCGTCATCGCGGGCGAAACCGGCGGCGCGTTCGAGCCGGGCGATGAAGGGATAGAGCGCGCTGTCCTGATGGTGCGGCGAGCAGAAATAGCGCAGGCGAGTGTGGGGCTCGCTCCCGATGTGCTCGGAAAGTGCCGCCGTGAGCCGCGACTTGCCGATGCCCGGCTCGCCGGAGATCAGCACCACTCGTCCCTCGCCGCTCTTTGCCCGCGCCCAGCGCCGCAGTAGCAGCTCGGTCTCCTCATCGCGCCCGACCAATGCCGTGAAGCCACTCGCGTGCAACGCCTCGAAGCGACTCTCGACGGAACGCGCGCGCTGCACGGCCCAGGTTTGCACCGGCGCGGCAATGCCTTTTAGCTCGCTCTTGCCGAGATCGCGAAGCTCGAACAGGTCGCCGATCAGCCGTCGCGTGCTCTCGGCAATGACCACGGTGTTGGCCTCGGCAATCCCCTGCAGCCGCGCGGCAAGGTTCGGCGTCTCGCCGACGATGCCGCGCTCCTGCGCCTCGCCTGATCCTATGAGATCGCCGACCACGACCAACCCGGTCGCGATGCCGACGCGCGTTTGCAGCACGGCGTGCGTCTTCAGTTCCGTCACAGCGGCTATCAGTTCTAGCCCTGTGCGCACCGCTCGCTCGCTATCGTCCTCATGGGCCTGGGGATAGCCGAAATAAACAAGCACGCCGTCGCCCATGTATTTCGCCACAAAACCATCAAAGCGGCGCACAGTTTCGGCAACGCATTTATGGTAGGTTGAAATCACTTCGCGTAAATCTTCCGGGTCCATGTTGGCCGAGAGGGCGGTCGAGCCAACGAGGTCCGAAAACATCACTGTAACTTGACGGCGTTCGGCCTGGTCTCCGGTAAACAGGTTGGGCGCGGCGGATACGGCCGAGGCGTCATTGCGGGATGGCATGACGCGCGTTTCAGCATGCAACGCGGCGATAGCATCTAAGAGTTTGAGGCGGTGGCCTAAAGCAGTTACGCCGAGCTCCTTTAAGTTCTCCTGCGTCAATTTCGGAAGAACCGCCTCGTCAATCTCGTTGTCGCGAAATGCCCCCTCGTACTGTCCGAGGCCCAAGCTCCGCAGCCAACCTCCAATGTCCATGATGACGTCCTAACTCCGCTCCACCGGCATGATCGTCGAGGCGCGACAACGTGTCCAGGCGTCGTTCGTACAATGACCGCAATGGGTCACGAACGGCTCTCGGCGTGAGGTCGGTTCTGGGTCTGCTTTGCCCCCGGAAAGGGACTCTCGACACTCCATCGCGGCACGTCACACAGGTGCCATCTTCACGGAAGTCCACCCCCTCAATCGATCACTCCCAGCACGTCGACGGCGATCTTGCTCGCCGAGAATGGGAAGGCGGAAACAGGGAGACCCGTGGAGGCTGGACCAGGACGGCGGTAATAGGCATTCCGCACTGTCATGTTGTCGTGCAGATCGTCGGCTGTGCTACTGCCAACGTAGTGCGTCGTCGCCTTGCAAACCGAATCGAAGGTCCAGTCTTGTGCGCTCATGGTTTCCGCGAGCGACGCCATGATTTCTCTGGTTTGCTCGACGAGTGAGTGGTCGGGCGAGACACTGCGAGCGGCAACCCAAAAATGGTTGTGGCTGCTGCGTGCGAAAACGCGCGCTCCCGACTGCGGTGACATCGCGTGCGACGAAGTGGCCACGCGTTCACGGGTAAAGGTGAGCTCTCCCAATGCCACAGTGCCGCCACGTAGCGTCACGCCAACGACCGCACCGGGGTCGGTGACAAGACCCACTTCCCGAAGACGCTCTAGCGCCGGCCCGGCGCCGTTTCCGCCGACGAACCAGTGATCCGCAAGCAGCGCATCGGCGGAAACTCCGATAGCGCTGCGCAAGGCGTTACACACCATGTCGGCAGTGAGCACGCAAAGTGTCCCAGTCGGGTCGGTCAGAACCTCGAGGTTCACCCAAATTAGTTCTCCGGCATCGACAGATTCAATGCGCAGCCCCTGAATTTCGCTTGAATGGGTGATAGGCGATCGACGCTCCGCCGCGTGCACATCCACCTCGATGCACATGCCAGGGTAATAGAAGAAGGGGATGCCCACAGGAACCAGGACAGCGCCCGGGAAGGCTGTCTGGAACCGGCGCAGCATGCGTTCCGTGCGTGCGCCTTGCGCTGGCGCATGATAGAGCACCAACTTACCGACGTTGGGCGATGAAAGTCCGGCCATATCGAGAATGCGCTCGATGTACTTCTCGACGTGATCAGCTTGCTGCCCGAGATCATTGGGAGCTAGCACCGAACCGTCTGGCGCGAGTGGACACTGACCGCAGGTCCAAGCGTGGCCATCAGCACGTACGAGCAGCGAATAAGGATGCTCGATCCGCATGCTCCAGAGCTCGGAGAAAGGAATGCGAAGCCGGATGCGCGATAGGGCGTTCATGGAGTAGATCATAAGCCCAACATCAACCTACTGCACCGCGCAAGGCGAGAATGCTCCACCGAGCTAACCGCGCCATGTCTGCAGTGGGTCACCTACGGCCGTCGGTGTGATGTCCGCAGAGAGTCCGTTCTTCCCCTCATGAGCGGACTCCCGTTGGTCACCACGAGATCGTCCGAGAAGTGCCATCAGCGGTCATTCGATCACCTCGTGGGCGCGGGCGAGCAGCGATTGCGGGATTGTTAATCCCAGAGTCTTTGCCGTCTTGAGATTGATGACGAGCGTCACGTGAGTCGGTTGGTCGAATGGCAACTCGGCAACGCGCGCGCCACGCAGAAGACGATCGACATATTGGGCGGCGCGTTCGAAATTGAGTACGGGATCAGACCCGTACGCTGCGAGTGCACCGTCGTGCGCCTCGAAGGCGAGGTCATGGATTGACGGTAGCCGCAGCGCCAGCTCGGCTTCGATGATTGTATGCTCCTGGCTCAGGATCAGCGGGCTCGACACGACGACAAGCGCATCGACCGGTGTGCCTGCAAGCAGGTCGAGGTTGCGCCTGATGTCGCCCGGACTTTGCACATCGAGATCCACCAACTCGAGCGACAGGCCAGGCGCGGCGCCATGTGGCGCGAAGCCCGTAGATGCACGCCATCAATGGCACTGCACACATGGAGATGATCGACCAAGAAGCGGCGTTCAATCGTCTGTTGTGATGGTGGATTAGGGCATCTCCGACAAGAACATGATCACCAGTAAGGAAGTTTCGTGCCTCACGCAAATTCGTGGTCACCGTATACCTCCTGAGCTTAAGACGAAGCGAACCGCTCCTAATGCGGTGTCACGTGGTTGAAGGCTCGCGACGAAAAGAGGTAGATTTGCCCGGAAGAGTCAGGTCCTACTCCGCAAGTGAGTTTCGTCCATTCGTTTAGAGGATCACGCCTGTCTCGCGAGAGACAGCGGTCGGATCATCTTTTACAGGGCCGCTCTTTGGATGAAGGCCCTTGGCTTCGCTACTCGGGTGCGCACACGGCGCGCAGACATGCCCTCAGCCATCGGTGGACGGGATCGGCGTCCAGCCTCGGGTGCCACACCATCGATACTGTGAACCCCGTCGTCGGTACGGGAATCGGGAAGCTGAACATCCCCGTCCGCAGAGCTGCGGTGTGGAGTTCAGGGACGGTCGCAACCAAATCCGAATGTCTGGCCAGCGCCAAAGCCGTCGCGAAGCCGCTCACCGCGCTGGCGACGTGCCGTGAAACGCCTTCGGGCAGGAACGGCCGATCCACCGCATCTTCATCGAAGCCGCTCCGCGAGACGATGACGTGCCGTGCTTCTGAATAGGACCCTGCTGTGATCCGCTCACCCGCCAACGCGTGAGAGGGGTTGACCGCCCCGATGAGGCGATCTCGGAACAGGGCCTGGGTGCGCAGCTCGGGTCCCATCGACGGTTCGACCACTGCCGTCTCCAGGTCAATCCGGCCCTCCCGCAGGGGCGCGCTATCCTTGTCCGGCTTCTGAAGGAAGTTGAGCCGAATTCCAGGGGCTTCCAAGCCGACGCGCGCCAGCAGGCGCGGTCCGAAGTTCTCCACGAACCCATCAGCGGTGCGCAACGTGAAGGTCCGCGCCACCGTCTTCAGGTCTAACGCCTCTGTCGGTCGCAGTAGGGCCTGCCCCTCCTGAACGACCGAACCGACGCGTCTCCGCAGCTCCAAAGCGCGAGGCGTCGGAATGAGGCCACGGCCTGCGCGCACCAACAGGGGATCGCCGGTAACTTCGCGTAGTCGCGACAGGGTGCGGCTCATCGCCGAAGGGCTAAGCCGGAGCCGCCGCGCGGCGTGGGCCACGCTCCCCTCTTCGAGAAGGACATCCAGGGTGACAAGCAGATTCAGGTCAGGACTCGGCATGCGCCTAGCTTAGCAGAAAGCAGCCAACATGAGGCGTCCAATGCACGAATAATCTGCAATCGCTGCGCGTTCCGCCGCACCAGGCCTCGTCATAGCTTCCTTGCACAGTCCGGATCGACATCCCGGACCAATGGAGGAACGAAATGGCGAAGAACACTCTCGAAGAAGCGATGACCGCAGTCAGCGCCATCTGGGCCCCGCTCACCACGGAGTTGGTCGAGGCGAGCCGATTGCACGTTGAGGTGCTGGCGAAGGCGTCGCCGAAGGAGCCTTGGTTGGCGGAACTGCACCGCGACCAGCCGGCCAGCCGCGAGCTTTACCGCGACCCTGTGCATGGCTTCGCGCTGCTGGCGCACGTCGAGAAGACGGGCCTTTATCGGCCGCCCCACGATCACGGCCGGAGTTGGGTCATCTACGCCGTCCAACACGGCGAAAGCGAGATGGGAACCTATGGTCGGGTGGAAGGCCCCGACGGGAAGGTCCGGCTCGTCAAGCGCAACGCCACCCTGGTCAAGCCCGGTCAGGTGCAGGTCTACCTGCCTGGCGACATTCACGACACCTTGTGCGTCGCCGGCCCGGCGCTCTTGCTCCGCTTCACGGAGCGGGACCTCAAGACGGAGGACCTGATCGAGCACAAGGTCACCCGCTACGTCTAGCGCGACGGCTTCTGGACTGTGGGCCAGCCGTGAACGCACCGCCGATCACGATTGCCGAGGACTCGGACGGCATCGCCGGTACGCGGCGGATTTGGGCCATTACCTCGGTCCTGACGGGGATGGTGCTGGTCGTGCTCGACGCGGCCATCGCCAACGTGGCGCTGCCGACAATCGCGCGATCCCTGCACGTGACGCCGGCGCTCTCTGTCCTGGTCGTCACGGCCTATCAACTAGGCCTCGTCGCAGCGCTTCTCCCCGCCGCCGCCTTGGGCGAGAGCCTCGGGTATCGCAAGGTGTTCTTCGCGGGCACGGCTCTGTTCGTCGTCGCCTCTTGGCTCTGCGCTCTGGCGCCAACCCTTCCGTGGCTCGTGGCGGCGCGCTTCTTTCAGGGCATCGGCGGCGCGACGATCATGGCGTTGGGTGTGGCCCTACTGCGCTTCACCGTTCCGCAGCATCGACTGGGCGCGGCGATCGGTTGGAACGCTCTTACGGTCGCCTTGGCGTCCGCGGCCGGCCCAACCATCGGGGCGGCGATCCTCTCGGTTGCGCACTGGCAATGGCTATTCACGGTAAATGTGCCGCTGGGCGCAATCGTGCTCCTAGCAAGCCGGGTTCTGCCCGAAGTCCCGTGCAGCGGACGCCGGCTGGACGGGTTGGGCGTGGCGCTCAACGCCTGCACATTCGCCGCACTCGTGGTCAGCGCGGAATTGGCTCCGTCGAGGCCGTTTCTAGCCATCGTACTTTTCGTCGGCGCGGCGGGCTGCGCGAGGGTGCTGGTTCGGCGAGAAGCTGGCCGCCCTGCGCCGCTGGTCCCGCTGGACCTCTTTGCCCGGTTACCCTTCCGCGTTTCGGTCATCGCCTCGATGTTGTGCTTCACCGGCCAGACCGCGGGGCTAGTGGCGCTTCCCTTTTACTTGCAACACGCCTTCGGTCTGACGCCCCTTATGACCGGCCTCTATCTGACGCCATGGCCGCTCACCGTCGCCTTCGCCGGCCCCATGGCTGGCAGGCTGGCGGACCGGTTGCCGACGGCGTGGCTCTGCTTAGCGGGCGGCGTGTTCCTCGCCGTCGGGCTGGAGGCAGCGGCCTTCCTGCCGCCGCACAGCCAACCACTGGCGCTCGGTCTCTGCATCATGCTCTGCGGCCTCGGCTTTGGCCTGTTTAATGTCCCCAACAACCGCAACATGTTCCTCTCAGCGCCTCGCGAGCGCAGCGGGGCCGCGGGCGGGCTCCAGGGCGTGGCGCGCCTGACAGGCCAGACGGCCGGCGCGGTCATGATGACCTTGCTGTTCGAACTGACGCCGCTGGGCGTCGCCCCGCGGATCGGGCTGGCCTTCGGTGCGGCGCTGACTCTCGCTGCAGGCCTGACCAGCATGTTGCGCGCCGACGCGCCAGCGGCGATGCGGGGTGCACCAAGGATTAGCGATTAGTCGCAAAACCGCGACCGCCCCAGCAGCGATCACTTCAATGGCACTTACGTGCCGATGGGGGAGCCGTCCACAGCATCATAAACGGACCAACGGCTTCGAGGCTTACATCGTGCCAATCGCGGCAACGATCTCTTCCGTGCTGGCAATCGCGCTGGCGTAATTGGGCATGTTGATGTCGAGCGCTGCGTGCATCATCTCGTCTGAGTAATCCGCCGTCGCGTCTCTCACCACGCTGACCTCATATCCTAGTTCGGCGGCATAGCGCACGGTCGCTTCGATGCAGGTATGCGCGATCAAGCCGACGACGACGAGCTGGTGGATGCCGTGCTTCTTGAGCTGCAAATCCAGGTCGGTGTTAGCGAAACCGCTGGAGCACCAGTGTTCCTGCGCGACGATCTCGCCCGGCGCCGGCATGAATTCGGTGTGGAATTCACCGCCCCAGGTGCCATATTCAAAGGTCTTGTGTTGCCACGCCGCTCTCTGGATGGGCGCGACGTATTTCCACGTCTCGTAATCGCCCGAACGATAGCGATGATGCATCGCAAAAAAGACTCGCAGCTTTGCCTTTCGTGCGGCGTTGAGAATTTCCAGCATGTTGGGGACGCAGTTGTTGGCTTCGGCCACAGCTTTGATGCGAGGCCAGATTTTGCCACCTTCGGAAATGAAGTCGTTGTACGGGTCGACCACCAGAAGCGCGGTGGTCTCCTTTTTGAGGGTTACGCTTGCCACGCCTGCCTCCATGATCCAATCCGGTTGGCCATTGGCTCTTTTTTGCGCGGCCGCCGGTGGCGAGAATTACCGCGACGTCGTGCGGTTGGCCGCGTAGCTAGTGTCTGATCCATTCACATTGAAGCGTAGCCGGCGTTTCGGAAGTAGTTGGCGCACTCTTGTGGCGAGAAGGCGCTGAGGAGGGTTCCGATCTGGCGCCATGTTGCCTCGGTGGTGCGCTTGGCGGCTTTGCGGAGC
>DATIYT010000072.1:0-3518 GCA_035517495.1 Allostellaceae bacterium | reverse complement strand
CTCACCACTCGCTACTACGACCGCCTCGGAGTGCCCAGACTTGCCCAGTAACCTCAACCTTCCGAACCGCCGGATGCGGACCCGCATGTCCGGTGGTGTGGCAGGGGAGTAGCGCTGCGGCGCTACCCCCTATGCCGATTGGCGAGCGCGACCAAAAGATTGGCGACTATGCAGGAGGCGCAAGGGAACGTTGGCGGCGGGCACGCCACCGGCGTCGCCCTGGTTGAGTATACGACACGCGCAAGACCCAACGTTGGTCTGCGGACTATGATGGTGAGCAGAGAGAACGGATTAAGAAATCACTACAGAAGAAACGCCGTCTGCCGATTCACCTAAGCATTAGTGCGCCGATATCGCGCGCGCATGATCCTGTTCGTGGCGTGCATGAGTGGCGTTTTGCTCTCGCCAATGCGCGATCAATTTGATCGATGCAGCGACAAGGCCGACGCCAGCGGCGACAGCGATAACAGGTAGCGATTCTACGGCGGCTCCGGCTACCGCAGTTCCGGCCGCTAGGGTCACCCCTAGCGCGGCAATTTTGTTATTGGCTGTCATACGGATCGCCTGTAAGAGTGTCGCATCAATCCAGCGGTCTTAATCAAGAACAGAAATGCCGCTAAGCAAGCTAATCCCAATAAATACAGACGAATCCCAAGCGAAACAGAGCGAATCGCCCCGGCGGATTCGCGTCAAGGCATTCGCGATGCTCCACGAGTGAGTAAATATACATTCCAAATGTAAAGATAACCAGCACCGCGCACGACGCAACATCGTTAACGAAATTGGCGGTTTTTTCCTGCGGAATTGGCATCCGCTTTAGTAGGTCAAATATCTTGAATAATCCCGTGCTCACTGCAGCCAAACATAAATCCGGCCCCAGATAGAAGTCCGTTAGCAACCAGCCAGGAGCCGTCCTGGAGACCTTATTTCCGAGCGCTGCTATCAAGAGCAGCGCAATTGGGATAACCAAATTGGTGACAACAGGCTGAAAAACGCTAGAGACGGTCGCTGGATCGGGCTTAGGCACGGCGCCGGCGCAGATTAGTGCTTCAGCCGAGTCTGCGTCAGGCACACACTCTCTGGCCCACTACTCTCCCGTGACGGAACGTCCTCGAACGGGGGTTACTTGCTATCGCCGATCCACCGATTGCAAAAACCGCACGATCGCGGCGCGCGAGTCCTCAGGGCGCTCCAGCCAGAAGCAGTGTCCGGCCGGGTCGAGCACTTCGAGCTTCGCTCCGGGGATGCGCTCGGCCAGGATGCGCGAGTTTTCCCACGCGATGAGCGCGTCCTCCTTGCCCGTGATCACCAGCGTAGGACAGCTGATTCGAGGCAGCCGATCGTAAGTGTCATGCGCGGAGAGAGCTTTCATCCGATGGCCCAGCGCGACCGGATCGATCGGCCGCTGGCGGCGCGCTTCGACCATCGCCGCGATGATCTCCGGATGGCGCTCCAAATGATCCTTGCTGTAAACCGCACGCGCCAGCGCTCGGCCGCGCTCTTCGGCGGGCATTGGCGTGAGCGAATACGCGGCAGCCATCGCGTCGCCTTCAACCGGGACTTGATGCGGTCCGCCGGGCGTTGTGCATCCCAGCACCAGCGAGCGAAGCTTGGCCGGATGGCGCAGCGCCAACTCCTGCGCGATCATTCCGCCCATCGAGACCCCGATGACGTGCGCCGGCGCGAAGCTTAAGTGCTCCATCAGCGCGGCGGTGTCGTCGGCGAGCATCGCGATACTGTAGTCGATGTCCGGTTTCTCGCTCAGTCCCGAGCCGCGCTGGTCAAAGCTGAGCACGCGAAAAGCGCCGGCGCAGGCGGCGGAAAGGCCGGCGAACATGGTCTGGTCGCCCTGCGCGCCATGAATCATGACCAGCGGCGGCCCCGTGCCGCCGATCGCGTAGGCAAGCTCGACGCCGTTGATTCGCACACGTTCCATCGCGCTCAGCTTTTGCCCTCGGGCAGCAAGTTCAAGACCGTGGCGTTGAACAGCATCGTGTGCCCGCAGTTCTGACAGACCATATTGACGCACGGATAGGCGTTTTTCATCCGCATCGTCTACAGCCGTACGATTTCCGGGCCGATCGCCCATTTGCTCTGATGGCATACCGGGCAGACGCTCGGTTCCTTCCAGCGCCTGTTGATCTCGCGCACCGCCTGTTCATGTCGAAAAGTCCCTGGGTCCAAAGGACCTCGCGCCATTTGGCTGGTGGCATTCCGGGTGGTTTTTGCTGATGCGCCATACGAAACCGGCCTCGCGCACCCGTTTATCATGGAGTGCCAGACCCAAGCCAGCAAAAGACCCGCCCGGCGGTCCTGTGAATATCGCGCGTGGCCGGTTGCCGGCCGTCTGTGCGCCGAAGGGCCGGTTCGATACCATACTGGAACATGGCGAACATGAGGGTATGCGTTTACTGCGCCTCGAGCCGTCAATGTGACCCGATCTACCATCAGGCCGCAGCGCGGCTTGGGCGTGTGCTCGCGCGCGCGGGTCATACGACCGTTTACGGCGGCGGCAGCGTCGGCTCGATGGGGCATCTGGCGGACGCCGCACTGGCCGCGGGCGGCCGTGTAATCGGCGTCATCCCGTCCTTCATGCACGATCTGGAGTGGGCGCATCGCGGACTCAGCGAACTGCTGATCGTCAACGACATGCACGAGCGCAAACGCCTGATGATCGATTCGGTCGGCGCAGTGATCGCCCTGCCCGGCGGATGCGGCACGTTCGAGGAATTGTTCGAGGCGATAACCTGGAAACGGCTCGGGCTCTATGGCGGCGCGATCGTGATCGTCAATACGGAGGATTTCTACCGCCCGCTAATCGAACTGCTAGAGCGCTCGATCGAACGCCGCTTCATGGACGAGCGTCATCGGGCGATGTGGAAAGTTGTGGCCGAGCCGGAGCAAGTGCTGGAAGCGATTCGCGAGTCGGCGCCGTGGCCGCACGAGAACCGCCGATTTGCCTCGCTATAGCCGGTTAATTTCTAAACAGGCGCGTTCTGATAGGCATCGATTGCAATTGAGCAGCGAATAAACCATTGGTGAACGAAGTACGGGGCAAGGATTAGCTAACGGTTCTATACATTCATATGCATCGCGTAGCATAATGCGCTCAGGGGGGCGGGGGTTAATTTCGATGGCTGCTGGTTCAGAGCGCAACGCAAGGTCTCGCCTGAAGGCGAATCTCAAAGAACTCGACAAGCTCAGCTCCGCCTCCCTGGCGCGCGATGACTTGCAAGAGCGCAATCTGAGCTTTCGCGCAGGTCTGCCCTACTTCGAGCGGACTCTCGCACTTTTTCGCGGACTTGGCAGCGGCAACCTGTACAAGGTGCCTTCGGCGTACCTGACGATCGTGGCCGACCACGCCGAGCGGGTGCTCACCCAGTTCGAGGAGATCCTGCGCTTCACGGGCGAGAATCTCCCCAATCCAGGCGAGGTGCGCAATCATCTGATCGCCGAGGTCCGCGATTATTACCGCCAGCTGCACGACGATCTGTCGCTCCTGATTACGCCGCCTCCCG
>DATIYT010000071.1:0-260412 GCA_035517495.1 Allostellaceae bacterium | reverse complement strand
AAACGCTGCCGGCCGTAGACACGATACTTGATGACATAAACAGCGTCGCCACGCTGGCGTCTGGCGCCAAAGCCCTTGACTGCCTCTTTGTGGCCAGCATCCCAGATAGTCATGCCGGGCTTCAACGCCTGCACTGTCCGCACCGTAATTGCCCTAAGCGCCATTTTATGATCCCTGGCTAGCTACCAATTAGCTACCACGATTGTGCGAATTCGTGGCGGAGTACGTCGGAGCATGTCTAGAAATTATGTTGATAATGCTCGATTTTTGGGGACAATGGCGGGTCGAGCATAGTCGCGTCGACTAGTATCATCAGACTACGAATCTGGGGGTCGGAGGTTCGAATCCTTCCGGGCGCGCCAATAACGCATTGATTTCGATTCAGAATCTTTGCGCGATTTTTTGGCTATTGACTTTATCGCACGTCGGGGCAGCACCGGGGCAACACAGCGATCGGTATTCCGACTTTCAGGGGCTGAAGACATTGTCGGAAAAACTAACATCTGGCGTCGTGCCGATTAAGGCAGGGTCTCAGCGCCGTCCAGACATTCTCAATTATTGTGAGCAGTACATCAAGAGTATGGCCGAACTTTATGAGAGAACCGATTCTGCTCGCGGGGAAACGTCTGAGCAGGGCAAGCTCGAAGCCGCTCGTCAGGCCATTTCAATCTGGTGGTACCTGTGGGGAGAGCTGATGCTTTGGGCGCAAAGTCACCTTGCAGGCTATGAGATGCTGAAGTCACACTCCGATCTACGCGAGCGCCTAGCCAATCGATGATCAACGGCCGACTCTGTTCCGGGGTGAAGAACTTCGCCGCTTCCTAGGTGAACGGAGGGCGCGCGCAAGGCAGGTGTGCGGACAGGGCCGTATCTACTGCCTGCCATGCCGCGCGCCGAAGATACCGGCCGGAAAGGTGGCCGATTGTATCCTGACCACAAACGGCACAGGCCCGGACAATCCGAAATTATGCAATGAAAGAAGCCGCCAAGGAGTAGAGGGGGATGGACAGCGCCGGCTACGTCTTGTTTGGTTTCGCCCTCCTGATCGCCGGAATTGTCTCAGCCGTGAACATGTGGCGACGGCAAGCCTGGACAAGCTATCGCGGTCGCGAGCATTTGACGCGGGCTAAGACCCCTGAGAAATTTTGGATAAATCTCATATTCCACGTTTTCCCGATTGGAGTGGGTGTGCTTTTTATAATTCGCGGTCTGATACCATCGTGGGTGGGATATTTTTGAACGCAAAAAATGAAAGAGGCTGCCAACTGAGGCGGTCTTACAACGGGCGAGAATGAACGTGATCAAGCTATTGAAGTTGCCGTTTTCGCCATCGTCGGAACCGCCATTGCGTATTGTCCGGTTCGCCTCCCATCGCGTCCAAAATCACGACCGAGAAAAATTTCTCGTTGGGAACGTGTCCCTACCGATGTCGGCTATTACCCCTATTAGCGTCGCCATAGCGGACGTCGTCTGAGGTCTATTCCGTGCCAATACCAACCAAAATGCACCGCAGCAAAATTAGTGAGATGCGGCTTCTCAGGCGGGCGCGCTGCTGATCAACCACATCGCGCCGCGCAAGCGCACGCTCGCGCCTTCCACATACGCCGCGAACGCCTTGCGAAGGGATGTGACGGCGGCTGCGACGACCTCGGCCGGCTGACCGCGCAGCCAGCTATTTACTGCACCAATTAGAATCGATTGATTTACGGCCTCCTCCAGCCCGCGGCCAGCCGCGATGTCCAGATTGAGGTCAAGCTTCTCGAACCGAGGCGGCGTCCATCCGGCTGCGGTGAGTATCTCGCAAACGTGTTGCGGATCGGCGAAGGCAAACATTCCTGGCGCGTTCGGGACTGGTTTCGGCCGTGGGGGCACATGGGGACGGACCGCGTTCATCGGTACCTCCATCCAGGGGTTTTCGGACAGCGACCGCCAGCAAATGATCGCCATCCGTGCACCAGAGTTGGCGGCGCGACGCATGTGAGCAAAAGCGGCCACCGGATCGCCAAAGAACATCGTGCCGAAAGCCGAGGTCAGCAAATCATATTCATCCAACGCGGCCGTAGCGGGATCGGCCTGCCGCCACTTGATATTGGTAATGCCGGCAGCCTTCGCGCGCTTCTCACCTTCGGCCAGCATCGGCCCAGAGATATCTAACGCAGCTACGCGACCAGAAGCACCTACGGCGCGCGCAAATTCAAGTGTCGTCGCTCCGCAGCCGCAGCCCACGTCCAGTACCCGCTCGCCGATGCCTGGCGTGGCAAAAGCGAGCAAAGCCTCAGCCACTGGCGCCAGGGTAATATCAGTGTGCGCTTGGCGCGCTACCCAAGTATGTCCGCCCTGCCCATTCCAGAAAGCAAGCATGTCGGCGTTGATTTCTTCGGGGCCGGCCATATGAGTGCTCCTCTTATTTCGGTAATGTCGCCTCTTCCCTCATTAGCGTTATCACAACGGACATTGGCTAACGTCTGAAAGGTGCCTGCCAACACCGGACTCCTGCACTGCAGCAAACAGCGGCTTTATTCGATCACCTCGTTGGTATGGGCGAGCAAGATCTGCGGGCATAATCAGCCAGGTCTGAGAGACTTGTCGCCATTGACTTGGATCAAGGCGGTCATTGACAGAAGGAGCAGCCTGACATGGCATTTTGGAGTGATCTGCAATGCAAACGAGAGCGTCAAGTATATATGTTCAACTGATCCAGCGATTGATTGACGCCTCGAAAAACTGGTTTGGGAGGATTGCATCCGTCAATGAAATTGCCGCTCTGGAAGATTCAGAGGAACTTTCGCACATTGCGCACGAGCTTGGAATTTCGCCTGCAGAACTTCGCGTTCTCGCCAAACATGACGAAAAAGCTGCCGATCTTCTTTATAAGCGAATGGATCAGCTTCGACTTGATCGAAACCACATCGATATTTCGGTGTTGCGTGATCTTCAACGCTGTTGCTCAAACTGCGACCTTAAGCAGCTTTGTGCGCATGAGCTTGAGGATAAGCCAATAGGTGCAACTTGGCCCAAATATTGTCCAAACGAGCAGACGCTTAGCTCACTCGCGAGCGAGCCTAAACGACCAAAAGCTAAGCGTCGTTAGCCTGAGAAGCTATGTGGGGTTTCTGCCTGTGAGCGGCGGGCGCGACTTGCTGCTCGGCTCTGTAGCCAAGCCACGCAGTTAATACATTTAACAAACGACTCGTGACGCTCGTGAAAAAGCGGCTTCTTCCGCTATCATTCATGCCCCCGCGAATGATGGTGGCTAGGTTCTCCCTAGAAATTGCAATATTGACCTCGCATTCCGCCAAATTACCACGTCTGCAATTCGCGCACTGCCGCGACACCAAAGGCGAAATACCGCGAATCTGGTTAGCCTATGATCAGTCTCGCCCGTCGCTTGGCTTTCCAATCGCCGCGAGCAATTTGTGCTGCACGAACGATGCAGGTCTTGCTCGGCGGTAACGCGCAACGATCCGTTCGCTCGCAATCAGCACAGACAAAATCTGGCTCCCTTCGTTGCGACACGAATGCTGAAAGCTTGCCCAATAATTCACAAACGAAATTGGTCATGCTCATGTTATTTCCCTCACGGTTGCTGGCGGGTGGAAAATCACCTGCCTGTCACTCGCGTCGTAATACCCATGGTAGTGCGTTGAGCGCCAACAACATGCCTGCATTGGGGCAATATTCCTCCCACATTGGATCGCTGGAATCGCGCGCGAGATCTTTTACACAGCGCCGACGACTATCACACAGAGAACAGCCTTTCTTGAGTTCTGCGAACGCCAAAGGTTCGATTCGAGCGACTTCATTGCTGTCTAAATCAAGAACCGACATCCGGCGTAGCAGAAGATTAGGCGCTTCGGGACCGCGACTCACCAGTTTGTGAATTTCCGCGACCGATACCCCTGCGTCATTTGCTATGCGCTCGATTTCCTCCTCGGCGTAACATTTCAACTTCGATAATTCGTTCAATGCACGATGTCTCTCGACGCAATCTGACCACCATTTTGAAATCGCTTTGATCCATGAATTACTAAGCCATAAATCGTTCTTATTTGAGCGCGGCGATAACATGTGGCCCTCCTCGCAGACTGGATACGGCGAAACAATCGACAAGGACGAAGAAGGCGGCCAAGGTAGGGTCTTGCCTCACTGATCCGACCCGCGAAGGCCGCCCCCTACGTTCCTCCCGTGTAATGCCGCTTATGTTTCAGCCCGAGAGTATGCTGGCACAATTATCGCGGCTAATCTGACCTGGTGACATTGCACCTCCATATTTTTATTGAAAAAAATCGCACAAATTCACTTTGAGGCATTGATTTAGATCAACACGACATCTTCTTTTTTTCAACGAACGAGGGTCTGGCGGCATTTGCCAGAGTTATTTCGGCAGTTTGTGTGCTATGCCGCGATGACAATCAATGCAGGTCGCCCCATTCTGGATTGCCGCATACATGATCTGCGAAGCAGGACTTTGCTTGTGCGGATCCATCGATTCAACCGAATGACAATTGCGGCACTCATGGGAATTATTTGCCTTCATGGTTGCCCACACGTGCTGAGCGAGCTCTAGTCTTTGCTTTTCAAATTTCTCTGGTGTGTCAATGGAGCCGAATATGTGATGAAAGAGTTCATTGGTGGCCTGGATTTTTCGCCTAACCTTATAGATCCACTCCTTTGGGACATGGCAATCCGAGCATATCGCTCGAACGCCCGATCGATTCGTGTAGTGGATCGTCTGCTTCAATTCCTGATAGACGTTATCACGCATCTCATGGCATGAAATACAGAACGCTTCAGTGTTTGATAATTCCATCGCCCAATTGAAACCGCCCCAGAACAAGATGCCACCGATACCGCCTACGAGGATCAGCACGCCGAGCGAAAAACGCGCACTGGGCCGTGCGATAAAAGCCCAGATGCGCGCGATGAATCCCTTGTGAATAGAGGTTTCGGTAGGCTCGTTCATGAATGCCTCCAGCCGCGATGAAAGCCTATGCGGTGAAATTTCCCACGCCGGTCCGCCGTCGGACGCTAGACGTAGTTAAACGCACACGTGCCGCATACACGCATAGCAATACATCAGGCCAATGATGAAGACTACATAGTTCAATCCGAATAGGTGAATGTGCAAGAGGCGGAGCAGCGAAAAAATTTGGGCGACGGTGTCAATATTGACCTCATCGGACAGAGCAGCATCGTCGACATCGGTTCAGCGGGGTAGGTTCGAGGCGAGTGAGTTTGTTGAGCTTGTGACACAAATACTCAACGTCAGCTGCCTCGCACCTGACGTTGAGTTGTTATTGCCAATGCCTACACGATGAATTCATTTATTTCTTGGAGGCATAAAAAGCAGCCAGATTCGCAATATCCGCGTCGCTGAGCGAGCTCGCACTCGCCTTCATGACAGGGTTTGGCTTCTTACCCGACTTATAGTCGTTTAACGCCTGAGCAAGGTCAGCTTCGCTCTTGCCTGCCAGCTTGGGGCCTGGTGGGTTTACTGCTGGATTTCCTTCGCCATTTGCCCCGTGACACGCCTGGCAGCCGGCCGCGACAGCTTTGGCGCTACCTGCTTGGACATCGCCAGCAGCCTGAGCCCCGCTGATTCCAAACATTGCAACCATTGCCGCAACAAACATCATGCGATTCATAGTCGATCTCCTTTTCAACATTAGAAATGATGAACCTCCCACGACGATCAGTGACGTGAGCAAGAAAACGTACTGCCAATCAACTTCGATCGAAGAAGGGATGTTTTGCCGTCATCAGAGCGATGACCGGCATCTATCAGCCCTTCGGCAGTTTGAAACCATTGGCTTTGAAAGGCTTAGCCAAATGGCTTGAGTTTTCCCTCGATTGGATTCTGATGGACGTCCCGCAAAGCTTCGTTTGTGCAGAAAACTCCTGTCTTACTTTGATCGTTTTAGGATGCACGACCATCATTGCCCTGATCAATGCCTATCGCAACAAAAGCGTTGATTTTTCGCATTCCCGATATGCCTTTAGTGTTGCAGATTTGTCACGTTCGCTTGTAACTCCGGATCGGTTGAATTTCGGATAGCGAGATATTTGGACGAACATCCATCAATCTGGATATGTTTGCGTGCTGACGGCAGGGGCGCTGTGATGTTCAGCCGAGGAAATCGCAATGTGGATGTCGGTCTCGGTAGCAAACAAATAAATATCTCACCGAGCCGCGCCTATTCAAATTCTACCATCAGGTGGATACTGATATTCTGGTCAGGGCTAATTAATCTAGCCTTTATCGGTTTCACACAACCGGCCCGCTCCGAAGAACCTAAGCTCATTGCAGAAAATTTTTCTTCGATGCGCGGAGCATCTTCCCTGGCCCAAATCGCGGAGCTGGGTCGTGATCATCAATTTCATCACGGTGCATTTTCAGCGTTGGTCGATTTCGTCCAATCGATCGACGCTGAACAGCCGAAACCTGTCAACCCCGAGGAATCGCAGAATCCCCATCGGAATCCTCATCCGCAATTCGACGATGAGGCGTTTACGGCACTGCGCGGGTACGCGCAGCAGATCGGGGCCGCGCCGAAATCATTCAGCGCGCCGCGACTCAAAGTTGCTGAAGCCGACAACCTTTTCGACGCGCTGCGCGAATTCATGCGAAAGCGCGACGGGCAACAAAATCCAAACCCGATCTCGCCGCCAAATGAACCCAGAGCAACTACGCCGAGTCGCAAGTGGGTTGTTATTGATGCCACCTTTGTCGGCGCGAAAACTTGTTTGACCTGCCACGCGAGCCAAGCCGAAGCATTCAGTAAGACGCTGATGGGCAGAATCGGCAAGACCCATCAAGGTAAATTTGATTGCGAAAATTGCCACGGACCGGGCTCGGCGCACGTGAAGGGTGTCGGTTGCGCGGCGTGTCACGGCGAGGTCGGAATCAGCAAGAGGCCCGGAATCCCAAGCCTCGTTGGGCTTGATCCGAATTATCTAGTCATAGCGATGAAGGCTTATAAAACCGGTCAGCGCAGGCATGAGTTGATGAAGGCGATGCTCTCGAGTGTGGGTGATGTAGAACTCAACAACATTGCTTTCTACTATGCACGGCAAACACCCGCGCGGGCGCAGACTCCATCCGTAGGTGATCCAGCCGCAGGCAAGGCTGCGAGTGCTGCGTGTGCCGGCTGCCACGGCGCGCAAGGTGTCAGTGGCAATCCCATGTGGCCGAGCCTCGCGGGTCAGGATGCGCGATATCTCGCTGCCGCGCTTAAAGCCTACAAGGACGGATCACGTAACGACGCGACGATGAAAGCACTCGCGGCGTCTCTCGACGAGCGCACGATCAATAACCTCGCCAGCTACTATGCGAGCCTCCGCCCTGCGCAACCCGCCCCAGCGAACAGCACAAAAAACGCCCCTGCAAGGCCCATCCCCATCCTGGTCAGCAAAACTGCACCGTCTGATGGAAGCAGTGTGGGTGGGATCATTTCATTCCGACCCAATGATCCATCGCGCACTGCCGAGGAGAACAACACCGTTTGCTTAAGCTGTCATCAAAGGGGGGATAGAACATACTGGAGCGGCAGCACCCACGAAACGCGCGGCCTCATGTGCACCAATTGCCACACGATCATGAAGAACGTATCGATCAAGCACCAGCTGAAGACTGCGTTTGAGCCGGACACTTGCTTCCAGTGTCATAAGGACCGGCGCGCGCAGATGTTCCGCTCGTCACACATGCCGCTGCGTGAAGGCAAGATGGTGTGCTCGGATTGTCATAATCCGCATGGCTCCATCACCGAGGCGCTGCTAAAGAAAGATTCGATCAACGACACTTGTTACACGTGCCATGCTGAGAAGCGCGGACCGTACCTATTCGAGCACATGCCCGTTCGGGAAAACTGCCTGAACTGCCACGATCCACATGGCTCGATCAACGAATATTCGCTGAAACTCCCGCGCCCGCGGCTTTGCCTAGAGTGTCATGGCATAGGCAGTCATGGTGTGGTGGTCGGGCCCAACACAGTATTTTCGGTGAGCCGCTCGTGCCAGAATTGTCACACAAATGTTCATGGCAGTAACAGTCCGGCCGGCGGTGCGTTCCAACGTTGAACAGGTGTCAACAAAATCGAGAAGAACAGGATTGTTAATGTTGGAATAGGGGCGGTGCGATGCAACGGCGAATTGGATTGGTCCGGACGTGCACAATCGGTGCAGTACTGAGTGGCGCGATATGGGTTTCGACTGCCGCACTCGCACAAACGGCAACGACCGCGACCAGCGTGCCGCCTCAAACAGCATCCGCTGCAGAACCAGCGTCCTCATGGTGGTTCCACGGCACCATTGAGGCGGGCGGACGCTTCTTCCTCAACAATCCGCAACGCAACGGCTCGGCCTATCTCAACCAAGAGAGCTTGGCCAAGTACTACGAGTATAGTTCGATCAAACCGGGCCCGTTTTCGAATATCTGGCTGGCAACCGGAAGCAAAAATGGCCTCTACCAAGCCGACCTCTGGGGCACGAACATCGGCTATAGCGATCAGAGCTACTATCTTGACCTATCGAAGGCCGGCCAACACTACCTCAGCTTTGGCTGGGACCAGACTCCCCATCTCTACAGCACCAGCGCGCAAACACCCTATCTAGGGGTCGGGACTAACGCGCTGACGTTGAATAAACAGGTCGCTGCCCCGGCAAATTTCCCCACTCTCAATTTCTATCAGACCGACATCGGCATCAAACGCGACACCGCATCCGTCCAATATCGTTGGACCCCGAGTGATGCCTGGGACATCAAGACAGACTATTCCCATTTGCGCCGCACCGGCACCCAGGTTGACGGGATCACTAACCTTGCTGGGAGCGCATTTAGCGGGACGGTCCAGGTTCCGAAGCCGGTGGCCGATACCACGCAGAATTACGGCCTGAATGGCGAATATGTCGGCACGTCTGCGTGGGGTCAGCGGTACACATTCAAGCTGGGCTATAACGGCTCGCAATATACCGACGACTATGCAGCCTACACGGTGCAAAGCCCAATTTCCGGTAACGCCGTTCAGCGCGGTCAAATGTCTTTGCCGCCGAGCAATAACGCCAATGCCTTCAATGGAACGTTGGCTGCCGACCTGCCGTGGAAGAGCCGATATGCTGGCACGCTCAGCTACACGATGATGCGGCAGGATGCAGCGTTCATCCCAATGTCGGTTAATCAGTTCTATCCGCTTCCGGCATCGAGCCTGAACGGCGCCATCAACACGCTGTTGAGCAACAACGTTCTGACCACCAAGATCACTCCCGAACTCACGTCGAAACTCAGCTACCGGTACTACGACTTCCAAAACAACACGCCGGAGATTTTTTTCGCGACCTGGCAACACTACGATGCAACAGGTGCGCCTGCAGAAGGTCGCATCTCAAGCTTGTCGATGTCCTACACCAAGCAAAACGCCGCCGAAGAGTTGACTTGGCGGCCGTCGCGCGAATGGAATCTGGGCGCTGCTTATGGCTACGAGCGATATAACTATACGCGCACCGACGCCGACGTCACCAACGAGCATTCCGGCAAAGTGTTTGCCGACTGGAAACCGACGAGCTGGATCACCGCTCGCTCAAGTGGCTATTATGCCAATCGGCGCTATGAAAATTACGATTACTTGAATTTCGTGGGGAATATTCAATTTCCCCAACCGAGCGCCCCGTCAACCACCAATTGGAGATATCAGAGTTCCTACCGGCAGCTGATGCTCGACAATCGCGAAACATGGAAAGCCAACTTTGCCGTTGATGTCGTTGTCGTTCGCGGCGTCACCATCACCCCAACCTTCAAATATAAGGATGAAAATTACGGCGTTAACCCGCTCAATCAACAGGGATTGGAAGACAGCCGTTCATGGAGCGGGGGCATCGACGCGACCTATGTGATCAGCCCCAATACGTCCATCATGGTTGGCTACATGCGGGAATTCTATACTCAGCTGCTGTACGGGAACGCTTGTACTAACAATACATGCCCCATAAACGCGACGAACTATCAGACGCAGACGAACGACAGGACTGTCGTAGACACTTTCACCGCCTTGGTGCGACATGCGGCGATTCCGAACAAGCTTGATACGGAACTGCGCTACACCGCATCGCGCGGCATCGATCGTATGAATCTTTTTCTAGGCACTCCCAGCGGTCTCTCAGCGACGGGCCAATTTCCCGATTTTACCACCTGGTTCCAGCGCTTGGATGCGACTGCGATATACAAGTTTGACCCGACTGTCGTCACTCGACTTGGCTGGAAAGGCGAGGTCAGAGCCAAGCTCCGCTACACCTGGGAGCGCAATTCGGTCAGCAACTGGGCAAATGATCCGTTGGCCACGTATAACTCAATCATCGCACCATCAGCGCTGTTTCTCGCCTCCGACAATCCGAATTACAACGTCCACCTCCTGATGGCGTCGCTCGCCTGGAGCTGGTAACCGCAGCGCAAGTTGTTCTGCGACCTGGGAGCGAACATCGGGTCGCTCCTTCGTTTTCGGAACAAGGGCTTCCATGTAGCAGGACTGTCGGCAAGGTAATTCAGCCCAATTTCAATCAGGCAGCGCGTGATATGCCCGTTCGCCGATTATTTTATTGATGTGAGTCAATGCCATTACCCTCGGCATTGATTTACGCAAAATATGCTATATTTCAAAATAGGTTGGAAATCGCAGGAGCCTAGCATGAAAAGACGAACAGTGTTACTCGCGGCCGCTTCGGTAGTCGCCGTGACGGCGGTCATCGGTGGAGAGATCGTCATGTCGTCCAGCCAGTTGTGCGCAGCCCCAGCCGCACCTACGGTCAGTTTTGCCGAAGATATTTTGCCGCTATTTAAATGGCGTTGTGGAAGTTGCCACCAGCCAGGCGGCATTGGCACTGAGAAAAGCGGCTTGGATTTGACCACCTATGAAGGCGTGATGAAGGGTACCAAATTTGGACGCATGGTCATTCCGGGAGATCCAGAATCAAGCAATCTGATGTTGCTGCTTGACTGGCGCGTCGCGCCTGAACTGCGCATGCCACATGGCAAAAAGAAGCTCTCGACTTGTGACCGCGATTCAATACGCGCATGGATTCGAGAGGGCGCCAAAAATAATTAAGTTCCATTATGGTGGCTGTTTATGTCCGGTGCGCTTTCCCCCAATGGTTCTTGCGCGGACGTCTGCAACGATCAAGACGCAAGCCGCGACTGACGTACTTGCGATGCGGAAATTACCGCCAACGAATGGACGTTCAGGGTCATTAGCGACCGATTTTGCTTTCGGTGCCATGTCCGTTATTCACCCGATTGCGTCCAAAATAGCGGAAGTCGCGAAGCTGGGTCCGCGTCCGGCGCCATGTCTGCTTTTCCGGCCGCTAATGGGGGTATAGCGGACGTGCCAGGGAGGGCTGGAATCGGTCGCTAATGACCCATAGGCGACATCGAACGACGAGGGCCTTCAATGGTGATGTTCTGCCTTACTCCGCGGAGCGGGGCTCGCTGCATTACTTGCCAGGACGTTCGCGCGTGAGCTGGATTCTCGCCTTTAACGCGGCCGCACCGACGGCTCCAGGAACAATGGTATCGCCGACCACATATCCGGGCGTCCCGTTTATTCCGAGCGCTTGAGCAAGCTTGACGCTTTCCGCAAGGGTCTGCGTAACCTCCTCACCTGTCATATCGTTTTGCAGACGATCCATATCGACGCCGGCACTTCGTGCCGCCGCAAGAGCGGTATCCTTGTTGGCTGGACCCGGCTCGCTCAACAACTTTTGATGGAATGCCAGATATTTCTGGCCGGTCGTGTCTTGGATACGAACGGCGACGGCGACACGTGCCGCCTCGGCTGAACCGGGTCCGAGAATTGGAAATTCCTTGAGTACGATCTTCAGATTGGGGTCATCCTTCATCAGTGTCAGCGTGTCGGCGAGCGCACGTTTGCAGAAACCGCAGTTGTAATCGAAGAATTCGACCAAGGTTACATTGCCATCAGGGTTACCCAGGGTGACCTGATGGGGCGAATTGAATAACGCCTGGGCATTTGTCTTGATAATCTCAGACTTATCTGCATTGGCCGGAGCGGGTGCATTCGCCGCGGTCGCAGAAGCGCGACGCTTGATCAACTCGGCGATGATTTCCTGCATTGTCTCGGGGTGTTCCCGGAAATGTTCTTTGATGACACGCACAACTTCGGTGCGTTGCGCGTCGGATAGACCTTGTGGCTGCGATTTTTTGTCCACTGATTCATCATGGCCGCGCAGCTGTTCCTTGACGAGCTCTGCGATTTCGGTGCGCTGCGCGCGTGACAGCTCCGGCCTGCGGAACGCATCGGTGGCAACCGCGATAACCGTGATCGTCACGCAAAGCGTCACAAGGCTCGATGCTGCCGCAGCAGCAACCGTCGTTGGGCTTATACGCATTTCGAGCTCCTCGGTTTGATATTCGATGCTTTCATAGGATTGCTAGCGGCGATCACGGCGATTTCTTATCTGCAGCATCTCGTGGGCCGCATCGGCAATGTGTGCCATAGAGTCGCCAGACGCAGTTCATTTCAGCCGCAATGTTTGGACGAAGCTCGATAATGTCTTGCGCATCAGGCAAGCTACAATACCAGCGCGCGCAAGCGTCGCGTTTCACCACCCCCGGCTTTTGGTCGCTCTTGCGAATGCAGGCGTCGCCGATGCGGTATACCTTTCCATCACGACCGACCATGAAAGTCTGACCGGGTTGCGATTTTATGTCTTTCTCGGTCGGCACTCCTGAGCTGCTCTGGCCCATGGCGGAGGAAACCTCCACTCCCAGTCCGGCGAGCAGACCTATTGCGCTCCACGCTGCCGCCACGACCAAAGCTTTAGAACGATCCAGCAATTGCATCGAACCACCCATTAAGGCTTGCCGTCACGGATGGATGGCGTAATGGTCGGGCCCGGGGCAGGCCTGAGACCGCCGCCGGGGACGCGAATCGAGCTTCCCGGATTGATCTGATCGCCGAGGTCGAGCTCCGGCACGCAGCCCGTGCCGCTCGCATTTGGACGCGTTCGTGGCGGGCACTGCACGGTGGCATTCCGTCTCGGCGGGGGAGTGCTCATGGCTACGCAGCTTGTCCTTGCTGCATTTGGCACCAGACCTCTCCCGCAAGGGGTGCATCTGGAGGCATCACGAGGGTCACGGATGAAGGCAGCGCCGAGGGTCGCGCATTCCTGTGCGGTCTTTGGCTTGGACGTGGTCGGGGGTGTCTGAAGAATCAAATTTGCCGGCTGGATACCAAGTGCCTTGTAGCGGTCAGCCCTCGGAATTGAGTGACAAAACGAAAGTTTGAATCCGGAGGCATTCGAATACGATTCCAAGCCGCCGCTGCAGTCCTCTGGCTCCACCAGAGCGGCCGTACCGACCGGCTGTGTAACAGCCTTAAGGCACAGTTGAATCCTTTGCCCACCAAGACGATCGAGCGAATAGAATTCTCCACTGCAGCGGATCCCGCCACCCGCCGGAAGCGCTGCGCCAAACGTGGATGGCAGACACGCGGTGACGATTCCGTCTGCGGTTCTGAATTTCTCAAGCCTGCCGTTGCACGGTGTCTGATTGCTCCCGGCAACGCCATTGAATGTATTCGTCAAGCACACCTGGTTGGTTGTCCCTGAACGCGGATCGAGCAAACTCGCCGTCACAAGACACGACGAGACGCAAGCCGTGCCGTCGGCATTCGGCTGCCGCCCGGTTCCGCATTGCAAGATACACTGGCCTGGCTGCCCCGGCTTCCAATTTGGATTTCGGACAAAGTCGGCGCCAAGCATGCCGCAGTTGATCTGCGGCTGTTGGGGTGTGAGGCACGTGGTGTGATCCTTGTTGGGCCCGCTTCCGGCCCAACATGGCAGGCACTTTCCGCCGCGGTGGTCGGGCCCATAGTCCGCATAGGTATCACCGGTGCACGGAACACAAGCCGTGATTTTCTCTGACACCAAATGGCCGCCAATGGGAACAGTGGCATCAACCGATACGAACACAGATCCGTAATCGCAAACCGACTTACAGGTGTGATCCGATGCTGTCTCGCCTGAACCGCAGTCGAGGTGGCAGGTGTCGTTGCCACCCTTGGATTGCTCGTCGCCCACACAGGGCTCACAGGACTTCTGGAAGACGAGGCACGCGCCGCCGTTGCAGGCCGAATTCGTGCCAGAAATGCTAAGTTTCGGTTGTGAGTTGGCTACACAGTTCTGGTCGGGATTGTCTGGAACACAGTTGTTTTGCTGGTTGACGTGGGTTCCGTTCGGGCACGGTATACATGCTTGGTCGACCACGCACGAATTCGCATTGTCGCAGTTACCGCACCCCCATGTGTGATTTTCCTTGTTGAGGAGAATGGGCTTTTGGCCAGGGCCGCAATCGACTGTATTCTCGCACATATTCGTTTTCGTATTCAGCGGGGCCCAATCAGGACAACATGCCGACATCACACACATGCCGTTCTGATCTAAGATGCTGCCCCCGTCGCAACCGCAGTGGAAGCCAGTATAGCCGGCGTGACTTACGCTGATCAGTCGCTGGTTGTTGGGACAGATGGCGCTGATGCATTGCTTTCCGTCATCACTCAAGACCATCGGTGCGTTGCCGAGTCCAAAAAGGACTCCAATGATTGACGCAAGACAATCAACGCATTGCAATCCATCGGGGGAGACTATTTCGCCATCATTGCAATAGCGACATGTCCGGTGATCGCCGGTAGGAACCTGTCTCGCGCCGCAGTCCCGGCAAAACAGGCTGGCAAATCCGCCGTCGCTGTTGCTGGTCCCTCCCACAACTTGGTTGCTGGGGCACTGGAGGCAAACGTTCCCGCCCACGAGTTGGAAGATCGTACCTGAGAGCGGGCATACGCCGCAGCTGAGATTGAGCCAGTCGTCGTTGCTGAAATCGACCGAGGTTCCGTCCACCATCAAAGCCGTGCCAAGCGGGCAACTGCAACTGCCGTCGCCATGAGCGATTTTCTGCGGGTCATTGCACACGCATTGCAGCGCCGGATGGCTGATGTTTATCGGCAATTTATCGTTGGTCGTTCCAGTGCCGATAAGCGCGCCATTGTTGTAGACGTTGTACGAGCCGCTGCTACCGGAAACGGTGACCGTAACTTGCGTCATGTGCTGAACGCTTGCGTTGCAGCTGCAATACACATCGGCGCTGTTGCCGCCCCCTTTCACGACCCAAGTATTTGGATCGATCTGAGTAAAGGAACCTCCTGAAGACCCGCCCAGTGGGGACTTAACGTTGGTGCAGTCGACCCATTGGTCTGGCGGTTTGCTGTCGCAGCCGCCGAACAAGCAGTAAATATCCTTGGCCACATCTGCTATATCGCCCGCCACGTCGCCGACGAGATTTTCAACCGCGTCGAGACCGCTCGCCAACAGATCGCCGGCGCAAGAGAGCGGGTCCTCTTTGCCGCTTACGCAATCGCCAAGAAACGATAAGCAATTACCCCCGTCGGTGATGGCTTCTTTCGCCGCCGTAATGACGCCGACTGTCGCAACGCGGCAGGCGCAATCGAGGTAGCCGAAGAACACATCGAGTCCCGGAATCTCCGCCAATGCGTCATGGACAGCTTGCGCAACGGTGGGATCGTTCTTGATCTGATTGGCATAGTCGTTGAGCAGTCCCACGAGATCTAGTCCCGACGCCTGCTGAATCTCCTCAAGAAAGAAATTCAGAGGGCTTGATGAATCGTTGATGGCGGCGGCAAGCAACTGAACAAGCGCCGCCGTGATCGCGCCATTGATCGCCTGATTGCACGAGTCGTAGTTGTCTTGGAACACGCCCGCAGCGTCGAGGACTGCAAGCATTCCCGTGAGTGCGAGGAATAGCGGATCCTCGGCGTGTGCGGTGCATTCGGGGTGATCGGCAAGTGCGGCAATGTTTTCCGCAATCGCCCCTGGCGCGGTGATAGCGTCGCCTACGAGATTTATGCAGGCGCTGGCGTCAGCCAATGCGGGTTTAACCGCAACAAACGAAGCAATCACAACCGTCCAGATCAGCGCCGCGGCGAACAGCACCCTTTTCATTGCAGCGATCATTTTTTGCACTCGCCGATGCGACGGCCTTCCACCAAAGTCACGGTCGAGCTGACCGGGTTGCTCTTGTAGGCGATTGTCATCTTGATTGAGCCGCGGTAATGCTGCGGACTATCGACGACGTAATTTGTCACCGTGTCGAATGTATAGTCGGAGGGGCATTCAACGTGTCTCGTCACGCCGGCCTTTGTTGTCTTGACTTCGGTGTCCTTGCACGTCCGCGCTTGATTGTTCGGTCTGGCCGAGGTCGACAGCATTGTTTTGATTCGATCCGCAGTCAGGCAGGTCGTTTGTGTGGGGCCTGGCTTTGTGGTGCCGGCCCGTTCGATACTGCTGGTTATTCTCCACAGACCCGGCTGCGGTGAAATGGCAGCCGGAGCGGAGCTCGTTAGCGGAAGCATCTGAGCGGCAAACAATCCGCAAAGCCAAACCGCCTTGCGTATTTTTGGTTCTGACATCACGCGCCTCCCGTGATTCAGCTTCCTATCGGCACGTTACTCCCGGACCCGTCAGCAACACCGCAGGCGCACCGACGCAGAACAGCTGTCGCGCCTCATTGTAATCGCGCGGTACGGCGTAAACGCTATCCTCACTCGGCAGCATCGGCGGTGCGGTGTAGGAGAATTTTGGCAGCGAATAGACGATGGCCGACTTACGCATAACTTGTGCGAGTTCGGGCTTGACGCAGTCGCCCGCAAAGGTGCGGCCTTCCGGGCAGCGCCGTTGCGCCTGCGCGGGAGCCGCTACGGCGACGAGCAGTCCAAGGATGAGCACACTCAGACTGAGCCGCATATCCTGCGCTCCTCTACCGTAAGTGATTGCTCATCGCGCATCGGATCGATCCTAGAAACGAATGTTGCTGCCAATGGAAACCACCCAGGCGTTGGTGGACGATGCCGGGATGCCACTTCCAACCAGCAAGAAGTTGACCGGAATTATTTTGTCCGGACTGTCGCCCTCATTCACCCACACATGTGCTACCGAAGCACTGATGCTGGTTGTATTAGTCGGTGCGATCTGGCCAGAAACGCCTGCCGACCAGCTTGTTTTGGCGGGGGTGAACGCCAAGTTGGTCGGATCGTAACCATTGTGGTTGCGATAGAGATAGCTGACGACCGGTCCGATCGAATAGTTGGCGCGCGCGTAACTTGTGTCGAACGAGACACTGTAAACGTCGCTGTTGGAGTTTAACGTCTCGCGCACAAGATCTGGAAGTCCGACCTGCGCAACCTTATTTCTGTTGAAGTGCGAGTATGAAGTCGCGATGCGCGATGACCAGTTGTCAGTCCAGGCATATCCCGCTTTCGCGCTCACGATCACGCGGTCGCCGGCTTGGAACAGCGGAAGGGCGCCGTGATAAGTCGTCGTCTCAGTCGAGTAGGAAACCGAAATCTGGGCGGCCAGCCGGTCGCCCTTATAGCCGAGACCGGTGTTGACGGTAGAAACGTCGCCGGGCTTGAGCCTACCCGCGGCCGGCGCTTGACCTGGTGGCAATGGCGACAGCGACGGCCCTTCGTCGAACGGACCCCGATAGGTGTAGCCAAAGCTCACCGTAGCGACTAGCGATTGATTGATCGCGAAGCTTGCGCCGCCGCTCGGCCCAATATTCCAGCCTTGGCCGAAAATCGGGGTCGCCACGAGATCGGAATCCGGCCGCGACGTCGATGTGCTACCGTTCGAAGCCCCAGCCGTCGGCGCATTGACGTTGAGCGAGACAAACGGTTGCACGCCTTGCCAACCGTAATACGTCACTGTCGTCCCGAGCGTCGTGTCGGTAACGCTCGAGCCGGTGGCGCTGACGCCGTTTAATGATTGGCGCGACCAGATGTAGCCGGAGCGAACCAGAAATTCGAGTTTCCAGTCGTCGTTGGGACGACCGGTCGTCTGCACCGCAAACGGCACGTAAATCTGGCTTCCGCTGCCACCGGTCGAATTCGTCCAGGCGTAATAACGTGCACTGGTGTCAAAGACATTGCTCCAGCTTTCGGTTTCCGCGCTCGCGAATTGGTTCGCAGAAATCGAATAAGTCAAACTTATGAGCGCTAAATAGTACCAACCGCCCCGAGAGCTCATCGCCAAGCCCGCCAAATCTCCACTGCTAACGCTAAGCTAAAATCGGCAAATTTCGATTACGCCATGATTTTAGCTAGGTCAGGAGGCGGGGGATAGGACTCCTGCGACAGCAGCTCGCACGAAGCCGACAATTGCCAGTACTGTACCCGAATAGTCACATTTTCTGTCGCCTAGCCCGAATGTCCGACGGCGTGACGCCGTAGATCCGACGGAAACGCCGGTCAAAATATGACGGATCGGAGAATCCGCAGACTTCGGCTATATCTGCGATCCGTTGATCCGCCAAGCGCGGGTCAGCCAACATACGGAGTGCCCGCGAGAGCCGTTGCCCCATGACGAATTCAGAAAAGGTCGTTCCATCGGCCTCGAACATCCTTTGAATATAACGCGTGCCGAGCTGGTGGCGTCGTGCGATGGCGTCGATCGAAAGTTCGCTGCGGCCGATGTTCTCGGTGATATCGCGCATTATCGCGTGCAGCTGCGCGGCGCGAAGTCCGTAGCACCGGGCGATGACTTCCGCATCCCTCGTGGCTCCGACAGCAAGTGCCACGAGATCATTGATGTGCGAAACAACAAGACGCCGCAGCTCCGGTGTTGCAACTGCCCCTTCATTTTGCAGCACGCCGATGTAACTCATGAGCAGACGTAAAGCCGGAGTTTCGCATCCGATCCGGCGCATCCGGGCTGCCTCGACGTCGGAGATCAAGGGAGCGAGAGTGTTATAGGGAATATTGAAACCAACGCGCTGGCCTGGAGAAGACCTCACGATACCCCCAGTTTCCGCCATTGACACGAGGACGGCGTCGCCCACGCCCAACGTTACCTCCTTGCCATTTTGGACAACTGTCTCAGCACCTGAAATGTTCACGACCAGACGGAATTCGTTATTGCCGTCGGCAACCAATTCGCGGGATCTTTCAAGGCGAAACTCAGACATGGCTGCGGACATAAGTCCAAGCCCCGGCAGCGCAAATAGACTCGCATCGACATGAAATGGGTGGTCCTCCAGTGGCTCGATGTCGACCCGCACGATCTTGCGCCCAATGACTTCACGCCAGATAGCAACTCGATCGCGCTCAGGAATATTCCCCGTCGAGATGTGAAGCGGTGCGAATGCGCTGTTCGACAAGTTCATCGCGCTAACCGTCGTGAAGGGCATACAACCGTCATTATATCCCCAGTTTGGTGAATTGCCTCCTATTTTCGGCTATCCGTCCGCCGGGGCCACAGGGTGCGACGACCGAACTGGCGGATTGAAAAATTAAGGTTGAACAAAGTTCCTCATAGTCTTTGTCCTGCGAGCACGGTCGAGATGAGCCTGACGATCAGGCTCTCGATCGCCGGCGGCAGTTGGTTGGCGTAGCGCACCGGCCGCCGCGAGCGGTCGGACAGCGCCTCCAGTCCGTGTTCCTTATAGCGGTCGAAAATCTTGTAGCCGGTCTTGCGGGATATCCCGAGTTCCCGGCACATTTCGGTCATCGCCTCGCCGTCCAGCAGGCGGCCGACAAAACGCAGGCGTTCCTCCATCACCGAACTCGCTTTCCACGGCATCAACACCTCCCGCCAAAGGGCGAAAAGTGTTACCCATGTGTCCGGTACGAAGTGTGACCTATCTCTCAGGCCGCTCACAATAACTTAGCCAATCAACAGCCAATGAGAGCAAACGATAGTAGCTGCCACGCGATGATAGCCAAGCGGGATGCTTAGATCTCGGGCGACTCGACAGAGGACAAGCCATGAAATTTGCATGTGCAGTATTGATGACAGCCTTGATGGCCGCTGCTGCTTCATTGCAGGCAGTCGCGAAGGATTACTCTGCCATCGTCGCTGCATCAGACCGAAGTGACGCCGACCGCATCACCGACAAGCGCCGCAATCCGGTAAAGCTGTTGGAATTTGTCGGCGTGAAAACAGGAATGAAAGTGCTCGATATGGCCGCGGGTGCCGGCTATACGACCGAACTCCTCGCGCGCTCAGTCGGACCGAAGGGCCTGGTATATTCGCAAGACTCGGCCGAAGCATTGGAGAGGGTTAAAGACAAGTTCGACCTTCGTGCTCAGAGCCCCGTTATGAAGCGCGTTGTTCATGTCATCCGAAGCTATGACGATCCTATCCCGCCAAACGTGCGCAATCTTGATCTCATTACGTTCTTTTTTGCGTACCATGACATTACGTATATGCAAGTCGATCGCGCGGCGATGAACCGCAAACTGTACGCGGCGCTGAAGCCTGGCGGATATCTAGTCATTGCGGATCATTCGGCAAAAACCGGTGACGGCACTTCGGTCGGTAAAACGCTTCATCGCATCGAGGAAAGTGCATTACGCAAGGAAGTTGAAGCGGCGGGGTTCAAGCTTGTTGCCGAGGGCGACTTCTTGCGTCATCCGGAAGACACGCGTGATGCGATCGTCTTTCGTGCGTCTACGCCAGTTGATGAGTTTGTATTGAAATACCAAAAACCGAGACAGCACTCCAAATCTCACTGATATCGCTCCGCGCACGTCCGCTTCCCGGTCGCGGCGCACATTGCTCATTTCAATCCCCGCAGCGCTAACTTAACAAATTTTAATCTCGCGGACTGGTGGCGGTAACGTCCGTGCCATATTTCAACGCGATGAAAGATGCGTGCACGCGTCTTCCTCAACTCACAATTCGAGACGGAGCATCAGTCATGCATGAGGAAAATCATCCAACTTTCGTCAAACGAACAGGCCTGACGGCACGGCGGCTCGCGCTGCTGGCGTCCGTTGCCGCCATCGGTATCACAGTGTTGGCGGCCGGACCGGGCGGATGGCACCCGGCAAACCTGTCGGTCTCGACGACATCGGCGCAGGCGGCCGAGACCAATCCGCCGGCCCCGGGTTTTGCCGATATCGTTGCCAAAGTGAAGCCCGCGGTGATCGGCATTCATGTCAAGATCGAGAAAACCGCCAGCGCGAATGATCTCAACGACAACGAGGCCATGCCGCAGTTCGAACCGGGCTCGCCGATGGACAAATTCCTGCGGCAGTTCGGCTTTCCGGATGTGCCGAACAGCGCGCCGCGCGGCCGGCAAACGATTTCCGGCGAAGGATCGGGCTTCTTCATCTCGGCTGACGGCTATGCGGTGACGAACTATCACGTGGTCGATCACGCCACGACCGTCGGCGTCACGACCGACGACGGCAAGACCTATACCGCCAAGGTCGTCGGCACCGATCAAAAGACCGACCTCGCGTTGATCAAGGTGGAAGGGAGCAACTTCCCCTACGTCCAGTTTGCCGAACACGAGCCGCGCGTCGGCGATTGGGTGATCGCGGTCGGCAATCCGTTCGGTCTGGGCGGCACCGTAACGGCCGGCATCGTTTCGGCGCGCGGGCGCGACATCGGCGCCGGGCCTTATGACGACTACATCCAGATCGACGCGCCGATCAACAAGGGCAATTCCGGCGGGCCGGCGTTCGACATCGAAGGCAAGGTGATCGGCATCAACACGGCGATCTACTCGCCATCGGGCGGTTCGGTCGGCATCGGTTTCGACATCCCGGCCGAAACCGGCAAGCTGGTGATCGCGCAGCTCAGGGAAAAAGGCAGTGTGACGCGCGGCTGGCTCGGGGTTCAGGTGCAGAGCATAACGCCGGATATCGCCAACAGCCTCAGCATGAAAACCGCCGAGGGTGCGATCGTCGATGAGCCGCAGGCGGGTAGCCCGGCGGCGAAGGCGGGGATCGAGGCAGGCGATGTCATCGCCGCCATCAACGGCACGCCGGTCAAGGACGCGCGCGACGTGGCACGCAAGATCGCCGCGATAGCGCCCGGCACTGCGGTCAAGCTCGCGATCCTGCACAAGGGCGCCGAAAAAACATTATCGGTGAACATCGGTCAGCTCACGAATGAGCAGCAGGCGAAGGCCGGGTCCGAGCAAGAGGGTTCCGGCACGGCAAGAGAATCGGGCTTGGGATTGACGCTGGCGCCGGCCAGCGATGTGCCGGGCTACGGCGCGAAGGGCGTCGTAATCACGGCCGTCGGTCCCGATAGCGCTGCCGCCAATAGCGGGCTGCAGGCCGGAGACGTCATACTGGATGTTGCCGGCCAGGCCGTTTCGAATCCTGTCGAGGTGCGCAACGAACTCGGCGCGTTGCGAAAAGAGGGCAAGAAGGCCGTCCTGATGCGGGTGAAATCGCACAACGGGACGCGGTTTGTCGCGTTGCCGATGGGGCGGGCCTAAGCCGAACAGGCGTGTTCTTCACCCTTCGTCTCCCGGTGAAGGAATGCGCTTCATGGGGACGGGTTCATCACCCGTCCCCAGCTTTTGGGTGTCCTTCCCATCATCGACGTCGCAGCAAGAAGTCGCGTCAAGGGATTTGATGTCGACGACGGCCGGCCTATTCTGCGCGAGGACAACCGCAAAGCGGACGCGCAGGAAGCGCGCAAGCTGACATGGCGCTGAAAACCTATCGGGCAAAGCGCAAGTTCACGGTGACCCCGGAACCGCGCGGCCAAATCGCGCGCGGCCGCGGCACCGGCGGCAACCGTTTTGTAATCCAAAAACATGCGGCGCGGCGGCTGCACTACGATTTTCGGCTCGAGCTCGACGGCGTCATGAAAAGCTGGGCGGTCACCAAGGGACCGAGCCTCGTCCCCGGCGAGAAGCGGCTTGCCATCCATGTCGAGGACCACCCGATCGAATACAACACATTCGAGGGGACGATCCCGAAAGGGGAATACGGCGGCGGCACCGTGATGATCTGGGATCGCGGGCGATGGATTGCGAGAGACGAGCCACATCGGGCTTATGCCAAGGGGCATCTTTCCTTTGATCTCGACGGCGAGAAGCTGCGCGGCGGCTGGCATCTTGTCCGCATGAGGGGCAGGCCGCGCGACAAAAAGGAAGCGTGGCTGCTGATCAAGGCGAATGATGAAGAGGCGCGGGGCGCGAGGGAGCCCGATATTCTCGATGAAAAACCCCGTTCGGCGGTCACCAACCGTACGATGGATGAGATCGCGCAGGGAAAAGCCTTCAAGAAAAAGTCTGCAAGCCGAAAAGGGGCGCGTGTCCGCACCGCCGCCGATGCCGTCACACGATCGGCGGTGTGGATACCGCCGCCGCGGAACGCGGTTGCAAAACCCGCAAGCAGCCGTGCTGCCGCATTGCCGTCGTTTGTCGAACCTTGTCTTGCGACGCTGACGAAATCTCCGCCGCGCAGCGCGGATTGGATCCATGAAATCAAGTTCGACGGCTATCGGGTCCAGGCGCGGTTCGACCATGGCCGGGTCCGGCTCAAGACGCGCAAGGGACTCGATTGGACGGAGAAATTCCAAACGATTGCCGACGCGCTGTCGAGGCTGCCAGCCAAAACCGCGCTGATCGACGGCGAGGTCGTGGTCGAAGACAGCGAGGGGCACAGCGATTTTTCGGCGCTCCAGGTGGCGTTGAAGAACAGGGATTTGGACCGGCTGGTCTATTGCGCCTTCGACCTGCTGCATCTTGACGGGGTCGATCTCACGCGTGCGCCACAGATCGAGCGCAAGGCCGCGCTCGCGGAACTCCTGAAACGTTCTCCGCCCGGGGACCTCATCCGATACAGCGAGCATTTCGACGACGATGGCGCGGTCGTATTCAAGCATGCCTGCCGCATGCGGCTCGAAGGCATCATTTCGAAACGCCGCGATTTGCCCTACCACTCGGGACGTTCGGAAAATTGGCTCAAAACGAAGTGTCTGGCGAGCCAGGAATTCGTGATCGCGGGCTATGAGCCTTCGGAGGTCCGACAGCGTGGCCTGCGCTCGCTCGTGCTCGGGTATTATGAAGACGGTGCGCTGCGCTATGCCGGCCGGGTCGGCACGGGATTCTCGCACGATCTGGCACGCGCGCTGCAGAAAAAGCTCGATGCGCTCGGCACGGAGAAGGCGCCATTCGGCCAGGTGCCGGCGCGGGAAAGAGGCCAGAAAGTGCGATGGGCCACGCCGAAGCTCGTGGTGGAAATCGATTTTCGCGGCTGGACACACGATGCCATCCTGCGCCAGGCGTCGTTCAAGGGACTGCGCGAGGATAAGCCGGCGCGTGAAGTCGTCAGGGAGAAGGCGGTGACGGATGCGAGGGCCGGCAATGATGACCATGCGCCCACACGCAGGCTGTCGACCTCGCCGCAAGCCCCGCCGTCGCGCGGCAGGAACGCAAGCAATCGGGTCGAGGTTGGTCACGTGCGGCTGACGCATCCCGATCGAGTCTATTGGGCCGATGTCAACGTGACCAAGCAGCAACTCGCGGAATACTACGTCGCCATCTGGGACTGGATAAAGCCGCACATCGTCGATCGTCCACTGGCATTGCTGCGTTGCCCGGAGGGGACCAAGGGAGAATGTTTCTTCCAGAAGCACATTGCGGCCGGCATCAGGGACATGTCGCTCAGCCTCGCCGTTGACGCCAAGGAAAAAGACATCATCGTGGTCAAGGACGTCGACGATGTGGTGTCGCTCGTCCAATCGGGCGTGCTCGAGATTCATGCCCGCGGATCGACGATCAAAAATCTCGAGCTGTGCGATCGTATCGTGTTCGACCTCGACCCCGGCGAAGACGTAGCCTGGACCACGCTGGTCGCGGCCGCGCGCGAGGTGCGGGAGCGTCTCACGCAATTGAAACTCGAAAGCTTCGTGAAACTGTCCGGCGGCAAGGGATTGCACGTGGTGCTGCCCATCCGCGGCGCCGATTGGGATATGGTCAAGACCTTCACGCAAGCCATGGCGATGGCGATGGCGGCGGACGAACCGAAACTCTATGTGGCGAGAATGACGAAGAGCCTGCGCAAGGGCCGCATCTTCATCGATTATTTGCGAAACTCGCGCGAGGCCACATCGGTCGCAGCCTACTCGTCGCGCGCGCGCGACGGCGCGCCGGTCTCCGCGCCAGTGTCGTGGCAGGAACTCGGCCGTACCGAAAGCGCCGCCATGTACACGGTGCAAAATCTCGTAAAACGGCTTGGGCGCCTGAAGGACGATCCATGGGCCGAGATACGGCAGCTGAAGCAGAATCTTCCGGATTTGCGCAAATTAACGCGCTCGTAGGGCGCGGCTGTCGATCCATTCTGGGGAACCGAATCGCACATCACGGCTACAGCAGCTGGCCACCCCGTGGAGGCGACGTCCGAGATTTAGATCGCGCTGAGCCGGATGGACGAAAGGGAATTGCCGGGCGGGTTGTTTGACCATTTCGCCGTTTTGCCAGACAGACCATCAGGCGTTAAATTGATGGTCGGGTTTGGAAGGTCGGAAACCCATTCGCGCATCCTGCGACCATCGCGGCTGAAATTCTGCGGCCATGGATACAGCCGACATCATCATGCGACTGGGAGTGGCGACGCTCGCCGGCGTCGTGCTCGGTCTCAATCGCGATCTCCGCGGCAAGCCAACGGGCGTGCGTACGCTCGGGCTCGTCGGGCTGGCATCGGCGCTGGCGGTGCTCATTTTCGCCGGAACCGACAGCGCGAATGCGAGCCGCGTCATCCAGGGCATCGTGACGGGTATCGGATTTCTGGGCGCCGGCGTCATCATCCGCAACGACCTCGGCAAGCGCATCCACGGCCTGACCACCGCCGCTTGCGTTTGGCTGACGGCATGCATCGGCGCGGCATGCGGGACCAGCGAATGGCGGATCGTTCTCCTGAGCTTCCCCTTCATATTCGCTGTTCTGATTTTTGGCGGGCCACTCGAAAAGTGGGTCCATCGGCACTGGCCCGACGCGGACGTAACCGACGACGATTGAAAATCATGTCTTCGCGACGCGCATTGATCATCGGCGGTTCCATCAGCGGGCTGCTGGCCGCCAATCTCCTGCGCAACGTGGGATGGGAAGCCGTCGTCTTCGAGCGCAGCGTCGAGACGCTGACCGGCCGCGGGGCCGGCATCAGCACGCAGCCTCAATTCAGGGACATTCTGCGGCGCATCGATATTCCGTTCGACGATACGATGGGAATCAAGGTGGACCGGCTGATCTGCCTCGACCGCAGGGGCAACGTCGTCCTCAAAGAGCCGACACTACGGATCATGAGCGCCTGGACGCGGCTCTATGCGGCGCTGCTAGCGCGGCTGCCGGCTGAAAAATATCGTCTCGGAAAACAGTTCGAGCGCCTTGAGCAGAATGCGGATGGCGTCACGGCGATTTTCTCGGATGGGACACGGGTGAGCGGAGATCTCCTGGTCGGCGCCGACGGGTTGCGTTCGAGCGTGCGCGAGCAACTGCTGCCGCAAGTGCAACCAAGCTACGCCGGCTATGTGGCTTGGCGCGCGATGATCGACGAGGCCGAAATTCCGGAAAATATTCGGGCGGAGCTGTTCGACCTCTACACGTTCTGCCTGCCGGAAGGCGAAATGTTTCTCGGCTATCCGGTCCCCGGACGCAATAACGAAACGACGATCGGGCGGCGCGCCTACAACATCGTATGGTACCGGCCCGCCGATCCGGCAACAACATTGGTCGACCTGTGCACCGATGCCACCGGCCGTAACCACGGCACTGCGATTCCTCCGCCGCTGATCCGCCCCGCGGTGATCGCCAGTATCAAGGCGACGGCGCGAGCGCTGATCGCGCCGCAGGCCGCCGAGATTTTCGATCGCGCGCAGCCGTTCTTCCAGCCGATTTTCGATCTGGAATCGCCGCAGATGGCGCATGGGCGCGTCGCGCTGTTGGGCGATGCCGCATTCGTGGCGCGGCCGCATGTGGGAACGGGCGTCACCAAGGCGGCGCTCGATGCGGCGAGTCTTGCCGATGGGCTGCGCGCGGCCGGCGATGATGTCAAGGCGGGGTTGGCGCGCTATGAAAGCGAGCAACTCTCCTTCGGCAGGGCGCTCGTCGGTCTCAGCCGGCAGGAAGGCGCCTACTTGAGCGCGCAGCTGAAACCGCGCGACCAGAGATCCGGTGAGGAACTGCACCGGGATGATGCGGGGGTGGTCCATACCCACAATTCGCGCACTGAAAAAATTCAGCGATTGATCGCGGGCCGGCGGGCTGGGAGCGTTGCGGTCCGCGCGGCGCAGTGACGATCATGGGCGCTGGCGATTGGCGAGCATTGCGCCGCGGATGGGCCAATCCGGCCATCGAGAGATGGCGTCTCACGCCAGTTTTCGCTTGGCACCCGACGTGCGCCAATGGGATGATGCGTGGTCTTGAATCGACCAACGGCGGCAGTGAGGGTCCATGGAATTCGGCATTCTGTTCACATCGCATCCGAACCCCGAAGCTGAGCCATACCCGCATCGCGACGTGCATGCGCGGGTGACGCGCCAGGCCGTGCGCGCCGACGAGCTCGGCTACGACTATGCCTGGGTGGCGGAACATCATTTCAGCAACGAATACGGCATCATGCCGGATGTTTTCGTCTACGCCGGCTACCTCGCTGCGCTGACCAAACGGATCAAGATCGGCACCGCCGTGGTGACGCTGCCGCTCGCCAATCCGCTGCGGGTGGCCGAGAACACGGCCTTTGTCGACATATTGAGCAACGGGCGATTCCAGCTCGGACTCGGCTCAGGTTATCGCAAATACGAATTCGACGGTTTCGGCGCGGATTTCGACGGCCGACGCGACGTGCAAGAGGAAGCGTTGCCGGTGCTGATGGATCTGTTCCACAAGAAGCGGGTCAATCACCAGGGCAAGAATTTCAAGCTCAAGGTCGACGGCGCCTATGAGCTGTTCCCGCATCCGCTGCAGCAGCCGCACCCGCCGATCTTTCTTGCCGGCGCTACCGAGCGTTCGATCGGCATTGCGGGACGGATGGGATTTGGCTTGTTCCTGTCAAGCTGGACGCCGATCGCGGAGCTGGCGCGACAAACGAAGGTGTATCGCGCCGCCCTTGAAGCGACGCCACCGGCGCTGCGCGGAAATGCGGCCCGCGGCCATGTCGACGTGGCGCGTTGGGTCTACGTGGCCGAAACGGACGCCAAGGCCAAGCGCGAAAGCGAAGCCGGTATTTTGAAAAGCCTGCACCATTTTTCCAGCGGGCACACGTCCGGCTATCTCGGCACAGTCTCGCAGGATGTCGGATCCAGTCCGCGCGACTACGAAGCGCTTTCGCGCGATATCATCCTGCATGGCTCGCCCGCGACCGTCGTGGAGAAGATCGAGACGTTGCGGACCACGGTCGGCGTGCAGTCCATCATGCTGCACTATCCACCTTGGTACGGCGCGGAGAAAGCGCTCGCGTCGCTCGAACTGTTCGCCGGTGAGGTGATCCCGAAATTCACGTCCGATACGCGGCTCAAAAAGCGCGCGTGAGGCGGGGATCATGCGGCCGATACCGCTCGGGGCCAAGGGCACATTCACATTGCGCGTCAAGCCGGAGCATCTGGCCAATCAATTCAAAGATTCGACGCTGCCGCCGGTCTTTGCGACGCCGATGATGATCCGGTCGATGGAAAATGCGGCGCTTAACGCGATCAAATCCTACCTCGATGAAGGCGAGAGCGCGGTTGGTACGACGATCGATATCCGGCATCTGGCTGCAACACCGGCCGGACACGACGTGCGGGCGGAGGCCGAAGTCATCGAGGTCAACGGCCGGCGGATCAAATTCAAGGTGAGCGCGCATGATGAGAGCGAGGAGATCGGCAACGGCACGCACGAGCGCATCGTCATCGACTTGCGCCGGTTCAATCAGAAACTGGCGGAAAAAGCCAAGCGCTAGCTGCGTTCCACCGGACGCTACGCGGCAGGCATCGCAGCCGGCCGGAATTTGATCGCCGTCGCGATCGTCAAGCCGGCGAAGATCACGAGCACAACCAGCTGGGTGATCGCGAAAGGCGGCTCCGACTGGGTCGGCGCCAGGGCCTGCAGGGCCAGCACCTTCATGAATGCCTGGACGACGGTTACGAAGGCGAGGAAATAGATGCTCAGCATCATGCAGACCGCATAGAGCCAACGCCAGGCGCCGGCGTAGTGAAAGACATAACGCGCGATGATGGCGACGGCCATCAGTACAAGCGAGAGCAAGCCGACCCCGTGCGAGGGCATGAATTTCGTGAACGGAAAGAAAAATCCCGTCACATCGGTTGCCACCGAGCTTGCCAGATAGACGGACGTCAGTCCGGCTGCGCTTTCGCCCTGGAGCAGGGCCGGGATCAACATCAGTCCCGCTATCAGTGCGATCAGGCTCAATAGGACGTGGAACCAGGTGAATGCGGAAAAATCCAATATCATGGGGACCTCCTCAAACTGCGTAACCTTCAGCTTCCCGGACTGCCGTGCACCGGTATCTGTCGAACTACACCGCGCGTGGAGGGATTTTCTCGTTTGGCGCCGGTGCTCACGCAGGCAAGTGCAGCATGCCGTAACGATCATGTCGAGGCTCGTCAATCCGCAAAATTTGGGTTGAAAACGAATTGAAGGATTGCGTTGCGCGTGCCATTTTTACGGGCATGTCGGTGGTCCAATTCCATTGCCCCCACTGCGGCGCCCTGTACGAAAGGGCCGATACCAAAGTCGTATCCCCAGGCGATGGCAGCGTTGCGTGCGTGGTGTGCCGGAACACCATGCACCGATGGACCGACGCGCCCGCGCCGGTGTTCAAGCTGATCAAGCGTCCGGAGAGCGACACGCAATAGAGTCCGTACCGCTCGCTCCGCCGGCGGCGCCGGCGCGGGCTTGTCCGAGATATATAACTCTGGGTAGTCTTGCGGTCGGGGCCGCCAACAGTAGCGCGGAACGGCGCGAGAAATCGTTGCGAGGAGGGTTACGATGAGGTCATTCATTCTGGTTTGTGCGGTTCTATTGGGGTTTGCCGCAACTGTGCAACCGGCCGCAGCGGCCGAAGTTCGCGTGTATGTGCGCCACGAGGTCAACGACTATGCGGCGTGGCGCAAAGTCTACAACGAATTCAATGCCACGCGACGCAAGCTTGGCGTGATCAATCAGGCGGTTTATCGGACCGTCGATAACGGCAACGACATCACGGTCATCCACGACTTCAAATCGATCGAGCAGGCGAAGGCCTTTGTGGCATCTCCCGATTTGAAGGCCGCGATGGATAAAGCCGGCGTGAAGGGCACCCCGCAAATCTGGTTCACCACCAGAGCCACCCGCTAGGGAGGCGTGTGCCATCATCTTGGCCGCGTGCGGTGATCGGCCGAACGGTCGATGACTGCAGGTCGATCAGGGGGCGTCTCGCGGCGCCGCTACTTGAGCGAGATTTGCATCCCGCTCAAATCAAGTTGAATTTCCAATCCGACTTGGCGGCCCCTGAGCACAAGCACCACGCCCTTCGTGTTTTTCAACTTCGCGGTTTTCTTGCCGCCGACGACGGCATAACCCGCTTCTGCCGCGCCATAGGTTCCCGCGATGTCGGACACGTTGTTCAGGTTCTGGACCGTACCGGCAAGCTCGGCTTTCGAGGCGCCAAAGGTGGCACCCAAACTGACGCCGCCGATGTTCAACGGGTAACGTTTCCCTTGATAGACCAGCGTGCCACTGCCGCCCGAAGCCCCAACGATGAAGCCCGCGCTGACGAAGGTGATGTAGATTTCCGGCGGCTTCTGGTCGGCCTGGGCATGTGACGAGGTGCTCGCCGGCAACAGCGCGACCATCAAGGTCGCGACATAGAGAACAACTGCAGAAACGCGCGACATATGTCCCTCCCGTCTCTCCCGGTTCTCGGCGACGAAAGCATTCCATGGCCGGCGCAGCCTCGCAAGCCGGTGGAAGTAACAATTTGCTAACCATATCCGGCGCCGACCGTAATGGATTGAAACAATTTTCCAATTGTCTCTCGCTAGACCTGAATCCTGCTGGCATCGGCGGATCGGCCTGATTCGCGACGAAGGCATGTGATGGCGTATGTCGATTTCCAAGGCTGTCGACAAAGCAGTTGACTCGTCGCCGGACAACTCTCAGGCGCTTGCCGAAACCGCGCAGGCGAACCTCGCCCTACTTGGCGCGCTCCTGAGCATCGAGGACGACAGCAATTCATTCGCGGAACTGTTCGCAGCGCTGAACGCCGTGTTCGCATGCGACCAAGCCATGGTTCTGGACAGCCAGGGCGAGGAATTGGAATGCGTGGCATCGGAGCCGGGCGAATTGAGCCGCCGCCGCTGGCCCAAGGATGCGTTCCAGGACGTTCTCAACGGCCGAATTCTGACCGGTGGGGCCGGCACGCAAGTCCAAGATTTTCAGCTCGCGTTGTCAAACATGTTCTCGCCCCTGCAGCCGGCGCTTTGTCTGCCGATCGGGCTGTACGGCCGACCGGCTGTTCTGGTCATGTTACGTGCGCTCGGCAAAGGGAATTTTGCCGGGGGCGCCGTCGTGATCGCGCGGCAGTGCGCGGTGGTCGCATTGGCGGCGCTGGCGGCACGCAACAGCGGAAAGCTCGATGCTGAGATCGATCGCCTGAATCAATTCGTCACGCAAGTGCGGCAGGACGAACAGGAGGCGCAGAACAGCAATGAACTGCTGCAGGACATATTCGATCATCTTCCGATCGGGGTAACGGTGCAGGACAGCGATGGGCGCTTCATCCTGGTCAATTCGACCGCCGCCATCAATTTGGCAACGCCGAAGAACGTGCTGATGGGCGCATCGCCGGCTGATTTCCTGCCGCCGGCGGAAGCGGCGCAACGACGCCAATGGGAAATCGATCTGATCCTTTCGGGCAAGTCGGTCAATACGGAAGAGACAATCAAGGACGGCAATAGCGAGCGCACTTGGCTGACGTCGCATAAGCCGCTGCAGACTTTCGACCAGAAACTGTTGCTCTCGAGCTCGCTCGATATTTCGGAACGCAAGCGTTTCGAGCGCGAGCTAGCGCGGCTGGCGCATTTCGACGACCTGACCGGCCTGCCGAACGGCCTCCTGTTCCAAAAGCGGGTCGAGCAGGTCGTGCAGCGCAACGAGACTATTTCCCGCTTTGCCGTGGCGTTCATCGACATCGATAATTTCAAGCATATCAACGACTATTACAGCCACGCGGTCGGCGACGCGCTGCTGGTGCAGATCACGCAGCGCATAAAAAAGAGGCTTCGCGACAGCGACATGCTGGCGCGCATCAGCGGCGACGAATTCATGCTGTTGATCAATCCTGAGAATGATGAAGATCAGCTTCGCGCCCTTGTCGACACTGTCCTGCGCGATCTCAAGCAGCCGTTTCATATCCAGGCGTTCGAGATCTTCACATCGGCCTGCATCGGGGTGAGCGTCTATCCCGAACACGGCACGAGCTACGACGTTCTGCGCCGTAATGCCGGCAGTGCGCTGTACCGGGCCAAACATTCGTCACGCGGCAGCGTGGTTTACTTCGACGCCAACATGGGATTGGCGAACACCGCGCGGATGGAGATCGAGCAACGTCTGCGCTTGGCGATCCGCGATCAGCGTTTCTGTTGCGCCTTTCAGCCGAAGGTGGACATCCAGACCCAGGACATCATCGGATTTGAAACGCTGGTGCGCTGGCGCGACGATGATGGAGACATTCATCCTCCCGGAGACTTCATCGGGCTCGCCATCGAGCTAGGTTTGATCGACCCGGTAACGAATTTCGTGCTCGCCGAGGCGATTCACTCGATCGAGCGGCTGGATGAGGCGTTCGGCGCCAGCACCACTATCAGCATCAACGTTGCGGCGAAGCAGGCCGGCGACCTGCATTTCATGCTTCCGTTCATGGAATCATTGCGTTCCAGCGGCTATGCCGACCGCATCATGCTCGAGCTCACCGAGGATGCCTTCGCCGCAAAGGGCATTTTTCAGACGCAGGTACTGCCGGTGCTTCGCCAAATCGGGGTTCGCGTCTCGATCGACGATTTCGGCACCGGCTATTCGTCGTTGTCGGCGCTGGCGGATATCACGGCGGACGAGGTCAAGGTGGACCGGTCGTTCATCACCGACATCCAGAAGCGGCCGCGTAATCAGAGCGTCTTGCGGGCAATCGAGTCGATCGCGCAGGCGCTCGGAATGAGCATCATCGCAGAAGGCGTGGAAACCTTGGAGGAGCTGACGTATCTACGCACCGCCTCGCGCATCCGCTACGCGCAAGGCTTCTATTTTTCCAAGCCGCTCTACCTTGATGAGGTCACCAGCACGCGCAACGGGCAAGTCAGCGGCCGCAGCATGGAACCGGCGCGCGAAAGCCTTGAGGGGCGCGAGAGCGATACCTACCGCGCGCTCCGCAAAATACGAGCTCGGCAGATCTGATCAATCAACGATCAATTATTTGCGATCTTAGCGCGTCAACGTTCCGGACGCGGGGTTGCGCAACGGCGCATAAGGCTCGGGCCGATCACCGAGCGGCTTTCGCAACAGGCCAAGGCGATTGGCATCCGGCGGCTGCGGTTGTCCCGCGGCAGGGCCCGGCTGGAGCGGGGGTGCCGCGGATCCGGGCAACGGCTTGACGGCCGGTGGCGTCTCTTCGGCAAGTTTGCGTTGGCTGAGCGTGGCGCCGCGCCAGCGCTCAACGACTGATGCAATGAAGTTCAGGTCTTGGCCGTCCGCTCGAAGATCGGAATTATCGGCGAGCGCCTCGCTTCTGGGCAGACGTTCGGACGACAACTCGGCAAACGTTAACCTGGTCGGCAAAGGAACGCCGACGCCGAAGGCCAAAGCCTCGCGCGTGCCGAGCGATGGTACGAAGTTGAACAGATTGGCGGCGGCATCGGAAATCGCCGATCGCAGCAGCCCCTGGTCGCGGTCGTTGGACATGCGCATGGCGAACAGCGTGCTGCACTGAGAAATGATGGTGGCATCGAGCTCGGCCGGGCGCTGGGTGACCAGCCCGAGGAAGACACCGTATTTTCGCCCTTCCTTTGCAATCCGGGAAATTGCCCGTCGGGTCGGCGCGAAGCCGACGGAACGGTCGGTCGATGCGTAACGGTGAGCTTCCTCGCAGATGAACAGCAATGGCGCGGCCCCGTCGCTCCACAAGCCAAAGTCAAATGCCATGCGGCAAAGCACCGAGACCACCGCATCGACCACCTCGGCGGGGAAACCGGCCAACTGCATGATCGTCATCGGCTTGCCGGCAACCGGCAGCCGGAACAACTGACTGATGGCTTCGGCCATCGTGTCGCCGCCGACATTGGCGTTGTCGAACATGAAGCCATAACGGGGATCATTGCTGACGGAATCGATGCGCGTCATGAGCTTGTGATAGTTCATGCGCGAGGAGCGGTTTTCGAGCTTGCCCATCCGCTCGTCGATCAGGGAGATCAAATCCGCCAGACGGTAAGGCACGGGCGTGTCGACGGTGTAGCCGATGCTCTTTGTGTCGATCTTCTTGATCGCCGGCCGGTCCGCCGTGGGGCGGTACTGCGTGTAGTTCGCCTTTGCGACTGGAATGACTTCGGCGAGAATTTCGATTTCCTCCTCGACGCCCAGGCGGCCGGCAAAGAAGACGTCGACGATCTCTTCGAAATTGAAAAGCCAGAATGGCAGCTTCAGATTATTGGGATTGACCACATAAGAAAGATCGCCGAAGCAGCGGCCGTATTCATTGTGGGCATCAAGCATGAAAATGCGCAGATCCTTTCGAGTCTCCAGGATCTGCTGCAAAATGAGCGCGACCGCGCTCGATTTGCCGACGCCCGTCGTGCCGAGTACGGCGAAGTGCTTGCTCAGCATTTCGTCGATATCGATACAGGGGCTGATGGTGTTGTCCTGATACAAATGCCCGATCTTGATCGTCTTATGACTCGACCCGTCGAAGACAATGCGCAATTCCTGGCTGGTGAGCGGAGTGACCGGGTCGCCAATGGTCGGATAATCGGAAACGCCGCGGTGAAAGCGTATGCCGTCAGCACCGCGCTGGCTGATCTCGCCCATGAGATCGACCCGAGCGACCGCCGCGCTGCCTTGCTCCTGGAGTGTCGACGATGTTTGTATGGAGACCTCGGTAATCATGCCGACAATGAGGGCCCTGCGCGTTTGGATTTTCACAAATTTGCCGACCGTAATGTTGTCGCGGTGGGAATCAGCGAGAGCTTCGCGGAAGATGCCGACCATCGCCTGGGAGCCACTCACGGAGTGGACGTGGCCAAGCGGCTTGCTGGCTGCAAGCGGGTTGGCTTGATCGAGAGTCGCACTGGTCTCCAGCATCGGCGCCGTCTCGTTTGGACAGAATTGGCGCCGATATGTATCGATGAGCGATCTAAATTCAGTTAAGCCGCGACCGGCCGACGGCAGTCGAAGCCCCCCAATTCGCAGGGCTAAATTTGGTTTACAGCAGGTTAAATACACAATTCAGGCGAGCGTCCGCGCTCCTGCTACCGTAGATTGGAGACGATCGTTTTAGTGTTCTCAATCACGGCCGGTCGGCCGCGCCGCAGAAATTGATTTTTGGTCGCCGCGGTCGGCAAGGCAAGCTACTTCGCGGCGGCGTAATGCGCGAGCGCTGCCAGATCGGCGTCGGCCAATCCTGCGACCGCGCCGCTCATGAGGGTATCGGCGCTCTCGCGCTTGCTGTCGCGAATTTGCTGGAGCGCCTCGATCATGTAATCCACACGCTGCTTTGCAATGCGCGGCACTTGCTCATCGCCCGCAAAGTTTGGTTTGTGGCAGGAGACGCATTTTTTCTGCGCAACGATCTCGGCGCCGCGCTTGATCAGCGCAGGATCGATCGACTCATTGCTCGCCTTGGGCGGAAGTTTCGCGTAATGCGTCGCCAGTGCATCCAGGTCGCTGTCTTTCAAATCCTTCACGAACGGCGCCATCGCCGCGACCTTGCGCACGCCCTCGCGCATCAGGAACAGCTGATTGAGGATGAAGAAAGCCGGCTGGCCTGCCAGCGACGGAATTTTCGGCAAGGGCGAATTGCCGTCCGCGCCGTGGCAGCCGGCGCATTGCGCGATGCGCTCCGCAAGAGTCGGGTTCTGACCAAGAACCGGACCGCCAGTAAAAACGGCAGCCGCCAATCCAAGAACCAGCGGCCGCCATCGGTTACGCGTGACGCTCATGGCGCCGTGGCTTAGTTGCTTGCGGTCTTCGCGCCATAGGTGATGCGGTAGATCGCGCCGCCTGTTTCGTCGGACACGAGCAACGACCCGTCGGCCAACGGCAGCACGTATGTCGGACGGCCGAAAAACGAATTGGTCTTCTCGTCCAGGAGCCCGGTCAGGAACGGCTCGATCCTGGCTCTTCCACCCGAGATACGCGCCACAACCACGTCATAACCGAACTTCTTTTCGCGGTTCCACGAACCATGCCGGGCGATGAAGGCGACGTTTTGATACGAAGCCGGGAACATCTTGCCGGTGTAGAACTTGATGCCGAGCGCGGCCGCATGGGGCCCGAGCAATGCGGCGGGCAGGATCACGCCGGCGCACGGATTCGGCCGTTTGACATCCGGATCGGGAATTCCCTGCGCATGGCAATAGGGGAAGCCGTAGAAGGCGCCTTCCTCTCCCTTGGCGATGCGATTGAGTTCATCCTCCGGACCGGCGTTGCCCGCCCAGTCGCGGCCGTTGTCGGTGAACCAAAGTTCCTTCGTGACCGGATGCCAATCGAAGCCGACGGTATTTCGGATTCCACGTGCGACGATTTCCATGCCGGTGCCGTCTGCGTTGTACCGGCGGATCTGGCCATGGATGCCGGGATTGACCTCGCAGATGTTGCAGTTCGAGCCGATCTGCACGTACATCTTTCCATCCGGTCCGAAGGCAACGTACTTCCAATTATGGTGGATCGTGTCGGGCAGATTGTATGCGGCCGTCAGCTCGACCGGAGTGCCGGGGTTGTCGAGCTTGTCCTCGATGTTGTCGTAACGAAACACCTTGTTGATGGCGAACACGTAGAGTGAACCATTCTTGAAGGCGAGGCCGTTGGGCTGGGTGAGGCCTTGCAGGAGAACCTTCACCTCGCGCTTGCCGTTCTTGTCCGTGATCGCATAGACGCGGCCGATCAGCCGGGTGCCCATGAACATCGTGCCCTTGTCGCCCAGCACCATCGTGCGTCCGCCGGGATGTCCGTACGACCAGACTTCGGCCTTGAAACCGGGCGGCAGCTTGATCTTGTCGAGCGGAAGTTTCTCGACTGGTGTTACGGTCGGCGGCGTCGGATGCGGCTTGAGGCTTTCGTCCTGCTTGCTGGCGGCCGGATTCGATTTGTCCAATGGACTAAATCCCGGCGGCGATTGTGCAACGCCCGGGAGCGTCAATGCTGTCAGAAACGCGATAGTCGCTGCGGTCGCTAAGCTGCGCCGATATGCCAATAAGCTGGACATGATTTCCTCCCCTTGTCCGTTGGCTCTCATCCGGCATCGACAGCCGAGTCAAAATCTGACGCGCCGATCGCTGCCGGAATTATTGTTCTTGGCTTGTAGTCTGGGATATTTCGCCCCATGCGTGCAATCGGAATCCGACCGTAGTGGGTATGGGCGTAGGGCGGCGGCTAGGCTTTTGCACATTGTGGCGCGGCGGCTGACTTTAGGATACGACTGGAGCGGAAAATTTCTCCAGATTATCGGAGGGGGGCACGATGAACCCGCGCAGGTCTTGGCAACATTTGTCATGCATGGCCGCGGTGGTAGCGCTGACGAGCCTTTCTGCGCAGGCGCAGGATTATCCCACCAAGCCGGTCACGTTCATCACGCCGGCTGCGGCAGGCAACAGCCCGGACGTGGTGACCCGTGTCGTCGCCGATCAGCTCACGCAAATCTGGAAACAGCAGATCGTGGTGCTCAATCGTCCAGGTGCCGGCGGGTTGATCGCCGCACAGGCGGCGGCCGGTGTCGAGAAGGACGGCTATACGCTTTACATGACGCAGGCATCGACCTGGACCGTCCTGCCGATCCAGCAGGAAGGCAAAATGCCGCTCGACTTGCAGAAGGCGTTCACGCCCATTGCCATGGTCGGCGAGCAGCCGATCGCGGTCGTGGTCAACAAGGACGTTGCCGCGAAGAGCGTTGCCGAGTTGATCGCGCTCATCAACAAGACTCAGGGCGGAATGCTGTTCGGCGCGACAAACCGCGGCGGGCAGGCGCATCTGACGGGTGAACTGTTCCGCGACCGGACGAAGACGAACCTCTCCTTCGTGCACGCCGCGGCCGGGACGGCGACCCTCAACGACGTGATCGCGGGGCGCATCCCCATCATGTTCGAAGGACTCGCCGGGCTACAGCCTGGCATTCAAAGCGGGGGCGTACGACTGCTGGGCGTGGCGGCAGTGAAGCGTCTGCCGAACCTGCCGAACCTGCCAACGATCAACGAAACCGTGCCCGGCGTCGTATCGAGCGGCTGGATCGTGCTGATGGCGCCCACGGGCGTGCCGGATGCCATCATTCAAAAGATCAATGCTGATTTGCGCAAGGTCGTAGCAATTCCGGAAGTGGTCGAACGTTTCCACGTGCTCGGGACCTACTCGCGCGACTATACGCCGGCCCAGACCGCAGAGTTCATGCGCAGCGAAGAAAAGCTCTGGTGGCCGATTGTACGGCACATCAACGCCCAACAGGCGCCGGCGAAATAGCGTCTAACCGAGCAGGGCCGGCAATTCGGCAAGCGATTTGATTTCGCGGTCCGGCTTTCCCGGAAGCCGTTCGTGCCGCTGGCCATAGCGATTGCACCAGACGACTTGCATGCCGAATGCGGAGGCCCCGTAAGCATCCCAGGCGTTCGATGATTGAAATGAAATCGCGGACGGAGCGGTGCGCAGGCGGTCGACCGCCAGCTGATAGACCTTCGGGTGCGGCTTGTAGACGCCGGCGTCCTCGACCGACAGAACCGCGTCGAAGAATTTTTCGAGCTTGGCGCCCTTCACCAGCGCGTCGAGCATTTTGGGCGAGCCGTTGGAGAGAATGGCAAGCTTCAATCCTGTTTTACGGAGCTCGTCGAGCACGGCCGGCACTTCGGGGAACGGCGCCAAAGTCAAGTACAGCTGCATCAGGCGTTCGCGCAGTTTCGGGTTTTCAATGCCCATGGTCTCCATGGTGAAGTCGAGCGCGTCGCCGGTGACCTGCCAAAAATCCGCATGCCGGCCCTGGACCGCACGCAACCAGGTGTATTGCAGCTGCTTATCGCGCCAGAGCGAGGTCAGTCGATCGATGCCATCGCCCAAAACGTCGCGGCAGGCTCGCGCGGCGGAGGAAAAGTCGAACAACGTGCCGTAGGCGTCGAAGACGCATGCTTTTACGCCGCTCAATGGATTGGCCATGGACATTCCTTGCTGGACCGTTGTGGATGCTACTTAAGTTTGGTGGTCTGCGATTAAGCTCGGCCTCACCGTGGGTCCCGCCGAGCCTTGACCGGACGGGGCCGGTGATTTCTTATCGAATTTAGGCCTGCTGCCATGGCGGCGGGAAGGGCGCGGGGGCCGCGTGCGGGAATGCGCGGTAAAAACGGGAGAAAACGCCGTGGCGAGTGAAAACACGCCTGCGGATACGTTTCCCAAGCTGTTGGTCCGCAACGCTCGCATTTTCGCCGAGCGGCCGGCGCTGCGTCACAAGGACCTCGGCATTTGGCAGACCTGGACCTGGGCGCAAGTGCTCGAGGCGGTGCGCGCGTATGCGGTCGGGCTCAGTCGACTCGGTGTCAGGCGCGGCGACACGATCGCCATTGTTGGTGCGAATCGGCCGAAGCTTTATTGGTCGGTGATGGCGGCGCAGATGCTCGGTGCTGTTCCGGTGCCGGTGTACGCGGACGCCGTGGCCGACGAGCTGGCCAACGTGCTTGTCCATGCCGAGGTGAAGTTCGCGGCCGTCGAGGATCAGGAGCAAGTCGACAAGATTCTATCGGTTGCCGATCGGCTTCCGAAACTTGAGCGCATGTTCTATGACCAGAAAAAGGGCCTGCGCGACTACGACCACAGCAAACTGCACTGTATCGACGACGTGATCGCAGACGGCCGCAACGCGCTCGCGCTGGATGCGAAGGTCGGCGCGTGGATCGACGGCGAAATTGCGGCCGGCAAGGGATCGGACACGTCGATCATCCTCTATACCTCGGGCACCACGGGCCAGTCCAAGGGCGTCGTGCTCTCGGCGCAGGGTTGCATCGATGCGGGCTCGGACACGGTCGCCTTCGACCGGCTGAACGAACATGACGAGGCGCTGGCCTATTTGCCGCTGGCTTGGGTCGGCGACCATTATCTCAACTATGTCCAGGGATTGATCGCAGGCTTCTGCATAGCGTGTCCGGAAAGCACCGACACGGCCATGCAGGACCTGCGCGAGATCGGGCCGAGCTTCTATTTCGCGCCGCCGCGGACATTCGAACAGATGCTCACGCGCGTCATGATCCGCATGGAGGACGCCGGTTTCTTCAAGCGGCATCTGTTTCACTTCTTTATCGACGTCGCGCGCCGCTACGGCGAGAAGATCCTCAACGGCCAGCCGGTGCCGCTGCATGGCCGCCTGGTCTATGCGATCGGAAAGGTGCTGGTTTATGGCCCGCTCAAGAACGTACTTGGCCTCTCGCGCGTGCGTGTGGCCTATACGGCGGGCGAGGCGATCGGGCCCGATCTGTTTTCGTTTTATCGCTCGCTTGGGATGAATCTGAAACAGCTCTACGGCCAGACCGAAGCGTTCCTGTACGTGACCGCGCAGCCGGATGGTCAAATCTACGCCGACACGGTCGGCGCCAAACTGCCGAACGTCGACATCCGCATCGCCGACAACGGTGAAGTGCAGTTCAAGTCGCCCGGCATGTTCGTCAGCTATTTCAAGGATGAGGCCAAGACGAAGGAAGCGATGACCGCGGACGGCTACGTCAAAACCGGTGATGCGGGCTTTTTCGATGAAAAAACCGGACATCTGAAAATCATCGACCGGGCGAAGGACGTGGGCAGGCTCAAGGACGGTACGCTGTTCCCGCCGAAATACATCGAGAACAAGCTCAAGTTCCATCCGAACATCCGCGAGGCGGTGGCGTACGGCGATGGCCGCGATTTCGTCGCGGCCATGATCAACATCGATCTCGCCGCGGTCGGCGCCTGGGCGGAACGACACAACGTGGTCTATGGCTCCTACCAGGAGCTTGCCGGCCATCCGCTGGTTTATGACTTGATAGCGCGCGACATCGATGAAACGAATCGCTCGTTGCTCGATGAAAAAGTCATGGCCGGCGCGCAAATCAAACGCTTTCTGATCCTCCCCAAGGAGCTCGACGCCGACGACGGTGAACTGACGCGGACGCAAAAAGTGCGGCGCCGATTTATTGCCGAGCGCTATGCGCCGTTCATCAAGGCGCTTTATGACGGCTCGCGCGAGGCCGATATCGCAACGGAGGTGACGTTCGAGGATGGCCGTAAGGGCGTGCTGTCCGCGCGCGTTAAAATCAGGGATGTGGCGACCACTCCCGTTGCGCGCGACCTGGAGAAAGCGGCATGAGGGCGCCGGCCGACAGCGCCGCCGTCGCGGGAGAGGTGTTGTTGTCGGTGCAAAATGTGTCGCTTTCCTTCGGCGGCGTGAAGGCGATTCAGAACGTCTCATTCGACATCCGCAAAAGCGAGGTGCGCGCGATTATCGGGCCCAATGGCGCCGGCAAGACCTCGATGCTCAATGTCATCAACGGATTCTACCAGCCGCAATCCGGGAGCATTACGTTCAAGGGTGTCGCGCGTTCCAACATGCGGCCGTACGACGCGGCACATGGCGGTATTGCCCGAACGTTCCAGAACGTTGCGCTGTTTCGCGGCATGAGTGCGCTCGACAACATCATGGCGGGCCGCACGCTGAAAATGCGGCGCGGCTTTTTCTGGCAATTGGTGCGTTTCGGACCCGCGGTCGCCGAGGAAGTCGAGCACCGGTTGAAAGTCGAAGAGATCATCGATTTTCTCGAAATCCCGGCGATCCGCAAAGTTCCGGTCGGGCGGTTGCCGTATGGCTTGCAGAAACGGGTCGAGCTCGGGCGGGCGCTGGCGATGGAGCCGGATCTGTTGCTGCTCGACGAGCCGATGGCCGGGATGAATCTCGAGGAAAAGGAGGACATGTCGCGCTTCATCGTCGATGTGAATGAGCACTACGGCACGACCATTGCGCTGATCGAGCACGACATGGGCGTGGTGATGGATTTGTCCGATCGTGTCGTCGTGCTCGATCACGGCGCCAAGATCGCCGACGCCACGCCGCAGGAAGTCAAACGCGACCAGAGCGTCATCGACGCCTATCTCGGGGTCGCGCATTGAGCGACGGCGATTGAGGGATTTGCGATGGATTTGCTCTACAGGATTTTTATCGATCCGTTCGTGCAAATGGGGGCGGCGCCGGATTTGCTGGTGCAGGCGCTGTGGGAAGGATTCGTCGCGGGCGTGCTCTATTCGCTGATTGCCCTTGGGTTCGTACTGATTTTCAAGGCCTCAGGGGTGTTCAATTTTGCGCAAGGGATCATGGTGGTGTTCGCGGCGCTCACCCTGGTCGGCCTTTACGAGCATGGGGTGCCGGCATTTCTCGCGCTCGCGCTCACCATTCTGGTGATGCTCTTGCTCGCGTTTGCGGTGGAGCGCGTGGTTTTGCGGCCGCTCGTCAACCAGGCCGAGATCATCCTGTTCATGGCGACGTTCGGGCTCACGTATTTTCTGATCGGCCTGGGTGAATTGATTTTCGGCGGCGATCCAAAGGTGATGATCTCGCAGCAGCTTCTGTTGCCGAGCGGTTCCTACAATATCCGGATGCTCGGCGGTTTCGTGCAGCTGCAGAAGATCGATGTGGCGGCTGCCATCATCGCGTTGCTGATGGTGACGACGCTTGCGATCTTCTTCCAGAAGACCCGGATCGGGCGGGCGTTGCGCGCGGTCGCGGACAGTCACCGCGCGGCGTTGTCGGTCGGCATCTCGCTCGAGCAAATCTGGGTGACGGTCTGGTTCGCGTCCGGCATCGTTGCGCTGGCGACCGGCATCATGTGGGGCGCGCGCTCGAATGTCTCGTTCGCGCTCGACATCATCGCGCTCAAGGCCCTGCCGGTCCTCATCCTCGGCGGCTTGACCTCAATTCCCGGCGCCATCATCGGCGGCGTGATCATCGGGATGGGCGAGAAGCTCGGCGAATTCTATTGGGGGCCGCTGTTCGGCAGCGGCATCGAGTCCTGGTTCGCCTACGTCATCGCACTGGTTTTTTTGCTGTTCCGGCCGCAGGGCCTGTTCGGCGAAAAGATCATCGAGCGGGTTTGAGGGCGCGCCATGCTCTATCGCGAGGCCGGCCAGTTCAAGACCAGTTATGCGGCGGACCAGGCGCTGTTCCCCATCCTGCAGGATCGCGTCGGGATGCTGCTGATTCTTGCAGCGGCGTATGTCGTGGTGCCGCTTGCCGCGTCGAACTTCATGATCGATTCGATCATCGCGCCGGTGCTGATCTTTGCGTTGGCGGCGATCGGGCTCAATTTGCTGACCGGGTATACCGGTTTGCTTTCACTCGGCACCGGCGGCTTCATGGGCGTCGGTGCATTCGCGTGTTACAAGCTCGCGACGTTCTTCCCGGGCATCAATATCGTTGTTCATATTCTGCTTGCGGGATTCTTTTCTGCCGCGGTTGGAACGCTGTTCGGGTTGCCGTCGCTGCGCATCAAAGGTTTCTATCTCGCCGTTGCGACGCTGGCGGCGCAGTTTTTCCTGTCCTGGTGCTTCATCCGCATTCCATGGCTCTACAATTACAACGTCTCCGCATCGATCGAAGTGCCGACGCGGACGCTGTTCGATATTCCGGTCACAGGGCCGAACGCCACGCCGGTGACGCGCTATCTCATCGTGCTCACCATCGTTTCGGCGATGACCTGGGTGGCGTCCAATCTGATCCGCGGACGCATCGGCCGGACCTGGATGGCGGTGCGCGACATGGACATCGCGGCCGAGCTGATCGGCATCAAACTCCTGCGCACCAAGCTGCTCGCTTTCGCGGTGTCGTCGTTCTATTGCGGCGTTGCCGGTGCGATGATGGTGTTTCTCTGGCTCGGCAACGCGGAGTCGGAAAGCTTCAGCATCAATCAATCCTTCCTGGTTCTGTTCATGGTGATCATCGGAGGATTGGGCAGCTTGCTCGGCTCATTCTTTGGCGCAGCCCTGATTTGGGGCTTGCCGATCGTCTTGCGATACGCGCCCAATATGTTCGGCTTGTCGATCACGACCGCGACGGCGGAGCACATCACGTTCATGACGCTCGGGGCGCTCATCATCTTTTTCTTGATCGTCGAGCCGAACGGACTGGCCCGGTTGTGGCAGATCGGAAAGCAGAAGTTAAGGGTGTGGCCATTCCCGTATTAAAGGTGCAAACTGTGACACAAATTCCCAACCGGCGACTCGCCGGGCAGGGGTACCCTCCGGATCGGGAGGGGTGCAAAGCCGGCCGAAGAGAAGAAATGCCGGCACACATGGAGAAACGCTATGCGCTTGAAACACATTGTTCTCGGTGCGGCCGTTGCGAGCCTGGTGGGCTTATCCTTTCTGGCTTCCAAGGCCGAGGCACAAGAGGGAACGTACATTCCGCTCTTCACCTACCGCACCGGCCCATTCTCGAACTCGGGAATACCGATCGCTAATGGGCTGCACGACTATTTTGCGTTGCTCAATGCTCGCGACGGCGGCATCGGCGGCAGCAAGCTCATCGTCGAAGAATGCGAAACAGGCTACAAGAACGAGAAGGGCGTCGAATGCTACGAGGCGCTCAAGGCCAAGAAGCCGTCAGTCATCACGCCGTATTCGACCGGCATTACGCTGGCGCTGATTCCAAAAGCCGCGGTCGATCACATTCCGGTGCTGTCGATGGCCTATGGCCTGTCGGCCTCGGCGGTGGGCAAGGACTTCCCCTGGGTGTTCAACCCGCCGTCCACCTATTGGGACGGCCTCTCCATCATCTTCCGCTACATCGACGGCAAGGAGGGCGGACTGGACAAGCTCAAGGGCAAGACCATCGGCTTCATCTTCTTCGACGGCGGCTACGGCCGCGAGCCGCTGCCGCTGCTGAATCAGTTCGCCAAGGACTACGGCTTTACGGTGAAGGAATATCCGGTGCCGCCGGCGGAAATGCAGAATCAATCGGGCCTGTGGCTCAATGTTCGTCGCGACAAGCCCGACTACATGATCATGTGGGGCTGGGGCGCGATGAATCCGACCGCAGTCCAGGAGGCCGCGAAAACCAATTATCCGATGGATCACTTCATCGGCATCTGGTGGTCGGGCAGCGAGGATGATGCGCGTCCGGCAGGTGCGGGCGGCAAGGGTTATCTGTCGCTGAATTTCAACAGCGTCGGCGCGAACTACCCGGCGATCCAAGAGATCGTGAAACTCGTGATCGAGAAGGGCAACAGCCAGACGCCGAAAGATAAGGTCGGCGAGAACTTCTATAATCGCGGCATCATGAATGCCGCGGTGATCGCGGAAGCCATACGCAATGCCCAGCGCATCACCGGCAAGAAGAACATTACCGGTGACGAAATGCGCCGCGGCCTCGAGACGCTGAAGATCACGGCCGCACGCTGGAAAGAAATGGGCCTTGCGGATTTTGCCGCGCCGGTCGAAGTGACCTGCGACGACCATAACGGCCATCATTCGGCCTATGTGCAGCAATGGGACGGCACCAAATGGGTGAAGGTCTCGGATTGGCTCTCGCCCATGAAGGATAAAGTGCTGCCCCTGCTCAACGCCGCGGCGCAGGACTACGTGACCAAGAATCAACCTTGGCCGAAGCGTACCGAGGCTTGCGACAAGTCGTCGTAAGGGACTTGCCGGACAGCGCCCTCATCCAACGGCGCGGCGCTTCTCGCGCCTGCCGCGGATGAGGGCGATTTTGTCGGAGTGAGGTCAGATGGCCGCCACCGTGCAGACGGATGCCGCGCCGGCTTCGCAAAACGAGCGCATCCTCTCGGTCAACAATATCGAGGTGATCTACGATCGCGTCATCCTCGTGCTCAAGGGCGTATCGCTCGACGTGCCGAAGGGGGGCATAGTCGCGCTGCTCGGCGCAAATGGTGCCGGCAAGACCACGACGCTCAAGGCGATCTCGAACCTGCTGCATTCGGAACGCGGCGAGGTCACCAAGGGCGCCATTGTGTTCGACGGCGCGGAGGTGCATTCGCTCTCGCCCAACGAGCTGGTGCGGCGGGGATGCATCCAGGTGATGGAGGGCCGGCAATGCTTCGCGCACCTCACCATCGAGGAAAATCTCCTCACGGGCGCCTTCACGCGACGCGACGGCGCGGCCGCGATCAAGCGCGACCTCAATCTGGTCTACGATTATTTCCCGCGGTTGAAAGAACGCCGCAGCGCAGTGGCGGGCTATACGTCAGGCGGCGAGCAGCAGATGTGCGCGCTTGGACGTGCGCTGATGTCGCGACCCAAGATGATCCTGCTGGACGAGCCGTCGATGGGGCTCGCGCCGCAGATCGTCGAGGAAATCTTCGAGATCGTGAAAAATCTAAACGAAAAAGAGGGCGTCTCATTCCTGCTCGCCGAACAGAACACCAATATGGCGCTCAAATATGCGAGCTACGGCTATATTCTTGAAAACGGCCGCGTGGTGTTGGACGGCCAAGCGTCCGCGCTCGCCGAGAACGAGGATGTGAAGGAATTCTACCTCGGAATTGCCGAAGGCAAACGCAAGTCGTTCCGCGACGCGAAACACTACAAGCGGCGCAAACGCTGGCTGGCATAGCCCGCGAATTGCGGTGGACCACGCGTGCGTCTCCGTGCATTTTGTCGCAGGATCCACGCTTCGGGATGTTCAGGCGGTTCAGATGCAGCAGGGCGAACCGGCCAACGTCACGATGGCGAAGCGCGTCGCTTCAAACGGGCAAGAAACGCGCGGCGCGACAAATGGAGAAAACGTAGTGCACAACGATCACTTCGATTCCCTGGAAACTCGGTCGGCGACGACGCGTGAACGCGAGCAATTGGCGCGCCTTCCCGAGGTGATCGCGCGTGCAATGACGGCGCCGGGATGGTCGAAGCAGTTCGCGGGGGTCGATGCAAACTCGGTGACCAGCCGCGCAGCGCTGGTGAAGCTGCCGATCCTGCGCAAATCCGAGCTTGCGGCGTTGCAGAAAGCCAATCCGCCGTTCGGCGGGTTCAATGTGACGGCGGCGGGCGGTGTTAAACGGCTGCTGCTCTCGCCGGGGCCGATTTTCGAACCGGAAGGAGAGGGCAGGGACTGGTGGGGGGCGGCGCGCGCGCTCTATGCGGCGGGATTCCGCGCGGGCGACATCGTGCTCAATACTTTTGCGTACCACCTGACTCCCGGTGGCTTCATCATGGAGTCGGGTGCGCAGGCGATCGGTTGCGCCGTCATCCCGGCCGGACCCGGCAATACCGAGCAGCAACTCGAGGCGATCGTGCATCTGAAACCGTCGTGCTACCTCGGCACGCCGGACTATCTGAAAATCCTGTTGGATGCGGCGGCGAAAGCGGGCAAGGACGCTTCTTCAATCAAGCGCGGGTTGGTGTCCGGCGCGGCGTTGCCGGCGTCGTTGCGAAACGAACTCGCGGGGCGCGGAGTGGCGGTGCTGCAATGCTACGCAACGGCGGAATTCGGCGTCATCGCCTACGAGAGCGAGGCGCGCGAAGGCATGATCATCAACGAGCACGTCATGGTGGAGATCGTGCGTCCCGGCACCGGCGATGCGGTCGCCGATGGCGAAGTCGGAGAGGTGGTCGTGACCTCGTTCAATCGCGATTATCCGATGATCCGGCTCGCGACCGGCGATCTTTCGGCGGTGATGGCGGGCGCGTCGCCATGCGGGCGCACGAACATGCGCATCAAGGGCTGGATGGGGCGCGCCGACCAGACCACCAAGGTGAAGGGCATGTTCGTGCATCCGGGCGAGATCGCGGAAGTGGCGCGACGACATCCGTCCCTCGGCCGGGTGCGGCTTACGGTGACGCGTGCGGGCGAGCAGGACGCCATGACGTTGTCGGCGGAATGCGCGGCGCCGGCGCCTGATCTGGCCGAGGCGGTCGGCGCGACGCTGCATGCGGTGACCAAACTGCGCGGTGCCGTCAAGCTGGTCGCGCCGGGCTCGCTGCCGAACGACGGCAAGGTGATCGCGGACGAGCGCCCGATCGGATGACGGGCGCCGAAGACGTTCGTCGCCGATGGAACAAGCCTTTCCGGCGATATTTCCAATACAAACGATTTGTTTACCGTGCGTTGAGGTTTTGATGGTCAGCTTCGACCGGAAGCCTGTCAAAGCGGCTGTCGAGTCATAGGTTTGTTGCGATGAATCCCGCACGTATCGTTGTTCTTGTCATTGCGTTAGCCGCCGGCGGCCTCGCCGCCTTGCTGGCGAGCCAATCCGGATCGCCCCCGGCACCCACCGCTGTTGCGCCGCAACCGCAAGCGCAGCTCGAAACGGTCGACATTCTGGTCGCCAAAGACGACATCGGCATCGGGCAAACGCTCACCGCGCAGAACATGGGTTGGCAGACCTGGCCTGCGGCGACGGCCGGCCCGCAATTCATTCAAAAGCCGAGCAAGCCTGACGCGCTCAACGAATTTTCCGGTTCCATCGCACGGATCGCCTTTGCCAGTGGGGAGCCGATCCGCGAAGCCAAGGTGATCAAGGCCGGCGGCTCGGGGTTTGTGGCGGCCATGCTGCCGCCGGGCATGCGGGCCGTCGCGATGGAGATCTCACCGGAAGCCGGCGCGGGCGGATTCATCCTTCCCAATGACCACGTCGATGTCATCCTGACGCGAATCGAGAAGGCCAGTCAGGAAGAGTTTGTCACCGCGGAAACCATCCTGGCGGACGTGCAGGTCCTTGCGATCGATCAGACGATCGAAGAGAAAAACGGCCAGCGCACCATCGTCGGCAAGATCGCGACGCTCGCGCTCAACCCTCGGCAGACAGAAACGTTGGCGCTGGCCCGGCGCATGGGTGCGCTGTCGCTTGCGCTGCGCGGGTTGCGCGACTCCAATCAGCCGACCGCGAGCAACTCGGATACGGTCGCCAATCGCCAGAGCATCAGCATCGTGCGGTTTGGACGCGCAACGTCGACGCTGAAATAGCCAAGCCACAGGGTTTGAAAGTCAGGGCGGGCCGGAAGCCATTCCGGCCCGTTTGACGCCGTGCTCATGCCGGCGTGAATGAGGTCAAGAAGCGGCGCGCGGTCTGAAGCTCAAGAACAGCACGATCATCACGGCAACGCCGGCGATCATGCCGTGAGAGAAATCCGGTAGAGCCTTGAACTCCGTCTCGAGCGTATTCGACATCGCGAGCAGGTTTGCAACGCCGCCCTGCAGGTAGAGCACCACGACACCGCCGGCGGCGAGCGCCAGACCGATGTTGCGGAACAAAGCTGAAGCGAAGAGGGCGCTCAACAAGATCGCTGCGACGACAGCACCGACAACGAACTCATGGCTTTCAAGCATCGCCATGTTGAAGTTAAACACGTCCACCTCCCATGCTACTCGAACAGTCCCGGGATGGCCTCCACGCCAGGAATTTTGCCCCTTCTCGGAGGGTATTGCAACCGGTTCGCCGCTGCGGCAATTGCGACTTTTGGATTGCCACAATTTACAGCGGACATGGCGGACTTATGCGCAAGTGTGCGGTTAAGCCGTTGAATCGGGGCCGCAGTTAAGTCAAATATCGCCGCGCGTTTTGCCTGCGTTTGTAATTACGCCTGGGGCGAAGGGCCGCGGCGGGAGACGGGAGTCGTAATTATGGCAGAGAATAAAGTCACGTTCGCCTCCGATGGGCTCAAACTCGCCGGCGTGGTGCGCGTGCCGGAAGGGCTGGCGCCCGGCGAACGACGTCCGGCGTTCATCGTCATGCACGGTTTCGGCAGCAACATGAATTCAAACAACGTGCTCGAACCTTGCGCGATGTTCGAGAAGCTCGGCTACATCACGTTGCGTTTCGACATGCGCGGCTGCGGCGCAAGCGAAGGCGAGCGCGGACGAATTCTCTGCCTGGATCAGGTCAGCGACGCGTGCAATGCGCTGACTTTTCTCGCGCATCAGAAGCAGGTCGAGCCGGATCGCATCGGGCTGATCGGCTCGAGCTTTGGCGCCGCGGTTGCCGTCTATGCCGGCGGCGTGGACAAGCGGGTTGCGGCAGTCATTTCGTCCGGCGGGTGGGGCGACGGCGCGCGCAAGTTCCGCGGCCAGCATCCGACGCCCGAGGCCTGGGCCAAATTCACCGCGATGCTGGAGGAGGGCAAGCGCCACCGCGAAAAGACCGGCCAGTCGCTGATGGTCCCGCGCTACGACATCGTGCCGATCCCGCCGCATCTGCGCGGGCATCTATCCGCGGGATCGATCGAGATGTTTCCGGCCGAGACGGCGCAGAGCATGTACGATTTTCGCGCCGACGACGTGGTGGGCCATATCGCGCCGCGGCCATTGCTGCTGCTGCATAGTTCGACCGATTCGGTGACGCCGACCGAGCAATCGGTTGAAATGTTCAAGCGCGCGGGCATGCCGACGGATTTGCATCTCTTTGCCGATACCGACCATTTCATGTTCGCGGAGAGCAATACGCGCGTACGCAGCGTCATCTTCGATTGGCTGGAAAAATATTTCCCGGCCAAGACGCGGGCCAAAGCGGCATAACGCGCATGGCCGAGTCGCGCCGCATTCCGGCGGCTATATTGATTGCCTTTGCGCGCGATGCTTTCACGGCGGGCGGGCTTGCCGACGCCGATGCCGCGATCGTCGCCGACGCCATGATCGAGGCCGATCTCGTCGGCGCCGATGCGCACGGCGTATTCCGGCTTTCGCAGTATGTCGGCAATCTGAAATCCGGTCGCGTGAATCCCAAGGCGAAAATCAAGGTGCTGCAGCGCAGCCCGGCGGCGGCGCTGATCGACGGCGATAACGGCATGGGCCATCTGGTGATGACGCGTGCGGCCAACTTGGCAGTCGAAATCGCGCGCGAGGCTGGAGTGGCCTGGGTCGGCGCGCGGCGATCGAACCATGCGGGCGCGGCCGGCGTTTACGCCTCGATCCCGCTCGCGCACAACATGGTCGGAATTTATGCGGCGGTGTCGAGCGCCAATCACATGGCGCCGTGGGGCGGCGCCGAACCGCTGATGGGCACCAATCCGATCGCGGTGGCGATCCCCGCCGGCAAGGAAGCGCCGGTGGTGCTCGACATCGCCACTTCGGTGGCTTCATTCGGCACCATCCGCACCCATGCGATCAGCGGAACGCCGCTGCCGGAAGGGTGGGTGGCAGATCGCACGACCGGCCGGCCAATCACCGATGCGAAAAAAGTCTCCGAAGGCGTACTGCTGCCGATCGGCGGCTACAAGGGCAGCGGGCTAGCGCTGATGATCGGCTTGCTCGCGGGGGTGCTGAACGGCGCAGCGTTCGGCCGGGAGGTGATCGATTTCACCGCGCCCGGCACGGAAGAATGCAACACCGGGCAATTCATGATCGCAGTCGATGTGGCGCGATTTCAGCAGCCCAAAATATTCGCGGCCGAAATGGACCGCCACTTGCAGGAATTGCGGACTTCGGCGCGGTTACCCGGCGTCGATGTGATCCGATATCCGGGTGAAGAACGGCGGCGGCGCAAGGCAGATCGCGGCAAAAACGGCCTATCGCTCACCGCGCAACTCATCCAGCAACTCGACGATCTGTCGGCCGGCCTCAAGATCAAGCCCTTGAGCATGCGTTTGAGTTGAAAGTTTTCGCGTGGATTAACCCGTCGAGGCGAGCCGCGTCGCTCTCGACTGCAGCGCGCGAATTCGATCGGCGAGCGTGCGTTGGGCTGGCGCGGCGATCGGCCCGCCGCCATTGCCGCCGCCGTTCCCGCCGTGCGCGACGTTGTGGACCACGGCACCTTCCGCCTTGGCCAGAATGGTTTCGATCGGCGAACGCGGACCTTCGAGCGCCAGGGTCAGCCGCGCGATTTCGGCTGCGATCTCGTTGATGCTCTCGCGCAGCTGTGCATTTTCCGTGCGGTCCTTGGTGGAACCGACGTCGCCCTTCTCGTCGCGCTTTGCGGTCGCCAGCTCGCTGCGCAGACTGGCCTCGACTTTTTGCGCGAATTCGATTTTGGTGCGCAGATCGTCGATCTGATCCTTGAATGCAAAGACCTGGGTGCGCAGCGTGATGATCTCGACGCGTTGACTGTCGGTCGAGAGCGCCCGCTCGTTGAGATCGCCGGTGATTTTCGCGATTTCGGCTTCCTTGCTGGCGAGCATCCGCTCGGTCTCCTGCAGCAGGATGTCCTTGGCCGAGAGTTCGATCGAGACCGCGTTGGCGCGATCCTGCAGCTTGGCGTTGCTGGCCTGGAGCAGATCGATCTGCTTGGTCTTTTCGTCGAGCTCGATCTTGAAGAGATTGATCGCGTCGGTCTTCTTGCCGAGCTCGGCCAGCTGGCCCGCGCTTTCGGCTTTCAGCTGCTCGACCAACAGTTCGAGCCGGCGGGTGGACATGGCGAATTCAGCGCGCAGCTGGTCCTTGTCCGCCTGAAGTTCGGCGATCGAAAGCGGCGCAGCCGCTTCCAGACGCTTCTTGGTGAGACGGACGGCGCGATTGTGAATAAGCGGGACCAGCAGGAGCCCGCACAGGCTCGCCGCCAGGAACCCGATGCCAAAGATCATGATCTGTTCGACCATGTACGACCAACTCCCAGACCCGGCATTCGGACCCCACCATGCCACGGAGCGGCGACGACTGCCAAATTGCCGAATTAACTAAATATTTACCACGATTTTGAGGTTCCCGTGCCCTTTTCGGGGGCATTGGAGCAATTGCATTCGATTACGGATCGATTATGGCCGTTTTTCGCGGCTCAGAGCGGATTCCAAGTGCTCTTCGGGGTGAATTTCAAATACCCGACGTTGGCGCCGAGCCGCAGTCCGACGCCTGAGCGGATCGGTACGACCACGATATGGTTGGCGGTCAGCGCCGTCATGCCAAAGCCACCAATAAAATACGCCGAGCCATCGATTCCGCCGAAGCGCTCGTAGATCGCGTCGGTCGCGGGCAAATTATAGACCAGCATCATGGTGCGCGCGCCCTCGCCGCCGACGTCAAAGCCGATCGACGGGCCCTGCCAATAAACCCGCAGGTCGCCTGCGTTCTTCGTGTACAGCGTGCCCTCGCCGTAGCGCAGGCCCGCAAATATCGCACCACCGCCTTCCTCGCCAAGAATGTAGCCATTGGGTGTGCCCCATTGGCTTACGGCTCGCTCGATGATTTGTGCGAGCCCTTTTGAGACCGACCCGAAGAAACGGTGGCCGGAGTCGATCAGTTCGTTCGACGAGTACCGAGTCTCGTTCGGCGGCGGCGGGTCCGATTGCGGTTGCTGCGCTGTCGCTTTGAGGGTGCTGAAACCGGCCAGTAATAGGGTGAGCAGGGCGAAACGAATTGCGGCGCGCATGAAATGCTCCAATTGGGCCAACAGCCTGATTAACCCGTTGCTCACGCGACAGCTTTAGCGTTGCCAGCGAATAAACGAATCATACCGGCACACACGGGCAATATGATGGCAATGCAGCAGAAACGGAAGCCGCCGGTCGATCCGGCCAAGATCCTGGCAAGCCTCGTCGGGGCTATGGCCGGCCTGTCGATCTGCGCCTGGATCAGCGTCGTGCAGCTGCGTGCGGCCACCACCGAGCGCATTGTCACCGATTATCACACCGGGCTTGCGATCAGCGGGTTTGACCCGGTTGCCTATTTCACCAACGGCAAGGCGATGCTGGGCAGCGGCGAGTTTGAAACCAACCATGCCGGGGCGACCTGGCGGTTCATCAACGAAGGCAATCGCGGGGCGTTCGTCGCAAGCCCGGATGTGTATATGCCCGTGTTCGGCGGTTATGACCCGACGGGCGTCGCGCGCGGCGTTGCGGTCGCGGGGAATCCTGAGGTGTGGCTGATTGTCGGTGAGCGGCTCTATTTGTTTCGCAGTCCCGAGACACGGAACGCATTCGAAGCCCGGTCCGCGGAGGTCATCACGAGCGCGCAATCGCAATGGCCAGAGGTGGTGCGCAAACTGGCGCCATAGTCAGAATTTCCCGACGGCCGCGTGATCGCCCCAAGCGATGAAGGCCGGGATGCGGAAGTCGGTCTGCCCGTATCGCAAAGGCGTGCCATCGGGTCTCGTCACGGCACCGCCGGCCGCGACCAGCAAGGCGTGGCCTGCCGCGATATCCCATTCGGAAGTGGGCGCCAACCGCGGATAGAGATCGGCCACTCCTTCCGCCAGCCGGCAGAATTTCAACGCCGATCCGCAGGCGATTCTCTTTGCGGGCCGCACCTGCGCAAGATAGGCATCGGTCGCCGGATCAAGGTGCGATCGGCTGACGATGGCGACGGCGCCGTGGTCGGGCCATGCGCGGGTCCTGATGGTTTCGGGCTTGCCCGAATTCGGCGAAAGTCCATCGGAAGCAAACATGAGGCGCTCGGCGCGCACGCCGATGATCCCCCGCCACAGCAGGCCCAGCGCCGGCGCGGCAACGACGCCGATGACCGGCTGGGCATTGTCCACGAGCGCGATATTCACGGTGTATTCGTCGCGTCCGGCGAGCAGTTCGCGGGTGCCGTCGAGCGGGTCGACCAGGACGAATTGGCGGGCGAGCGCGCGCGGCGCCGCGTGCCCGGCGGCCTCTTCGGACACCACCGGCACGCCGGGCAGCAATTCGACCAGCCCTTCGAGGATGACGCTTTCGGAAGTCTCGTCGGCGGCGGTGACCGGAGACCGATCGTCTTTTGCGCGCACCTTCAGGGCCGCAGGCGCGATGGCTCGGATAGCCGCGGCAGCGCGTACCGCGATCCGGCAGAGCCCGTCGAGCAGAGTCTCGGTTGCTGGATGACTATCCTCGATCACCCCTGAAACCTCGCTTCCAGTGCCTTGACCTGTAGCGGCTGGGGTGTATCACACCACCGTCTCGCTCTCGACGCCCGATTCGCCAGCAGCCTCTGATGCGTGTCCCGTGCGTCTTTGGTGTCGTACCCGACTAGCCTTGCGGAGACTGGATCCATGTCCGAACCGATCGTTCTCGAACCTCTCGACCTAGCCGCCCTCTTGTGCTCGCGTGTTTGCCACGACCTGATCAGCCCGGTCGGCGCAATCATGAATGGTCTTGAGGTCATGGAAGATGAAAACGACGAGGAGACCAAGACCTTTGCGCTGGATCTGATCAAAAAAAGCGCGCGGACGGCCTCGGCAAAGCTGCAATTCTGCCGAATCGCTTTTGGTGCGGCTGGCTCGGCCGGCGCACAGATCGATACCGGCGACGCCGAAAAGGTCGCGCGGGGCATGCTGGAGGACGAAAAAACCAAAATAGACTGGAAGCTGCCGCGGGCGCTGCTGCCCAAGAACAGGGTCAAATTGTTGCTCAACATGTTGCTGATCGCGGGACATGCCATTCCGCGCGGCGGATCGCTGACGGTCGTTCCGGTAGGCGAAGGCGAGGCCATGGGGTTTAAAATCTCGGCCAACGGCCTCAATGCGCGGGTGCCTCAGGCGATGCCGGCGCTGATCACGGGTGCGCCGAATGGGCATGCCGTCGACGCGCATGCCATCCAGCCGTTCTACGCCGGCATGCTGGCCAGAAACTGCGGACTTTCCCTGGCCTTCGCGAACGAAGGGGAAGCGATCGTCGTCAGCGCAAAATAACGGTTTCGCAGCCCCGCCGAAGTTCTTAACAAAGCATTAATGACGCACGCTGCGCAGCGTGCGCGCAACCAAACTTAAAGCCTTTTCCAACACACTGGCCCTCCCGATAGGGGCCGGTTCGTCGGTCGGCGCCTGTCGACGAAGGCGTTGTCATGGATGATTTGCTGCAGGAATTCCTCACCGAAACGAACGAGAGCCTCGACACCGTCGATGTCGAGCTGGTGCGTTTCGAGCAGGAACCCAACAACGCCAAAATTCTCGACAACATTTTCCGCCTCGTCCACACGATCAAGGGGACTTGCGGCTTCCTCGGCCTGCCGCGGTTAGCCGCGCTGGCGCACGCCGCCGAAACCCTGATGGGAAAATTCCGCGATGGCATGCCGGTGACCGAAGAAGCGGTCACGCTCGTGCTGTTCACGATCGATCGTGTGAAGGAGCTGCTTGCCGAACTTGAGCAGCATGAACGCGAGCCGAACGGAACCGACGACGATCTGATCGGCAAACTTGAGTCGATGGCGGTGCAAGGCACCGTCAAGAATAGTCCGCCTTCGGCGATACCGAGCAAAGCCGTCGGAACGTTGGTGTCCCAGGTGCTTGAGCGGCCGCTGCGACCCGGTGAAGTCTCGCTTGATGAACTCGAGCGCGCGTTTCGCGCGGCACCCGGCCCGGCTCCGGTCAAGCCCATCGCGCCTTCGAAGCCCGCGCCGGATCAGATGCCGCACGAAAAGGATAACGACGACAAGAACGACGGCAAGGGCAACGTCGCCAATCACTCAATCCGCGTCAATATCGATACGCTCGAAAATCTGATGACCATGGTGTCGGAGCTGGTGCTGACGCGCAATCAGCTGCTCGACCTGGTGCGCCGACAGGAGGATTCGGAATTCAAGGTGCCGCTGCAGCGGCTGTCCAGCGTCACGGCTGAGCTGCAGGAGGGCGTGATGAAGACGCGTATGCAGCCGATCGGCAACGCTTGGCAGAAGCTGCCGCGTATCGTGCGCGATCTGGCCACCGATCTCGGCAAGGAAATCGAGCTTGAAATGCACGGCGCCGATACGGAACTCGATCGCCAGGTGCTGGAGCGAATCAAGGATCCGCTCTCGCATATGGTGCGCAATTCCGCAGACCATGGCTTGGAGTCGCCAACCGAACGCATCGCCGCCGGCAAGCCAGCCAAAGGTACGATCCGGCTCACGGCCTACCATGAGGGCGGGCACATCGTCATCGCCATTGCCGACAATGGCCGAGGGCTCCATACGGCGAAGATCAAGGCGAAGGCGGTCGCGGCCGGTTTGGTCACCGAGGCCGAAACCGAAAAATTGTCGGAGTCGCGGATCCACGAGTTCATCTTCGCGCCCGGATTTTCCACCGCCGACAAGGTGACAAGCGTATCCGGCCGCGGCGTCGGCATGGATGTCGTGCGCACCAACATCGATCAGATCGGCGGCAGTATCGACGTGAAGTCCGTCTATGGCGAGGGGTCGAGCTTCACGATCAAGATTCCGCTCACGCTCGCAATCATCTCGGCGCTCATCGTGCAAGTCGGCGATCAGCGTTTTGCAATCCCGCAGATCGCCGTCGAGGAGTTGGTGCGGGTGCACGCGAAATCGGAACACCGCATCGAGCGCATCAAGGATGCCGCCGTGCTGCGGCTGCGCAACAAGCTGCTGCCGCTGGTCAGTCTGAAGTCGCTGCTCAAAATCGACGACGGCCAGTCCGTGCCGGATAAGGGATTTATTGTCGTCACTCAGGTCGGACCCCAGACGTTCGGCATCATCGTCGACTGCGTGTTCCATACCGAGGAAATCGTGGTCAAGCCGATGGCCACGAAGCTGCGCCACATCGGCATGTTCTCGGGCAATACGATCCTGGGTGACGGCTCGGTGATCATGATCATCGATCCGAATGGCGCGGCACAGGCGATCGGTGCCGCCATGGCGGCGACCGAGGCGATGCGCCATGACGATCAGGCGGCCGCAACGGCTGCCGGGGAAACCGGCAACCTCACGTCGTTGCTCATGTTCCGTGCCGGCTCGCAGGAACTCAAGGCCGTGCCGTTGTCGCTTGTCACCAGGCTCGAGGAGATCGATTGCAGCAAGATCGAGATCTCGAATGGACGCTATATGGTGCAATACCGCGGTCATCTGATGCCGCTCGTGCGCGTCAACGATGAGGTTCAAGTCAAGCCCGGCCAGACAACGCAGCCGCTCCTGGTGTTCTCCGATTCGATCCATTCGATGGGGCTCGTCGTCGACGAGATCGTGGATATCGTCGACGACCGGCTCAATATCGAAATTGCGAGTGAACGTCCGGGCGTTGTCGGCTCAGCCGTGGTGCGCGGCCAGGCGACGGAAATCATCGACATCGGTCATTATTTGCCGCTTGCCTTCGAGGACTGGTTCCGACGCAAGGAGAAAAAAATCTCCAGCGCGTCGCAATCGCTGCTGTTTGTCGATGACTCAGCGTTCTTCCGCAACATGCTGACGCCGGTGCTGAGGGCCTCTGGTTATGCGGTTACGGCGGTCTCCAGCGGCCAGGAAGCGCTGGCGCTGATGCGCAGCGGCCGGCGGTTCGACGTCCTGGTCACCGACCTCGACATGCCGGGCATGGATGGGTTTTCACTCGCCGAAGCCGTGCGCAAGGAACCGCGCTGGGCCGAGATGCCGATCATTGCCTTGTCGGCTTATGGCTCGCCGGAGGCCATCGAGCGCGGAAGGCAGGTCGGGTTCCACGATTTCGTCGCCAAGTTTGATCGCCAGAGTCTTGTTGCTGCGCTCAAGGAGCAGGCCACCGACCTGCATCAAGCAGCGTAGAGGATCGCCATGGCAACGAGCAAAAACAATTCTGATGCGGGTTATGTGGAATACGTCACCGTGACGCTTGACGATCAGCTGTTCGGTCTGCCGATTTCGCGCGTGCAAGACGTGTTCGTGCCGGATCGTTTGACGCGGGTACCGTTGGCGCCTCCGCAGATCGCGGGCGTACTCAATCTGCGCGGCCGCATCGTCACGGCCATCGATATGCGCTGCCGGCTCGGTCTGCCGGCGCGGCAAGACAAAGTTCCGGCGATCGCGGTCGGCATCGAGCTCAAGGGCGAGTCCTACGGTTTGTTGGTCGATGCAGTGGGTGAGGTGATGAAGCTCGCGAAGGATCTTTGCGAGGCAAAACCCGCCAACATCGATGCGCGGCTCGCAGAAGTCACAGCGGGTGTGTATCGGCTGGACGGTCAGCTTCTCGTGGTGCTGGACGTCGATCGCATTTTCGATATGTCCCCGGAGAGCCTCGCCGCGTGAGGCAGTTTTTACGCGGAACGGAAGTGAGGTCGTTATGAAAACGTGTTTGGTGGTTGATGATTCGAGCGTCATTCGCAAAGTGGCGCGGCGAATTCTCGAAGGGTTGGATTTCCAGATTATCGAGGCCGAGGACGGCGAACAGGCGCTCGGCGCGTGTCAGCGCGAGCTGCCGGATGGCGTGCTGCTCGATTGGAACATGCCGAAGATGGACGGCTACGAGTTCCTGAAGGCGTTGCGCCGTTTGCCCGGCGGCGACCGTCCGAAGGTCGTGTTCTGCACCACGGAAAACGACGTGGCTCACATCGCGCGTGCCCTTCATGCCGGCGCCAACGAATACATCATGAAGCCGTTCGACAAGGAGATCGTCGAGGCGAAATTCCAGGAAGTCGGGCTGATCTGAACCCGGCGGTTTTCTTGTTCCACCGCGCTCATTTGGTATCGCGTCGTGATGAACGTTTCACCGGCTTTGTCTGTTGCGCGTGGTTCCACGCCGGCTCCGATTCGGGTCATGGTGGTGGACGACGCGATCGTCGTGCGGAGCCTGGTCGCGCGCTGGGTGACGGAGACGCCGGATCTTGAAATAGCTGCGGTTCTCCGCAACGGCCGCGAAGCGGTCAATGAATTCGATCGCGTGAATCCCGATGTTGTCGTCCTCGATATCGACATGCCGGAGCTCGACGGCATTTCGACGCTGCCGATATTGCTCGAAAAGAAACGCGATCTCGTCGTAATCATGGCTTCGTCGCTCACGCGTCATAACGCGGAGATAAGCCTAAAGGCGCTTTCACTCGGTGCCCTCGACTATATCCCGAAACCTGAAAACGAGGGCGGCATCATGACCTCGGCGAATTTCCAGCGCGATCTGATCGAAAAGATTCGTGCCCTGGGCAGCCGGCGCACTGCGCACGCGCATGCCGTGCCGACACCGAACGAGGCGACGCCGGCATCGCGCGTGATGACCGCCAATAACGCGCCAAAGCACAACAAGACGCGGATCACGTCGAACGGCGGATCGCAGACGCAAATCATGCTCCGACCGTTCCCCGCCGTGACACCGCGGGTGCTGTTGATCGGCGCTTCGACCGGCGGACCTCAGGCGCTCATGGAAATTCTGCCAAAGCTGAACGGAGTGGCGGAAAACGTGCCGATCTTGATCACGCAGCATATGCCGCCGACGTTCACAATCATTCTCGCCGAGCACCTGTCGCGCAGCTGCGGTCGGCCCGTGCACGAGGCCGTGAACGGCGAGCCTGTGCTGACCGGTACGATCTATCTCGCGCCCGGTGGCCGGCACATGCGGGTCGCGCGGCGCTCGGGTTCGGCCGTGGTCGTGCTCGACGACGGGCCGCCGATCAATTTCTGCAAGCCGGCGGTCGATCCGCTGTTCGCGTCGGCAGCCGAAGTGTGGGGTTCCTGGAATCTGGCGCTCGTCCTGACCGGTATGGGGAGGGACGGCGCTCGCGGCGCGGCCGATATCGTGGCGTCCGGCGGCAGCGTGATCGCGCAGGACGAGGCAACCAGCGTGATCTGGGGAATGCCCGGAGCCGTAGCGGAGGCCGGCCTGTGCTCGGCTGTCCTGGCGCTCGACCAGATGGCGCCCACCGCCGTGCAATTGCTGCAAGGGGGGCGGCCATGACCCCCGTGGATTATGATTTTTTGCGCAATCTGCTGAAGGCGCGCTCGGGTCTCGTGCTGGGGGCCGACAAGCATTACCTGATCGAGAGTCGGCTGTTGCCGGTCGCGCGCAAGGCCGGGTTCAGCGACCTTGCAACGCTCGTCACCAAACTGAAGAACGGCGACGCCGAGACGCTGACCGTCGAAGTCGTCGAGGCGATGACGACCAACGAGACATTTTTCTTTCGCGACAGGATTCCATTCGATCATTTCCGCGAAACCATCATGGCGAGACTGATGGCAGCGCGGGCGCGCGAGCGCAAAATCCGGATCTGGTGCGCGGCGGCCGCAACTGGGCAGGAGCCTTACACGCTGGCCATTTGCTTGAAGGAAATGGGCAGGATGCTCGCGGGTTGGCAGGTGGAACTCGTCGCCACCGATATTTCGAGCGAAGCGCTGGAAAAGGCCAAGAGCGGAATCTACAGCCAATTCGAAGTGCAGCGCGGGCTACCCATCCTGATGCTGGTCAAATATTTCACGCAAGTCGGCGAACTATGGCAGGTCAGGCCGGAATTGCGCAGCATGGTGCAGTTCAAGAAGCACAATCTGTTGCAGGATCTTTCGCCGCTCGGCAAATTCGACGCCGTGTTCTGCCGCAACGTGCTGATCTATTTCGACAACCAGACCAAGATCGACGTGCTCGATCGAATCGCGCAAATCATCGCGCCCGACGGCTATCTTTCACTCGGCGCGGCGGAGACGGTGGTCGGATTGACCAATTCGTTCAAACCGGTCGCCGACAAGCGCGGGCTTTATGCTCCCCACCGGACGCTCGCGAAGCCACCGGGTAACGTCATTGATTTTGCGGCTTCGCGCGCGGCCGTGGCGGGTGGCTTGCGCTGATTTCGCCTTCGAAGAGGCGCCCGACTCAAGCAAAACCCCGCCGTAAGGCGGGGTTTTCATTTGGACCGTCAGAAAGGCCTCAGGTCCGCCGCATCATGCTGGAATTCGCGCCTCGTCGTCGGAAGGCTCGCGCAGCACATAGCCGCGGCCCCAGACGGTTTCGATGTAGTTCTTGCCGTTGGAGGCGTTCGCAAGCTTCTTGCGCAGCTTGCAGATGAACACGTCGATGATCTTCAGCTCGGGCTCGTCCATGCCGCCATAGAGATGGTTGAGGAACATCTCCTTGGTGAGCGTGGTGCCTTTGCGCAAGCTCAACAGCTCCAGAATTCCGTACTCCTTGCCGGTGAGGCGCAGTGGCACGCCTTCGACCTCGACCGTGCGGCTGTCCAAATTGACCACCAGCTTGCCGGTGCGGATCACCGATTCCGAATGCCCCTTGGCACGCCGGACGATCGCCTGTATGCGCGCGATCAGCTCGCGGCGGTCAAACGGCTTGGTCAGGAAGTCGTCGGCACCGAAGCCCAACCCCTTGATCTTATGGTCGAGTTCGCTGAGTCCGGAGAGGATCAGGATCGGCGTGCGCACGCGGGCCGCCCTGAGACGGCGCAGCACTTCGTAGCCGTCTATGTCCGGCAACATAAGATCGAGAATGATGATGTCGTAGTCGTAGAGCTTGCCGATCTCCAGTCCGTCCTCTCCGAGGTCGGTGGTGTCGACGATGAAATTCTCTGCCCGCAGCATCATCTCGATGCTAGCGGCGGTCGCCGAATCGTCCTCGACGAGAAGAACCCGCATAGTGCCCTCCGCGTTTCGACGCCGTTCCCCTCTTATTCCTCTTATTCGTATAGCGTCAGGGATTAAGCATTCTTACCGATGAGGATTAACAAGACGTTAACCGCCGGGGCGTTGACCGCCTCGGGACACGAGGAATGAGCTAGTGAACTCTCGCTACGCCGATTTTGGGCCTATCCCGGCAACCAACTGGGAATCCTAACTACACCCAACCGGCGTATAGGGCAAGTCCGGCCAGTGAATCGCCATTGTGGAAAAACCTATCAACTCCGGGATTTAACCGGGTCTTAAAGAGACGCTGCCATGATCCGACTCTCCGGGCTGACATGGTTGCTGCCCGCAGATGTTGTGGAGGCGCTGTCGTGGGTCTGACGAACCTTCTCCAAGAATTGCGCCAGATCCCGGATTATCATCGTTATGGCCGCGTCACCGGAGTATTGGGCCTCCTGCTCGAGATCGGCGGCGTGCCGCAGAGCCTCGCAGTCGGCGGGCGCTGCGAGGTGGTGACGCGCGAGCAGCGGCGAGTGGTCTGCGAGGTCGTGGGATTCAGGGGCGGCCGCGCATTGGTGATGCCGTTCGGCTCGCTGGAGGGAGTTGGTCTCGGCTGTAAAGCCGAAGTGCTCTCATCGATACCGGCGATCCGTCCCACCGATCAGTGGCTGGGACGGGTGGTCAATGCGTTGGGCGAGCCGCTCGATGGCAAGGGGCCGCTGCCGATCGGAGGCGAGCTCTATCCGCTCCGCAATCGTCCGCCGCCGGCGCATCTGCGCCGCCGAGTTCAGGGCAAGATCGATCTCGGCGTGCGCTCCATCAACACCTTCTTGAGCTGCTGCCGTGGACAGCGCATGGGCATCTTTTCGGGCTCGGGCGTGGGCAAGTCCATCCTGCTGTCGATGCTGGCGCGCTATACCCAGAGCGATTGCACGGTGATCGGGTTGATCGGCGAGCGCGGACGCGAAGTGCAGGAATTCATCGAAGACGACCTCGGTGCCGAGGGACTGCAGCGCAGCGTGGTGGTCGTCGCGACTTCGGATGAATCTCCGCTGATGCGACGCCAAGCCGCATACCTCACCCTGTCGATCGCCGAGTATTTCCGCGACCGTGATCGGGACGTGCTTTGCCTGATCGACAGCATCACCCGCTTTGCGATGGCACAGCGTGAGATCGGGCTCTCCGCGGGAGAGCCGCCGACCAGCAAGGGCTATACGCCCACGGTATTTGCGGAGTTGCCGAAGCTGCTGGAGCGCGCCGGGCCCGGCACGGGTGAGGGCAGCATCACGGGGTTGTTCGCCGTGCTCGTCGAGGGCGACGATCACAACGAGCCGATCTCGGACGCCGTGCGCGGAATTCTCGACGGTCACATCATGCTCGACCGCGCAATCGCCGAGCGTGGCCGTTATCCCGCGGTCAACGTGCTGCGCTCGATCTCGCGCACCATGCCGGCCTGCAATGACGCCGAGGAAAACCGGCTTGTGGGCCAGGCGCGTCAATATCTCGCCGCGTACGAGAACATGGCCGAGCTGATCCGCTTGGGCGCCTACCGCAAGGGCAGCGACCCCGAGGTTGACCGGGCAATTCACTACTATCCGGCGCTCGAACGCTTCCTTTCGCAGCCGCGCGAGGAACGCGGTCCGATGACGGAAGGCTACGCGGAATTGAAGCGTATTCTCGATGAGCAGAAACCGTGAGAACACTCGAGAGCCTGATCCGCCTATATCGCTGGCGGCTCGATGAACACCGTCGTCGGTTGGCAGAGCTCGAAGGATTCGCGGAGCGGCTGCGCCAGGATCGCCGTCACCTCGACGCTGAACTCACGCGCGAACAAATGGCGGCTGCGCGCAGCTTCGAGGGGCAACTAGCCTATCCCGGCTATTTGCGTCGTGTGCGCGAACGCCAGACGACGCTCGAACGCTCGCTTACCGAGACCGAGGCGCAGATCGTGACCGCGCGCGAGACACTCGCGGAGGCGTTTCAGGAATTGAAGCGGCATGAGATCGCCCAGGCGAGCCGTGACTTTCACCAGCGCCAGCAACTGGCGCGTCGCGAGCGGATCGAGCTCGACGCCGTGGCGATCGAGAACCACCGCCGCCGCACCGGAACGAGCGGGAATTAATGGAGGGTCGCGTTCCCCGCCGACCTCAGGCAGGCCCATCGGCCAGTTAGCATCACCAGAGAGTCATCGGGAGCATCGGAGGCTTATCGCTCATGGGCTACGGCGGCCTCGTGTTCGCAGCGCTTCCGAGGTCGAGCGCCTCCTCGTTCAACCGACCAGCCGGCGGCCGGTATTCGCGCCCGGTTGGCATCGATGACCCGGGCGACCTATCATTGTTTGCCTGGGCCCCGTTCGGGGCGTGACCGAAAAGCAAGGAGGCAAGTATGTGGGCCGCCTTCCTGATTCAGGGGATTATTCTGCTCGTCCTGGGGGTTCTGGCGGTTGCCGAACCTGTCATGGCCTCGATTGCCATCGGCATCTTCGTCGGTTGGCTCTTCATCGCCAGCGGCATCGTCGGCCTCGTTGCGGCGTTTTCCTCGAGCGGTACCGGACGCTCCCTATGGGGCATCATTGCCTCGGCCCTGGCGCTCCTGGTCGGCGTCCTCCTGGTCTGGCATCCGATACCCGGCGTGCTCTCGCTCACCTTGCTGCTGGTCGTATTGTTTATTGTCGAGGGCGTGGCGCAGATCGTCCTGGGGCTGGAACATCGCCGTCTGGCGTTGGTGTCCTGGGGCTGGATGCTCGCGAGCGGGATAGCGGATCTTTTGCTCGCGGCGATTATTATCTCGGGCTGGCCTGGAACCGCGGCGTGGGCGCTCGGCCTGATCGTGGGGGTCAATCTGATTACTACCGGCGTGGCGCTGATCATGGGGTCGTTGGCGCTCCGGCGCATGGCGTGACCGGCGATTTCGTGCTACCTGGCATGTAATGAGGACGCGTGTGGACCCGCGCGAGGGACGTTAGCGTCAAGCTTGTCGCTTCAAACCGTGCCACTGGCAAATCGCGCATACGCACAAGGTATGAAAGGAGACTGGCGACACACCGGATGGCAATTCACTGCGCCTCCGATTATGTTAGCATTTAACATGGATCAGACGGAGACGGCCCTTCTTCGCATCCTGCTCGCCGACGATCACCCGCTTTTCGTCGAAGCCCTTCGCGCCCTCATCGAGCGACATATAGCGGCGAACGAGCTGACGATCGTTTCGGATCTTGACGCGGCGCACCGAGCGATGATGGCCGGAAGGTTCGATCTTGCGATCCTTGATCTCCACATGCCCGGCGCCAGCGGATTCGAGGGCGTGCGGCGCACTCTAGCGCAATTCCCCGAGACACCCGTGGCAGTGATTTCTGGATCCGCCACCGCGGTCGACGTCAAGCGCGCGATCGAGCTGGGCGCCAAGGGTTTCCTGCCGAAGACTTTGTCACCGGACGTGCTCGCGGCTGCGCTGAGGGTGATTGCCGCCGGAGGGACCTACGTACCGACGGAGTACGCGACGGGCGGCGGCATGGCGATCTCGGCGGCGGGATTGACGCAGCGCGAGAGCGAAGTGCTGACGCTGCTGATGCGCGGTCAATCCAACAAGGAAATCGGCCGCGCGCTGGAGCTGAAGGAGATCACGGTGAAGCTCCACGTGCGCAACATTTTCCGCAAGCTGAAGGTGCGCAACAGGGTGGAGGCCGTGAACGCTGCCTCGCGTCTGGGTGTCGTGCCCGTCTCGGGACGGCGATAGGGACGCGAGCCTCGAATTCAGGTTCTGGCAAAATAGAACCGGAGGTGCGGCCAGGGCTAAGCCGCGCCCGCTGTCGGCTGATCGAAGAGCTTGCGGATCGCGGCGGCTATATCCTCGGGCATTGCTGGCTTTAGCACTACGGCATCGGCGCCCGCGGCGCGGGCGCTTTCCTCGGTTGCGTCGTCGCTGAATCCCGTATGTAGAATAAAGCGCAACTGCGGACGAATTGCCCTGAGGCGCTCGAGCAGCGCGAGCCCCTTCATGCCGGGCATTACTTGGTCGCTGATCACCACGTCCCAGTCTTCGGGGCCGGCGGCGACTGCCGCAATTGCCTGTTCTGGGTCGTTAACCGAGAGAACGGCGTAGCCAAGGCGGTCGAGCGCGATTGCCAAGAGGTCGGTGATGAAGCTCTCGTCATCGACCACGAGCACGCGTTCGCGGCCCCCCACGTTTTCGGCCGTCTGCGGGGCGGTGATCGCAGCCGCTTGGACGGCGAGTGGCAGATAAACGTTGAAGGTCGAGCCGGTGCCGGGGCGGCTCTTAGCGAGAATCGCGCCCTCGCATTCCATGACGATACCGTGCACCACGGAAAGCCCGAGGCCGGTGCCCCGCCCGCGCAGCTTCGTGGTGAAGAATGGCTCGAAGACGCGTCGGAGCAACTTGGAAGGAATTCCGGCGCCGGTGTCGCCGACCACAAGCTGGGCATAGGCTCGGTCGGGCCGCAAGGTGCCTATGACGACGCTGCCCGCGTTGGGGTGCGCTTCCGTCATGGACACTTGCAGCTCTGCCAAGCGAAAGTTGGCGACGTGGGCGCGCGTCAATGTTACGGAAATGCTGCCGAGCGCGCCCTCAAGAGCATCCTTCGCGTTGAGGCACAGGTTGAGGAGGATTTGGCTGACTTGGGCCGCATTCACGTCGACGATCAGCCCTTCCTCTTCGATCGTGATTTGGAGCCCTATCGAGGAAGGGATCGAAGCACGCAGGAGATCGCGAGTTTCGCGCACGAGGTCCGCAAGATCGGTGGGATTGCGCTCGACGGAGCTCCTCTGCGAGAAAGTGAGTATTTGCTGAACCAAATCCCGCCCGCGCTCGCCGGCGCGCGAGATGCGCTTTGCGAACCCGTGTTCGGTGGAGTTTTCCGGCAGATCCTGCAGCAGGAAGCCGGAAAAGCCCAAGATCGCACCCAGTAGATTGTTGAAGTCGTGCGCGATGCCGCCGGCCAATTGTCCGATCGCTTCCATCTTCTGCGATTCTCGGAGCTGTTCCTCGAGCAGCTGCGCTTCGGTGACGTCGCGCGAGTTGATGATGATTCCCTCAATTCCCGGGACGTCGCTGGCGTCGCGCGCCGACCAAGCCAATGTGCGCCACGACCCGTCTTGGTGACGCACGCGAGATCGGGCGGTCGCGCGCATTGCGGAGTTGTTTCGCAGCGATTGGAACGCGGCCTTGAGCGCACCCAGGTCATCAGGGTGGACCCGATCGTAGATCGAATGCCCGACGATTTGCTCGTGCGGAAAGCCCAGTATCTCGGTCGAGGAGGGACTGCGGTAGGTGATCCGCCCGTCGCGTGCCGCCACGGTGACCATGTCGTTCGAGTGCTCGATCAGCGCGCGGAAGCGCTCCTCGCTTTGCTGCAAGGCCTGCTCAGCGAGCTTTCGCTCGGTGATGTCCTGCACCAGAGCCAGCGAACCGATGCAGGCACCGGCCTCGTCGAATTGGAAATGAACGATCGAATGCTCCCAGCCATATGAACCGTCGCCATGCCGAGCGCGAACATCGGCCTCGAAATCGCGGCGCGCGGCCAGCGCCGCCTCGCGCGCCCGTAGGTATTTCGGGCGATCCTCCGGATGAATGAACTCCCGAGCCTCCTCGAAAGTAAACCAATCCCGTTTCGGTACTCCACGCAGCTCGAAAAGCGTGTCGGACCAAATGACGCGGTCTTTGACCGCATCGGACACGATGTAGGCGAGCTTGCCGAGCCGCTGCGATTCCAGGAGAAGGCGCCGGTTCTCGTCGAGGGCAATTTCGGTCCGCTTTCGCGTGGTGATGTCGGCGATGATGCCGGCGAAACCGGTCGACGTGCCGCTTTCATCGCGAATGGGAAACTTCGTGCTCAGCACGTACTCGATGCCGGGTTTCGCCCTCAGCACCGGCCGCTCCTCGTGGGCGACGCCACCGCTGCGGACAATCTCGCGGTCAATTGCCTCCCACCTCTCTACTTGCTCCGCCGGATAGATTTCGGTGGCAGTGCGGCCGATCAAATCCTCCGGCCGGTCGCCGAACCAATCGGTGAAGGTGCGGTTGATGAGCTGGTAGCGGCCGTCGCTGCCTTTAAGGAAAATGGCGAAGGGCGCGTTGTCCATGATTGCTTGCAGTCGCTGCTGAGTCTCGCGCAGCGCAATTTCCGCTCGCTTGCCCGCGGTAATGTCCATCGCGAATCCCGCGATCCCCACAATTTCGCCGGCGTCGTCGCGAACGGGAAATTTTGTCACCAGGTTATGCTCGATCCCTATGCCCGGATCGATGAATTGCGTCGGGACCTCGGCAACCGAAACCTCTCCACGCTCGATCACCGCGCGATCACGCGCCTCCATGCCGGCGGCGATTTCGGGAGGAAACACGTCCGCGCTGGTCCGCCCGTAAAGCTGTTCCGGTTTTAGCCGCATCCAAGTGCTGTAGCGGCGGTTGATCAGGCGATAGCGCCCCTGGCGGTCCTTGAGGAACATCGCGAGCGGCGCATTGTCCATGATCGCGCGCAGTTCCGCCTCCTTCTTGCGCAGGGCCTCGTCCGCGAGTTTGTGTTCGGTGACGTCCACGCAGAATCCCGCGCTGCCCACGATCTCGCCGGCTTCGTTGCGAATGGGGAATTGCGTCACCTGGAGATGGCCGATGGCCGTCTTCTCGGAGATTCGCGGCCAATCGACGATGGCAATGCGCCCCTCCCGCAGCACGATGTCATCCATGCGCGCAATGCGCTCGGCGATCAGCGGCGGATAGACCTCTGCGCTGCTGCGTCCGATTATATCCTCGGGGCGATAGCCGAACCATTCCTCGTAACAGTGATTGATGAGTCGATAACGGCCAGTGCGATCCTTGAGGTAAATCGCGACCGGCGCATTGTCCATGACGGCGCGAAGCTGGATTTCCTTCTGCTTCAGCGCCTCGTCCGCGCGCTTGTTCTCGGTGATGTCGCGCAGCACGACGAGCAGTCCGACACAGTTGCCGGCCTGGTCGTAGCGGGGGCGGCCAATGCTGTGCTCCCATCCGTGCGAACCGTCGGCGCGGAGAATTCGCGCATCGAGTTCGAAGTCACGATGCTCGGCGATCGCTGCATCCCTGGCCGCGTCGTAGCGCGGCCGATCGTCCGGGTGTATGAAGGCGATCGCTTCGGCAAAGCTCAGGTATTCGCGCTTGGGCACGCCGCGCATCTCGAAGACCGAGTCCGACCAATAGGCGCGCTCGGTAACCCGGTCGGCGTAGATGTAGCCGATTTTTCCCAAGCGCTGAGCCTCGACCAGCAACTCTCGGCTCTCGCGCAGCGCGGCTTCCGCCCGTCTTCGCTCGGTCACATCGACGGCGAATCCGGCAATGCCCGTGACTCGGTTCACGCCGTCTCGGATCGGAAATTTCGTGACGAGGATCTGTTGCTCGCGCGTCTGCGGGACCGTTGGAGGGCGTTCGGTCTGGTGTACGCGACCATGTTCCAGCACCTCCAGGTCGGAGGTTCGTACCTGCTCGGCGATGTCGGCCGGCGTGATCTCCGCGTCCATTCGGCCGATTATTTTAGATGCCGGAATTCCGACCCATTCCTCGAAGCGCTGGTTCACCAGCCGATAGCGTCCGTCTCGATCTTTAAGAAAGATTGCGACCGGCGCATGGTCGACGATCGCACGCAGATCGCTCTCGCGCTCCTCGAGGGCGCGTTCGGCTCGCTTGCGCGCGGTCTGATCGACGGCGAAATTCAGCACTTCGTCCGCGCCCGTGATGGGATCCCTGCGCAGGACCGAAGTCGCGGCGATATCAACAAGCGTTCCGTCCTTGCGCACGAGTTGAATTTCGAGATCGGATAGGGGCTGTCCCTCTCGCAGGGACGGCCGCACGCGTTCGCGGATAAAGGCCGCCGAGGCCGGCGTCACGAAATCGTAGCGGTTTCTGCCGAGCACGTCCTCGCGGCGATAACCCATGACCTCAAGCCAGCGATCGGATACGGCGATGACGCGCTCGTTCCGATCGATCGCGGTCATCATGACCGGAGTTTCGTTGTAGAAGCCGCGGAAGCGTTGCTCGTTCGCGGCGACCACCGTTGCGAGCAAGCGGGTCCGCTCGAGGTGTCGGATGATGCCCCCGAGCGCGACGACGGTGAACACGAATAGGGTGATCCAAGCTGGCCCCGCAATCGCGAAGGCCGCGGCGTAGGCGGCCATGCCCTGCATCCCGACGACCTCGGCATTGGTGGCGGCAACCACGATGATGGCGACAATCGCAAGGTCGGCAAGCCGGGGCCGACCCATGTGCCGCGGCATCAGCAACTTGTAGACGGCAGCGAGACCGAAGCCGGTAAATGACAGGATCGGCCAAGCCCAGCCGTGCATGTGATCGGTAAACCCCGCAACAGCGGTGACACCGACCAAAAGCAGCGTTGCAACCGCGCCGCTTGCAACCCCGCAGAAGAGCGTGGCGATAACGATCGGGGCAAAACGCAGAGAGAGTGAGAATCCCGCGACCGTCATCGCGGGAGCGAACGACGTCAACACCGCAAAAATGCCGAACGCAAGGCCGTAGATGAGCGAGCTTGCCCAAGCCGGCAGGCTATTGTGAAAGCGTCGTCGAAGCTCGTGATAGCCGAACGTACCGACCGCGAGCAGCGCGGCATTGTTCAGCAGATGGAAGGCCAGGGAAAGCTGTTGCGCCCAAATCATCGCGGCAACCTCTTTCCATGATTAATCGCATCGCGCAGAACGGCAAGGAATTCCTCCGCATCAAGCGGCTTTGGAAGTACAGTCATTGCTCCCAGCATCTCCATGGCCCGAATACAGGGGTCTCGCATTCGCGTGGTGCCGCCGGTTATGCCGATTACTGGCACGTTCGGCTTCATTCGACGCACGATGCCGACGATCTCGATACCATCGGCATGGGGCATGTAGAGGTCGGTAACGACCGCGTCGACGGCCTCGGCTTCCAGAAGAGCGTCTGCGCGCAGGCCGTCCTGAAGACTAAACGTTTGGTAGCCGGCGCGCTCCAGCAGCGTAACCAAGTAATAGCGGAAATGTTGGTCATCGTCGATTACTAATATCCGCGGCATTCGATGTCTCCGACTGAAACGAACGAATATCCCGCAATAGCCGTCATTGGAGTGCCAAGATGACGGGCGCTATAATCGCAGCCCAGCCCAGGCCGGACGCGAGGATCAACACCCAAGCCCTATAAGGGGCCCGTCCGAGGACCGCACCAAGCGGGGCGCGCCGGTGGGGATCGCTCATCGATAGATCGTCGCCTCGATTGGATCACGCAGCACGTAGCCCCGGCCCCAGACCGTTTCGATGCCGCTCCACTCGCCGGTCGCTTCGCTGAGCTTGCGCCGCAACTTGCATATGTAGACGTCGATTATCTTATGGTCGGGTTCGTCCCTGCCCCCGTAAAGATGATTGAGGAACATTTCCTTCGTGAGGGTCGCGCCCTTGCGAAGGCAGAGCAGTTCCAGGACGCGATATTCCTTGTTCGGAAGACGCAGCGGACGGCCGTCGATCTCGACTTGTTGCCGCTCAATGTTGAGCGACAGCTTGCCGATGCGAATGACTGACTCCGAGTGTCCCTTTGAGCGCCTCACGATGGTCTGGATCCGCGCAAGCAACTCGCGGAGATCGAAGGGCTTGCTCAAAAAATCATCCGCTCCGAGGCTCAGGCTCTTGATCTTGGAGCCGGCTCCGGTCGTCCCCGTTGCCGTCGCCCCCGTTCCCGACAGAACAAGGATCGGCGTGCGTATGCGTGCCGTGCGGAGCCCACGAAGAACCTCGTGGCCGTCAATGTCCGGCAGCATCAAATCGAGGAGGATGATGTCGTAGTCGTAGATCTTGGCCATTTCGAGCCCGTCCTCTCCCAGCCTCGTCGCATCAACGACGCAGTTGTGGGCGCGCAGCTTCATCGTGACGCTGGCAGAGAGGGTCGAATCGTCTTCGATCAGGAGTATCCGCAAAATTGCCTCCGACGGGGTCCACAGTGGTGCTAAGTGTTGGGCCTTCGGAGGCTTTTTAGTGATGGGCCGCCGCAGCGGCAGCCACGCAGTAGTATGGCGCCCCATACCTTCGAATAGGGTGCACCGCGTTGCTACAGCGGCGTCACAGATGCGATCAGTGCGTGGCGGCGACGACTGCCATGATGAGCAGTACGACGATAAATCCGATGGCGAGCGTCTCGTGACGGAACACGGATGGCGGCTCCTGGCGCGCTCGATGAACGACTTTGAGGAGCATGGGCGCGGGCGCTATCCGCTTGCCAGCGCCGGAACGTCGCAGCGGCAAGAAGCGCGCCGGCCGAGGCGACCAATTGCGGCTCGGTGAACCTGCTCTAGTGTGGCTTGTGAAACCGGATCGCCGCCAGCACCATGTTCACGCTGCGGCCATCAGGAGAGAGCGGGAGATGGCAGCTCTCATACATGTCGTATTGCTTCTCGGTCCACCAATAGGCGGCGCCCGCGCGAAAGATCGGAGCGCGGCCCTCGACCACGGAGTCGTAAAGCGCGGCGAGCAGCCCCGCTGCCGATGGATCGAAACATTCCTCAAAGGTCTTGCCGGTGAAATTGTGTCCGTGGAACCGCACGACGTTCCCGCCCACGAGGCGGAAGCGGTAGCGCGCCGGCGGCGGCAGAACATCGACCAGGAAGACATCGGGAAGAAGCGGCTTGAACTCCCACGGTTCGAAGTCGCGACGCGACGGCATGGGCCGGTTGCCGCGCTTCGACAGCCAGAGCCGCCAGAGATCGACGAAATCGGCGTCGTCCGGGTGCTGAAGCGTGACAACTCCTCGCACCAGAGGCGGCGGATCGATCGCAGTAGAATTGGCCATAGCCCAAGGTCCTAGCTCTCGGGCCCAAGTAAAAATCGGCCCGCGCTGCACTAAAGCCTACCCGAGCGCGCTTAATGACCCCTTACGGCTTCCGTGCCTGTGAAAAGGCGGGGTCAAATGAAAGGCCCCGCCTGAGGGACGACGATCAGGCGGGGCTCGCTCAAGGGAAAGAGCGACGATCGTGCTTCGGGGGAAAAGCAAAATCGCTGCGGTCACGATAGCCGCCGAGCATTAAAAAAGCCGGTAAGTGTCGCTGTGTGGCGCAAGAATCGCAGCCAATTTTCGCAAAATGCGCGGCGATATTCGTGTGCTGAATTGCTTCACGAGCCGACGAAAACCCGACTACTCGAGTGAGCGCTAAACCTCGACGCCGATGCGCGGCCGAAGCGCGGCGAGCGGCGCTACGGGAAAATGCGGCGTGGTGCTGAAGGAGATGTTGCCGTGAAGGCCCGCGCCTTCGAGCGCGTTGTTGAAGATCGCCGCCACGTCGCTCTGGAACGCCGGCGGCAGCGGCGCGTGGCTTCGCATCATCAGATCGAACCGATTGCTCCGCACCAGCCCATCAAGTTGCAGCGCGCCCAGGCGACTCATTTCCAAATCGAGCACAAAGCGAGAGCCGCCCGCATTGCGCCGTGCCGCATCCTCGTCGTCGTCGGCGGGTCTCAAATAGAGCCGGATCGGCTGCACCGCATGCTCGTCGAGCACGGGCAAGGTGAGGATGCGCCAATCGCCGCCATTCGTTTCCGCGAGCCGCCGGAATTCGCCCACGTCTTTCTCGATCCGCTGCGCGAGATCGCGGCGGCCCAAGACCGATAGCGCCGCCGCCGCGGTCTCGGGTGGAAATGCGCCCGCGCTTTTGAGACTGCCGGCCAAATAAAGCAGGGTCGCCGCGAGCCGAGGCGCCGTCGTGGGTGTGAGATCGCTGCGCATCCGTGTCGCGATTTCCGGTGCCGCGCGGTCGAGCGCTGCGAGCGCGTCGTCGAGCGCAGGCCAGCCGTTGCCGAGACCGGCGGTATTGGGAAGCGAAGCGGTCGCGCTAGGGGCGCTGTCGAGTGGCTCGATGTTGACCTGCGTTCCCGAGGGCAGCTCCAGGTTCGCATCCAGTGCGAGCCGGCCCAAAGTCGATTCCAGCACGGTCGTGCCGTCGGTGGATTCCCCCACCGTCGCGGGCATGACTTGGGCTCCGGTGCTGATTTCGAGCGGGGTAATGCGGAGGCTGAGCGTGCTTCCGACCGCAATGTTGCTGGATGCGCCGGACGCTAGCACCGTCGCCTGCACGGTTTGGCCAAGCTCGACCACCTCGGTCGGGTCGGCGCCTGGGACCGCGGCGGGACGCGGTGTCGCGGCGCTCGTCGGGGATCCCGAGGTGAAGACCACGCTGGCACCCGCCTGTGAACCTGGGACGATCGTGACCTCGACGGCGGCGCCCGGCGGCGGTATCAGGTTGGTGCGCAGCAGGATCGGCCCGAACACGGTATTGAGTTGCAGGATGCCGGCCTCGACGCCGGCGACCGTCGCGGCAATCGCGCCGCTTGCCGCGAGTGCCGCGGCGGGAGGCGGCGTTGCAAAATCGAGTACCGGCGGCTGTGCCGCAGCCGTCGTCGCGGTCGCCGCGACCGTCGCGGTGGCGCTGAAGGTGAGGCTGTCGACCACCCGGGCGCTCGGCTTCCGACTAGAGCGAGGCGGTCAAGCGCTGCGCGAGCGCCTCCACGTCCACGGCCGCGTCGCAGGCGGGGTGACGCACCAGCAGCGCGGTCTGGCGGCGAATGCTGTCCTTCACGTGATCGTCGCGGCGTACCACGCCTGCTAGCTTGGGTTCGAGCTTGAGGAACTCGCGGCAGGCGCGGGCGAGCGTCTGGTAGGTGCGTTCACCTTCGCGATGGTTCGATGCCATGTTGACGACGATCTGGATATTGTCGGCGAGGTGCTCGAGCGCGCTCACCTTGATGAAGGCGTAAGCGTCGGTGATCGCGGTCGGCTCGTCGGTCGTGACCACGAGGCAGGCGCGCGACTGGCCCGCGAGGAGGCGCACCGTGCGCTCGATCCCGGCGCCGAGGTCGAGCACGGCCCAATCATAACGCTGCGCCAATTCCTGCAACTCGCCGCGCAGCGACATCAACCGCGTAGGCGGAAGCGCCGCTAGGCTGCCGGAGCCGGAGCGGCCCGCGATGATATCGAAGCCGGCTTCGTGCCGTGTGGTGGCCTGCGCGAGCGTGATCTGACCCGCGATGACGCTGCCGAGATCGCGCTGAGGCGTGACCCCGAGCTGCACGTCAACGTTGGCGAGGCCAAGGTCGCCGTCGAACAGCAGCGCGCGGTTGCCGATGCGGGTCAGCGCGTGGGTCAGCGTGATGGAGAGCCATGTCTTGCCGACGCCCCCCTTGCCGGAGGCGACTGCGATGATGTTGCGCTTCGCCGCCTGCGCGGTCGGGAAAGCATGAACTACCGGGGCACTGCTCATGGTGTGCCTCGCCTTTTTGCGGGTTGTTGATGGGGAAGGGCGGTCTTCGCCAGCAGCAGGCGGGCGAGGGCCAGAGGGGCAAAGGGAATAAGGCCGTCGGCGATGTCCGCGGAAACTCCCGCCTCGGCAAAGGCGAGGCGCGCGCCTTCGGCGGCGGCGAGCACGCTACCGAGCCGATGCGTCAGGTCGAGCCGCGTCGCCGTCATGCGCGCGCTGCCGAGGTCGCGGAAGATTCGCGCCATGTCGACAGCGTCGAGCGCGTCGCCGCCGGCGGCCAGCACCAGCATCGGTTCGGCGCCGGCCGCAATCACGAACTGCGCCAGCTCTCGGCGGTCGGTCGTGTTGTAGGGATTGATGCCGGGGCTGTCGATCAGCACCAACTCCTCCGCATCGGTCGTCGCTACAACCTTGGCGAGCTGGTCCGGTGTCTGCACGGCTTTGAGCTGAAGGCCGAGAATTCGCGCCACCGCCCCCAACTGCTCGATCGCGCCCGCGCGCACGGTATCGGCGGTAATCATCCGCACGCGACGCTTGCCGAGAACCGCGCGTGCCGCGAGTTTCGCGACCGTCATGGTCTTGCCGACCCCGGGCGGTCCGACCAGCAGCAGCGGACGGCTCTGCTCACGCTCCGGCACAGGCTCGAAGGCAAAGACGGCGGACAACGCGCCCGAGAGCGCCGCCAACTCATCGCCGGTCTCGAACGAGAGTGACGCCATCAGCAATTTCTCGGCGAGCGATCCCGGCACGCCGCTGGCGCTCAGCGCTTCGCTCAGCCGATCGGTGACATCGTCGCCGCCGCCGGTGTCCGCGTCGCCGAGATCGCGTTCCTCGGCCGCAGCGGTAACGCGCACGGCGCCTGCCTCGTCCTCCGCGGAGACGATGATTGCGTCGGCGCCGAGCGCCTCACGCACCAGCGCCATCGCTTCCGGCATCGAGGGGGCGGTGAAGTTGCGCAGACGCATCGCTTACCCCGGCTCTCAGATCTGCCCCAGCGTGCGGATGCGCGCCTTGGGGTGAATTTCGTTCTGCGACATGACGAAGGTCATGGGTCGGAAACGCTCCACGATCGAGCGGACATAGGGGCGGATAGCGGGGCTCGTCAGCAGCACCGGCGTCTCTCCGCTCATGGCGTGGCGCTCGAAGATTACGCGCAAACCGTTGATGAATTCCTGCAGCCGGCTCGGCGGCATCGATAGGTGCTTCTCCTCACCCTGGCCGACGATCGCCTCGGCGAAGGATTGTTCCCACACCGGCGATAGCGTCAGCAGCGGAATGAACCCGCCCTCGTTGGTGTGATCGTCGCTGATTTGGCGCGCGAGCCGGGCGCGCACGTGCTCGGTGATCACGCTGACGTTGCGGCTATAGCCGCATGCTTCCGAGATGCCTTCGAGGATGGTCGGCAGATCGCGGATCGAGATGCGCTCGGCGAGCAGATTTTGCAGCACGCGCTGGATGCCGCCGACGGAAATCTGGCTTGGCACCATGTCGGCGATCAGCTTCTGGTGCCCTTTATCGAGCTCATCCATCAACTTCTGCGTCTCGGCGTAGGAGAGCAGCTCGGACATGGAGTCCTTGACCACCTCGGTCAGGTGGGTGGTGATCACGGTCTGCGGCTCGACCACGGTGTAGCCACGGAAAGTCGCTTCCTCGCGGTTGCTTTCGGCGGTCCAGAGCGCCGGTAAGCCGAAGGTCGGCTCGATCGTGGTCTCGCCTGGCAGGGTGATCGCCTCGCCGCGAGGGTCCATCACCAGCAGCATGTGCGGGCGGAGGTCGCCGCGGCCGACTTCAATCTCCTTGATGCGGATTACGTAGGTATTGGCGGAGAGCTGTAGATTGTCTTGGATGCGAACCGAGGGCATGACGAACCCCATTTCGCTCGCGATTTGGCGGCGCAATGAGCGCACTTGGTCCGTGAGTTTCGGACCGTGGTCATTGTTGATGAGGGCCAGCAAGCCATAGCCGAGCTCCAGTCGAATCTGGTCGATATGCATCGCCGAATGGATCGGCTCCTCTTTGGGGGGCGCCGCGGCGGCGACCTCCTTGGCGGCTGCTTCCGCAGCCGCTCTCTCGCGCCGGCGGCTGAGCTGCCAGGCGCCGATGCCAGTCACCACCGAAAGCGTGAGGAATGGGATCATCGGGATGCCCGGCAACACCGCGAGCACGAGCGTCAAGACCGAGGCGAGGCCGAGCGCTGACGGATGGGCGCTGAACTGGCGGAAGAGCGCCTTATCGGTCGAGCCGGAGATGCCAGCCTTGGAGACCAGCATGCCGGCGGCGGTGGAGACGATCAGCGCCGGTATTTGCGTCACCAGGCCGTCGCCCACGGTGAGCAAGGTGTAGGACTGCGTCGCTTCCGTGAAGGAAAGGCCCTTCTGCACAACGCCGATGACGATTCCGGCGACGACGTTGATGAATGTAATGATGAGTCCTGCGACCGCGTCGCCGCGCACGAATTTCGAGGCGCCGTCCATGGCACCGAAGAAGTTGCTCTCATCTTCGAGTTGGCTGCGCCGCTGCCGCGCGATCTTCTCGTCGATGAGCCCGGCGGACAGGTCCGCGTCGATCGCCATCTGCTTGCCGGGCATGCTGTCGAGGCTAAAGCGCGCGGCGACTTCGGCGATGCGGCCCGAACCCTTGGTGATCACCACGAAGTTCACCACCACCAGGATGATGAAAACGATGGCGCCGATCACGAAGTTGCCGCTCATCACGAAGCCGCCGAACGCCTGGATCACGTGGCCGGCCGCCCCTGTTCCCTCATGCCCGTGGCTCAGGATCAGTCGCGTGGTCGCGAGATTGAGCGCAAGGCGCAGTATCGTCGAGATCAAGAGCACCGTCGGAAAAGCGGAAAACTCCAGCGGGCGCTCGATGAACAGCGACACCATCAGGATCAGCACGGAGAAGGTGATCGAGATCGCGAGGCTCCCGTCGAGCAGCCAGGTCGGCATCGGCAGGATCAGCACCACCAGTATCGCGATGATGCCGAGCGCGAGCACGATCTCGCCGCGCCTGAGCGCGGCCCCAATGCGGCCGAACACCGCGCCGGCGCTGCCGCGGTCGGTCGTAAGGGCGAGATCGGTCATATCCGGCTCAATGACTCATGCATGGGGACGCATCAGGCGGTCGCGCGCTCGCCGTCACCGGGCATCGGCACGCTCAACCCCTCTTGGCGATATTGCTGCAGCTTATTGCGCAGCGTACGGATCGAAATGCCGAGGATATTGGCGGCATGCGTGCGATTGCCGAGACAATGATTGAGCGTCTCAAGGATGAGATCGCGCTCGACGTCGGCGACCGTGCGTCCGACCAGCCCCATCTTGCTGGCGATCGAGCCGGCGGCCTCGACCTCTCCGCCCTTGAGGCCGGACAGCATGATCGACTCGGCGCCGATCGAGCTGCCGTGCGCGAGCAACACCGCGCGATGAATAGTGTTTTCGAGTTCGCGCACATTGCCGCGCCAGGGGTGGTGCGCGAGCGCCTGCACCGCTTCAGGGGTGAGAACCCGCTCGGCGACGCCGTTCGCCTCGGAGTATTTCTTGACGAAGAATTCGGCGAGCAGCGCCACGTCCTTGGGCCGCTCGCGGAGCGGCGGCACTTCGAGATGCACAACGTTCAGCCGGAAGTACAGGTCCTCGCGGAAATTGCCGTTGCGGACTTCCGCTTCGAGATCGCGGTTCGAAGTGGCGATCAGGCGGATGTCGACGCGGATCGGCTGCAAGCCGCCGACGCGGTCGATCTCGCGCTCCTGCACCGCGCGCAGCAGCTTGGCCTGCAGCCGCGGATGCATCTCGCTGATCTCGTCGAGCAACAACGTGCCGGTGTTGGCTTCCTCGAATTTTCCGATGCGACGCGCAACCGCGCCGGTGAAGGCACCTTTCTCGTGCCCGAACAGCTCGGATTCCAGAAGGTTTTCGGGGATCGCCGCGCAATTGACGGAGATGAAGGCCTGCTTGGCGCGGCGGCTCTTGCGATGAATGAGGCGCGCCAGCACTTCCTTGCCGGTCCCGCTCTCGCCGGTGATGAGGATGCTAGCATCGGAGGGCGCCACACGCTCGGCGAGCCTCACCGCCTGCTCCATGGCGGGATCGCCGAAAATCAGCGCATGGCTTTCCTGCGAAACCGCTTCAAGCACCGCCGCGATCAGTTCGGCGTCGGGCGGCAGCGGAATGTACTCCTTGGCGCCAGCCTTGATCGCGCGAACCGCGGCCTCCGCGTCGGTTCCGATGCCGCACGCGACCACGGACACGTTGATGCGCTCTTGTCGGAGGCTTTCGACCATGCGCGCGACGTCGAGCTTCACGTCGAGCATGACGAGATCGGCGCCCTGGCCAGCGCGCAGCGCGGCGAGGCCGCGTTCGATATCGTCCACATGGGCGACGGTGGCGCCGCGGGAGATCGCGATCTTCCCGGCGGTGCTGATGTAGCCCTCGAGCGGGCCGACGATCAAAAGACGCATGGCGGATGTCCTCGTATCAGCTACGGTCGGCCTTGACGATTTCCGTCATCGTCACGCCCAGGCGCTCGTCGACCACGACCACTTCGCCGCGCGCCACCAGTCGGTTGTTGACGTAGATGTCGATCGCCTCGCCGACCTTGCGGTCGAGCTCGACGACGGCCCCGCGGCCGAGCTTCAGCAATTGGCTCACCTGCATGGTGGCCCGTCCGAGAACGGCCGAAATTTGCACGGGAATGTCGTAGACTGCCTCCAGTTCCTTGGCGTTCTGCGGCCGAGGATCGGGGGCGCTCGGTGTATCGGTCTCGAGCTCGGCCAGTTGCAAGTTATTGAGCTCACTCATGGTCGGTTTCCTTGCTTGGTGAGGGGGCGGACGCGTGGCTTGGGAGCAGGGCGCGCGCGAGAATGCCGTCGATCTCGCGCTCGATGCGGTTGAGGTTGCGTTCGGCTCCGCCGTCGGCCCATTCGAGGCGGCAATCGTCGGGGCCGAGCGTATCGTCGACCAAGAGCACGAATTTGCCCGCGAAACCGCTCTGCTGCGCGAGCCCGCCTAAGCGTTGACGCACAGATTCGAACAGCGGTTCTGCCACCCGCAGAACGATGCGGGGTTCGTCGAACACTTCGCGCAGGCAATCGCCGACTACTGATTCGATTTCCGCCAACGGATCCCTGCGCGCGAGCGCCGGCACCGCTTTCGCCACGATGGCGCGCAGCAATTGTGCGGCGTGGCGCTCGGTCTCGGCGCGGATCGTGTGCTCGCGCTCGAGCACCAAGGCGATCCCGGCGGCGAGCGCGTCGGTCGCGTCGGCGAGCCGCGCCTCGATCGCTGCAGCGGCTTCCACGAGCGCCGCCGCGCGCGCTTCCGTAGCGGCTTTGGCGCAGGCGATCTCGAGCTCCGCCGTGTTGAAGGTAGGTTCGGGCGGGGTGCGTGCGAACTGCACCGCGATCGGCTTCTGCGGCTGATCGAAGTTGAGGTCGAAGAGGAACTTGCGGGGTTGCGTGCCCATCTCAATATACCAGCTGGTCTTCGGCGCTGCCGTCGGAGATCACGATTTCGCCACGCGCCGCGAGTTCCTTGGCGAGTGTCACCAGGTTGCTCTGCGCCTCCTCGACGTCCTTGAGACGCACCGGACCCATCGCCTGCATGTCTTCCTTGAGAATCTTGCCCGCGCGCTCCGACATGTTGGAGAAGAACAGGTCGCGCAGCGCCTCGGACGCGCCCTTGAGGGCGAGTGGAATCTTGTCCTTCTCGGCGCCGCGCAGGATCGCCTGGATGGCGCTCCCGTCGAGCTTGCCGAGGTCCTCGAAGGTGAACATCAAGGCCTTGATGCGCTCGGCCGAGTCACGGTTGCGTTCTTCAAGGGCGGTTATGAAGCGGCTCTCCGTGGTGCGGTCGAGGCCATTGAAGATCTCGGCGATCAGCTCGTGCGAGTCGCGCCGGTTCGTCCGCGCCAAGCTCGAGAAGAATTCGTTGCGCAACGTGCGTTCCACGTCGTCGAGGACTTCCTTTTGCACCGCCTCCATGCGCAGCATGCGCATGATGACCTCCATCGCGAAGCTCTCAGGGAGCTGCGCGAGCACGCGTCCCGCGTGCTCCGATTTGATCTTCGACAGCACGACGGCGACGGTCTGCGGGTATTCATTCTTGAGATAATTCGCCAGCACCACTTCGTTGACGTTGCCGAGCTTGTCCCACATCGTGCGCCCGGCGGGGCCGCGAATCTCCTCCATGATCGAGTTGACGCGCTCGGACCCCAGTACCTTCGAGAGCAGCCGCTCGGTGCTCTCAAAGGTGCCAACCAGAGAACCCGTCGCTGAGATGTGCTCGGCGAATTCGACGAACAGGCGCTCGACGATGGCGGCGCTGACGGTGCCAAGATTTGCCATCGTTTGGGAGATCTCCTTGATCTCTTCGTCGTCCATCAGCGAAAAGAGCCGCGCTGTATGTTCGTCCCCGAGCGCGAGCATCAGAATCGCCGCCTTCTCGGGACCGGTCAGCGAGCGGAAATCCTCACGAACGCGCATTCTGTCGATTCTCGTTCATGCTTGCCCCGCCTTCGCTCATACGCCCTGGTACATCCAGCTTCGAACGATGGCGACCGCTTCTTCCGGATGCTTCTCGACGATCTCTCCGATCTTGCGAATGCTCGAGGCGGCCACGCGGCCGTCCACCTGGCCGATATCGATCATCTGATCGATTGCCGGGCGTGGAGGCGGGGGCGGAATCGGCATTGCGGCGGCCGCAACCGAAACCGGGGGCTGCATGCCCGGGGGCGGCGGCAAGGCCGGTGCACCGCCTGCCGTGCCGTCGGTGAGCAAGCCGCCGGGCTCCGGCGCGCTTGAGGTCGAAACGGATTCGAGCAGGCGGAACATCAGCGGGCGCACGACCAGCAGGATGACGAGCAACGCCACGACCGCGATCACCAGCATCTCGCCCATGCGCATGATGTCGCTTCGCTCGAAGCCGAGGATCGTGCTCGGCGCGGCCGATCCCGCGCCCGATGTCGGCTCCTCGGGCGCGACGAACGGCAGGTTGACCACGTCGAGAGTGTCGCCGCGCTTCTCGTTGAAGCCGATCGCCGAGCGCACCAACGTGTTTATCTGCTTCATCTCATCCGCGGATCGGGGCGTATAGGTCTTGGTGCCGTCGGATTTATCCGCATAGGTTCCGTCGACCAATACCGCGACCGAAAGGCGGCGCACTTCGCCGCCGTCATGGACGAGGGTGCGTACGGTCTTCGAGTTGCCGTAGTTGGTGGTCTCCTCGTTGCGAGCGCTCTTGCTTCGGCCCGTGCTGTTGGCGGCGGATGTCGGAGCCTGGCCGGGTAGATTGCTGGTCACGGTCACCGGCTGCTCGCTGGCGCTACCGGTCGTGCTGTCCTCGTTCTGGGTGTTGCTCTGAGTGGAGATCACCACCTGCCCGTCGGGATCGAACGTCTCCGAGCTGGTCGTCACCCGGTCGAAATCCATGTCGGCATGCACGTCGACGCGCACCTTGCCTGGACCGAGGGAACGCTCGAGCAAGTCCTCGACCCGGCGCGCGAGCCGATTTTCATAGTTGACCCTGAGTTCGTCCGATTCCGCGCTGCCGTTGCCGGGATCGTCGCCATTGCCGCGCGCGAGCAAATTGCCGTCGCCGTCGACGATGGCGACGCGCGTGGGCTTGAGGCCGGGAACCGCGGATGCGACCAGATGCTCGATCGCCGCCACTTGGTTCTTGCCGAGCCGTTGGTTTCCGCGCAGCTTGACCACGATCGAGCCGCTTGCCTCCTGACTATCGCGCTGGAACAGTTCGCGGGTTGGCAGCACCAGGTGGACCCGCGCCGATTGAACTGGGCCGAGCCCGGAAATGGTGCGTTCGAGCTCGCCCTCGAGCGCCCGCAGTTGGTTAATGTTCTGAGCGAAGGTCGAGGTTCCGAAGGAATCCGACTTGTCGAAGAGCTCGTAGCCGATCGTTCCGCCGTGGGGCAGCCCCTGCTCGGCCATCGCCATGCGCACGCGCGCCACCTGGTCGGCCGGAATCAGAATCTGCGCCCCATCGGCTCGCAGCTGGTAGGGAACGCTCATGGCGTCGAGCTTCTGGACGATTTGCGCGCTGTCCTTGAGGTCCAGCTCGCCATACAGCAAGCTCATCCCGGGCGTGCCGAGCTTGGTCGTGATGAACACGAAGAAAGCGATCATCGCGAGCGCCACGCCACCCAAGGCGGCGATTCGCATGACGCCCAGTTTGGCGACGCTCTGCAACAATCCGTTCACGGTGCTTGGCCTCGGTTCTTGACGCGCGGGCATGTGCTAGCCCTCGGCGCAAGCTAGGCCGTGTCGGTGAACGACTAGTTAATCCTCGGAAAAAATTGCCTATTCGGCGGCAAATGTTGCCGCCTCAGCGGGGACGATCGACCTCGCGGTAATCTTGCAGGCGCGTGACGCGCAGCCCGGCGAGTCCGTGGCTGTCGATCAGACGCTGCCAGGACAGGAATTCCTCGATCGATAGCGTGTAGCGGCGGCAGGCTTCATCGAGGCTGATGACGCCCTTGCGTACCGCGGCGACGACCTCGGCTTTGCGGCGAATCACCCAGCGTTTGGTGTTGGGTGGCGGCAGATCGTCGAAAGGATCGGAATGATGTGCGCTCATGGCGTCGGAAAAGCTCGTTAAAGGTGCTCGAAGGGCTGGGCGACGCGTAATTCTCGTCTCGCCGGCTTAAAAAACCACTAAAAGGATCGCTGTCGCGAGCCCCGTTAAGAGCTTAAAATATCAATAAAATTGCGCCGATTGGAGGGTTCTACAACCGGCGCCTAGGGGTTGCGAGGCGCTACTGCTTGGCCTGGATCAGGTCTTCCAGCATCTGGTCGGCGGTGGTGATGATCTTTGCGTTAGCCTCGTAGGCGCGCTGCGTGATGATGAGGTTCGAAAATTCGGTCGCGATGTCGACCGTCGAATCCTCGAGGGCGGAGGGCGTGATGGTTCCCGCAGCCCCGGTGCCCGACTGGCTGAGCACGAAATTGCCGGATTGCTGGGTCTCGAGATAGGTGTTTCCGGTCTGCGCCTGCAGGCCGTCCGGATTCTTGAACGTGGCCACCGGAATGATGTAGATCGGCTCGCGCTGCCCATTGCTGAACGTCGCCGTGACGACTCCATTCTGGTCGATGCTGACGCTGGTGAAGCTGCCGACGGTGAGCCCGTCCTGATTGATGCTGGAAACCGTATACGGGCCGCCGAATTGACTGAGGCCGTTCGTCTGGCCGTTGCTGCCGAGATTAAAGCTGAGGGTCTGCGGAGAAGTGCCGCCGGTCACGTTGGGATCCCAGTTGACGGTCAGCGCGTCGGGCGTGTCGAAGGTGCTGGCACCTGCGTTGAGCGTGCCGTCCGAATTGAATTGCACGATGTTGTCGCCGTTGGCGATGGTCACCGTGCTATTGCCGGCGCCGCTCAACGTGCCTGTCACGGTCCATTTGTTAGGGGCGGCAACCGCGGGCGTGCCGGCTGTCGTGCCGGCCGCCGTGAACGCGCCGGCCGTCGAGTCGGTGAAGTTCGTGACCGTCAGTGCATTGCCGCTGGGATCGGTGATCTGCACGTTGCCGCCGACGACTGTGGCGGTAAGTCCGGTCAGAGAAGAACCGTTGAGCTGGGTCTGCAGCGCGGCCGCGACGTCGTTCGCCGTTAGGGCGGCGCCGGTGCCGCCGGGATCGGTGACCGGCGTGCTGAGCGTGGTGCCGTCGATGGTAATGCTCACGGTATCGCCGTCCACAGCGCCGTTAGGGACGCCGAAATCCGACGTCGACGGTGTCGCCGGCGTCGCGACTGCACGGCTGAAGTTCAGCGTGAGATTGTGCTCGTTGCCGAGTGAGTCGAAAACCGGCACCGTCATGGTTCGCGCAGGGGAAGTTGGCGTGTCGCCGGCCGGCAGGTTCGCTGCCAGGGTCACGTTCTGGGTCGCCTGCGCCGTCCCGCTCAAGTCGCTGATGTTGACTGTCTGGAGCGTCGCGAGCGAGGTGGTGGAGAGCTGTTGAACGTTACCCGCGAGGATTGCCTGTGCCTGCGCCGCGGTCAGCTTTTGGCCCTGCAGGAAAAGTCCAGCAGTGTTCACTAGGTTGCCGTTGGCATCGACGCTAAAAGCGCCCGCGCGCGTGAAGGAGAACTGGCCGTTCACCGCGGCGCCGGCGGCGGCCTTGTTGACCACGAAGAACCCGCCGCCTTGGATCGCAAGGTCGGTGGGCGAGCTCTCGGATTGCAGCAACCCCTGTACGCCGATATTCGAGACTGGCGTCGTCTCCACGCCGCCGGGCGTGTAGAGGGTGGAGGTCGGCGCCTGCGTCACCAGGGTCGAAAACTGCGCCTGGGTGTCCTTGTAGCCGACGGTGTCCGCGTTCGAGATGTTGTCCGAGATCATGCTGAGCGATTGGCTGTTGGCGAGCAGACCAGAGACCGCGGAAGTCAATGCACCGAAGACACTCATGGGAAGACTCCTTGCCTGCGCAAATCAGTTGCTGGGGGATTGCTGGACCGAGACAAGCTCCGTCATCGGCACCGAAATGCCATTGACGTTCAAGGTGGCGACGTTGTTTTGCACGCTGACGCCGCTGACGACGCCGCTCGCCGTGACCGGCACCGTGATCGAGTTGCCGTTCGCGTCGGTGGCAGCAACCGAGAGGACGTAGCTGCCGGCGGGTGCCGTGTTGCCGCCGGTGGTCTGGCCGTTCCACGTAAAGCTGTGCGGGCCCGCCGAAGTATCGGCGGGGGCAACGTAATCCACTTGCCCGTTGGCGTCAGTGATCACCAGGTTGGCCTGTTGGGCGTTGCTGGGGAGCGTGTAGTTGAAGGTCGCCTGCCCATTGCTCAGCGGCGCGGTCGCGCTGTTGTACTGGACGGTCTGGCCGATCAGCGGCAGCGCGGATACGGCCTGACTGGTTTGCTGCAGCGAGATCAAGGTTTGCAGGTTGGTGTTGGTGTTGATCTGCTGCTCGACCTCGCTGAATGAGACGAGCTGCTGCGTGAATTGGTTGGTGTCGAGCGGCGACAGCGGGTCCTGGTTCTGCAGTTGGGTCGTCAGCAGGGTCAGGAAGGTATTGAGGTTCTGCGTCAGCAGGCCCGCGCCGCTGGTGCTGCCGGCTGCGCTGCTGCCGCTGGCGCCGGTCCCGGTGCCGGTCGTGCTGGCGCCGCCCACGCTAGGACTGGTCGTCGTGCTCGGGAGCTGGGTGCCTGGTACTCCAGGGGCGACGCTGTTGGTTGTGATCATCGAGCGATCTCTCAGACCTGAATGTTGAGGAGGCCGGCGTGGCTTGACGAGGCGCCCGCCGCGGCCGCGGCGATCGGCAGCGGTTGGGCTTCGCCGGTTTCCGGCTCGGCAGAGGTCGAATTCCCGGCAAGATAAGAGCCTTGCTGACCCTGGTTGCCGGGCTGCTGCTGCTCGCCGCGGAGATTGAAGCTCAAGCTGCCGTTATCGGTTTGCAGTCCCGCATCGCGCAACGCCTGCTGCAATTCACCTGAGTTACGCTGCAGGAGATTGAGTGTGTCGCTGCGGTCCGAGGAGATCACCGCGGTCATGCGGCCGTCATGAGTCATTTCGAGCTTGACGTCGATCGAACCGAGGCTCGCGGGCTTTAGCTGTATTTCGATCTGATTGAGACCGGTGCGCAGGGATTGCTGAAGATTGAATGCGATCTGATCCAAGGTACTGGCGGCCAGGGTCGAGGCGGTGGTGGCTTGAGCAGTCGGCGCGGAGGCGAGCAAGGCCGCGGGCTGCAGCGCCAATGGCGTGGCGACGGAATTCGCCGATGGGTCGGGCGGCTGCGTTCCGGGGTCGCCGGTTTGGTCTGTGCTGTCGCTCGTGGCGGAGCGGGCAGCGTTTGTCGCGGCGGATTGGACGGTCGCCTGAGCGGCGTCTTGTTCCGCCGTGGCCGTGCCCGGCGTTGGCGCACCGGGTGCGCCGCTGGTCTCGGATTTCAAGAGCGCGCCGGGGTCGGGTGTCGTTGCGCCGTGCTGCGCGGGGTTTGTGGGGGATGGCGTAGTCGAGGTTTCAGCGGCCGATGCTGCAGTTCCCGGCGTCGCCTGGGCAGTGTGCGCAAGCGCCGCAAGATTGGAGTTCGGTTGTGAGACCAGAGCTTGTGCGCCCGCGATGACGCGCGCATTGAGCTGCGCAGCGGTCGGCGGCAGGGTCGCGCCTGAACCGTTCTGTCCGTTATTCGCGGTCCCGCTGCCGGTGCCGCTGCCATTCGGCCCTGCCGCGGCGGGCTGCTGCGGGCTACCACCTTGAGCGGTCGCATCGCCCCCGGTCGAGCCGGTGCTGTCGCTATTGGGTGTTCCCAAATTCTGCTGATGCGGCAAGGGGACCGGGATCGCCACGGTCGCGCTGCCATTGCTGTTGGTTTCGGTATCCTTGCTTTGCAGCGGAGTGGATTCGGGCGAATTGGATTGCCCCGTCGAAATGAGCCCGAGAGTGGCTGTCGTCGTCGGCAGCGCCGCACCCGCGGCAAGATTGCTCGCGAGAAGCTCGGAGAAATTCGATCCCGACGCTGACGGCGGCACTGGTGGCGGCGCCAAGGGGGCGGCGTTTGTGATGGCGACGGTGTTCATGCGCACTCCTAGCTCACTCGGAATGGCCAGCGGCAATTCCCATGCCAGCGCCACGCTCCGTCTTAAGACGCTGTTGTGAAAGGGACAGGCAGAAGATCTGTGGGGTGATTGCCCGTGAATCTTCTGCCGCCGCGGCAAGCAATACCGAGGATGCGCGGGAAAATAATGCCGCCTCGACCGTGCTGAAGCGTGTGTGGGGCACGGTTCTTGCGTGACTGTGTCAGAGCTTTGGGCCCGAGAAACGGCACCCTCGCTCCGAAACTTTCTTGGTTGCAGCAATGTCCGCCGACACGCCGATCATCGGGACGCCGACAGTGCCGATTGGCAATCAAACGCCAACGCCGGCAGCGGCTCCTTCCGTGAATTCTCCGCCGCCAGGCGCTCCGGCGGCGACCGGTGCATCCGCGCCCTCCGGCGCCCCGGCAAGTGGCTCTGCGCCCTACGGTTTTCAGCTTCAAATCGATCCCGAGACGCAGCAACTTATCATCGAGGCGCGTGATCCCGTGACGGGCTTCGTGATTTTCCAGGCGCCGCCAAAGACGGCGTTCAGCGCCGTGAGCGGCTCGACGTCAGGTAACTCCCGCGGTCAAAGCGTCGACCGCGACGCCTGATCCAGCCGCGGTGTTTTTCGTCCGGCGAACGCCATCGCTCGGCAATTTTTGCCGACCCTCACATTCAGCGTAATGAAAATTGGCGATAGACGGTCGTTGGTGACCGCGCCAAGCCCGAACCCATCGCCCGCGGCCCACCTCCGGCAACGTCCACTCCGGCGCTCGGCTCGGCTACCGCCGACGGGTCGAGTGGCTGGGAAAATGAGGGAACTTATTGCCGAGTGGGCAAAGGCAGTCCCGGCAAATCCTGCCGGGAAGCGCCGTTGCTTACGCCAGTCAGCGATATTTGCGGGAAATTCCGTGTGTTTTCAGGCCTAACCGATGCGGACTAAACCGCGACGCGGTGGCACGGCTGTTGCTGACCACGGACGGGGCCGCGAAGCGGCACCCGTTTCCCACCCTAGAAAGGATTCGCTTTCATGTCTCAGATTGTTCTCGGCATTGCCACGCAGCAGAACCTGCTCGCGTTGCAGCAGATCAACCAAAACCTGGATACCACCCAGGAGCATTTGTCGACTGGCCTCGACGTTGCCAGCGCCACTGACAATGCGGTGGCGTTCTTCCAGGCGCAGGCCCTGACCGAGCGTGCGTCGGACTTGCAGACCCGCAAGGACGCGATCGACCAGGGTATCTCCTCGCTCACCACGGCCACTCAGGCCGCGCAGAGCGCGGTGACGGTTCTGGAGCAGTTGCAAGGCCTTCTGAACTCCGCCAAGACGGAGACCGCGGCACAGCGTGCGGCGGCCGGCCAACAGTACAACACGCTCGCCAAGCAGCTCGACGAGCTGCTGAACGACGCGTCGTACCAGGGCCTAGACCTCGTCAACTCGTCCACGTCGGCATTGAACCTGCAGTTCTCCTCTTCGACCGCGTCGAAGTTGAAGATCACGGGTTCGAACCTGCTTTACACCGCCACCGTGACCAATCTCGGCGGCGGCACCAAAGGCAGCAAGCTGAAGATCAGCTTGGCGGCGAATGCGATCATCTTCACCGGCAAGTCGAGCGCGTTCTCGACCGCGGTTGGCTTCTCTGCAGTCAGCAACAAGACCTCGTTGTTCGACAACGGGTTCCAGCAGCTGCAAAACGCGATCAACACTGTGCAGGCGGCGGCACAGGCGCTCGGCGGTAACGTCACCTTCCTGCAGACGCGCGACACCTTCACGCAGCAGTACATCGTGACGCTGAACGGCGGCGCCAGCCAGCTCACGGTCGCCGACGTGAACCAGGAGAGCACCAACCTCGTCACTTTGCAGACGAGGCAGCAGCTCGCCATTGAATCGTTGTCCATCGCTACTCAGTCGGAGCAGTCGGTTCTCCGTCTCTTCCACTAATAGCACCACTGCCGGAACGGGCGGCCTCCGGGCCGCCCGCTCTCGGACCGTTCGAACGCTGAGATAAACCCAAGCCGGCCGCGCCCGGATCGCGCGCCGTGCCGAACATTAGGAGAGCAGTAGAATGCCGCTCGCCATCAATCTCCGACCCAATGAGCGACTGATCGTCAACGGGGTCGTGATTCAGAATTCCGCTGCCAGCGCGAAGCTCCTCATCCACAACAACGCAGCCGTGTTGCGGGAGAAGGACATCATCACCGAGGAAGGCGCCATCACGCCCGCCCGGCGCATCTATTTTGCCATACAGTGCAAGTACTTATTCCCTGCCAAGGACGACACCTATTTACCACTTGTTCATCAATTCATCGAAGAATTCGAGGCCGCCGCGCCGAGCACTTCGGGCATCACCCAGGAAATCCGGCGCCAGGTGGGGGCGGGTCAACTCTATCAGGCCCTAAAGACCGCCAAGCAGTTGATTGCACGCGAGCAGGAGATACTGAATGCCGTCCCCCGCTACACGCTACCAGACGCCCGCTCCAATCCCCGGTAATCCCGCGCGGACGGAAGCCTGGGCCCTGCTCGAAGCGGCGCGCGAGATGAGCCAGGCCAAATGCGGCGCGCGCGAGCTTCTGCTCGGCGCGGTGCGGCGCAATTGGCGGCTTTGGACGATCTTCCAGGCGAGCCTGCTGGCACCCGATTGCACTATGCCGGCGGCGGTGCGCGGCAACTTGCTGGGCCTCGCGAATTTCATCGACAAGCACACCATGGAAATCCTGAGCAAGCAGGATCCATCGCTGATCGATCCACTCATCAATATCAACTTGCAAATCGGCGAGGGCCTATTGGCGGGTGCCCGCGCCGCCGCGGCGCAACAATCGGCCAAGCCGCTGCCGACGGTCGGCCTCGTTCGCGAGACCGCGTAGGCGCGGCATGAGCGCACGACCCGCCGCCACACCCGAGCCGGCGGATGATCCGCTGGCGGAGGCGGCGCGATGGCTGGCGGAAGATGACATCGAGGCAGCGCTAGCCGCTTTGCAACAGGCGGCGGCCCGCGATGCGGGGTCGCCTCGCTTCAATTTGATGATGAGCCTCGTTGCCTGGCGCCTCGCGGAGATCGATCGCGCGGTTACGATCGCTCTCGATTGCCATCAGCGCGCGCCCATGAACGGGACCATCGCTGAAGTGCTGGCGTCGTTGTTCGCCCAGGTCGGCAATCTCCACGACAGTCTCTACTATGGAAAGCTAGCAATCGCGCTTGGCCCCGCCGAGGGATTTGCCGCCCTGCTTCCACCTACTTTTCCGACCTTCGACAAGGCGTTTCTCGCGATCGAGGAACGCCCATTGCTGGCGCGTGGCCGCTTCCTGCTGGCATCCGGCAATTTTCCAGACGGCCTCGATTTGCTGCGCCAACACGTTGCCCTGACGCCGGGCGACGACGAGGCACGTCTCGCGTTTGGCGAAGCGATGCTGCGCGCCGGGCAAGCCGCCGCCGCGGTGGAGAGTCTCGATCCGCGCGCACGAGAAGCCGACGCTCCGGCGGCCCTGGCGAGCCTCTGCGCCCGCGCGCTCGCGATGGCGGGGGAGCCCGAGCGATCCCGGCGGCTCCACGAACAAGCCTGCGTCGCGGCCGCCGACGATCCAGCGATTGCCGCCGCGCGCATCGCCGACTCATTCTGGAGCGAGAGCGCTCCGGCGCTCGCCGAACGGTCCGTCGATTGGGCGCGCCGCTTCCTACCACCCGCCAAGCCCGCGCTCTGGCGGCGTCCCGAGGGAAAGCTTGTCGTCGGATACCTGGTCTCGCGCCTTGCAGATCCGCGTGATGCCGCGGCGGTCGCTGCCGTGGCCGCCGCGCACGACCGCGGTCGCGCCGCCGTGGTGGCGTTCGGCAACGGCGCCCAAAGCTGGGCGGAGAACGCGACACTGAGCGGCGCCTTCGATCGCTGGCGCGACATCTCGGGTGTCGACCCCGCGACCCTCGCGCGCATTCTGCGCGGCGAGGAACTGAATGCGGTGGTGGACTGCGCGGGTTTCGCGGCCCCGGCGCAAATAGACGCGCTCGGCCGTCTTAACTCGGCGATCCGCGTCGCCTGGCTCGGCATTCCCTTCGGCATCGGTGCGCCGTTCTTCGATGCGGCCCTTGGAAGCGAAGGAGGCTCGCTGCCAAGCTGGGGCGCGCGGTATCCGCTTGCGTCCGCATGGATGCGTCCGATGTCTCGAACTACTGCGGTCGCGTTGCGTTTCGGCACCGACGCCTATATGCCGCAAATAGACGCACGTACCATCGCCCTCTGGTCGGCGATCCTGCGGGAAGTGCCGGGGACCGTGCTGCTCCTGCGCGGCAACGACATGGGACCCGGTCCTAACATCGACCGCTTGGTCGATCGATTCGGGCACGAGCTTGCGGCCCGCATCGACGTCGTCGATGCGGCGACAGCAGAGGAGTTCTATCGACGGGTCGATGTGAGTTTGGCGCCGCTCAACGGCACCTCGCCGCGCATGGCCGCCGAGGCGCTCGCTTGCGGCATTCCGGTCGTGGCGGCGGAGACGCCCTATGGCGCTTTTCTGCGCGAGCACGGTCTCGGTGCCACCGTCGGATCGGATGAGCAGGAGTATCTCTCGATTGCGGCCGGTCTCGCCACCTCCGCCGAGGCGAGGCAGCGCATTACGGCGGCGATTGCCGACGTAACGAGCAGCCAGGACAATGAGGCGCGGCAGGTTGCGGCCGTGCTCGAAGCCAGGGTGGCGGCGGCGCTCGCCGAGGCGGCGCAGTGATCGAGGATCAGCGTCGCGCGCGCTCGCGCGCGGCATTCTGCGAGCGTTTTCCGGAGATTGGAGAAAGCCTCGCCGCGCGGAACGTAAAATCAGCGACGGTCGTTCATGAGGACGGTGTCGCGATCGATATCGCGATCGACGGGCAACGAATTTACGGCGGAGACGCGCGCCGCTTCGCGAGCGAGCAAGCGGCGACCTTTGCAAAGAAGCCGCTGCGCGTGTTCATGGAGCAGCCGGGCAATGCCGGTCTGCTGAGTGAGGTTTGTCATGCGATGGTGCGGGCGATCAGCACCGTTCTTAGGGGTCATGATCTCGAGGAGATCGAGCGCCGTCCGTCGAGAAATCCGACCTTCCTGATCATATTCGGTATCGGACTTGGACATCATTTACAGCCGCTCATCGAGTCGAGCGAGGCACGTTGGTTGATCCTGGTCGAGCCGTCGCTTGAATTCATCGACGCTTCCTTCGAATCGCTCGATTGGTCGCAGCTCTGCGAAACACTCGAAGCGCGCGGCGGCGACGTGACCGTCATCGCCGAACACGACCCGCAACGCATGGTCTCCGCGATCGTGCGCCGCGTCGGCGAAGAGGGGATAGCGTTCATCGATGGCGCCTGGGTTTTCATCCACTATCCGCTTTGGTCCTTCACCGAGGCACGCGCCAGGCTGCATGACGGCCTGCAATATGCGTTCATCAATCGCGGCTTCTTCGAAGACGAAATCGTCATGATGTCGAACGCCGTGGCCAATTTCACCACAGGACCGTTCTGGCTGATCGAGGGACATCCGCGCCTGCAACGGACTGAGATGGCGGCGATCGTCGGCGCGGGCCCTTCCCTCGACGAATCCTTCGAGACCTTGCGCCGGCTGCGCGACCGCATCGTCCTCTTTAGCGGCGGCACTTCGCTGCGGCCATTGCTGCGCAACGGGCTGGTTCCGGATTTTCATTGCGAGATCGAGAACGTGCCCGAAGTGGTCGACGTGTTGAACCAAGCGGCGCAGTTCGGCGACCTCTCGAAAATTCGCCTGATCGCTTCGACCACCGTGGACCCGCGCGTGCCATCTCTGTTTTCCGAAAGCTTTTTTTTCTTCCGCGATTCCGTGAGCTCGACCAAATTGCTGGGCCGCGACCTCCGGATTCTCCAGGGCACCGCGCCTACTTGCGTCAATTCCGCCGCCGCCGCCGCCGCCGCGCTCGGATTTAGGGAATTCCTGCTATTCGGCACCGATTGCGGCATTCGACCCGGCGGCCACCACCACGCGAGTGATACTGTTTACCGCGAGGTTGGCATCTACAAGTCGGCGGCTGACGAGAAAGCGGCACGCTATCCGCTCGAGGTCGAGGGCAATTTCGGCGGCGTCATCAAGACCGACTGGGTCTATGATTCCTGCCGGCGCATGCTGGGCGAGCTGATAAGGGTCTATGGCCTCGCGGCGGTCAACTGCAGCGACGGCGCGCTGATACCGGGTGCGCGGCCTGCGGTGCCGGAATCTGTCGAATTGCACGGCCCGATCATCGATCGCGAGCGCTTCATCGCGGATCTCAAGCCTTCGTTTCGACGGTATCGCCCGGCCGAGCTGGTCGCCGACGTCGATTTTCCAGAGATGATCCGTCAAACCCGCAATTTCTACCGAGCGATCGAGCAGGCCCTCGATGCAATCACTCCAGATTCAGCGGATTTCGCGGGCGTCTATCAGGCGATGCGCCATGTCGCGGCCGAGGGCAAGGTCGAGTATGCCAACGTCGATACCATGAGTTCGGGGACCCTGAACGCGCTGCCCAGGCTCGGTATGTTTTACGGCTTTCGGATGGCTGATCCAGCGATTCGCGTCGAAGTGTTCAGGGCCTTCATGGAGGGGTTGCGTGGCATCCTGGCTGAGATCGAGCGGCGTACGATCGAGCTGTTCGAGCGGCTCGATGCGCAAGTGAGGGCTGCGACGTCGAAAGAGTTGCGCGCGTTGTCGATACCGGCGGCCTGACTATCAAGCGAATAGCGAAAGCAGCGTTCCGGGAGCGGGCGCCGCGTAGAGGTTCTCCACCGCGGTTGCCTGCTGCTGCAGGGCCTGGGCCTGCTGCGAGCTCTTGCCGAGTTCGATCTGGATGAGGTTTAGCTGGTCTTGCAGTTGCTGCTGCAGATTGGCCACGTCCTGGGAGCTCTGGCTGATTTGCTCGACCTCGGATTGCTGCAAACTCTGATTGAGGGAGCTGATCGTTCCGTTCAGCGCCAGCACCTCGGTGCCGGCTTCGTTCTGATTGAGCAACGTGGCCTGGTTGCTCTGGGAGACCGATTGCTGTGCCTGAGCGATTGCCGCGAGAGCCGCCGCCTGCCCCTGAGCGGTCGAGAGGTCATAGTACGAGCTCGGCTGAATGCCGAGCCCGGTCGATTTCAGGGTGGCGACGCCGTCATTTTCGAACACGGGATTGAATCCCACGACCTGCAGGTTGGCCAGGTCGGCATTCGCTTGCGCGAGGGCGACATCGAAATTCTGCGCATCGCCCGCGGATGCGGCAGTCTGAAGATTAGTGAGTTGCGTCGTCAAATCCTGGAAGACGCTGGCGTTGGTCCCGTACTGCGTCTCGGCGTTGCCGAAGGCGGAGGCTTGTTCGGAGAGATTGTCGATTTGCGTTTGCTGCGCCTGCTGCGCCGGGGTCGGATTGCCTTCCGCTTCGGCCGCTGCGATCTTGGCGTTGTAGGAATTCGTCAGATCGTTCTGAACGATCGTCACCTCCTGCTGAACGGCCGCATTTGCGGCGGCCTGTGACGCCTGCGTCAACACGGTCAGCGGAGAGATCGTCGTGTTGAGCAGCAGAGGACTTGGCGTTGAGGGGATCGCGCTGATGCCTGACATGCCGCTATCTCGCTGGGACCCGGCCGTACAGTTTCTAGGGTTGGGATTAAGGCACGATTAACCCGCGCGCCGGAGCGTCGGATGCTTCGATGTTCCGGATGTGCTGCCCTCCAGCAGCTCCCAGGCGAGCGGGGTCCCTCGCGGTATCGTGCATCGGGCGATGCGCCCGAGCAGGTCGGGCAGGTGCTTGGGCGCGAGACCATGACCTGGCCGGATCGAGCGGATGTTCTCCGCAGTGAGAGGCGTGCCGGCTGCGATCTCTTTCACAGCATAGAGCGAGCGGCGGAACATGACGTTGGTCCGTTCGCTTGCCTTTCCGCCGTATTGCACCCCGCCAAGCGCCGCATGCGCGTCCCGGCATGCCGCGCAAAGCGCCGTGAGCTCCTCCGGCTCGAGCGAAAAGGCGCTATCGGGCCCACCGTCCGACCGGCGCAATGTCACGTGCTTTTCCACGATGGCGGCACCAAGCGCCACCGCCGCCACCGCGACGCCAATGCCCAGCGTGTGATCGGAAAGCCCCGCGACCGTGCCGAAGCGCTGTGCCAGGTCGGGTAGGGTGCGCAAGTTGGCTTCCGCGGCGGGGGTCGGATAGCCACTCACGCAATAAAGCACGGCAAGATCGTTGCAGCCATTGGCGCGCGCCGTCACGACCGCCTCGACGATCTCGTTCGGGCTCGCCATCCCGGTCGATATGATGAGGGGCTTACCGGTCCGCGCCGCCCGCTCGATCAGCGGCAGGTCGATCGCCTCGAAGGAAGCAATCTTGTAGGCGGGAGCGCCCAGGCTTTCCAGCAGATCGATCGCGGTTTCGTCGAATACGCTACTGAAAACCGCAAGCCCCAGTTCACGCCCGCGCTGGAACAGCGGCGCGTGCCACTCCCACGGCATCTGAGCTTCGCTATAGAGCTCGTGCAGGGTTCGGCCGCGCCAGAGTCCGTCCTCGATTCGGAAACCAGGACCGTCATGGTCGATGGTGATGGTATCGGCGGTGTAGGTCTGCAGCTTGATCGCGTCGGCGCCTGCGCGCTTCGCCGCCGCCATGATGGCGAAAGCGCGCTCGATGTCGCCATTGTGGTTTGCCGACAGCTCGGCGATCACGTAGGGCGGATGGGCGCCGCCGATCGGGCGGCCGGCGATGGTGATGCTTCGCTGGCGAACGGCGGCGGATTTGAGCACGGAATTCACCATGGCGCACCTCCTCAGAGACAAAGCGAAAGTTCGGAGCGATCGCGGAGCGCAAGGCGCGCGAAGACGCTGTCAATGACTCGGCGCACACCGTCGGGTGCCACCACATTCCTGAGCCGCGCATGTGCGGGATTGTCGAGGACTCGTCGGAGCGCTTTCTCGATTCGATCCTCGTCTGTTCCCATCAGAGCCTCGACGCCGAGCCGGCACAGCGCTTCAACGCTGCGGCGCTGATTCTCGGCGATGCCGATCGGCAGCATCGCGACTTCGGCAACCGCCGCCTCGAATATCGTGGTGCCGGCCCCGCCCACGTAAAGAAAGGCGTCGGCCATCAGCGCGGCCATGGTGGCTCCATGATGCACGGCGAGAGCGGCGCTGGGGCGCGCGGCGGCTTCCAGAAGTTCGGGCGAGGTGTCGCGCAGCGGCGACACGACCGCGTCGACCGGTCCATCGAAACCCGCGCGACGGAGAGCACGGACGACTTTGAGCGCGAGCGTGCCGTCGTCGGAGCCGCCGAAGCTCACAAGTACCCTGTCGCGGGTGCCTTTGCGCCCGAGGGTGGCGGCGCGAAATGCGGAATCGACCAGAGCATAGCCGGGACCACGGAGCACGGGGCACGACGCGATCGCGTCATAATTCAGCTCGGCGGCGAAAAGGTTCTGATTGAGGATGAGGTCGGCGTCGAGCGGATGGTCGGCGAGGTCGTCGATCACGAGGCGGAACGTCGCTGCCTTTCGCCATGTCGCCATCGTGGCGGCGTCGACGCCGTAGTGATCCACCACCAGAAGGTCGTGCCGCGCAAGATCGCGCGGCCGCTTCGGCCAGGGCAGGGGCTTCATTCCCGCCGCTTCCACCTGCGCATTACCGGTCCCCTCCGGTGTCGCGATCCGCGCGCGGAACCCAATCTCGGCGAATGCCTTGCCGAGCACCAGCACGCGCCGGAGGTGCCCGAGTCCGATTTGGCCGCTGCAGTCGGCCAGCAACGCGACCGTGCGCGGACGCATGTCGGGGGACCGCCGGCCTGTTTGCGAGCCAGGTTTATGGATTGAGTGAGAGTCCACGATCCCCTAACTTCCGTTCCAGCATACGACGCGCGCTCGGCCATTCCTGCTGCAACATGGCCAGCAGCACGACATCGTGATAGGCATTGCCCTTGCGTATATGGCGGCGCAAGCGGCCCTCAAGGGTGAAACCGCATTTCAGGTGGATGCGCCAACCAGGGTCGTTCTCCGCCAACACCTCGCAGCAGATCCGATTGAAGTCGAGGCGGTCAAACACATAGGAAAGTACGGCGTAGTCGACGAAAGTACCGATGCCTTTGCCGCGCCTGTCGAGTTCGGCGATGTATATGGCCAGGGCACAGCGGCCGTGCGCCGGATCGATATCGTAAAGATTGACGAGCCCGATTTCGACGCCGTCGGCGAGGATGATCCAATAGCGGCGCGCGGGATCGGTCAGTGCGCGCTCGAACCATGCGGCGTGCTCTTCGGTGGAAATCTCGTGCTCCGTGTACATATGCCGTGCGACGTGCGGCCGGTTGCGCCAGTCGAGCAGGCGCTCGCGGTCATCCGACGCCAGGGGCCGCAGCGCCAAACTGCCGTCGGCGGATCGGGCGTGAGGTAGGCGTTCGGCATCCATCGAATGATCCTAGCGCTGCCGCCGATTGGCATTGATTCGAGCGAGCGCGGGATGCCGATCGATCGTCCCGGCGATCTCGGTCCAGCTCGGGATCGCCGGGCGCGGCGGCAAATACGCAAAGAGGGCGCGCAGGAAATCGAGATCCTCCGGAAAATCGAGAGTCCACCGCCATCTCGCGGCGGCGGTGCCGGGTCCCACCACCGATTCCCGCCGGTAATTTGGATTGCGCCGAATCCAAGGCGAGACGTGCTCGCGATCATGAGGTTCCCGAGCGCTGGCGGCGGCCTGTTCGAGCGCTGAGCGCGTGAAAATCTCGCAGTCGAGCCCGTGCGGATAGCCGTACACGAAATTGTTGGCGGCATATTCCGCCCCAGTCTTGGCGCGCGCCCGAAGCACGTCCGCGCACAGCTCCGGGTCAATCAACGGACAATCGCTGGTGACGCGCATGACAACATCCGCGTCCACCGATCGGGCGGCGTTCAGGTAGCGATCGAGCACGTCCAACTCGGAGCCCCTGAACACCAGTGCGCCATAGCTTTCGGCGATCGCGGCGATCGGGCCGCATTCGGCGCTGGCCACGGTCGCGCAAACCACGATGTCGTTGCCGGGGATGACGCTGCAGCGGCGCAGCACGTGACCAAGAATCGGTTCCCCGGCCACCTCCTTAAGCACCTTGGCCGGAAGCCGGGTCGAGGCGACGCGTGCCTGAACGATGCAGGCCGTGGTCATGAGGCACGCCGCCGAGGCAGGCGCGAGTTGCGGCCGAGCGCGGCTTCGAGCGCGGCGGCGACGCGATCCACGTCGCCGTCGTTCATGCCGACGTAGAGCGGCAGCGACAGCGTGCGGCGGTAATAAGCGTCCGCGCCCGGCAGCGCCATCTCGCCGTACCGGCGGCGGTAGTATGGATGGCGGGGCACTGGAATGTAATGCACCTGGGTACGGACGCCCTCTTGCTGCAAAGCGCGCATGAGCTGACCGCGCGTTACTTCGGCCGCGTCGAAATCGATCAGCACCGCATAGAGGTGCCAGGCGGGCTGCGTGCCGCGTCGCGGCGAAGCGCGCTTGAGAAACGGCGCCAACCCCGCAAGACGCCGGTCATAAAGCTCCGCAAGCGTGCGGCGGCGCGTAACGAAGGCGTCGAGCTTGCGCAACTGGCTCAGCGCCAGCGCGCAATTGAGATCGCTGAGCCTATAATTGAGACCGAGGTCGGTCATCTCGTAGTACCAGGGATTGACCATCGCCTGCTCGAATGCCTCGACGCGTTCCTCGAACAGGGCTTCGTCGCGCACGATGCCGTGACCGCGAAAGCGCCTGAGCCGTTCCGCGAGCTCGGCGCTTCCGGTGGTGACGGCGCCGCCTTCGCCAGACGCAATGGTCTTGACGGGATGGAACGAAAACACCGTCATGTCGCCGTGGGCACACGAGCCGACCGCGCGTTCTTTGCCCGAGAGATCGCGAAAGGTGGTGCCGATCGCGTGACACGCATCCTCGACGATTGTAAGCCCGCTCCGCCGAGCGATCTCGGCGATTTCCACCATATCGACGCTTTGTCCGGCGAGATGGACCGGCAGCACCATCTTGGCCGAAAGCCCACGCCGCTTTGCCTCGCGGAGCGCCTGTTCGAGATGCTCCGCTTCCATAAGGCCGGTCTCGCCATTCACATCGGCGAAGACGACCTCCGCGCCGACGAGCCGCGCCGCGTTCGCCGTGGCGGCGAAGGTAATTGCCGGCACGATCGCGGCGTCGCCTGGACCGAGACCGGCGGCGAGGCAAGCCAGGTGCAAAGCCGCCGTTCCGTTGGCGCAACTCACCGCATGGGACGCGCCCACGCGCTGCGCCAGCGCCGCCTCGAATTCGTGTGTCGCGGGTCCGGTGGTGAGCCAGTCGCCGCGCAGTACCGCGGCGACGGCCGCGATATCGTCTTCGTCGATCGAATGGCGGCCATAGGGCAAGACCGACGGGCCGTCGTTCATACGCCGGCGTCCTCCAACAGCCGAGTGAGGCGTTGCGCGTCGAGCCAATCGTCGTTGGTGTCGCTGGTGTAGCTGAAGCCCTCCGGCACCGCGCGCGCTCCCGAAGCGATATAGGGTTCGCGATCCCACCAGCGGAAGGCCGGCTCGATGATATAACGATCGGCGAATTCCAGCGTCAGTCGCGAGTCATCTTCCGTGACCATCACCTCGTGCAGCTTCTCGCCGGGCCGGATGCCGACGACGCGGATCGGCAGATCCGGCGCCAGGCACTTCGCGAGATCGATCATGCGCATGCTCGGAATCTTCGGCACGAAGATCTCGCCACCGGTCATCATTGCCATGGACGTCATCACGAAATGGACGCCCTGTTGCAGCGTGATCCAGAAGCGAGTCATGCGTTGGTCGGTGATGGGCAGGAATTCCGCAGCCTCGGCGATGAGCTTGCGGAAGAGCGGCACGACGCTGCCGCGTGATCCCACGACGTTACCGTAGCGGACAACCGAGAAGCGGGTTCCGACCGAGCCGCTCAGATTGTTCGCCGAGATGAAGATCTTGTCGGAGGCAAGCTTGCTCGCGCCATAGAGATTGATGGGGTTGGCGGCCTTGTCAGTGGAGAGCGCCATCACCCGCTTGACACCGTTGCGCAGCGCCGCGCGCACCACGTTCTCGGCTCCCGAGACGTTGGTGCGGATGCATTCGAAGGGATTGTACTCGGCTGCGGGCACATGCTTCAGCGCCGCGGCGTGAATGACGTAGTCGACTTCGCGCATGGCGAGTTCGAGCCGTTCGCCGTCGCGCACGTCTCCGATGAAGAAGCGCAACGAGTCGCCCGGCAAATGCGCAAGCTGTTGCTGCATCTCATATTGCTTGAATTCGTCGCGCGAGAAGATGGCGATGCGGCGCGCGCGGCCGTGACGCAGCAGGGTCTGGACAAATCGCCGCCCGAACGAACCGGTGCCGCCGGTCACCAATAACGAGGCGTTGTCGAACATTCGTATCGCCTCTTGCAGTCCGTCCGCGAAGGACTGATCCGCGCCGTGACCGCGCTGCGACTGCGGCGGCCGTGGACGGACCGACGGGCGATCGAGAAGCGAGACGGTCGGACTGAGTGGCATTTGGACGAACCTCGGTGGTTCCGGCGCGATCCGGCGGAAGTGCCAGAACAGGTTGGAGCGGCTTGGTTAATTTCGGGTTTCCCGGCGATCCCTAACCAACCGCCGTCGTGCTGAGGTAATTGACCAGGCTCATTTTCTGCAGAGAGCTGATCGTGGCGTATGAGGCCTGCATGGTGGTCTCCAACTGATTGAGCTGGCTGATTACCGTGGCGGGGTTGATCGATTCGATATTGGTGAGATTGGTCTGCGCGAGGTTGATCGCATTCTGCTGTTCCTGCTGCACCTGATTCAGCTCCGAGTTCTTCGAGGCCAAGCCGCCGATGACCGACTGCAATCCCGAGACCCCCTGATCGAGCAGGTTCTGAGCCTGATCGACATTGGCCTGGTCGGTGGCGCTCGTGGAGCTGGGAGAGCCCGCCGGCAAGTTGGCGAGGAAGTTGAGCGTTCGCACGATGTTCTCAATCGCGGGATTGTCGGCAGTGACGCCGTATTGGATCGTCAAATTGTTGTCGACGGTCGCGCTGGCCGCCGTGTCGTTGCCGGCGTAGTAACCGTTGGGCGGCGCGCCGTTCACCGCGGTCGTCAGCGACCCTGGATTGGGTAGGCCATTCGCATTGAACGGCGCCGTATTGGTCAGACTGCCCGAGAAGATGTAACCGTCGGCGCCTTGGGTGTTGAGGAAATCGCCGACTTCCTGCAGCAGCTGACTTGCAGTTTCCTGGACCGTGTTCGGCGAGGTGTTGTACGCCGAAGTCTGCAATCCCGATGCGAAATTCTGGACCGCGCTTTCGATCGCGCTCAGAGCGGTCGTGCTTTGCTGGATGTTTTGCTGAACGGTCGAGATCGCATTGGAGTAGCTCTGATCCTGCGAGATTTGATCCTGCAGGTTGGTGAGTTGTCCGGCGGTTGCGCCGTAGCCCTCGAGATTTGAACTCTGGAGACCCGTCGCCACCTGCGACTCCAAGGTATTTCCCTGAGTCTGGAGCTGGCTGATCGTCTGCAGGAACAGCGACTGTTGTGCGAGAGTGCTGATGGCGCTCATGATGGCGGGACCTCACTCATTGGATCTGGAACAGCGCCTGGAACATGTTGTCCACCGTCGAAAGCACGTGGGCCGATGCCGCGTACATGTTTTGGAATTCGGTGAGTTGCTCGAGCTGCTGATCGAGGTTCACTCCGCTGGCGGTGGACGCCTGGGCCGCAAGCTGCGTTTGAAGATTGCTTTGAAAGGTATTGTTGTCCGACGCCGCGGCCGACGCCGTTGCGAGCTGACTGATCACTTGCGACACATAGCCGCCGAGCGTGGTGGTGGTCGCGGGCAGGCCGCCCGCCGCGGAAAAGCTCTGGTTCGCCGTGAGGTTCTGAGTCAACGTCTGCGTGATCGCGGGGTTCGGATTGTTCGCGGGCCCGTCGAGCAGGCTCGGATCCGCGACGAGGCTTGGATTGACCTCGATGCTCGCCGCGTTATCCACGCCGTTGGCGGTATCGACGGCAGCGAAGAAGTGATTGGCGTCGTTGGTGGCGCCGAGCCCGCTGTTGGTGGTCGCAAGCGCGGGCGTTTGCATCGAGTTGAAGAGATTGTTGGCGAACTGATTGAGTTGCGCGGTCAGGTTGGGCAGCGTCTGATCGCGCATGGTGAGCAGCGCTCCCAACGAACCGGTAGTGATGCTGCTCGAGATATCCGTGCCGTTGAGGGTGATCCCCGAGACCGGCGTTCCCGCGGTCATCGTCCCGCTCGGCGTGAAGCTGAGCTGTGCGGTGGTCGAATCGACGAGCACCTGTCCCGTGGTGGTCAGCACCACCATGCCGCCGTTCGGTCGGACGAAGCTTTGCACGCCCATCATCTGCGAGACCTGGTCCAGTGCCTGATCCCGCTGGTCTTCAAGCGCCGCGGTTGATTCTCCCTCCGCCTTCAGGTGCTCGATTTGGGTGTTGTCGCTGGCGATCTCCTGGAGGGCCTGGTTCACGGTCGTGACATCGCCGGCGATCTGGCCGTCGGCGCCGGCACGGATCTGCTGGATGCCGGAGGAGAGGTTATTCAGGGTTTGCGCGAGGGTTTGACCGGCGGTGACCGCGGCTTGCTGCGCGACCTGGTCCTGGGGCGTCGTGGCGAGCGTCTGCATTGCGCTCGAAAAGCTGTTGAGCACGGTGCTCAGTGATCCGGTCCCGTTGACCTGCCCGACCAAATTCTGGATCTGCTGGTAGTAGTTGTTGGTCGCGGAGGCCGCCGCCGCGGCGGTATTCTGCTCGCGCGCGGTCGCGTTGAGCGACGCGCTGATCTCGCGCTGGGGAACGCCAGCCTGGACGCCGGCGCTTTCGCCGCCGACGACCGTGGTCGTGAGCGGCACGGTCTCCTGCGAATATCCCGGCGTCTGCGCATTCGAGATATTGGACGCAATGACGGACATGCTCGCCTGCGCGGCTTGAAGGCCGGAGAGCGCGTTCTGGAGGGAGATCGAGAGATCCATGGGTTTAGAGCCGGCGATCGAAAGCGACGGCGCCGAACCGCGCGGCGCGAGGCGGCGCGTGGCGAGGCGGCGCGTAGGCGATCGCCCGCCGCTCGCTGGCGTTGATCGCGCGGGCGATTGCCGCGACCACGCGCTCGACCGCGGCGCGGCCGGCGCGCAGGGCGTGCTCGTTTTCAGCGACCACGCGGCCGAGGTGAGCCGCCGCTTCGGTCAGGCGTCGGCGCTCTTCCTCCGAGATCTGGCGCAAGCTGATGCGACCGGTGCGCAGCTCGTCGATCGCTGCCCGATAACGGCGCGTCAGCCGCATCTTGTCGTCTTTGAGCGCGACCGCGTCCTTGATGCGCATGGCTTCGAGCGCTGCCGTCTCGCGGCTCAGCAGGTTCGCCAGATCATCGGTCATCGATGCGAGCTCCAAAGGAGAAAAGGGTTCGACGACGTTCTGCGGCTGACTCATTTCTTCTGTGCCTCCTGCATGCGCAGGATTTCGCGCTGCACCTCGTCGGCGATGCCGACACCGCCGCTCTTGGCGGCGACCTTGGCGTATTCCTGATTGAGTAGTGAGCGGTAGACGTTCTCGCTGCTTCCTCCGCCGAACAGAGAGTCGCTGTCGATCCCCGCGAACATGGAGTCGAGTGACTGCGCGAGGAAGAATGCCTCGAAATTCTCCGCTGCCTTGCGCGCGTCGCCGGCATTGCCGCTCGGCTTGGGCGCCGTGGTCTCAGGCGCCTGAACCGGCGGAAGCTGAGGAAGGACGGGCTTGCTTGCGTCCATCACATCAACTCGATTTCGGCCTGCAGTGCGCCCGCGGTCTTGATCGCCTGCAGGATGCTGATCATGTCGCGCGGGCCGACGCCGAGCGCGTTCAGGCTATTGACGAGTTCCTGCAGGGTGACGCCCGCGGGCAGCACCGCCATGCGGTGCTCCGACTGTTCGTCAACCTGCACGCCGGTGCGCGGTACGACCACGGTCTGCGAGCCGCCGCCCGGCGCGAACTGGACGCCGTTGCGGTTCGGGACCGCGGGACGCCCGGTGGTTGGATCAAACGGTGTCGATGCCTGGCCACTGGACGAGAAGGGATTGGGCTGCGAGACCTGTGGCGTCTCAGTGATGTGCACGGTGAGCGCGCCCTGAGCGATGGCGACGGTGCTGATGCGCACGTTCTCGCCCATGACGATGACGCCGTTTTGCTCGTCGATCACAACGCGCGCGGGCTGATCGGGTTCGACGCGCAATTGCTCGATGTCGGTGATCAGCGAGACCAGGTCGCCCGTGAAGTTCTGGGGCACGTTGAGCACGATCGTGGTCGGGTCGATCGGCTTCGCCGCCGGACTTTTTAGGTATTCGTTGATGGTCTGGGCAACGCGGCGTGCGGTGGTGAAGTCGGGGTTGTGCAGCGTGAGATTGACCGTGTGCATGTGGTCGAATTCGAAGCCCACCTCGCGCTCGACGATGGCGCCGCTCGAAATTCGACCGGCGGTCGGAACGCCCTTGGTGACGCTCGTTGCCTGGCCGCGCGCGGCAATTCCACCGGTCGCGACCGTGCCCTGAGCGACCGCGTAGACCTCGCCGTCGGCACCCAGCATGGGAGTGACGAGAAGCGTGCCGCCGAGCAGGCTTTGTGCATCGCCCAACGACGAGACCGTGACGTCGATGCGCTCGCCCTGACGCGCAAAGGGCGGCAGAGTCGCGGTCACCATCACGGCGGCGGTGTTCTTGGTGCGGAGCGCGGTGTCGCGGGCATTGACGCCCAGCCGCTCCAGCATGCCGATGAGGCTTTCGCGGGTGAAGATCGCGTTGTTGAGGCTATCGCCCGTGCCGTCGAGGCCGACCACGAGGCCATAGCCCACCATCATGTTCGCCCGGACGCCCTCGAAATCCGCAATATCCTTGACGCGCGAGACAGCCGCCGCCGGGAAAGGCGGGAGCGCCGCGAGCAATGCCAAGAGAATCGCCGAGACACGGGAACGCAAGCGAAGGAAGCGAAGCATCATGACGGGCACCTGACTTCTGTCGGTGCCATCATGCGAACGGCGTGCCATTCGAAAATAGATGTTGAAACAAAGCGTTACGTGTAATTTTCGAATCGAGCCGGCACTTTTCCCGGCAAACCATGCCAATGAGCCGGCAGGGTTTGCCGGGTGCTCGCTCTCCATTAAAGCTGTCTTAACTCTCGGCGATCATTCTGCCCGCGAATTCGAGAGCTGCTCGCACCCTCCATGCGCATCGATCCGAACCGCCCGACCTTACCCGCGGCAGGCCGACGCGACGGCCGCGCCGGCTCGAGCTTCGCGACCGACTTCGCCTCACCCGCGGGCGGTGAAACGCAGGTTTCGTCGACCGGATCGACGCGCGCGCTGAACCCCGTCGATGGGCTCTTCGCGCTCCAAGAGGTGCCTGATGACCCCCTGGCCGGGCACCGACGCGCGCTCCGCCGCGGCAGCGCCTTGCTCGATCGCCTCGACGACCTGCGCCTTTCGCTCCTTTCGGGTCAATTAACCGTGAGCCAGATTGGCGAGCTGAGCCGGTTGGTGGCGAGCGAACGTGCCCAAGTGGACGATCCTCGCCTGACGACCGTGCTGGATGAGATCGACCTGCGCGCCCAGGTAGAGCTGGCGAAGCTCGCGGCGAGCCTCCGATAGTATTTCGAAAATGATGGTCATATCAACGACATGGATGCCGCTGCCGGCGCTTGCCCGGGCGCCGCGCCATCCCTATACTCCCGCGCGCTTCGAGAACCTTTGCGCTCTACGGAGTACTTGATGCGGCCCATGCTCCCGCCCGACTACCGTCCATCGGACGGCGAAGAGTTCATGAATCCACTCCAGCTCGAGTACTTTCGGGAGAAGTTGTTGCGGTGGCGCACCGAGCTTTTGGCGGAATCGAGCGAAACCCTCCAGCATTTGAAAGAAGAGAGTCTGGCCGAGCCGGACCTCACTGATCGTGCCTCGCTTGAGACGGAGCGCGCGCTCGAGCTCAGGACCCGCGATCGTGAGCGCAAGCTCATCAGCAAGATCGACGCCGCACTGATGCGGATCGAGGACGGCACCTACGGATACTGCGAGGAGACCGACGAGCCGATCAGTCTCCGTCGTTTGGAAGCGCGCCCGATCGCGACCCTGAGCCTTGAGGCGCAGGAACGCCACGAGCGCATGGAGCGCACGCACCGCGACGATTGAGCGCGCTCGCGGGCCTTCAAAGGGCGTTGCGTGGCGCGCCCGAAGAAATTGCCGTTAGAATCCGTCGGCGCAGGCGCCCGCGGATACACGTCGGCAGCAAAATCTTGAACCAGGACCAGAGCAGGCGCGCGGCAGCCTTCAGCCGGAAGGCCCCGGAAAGCGTGATGTCCTCGCGATTCAAGAATTCCCGCACCGATACCAGGTTGAGCAGCCGCTCTCGGTGGATGTCGAAGAATTCGAAGCGCTCGCGCTCTCCCATTCCCGGCGCACGAGCTATCCATTCGCCGAGCATCGCCGTGTCGCGCCTCGTGCTCGCGGGGTTCGGTGCAGCCGACTTGCGGATGATGCCGCACCCCACATCCGCGTCGACGGTGTAGTAGCCCAATTCCGGATGTGCGGCGACAAGATCGAGAAACGCGGCGTAGGTGACCCCATGCCAGCAAGCACCGCTGTGCTCGGACGTCGCCATGTTCACGTTCGGCGGCGAGCAGTCATGCACCACAAGAAAACCGTCGTCGGTCAGCAGCGAGAGTGCCGCATCGAGATCGCGCGCCGCGCAGGGCAGGGTATGCCAGGCGTCGACGAAGATCAGGTCATACCGCAAGCCGGAGCGCCGCACCTGGTCGACGATACCGGCGATATCCTCGGTCGTGCTGCGGAACGTGATCGTGTCGCCATCGGCGAAGTCGCGGGGGCAGCGGTACATGAGGCGGTCGCGCCGGACGAGAGTGCCCCGCTCGACTTCGGAGAAGCTCCCGCCGGTCGTCGGCGTGCAGATTTCCAGGTAGCTCCGCAAGCCCCGTCGCCGGATCAGCTCATTGATGATGTCGTATTTTCTCATGCCCCGTACGAAGTCGTAGGCCGCCCGCCGGCACTATATCCTCTCGAACGCTCCATGACTGTGGACGTGTAGCGCCTGGACCCGCGTTCCGACTGCGCTACCTTGTCCGTGCGTCGCACACAGGGCGAGAGGCTGTAATATGATGAAATTAGACCATCTGAGCCTTCCGGTCTCGGACCTGGCTCGCTCGAAGCGATGGTACGTCGCAACGCCGGGCCTCAAGGTCGAGTTTGAAATTCCGGACCGCCGGACAGTTGCGCTCCAGGACACCGAAGGATTCGCGATCTTTCTCCAAGAGGTTCCCACTCCGATCGCGGCTCGGGGCTGCGCGCTCTGGTTCCAAGTGCCGGACGTCGACGCGATCCACGCAGAGTGGTCCGCCCGCGGTGTCAGTTTCACGCACGGACCGGAGAAGTCCTTCTGGGGCTATGGCGCCGAACTCGCGGATCCCGACGGATATCTGATCCGGCTCTGGGATGAACGCACCATGAAGAGCAAGTGAGGTGGCGCGAGAGAGAATGCTCGCCAGCTCAAATCCGCGTCACAAGATCGAGCAGCCAATCGGGCATCGCTTGAGTGAGGCTGGCTTCCACAGTTTTATCGATACCCGAAAGCACGAAAATGCCTATGGCCAGGAGCGCAACGCCCATTGCTGGCTTGCCGACAGACCCGAATAGACGCATCCCCGATCGGCCGTGGCTGGCCAGTCGTCGCGAACCGTAGGCCAGCGCCAGGATCGGGGTCGCAGTGCCGAGGCTGAACAGGAACATCATGAGAGCCGCACGCAGTGCGGTGCCGCCGTTGGCGGCGAGGCCGACCGCGGCACCCAGGGTCGGGCCGGCACAAGGTGCCCAGATCAAACCGAGCAACAGACCGAGACCGAATTGCCCTGCAAGTCCGGCTTTGCTCATTCCGCTTAGCAACGTGTTGGCGCGATTCATGATTGGTGTGCCGATAAGCGCGAAACGTTCTTGTAATGATGCGCTAAGGAGAATGGTGCCAAAACACGCCATGAGCACTGCCGCGGCGATCCTGAGCGTATCGGCACCGACGCCGAGAATGAACCCGATCGAGGAGAGGGCCACGCCGAGGGTTGTAAAGGAAAGCGCCAGGCCCAAAGTCAGGGCGAGCGGCCCGCCGGGATGCTCCTGAAACGCGCTGCCAAGCAAGATCGGGATCAGGGGAAGAACGCATGGCGACACGCTGGTCAGCGCACCGGCTAGGAAACTGAGAACCAGCATGGCGCGCTGCAGCCCACCCTATCAGAGCGCCCGCTCGAACAGCGCGCGGATTGCGGCGGGATCGGTGACGCCAGTCGAGCGGCCCTCTTCGATCTTCCCTTTGAACACGATCAGCGTGCTCTGCATGCTTACATGGAGGTGCTCGAGCGCGTCCTTTTGCGAATCAAAATCGACCGAGAAGATGATCGAGTGCGCGAATTCAGGATCGCCTTCGAGCGTGGCGATGGTCGGTTTCTGCTTCGCACAGATCGGGCACCATGGTGCGGTTACCTCCACGATGATGGACTTACCCGCATCCTGCGCGGAACTGAAGGCCGCCTGGCTCCAGTTCGCACGTTCCGCTGCCCACCCCGGGGCGGCGAGGAGGGTCGCAGTCAATAGGCTCAAAAAGACTTTCCTGAGTGTCGAACCGATTTTTTCTGGGATCATCGTTGGGTTCCTCCATTGCGCGGCTTGAGCGTGTGGTCAAACTGGCCATCCGCGAAATGGCCTGACGCGTCCATGTTCGACCGGTAACTCTCGTGGGTTACGCGTTCGAGAAAATTCTGCACCGCACGACTATCAACTGATCGTGACCGCAAAGGCCGAAGTGGCAGCCGGCCGAAGCCGAATGCCGCTGGGCTGCGTCTTCTGATTGCGGAGATGGCGACAGTGCACCCAATGGTGTTCGGCGCCGCGTGCCGGAGATCAAGTGACCTGACGTCTTACGATGCGGCGTATCTGGAGTTAGCGCAGCGGCGCGGCCTCCCGCTTGCGACACTCTATCAAGCGCTGCGAAAAGCCGCCGACGCGCTGGGGGTCGAATTGCTCGGGGTTGATGGACACTAACGCGCGCTTGATCGGAATTACTAATTGCAGTGCCCGTAATCCGTAGGGCGGGTGAGCCGAAGGCGAAACCCGCCATCGCAGCACGGCAACGGATGGCGGGTTGCGCTCCGCTTGCCCGCCCTACGCCTGTCACCGTAGTCTCACCACCGTAATCCGCCGTAATCCCCCGGCGTGCGGCTCGGCCGGTTCACCCGGCCGAGCCTACGCCGCCCCCAGCTAGAACGGATCGATGATGTCGAGGAGCTGCTGGCCCCAGCGCGCTTGTTGCGCGTCGGTCTGCTGGCCGCGGCCGCCGTAGGAGATGCGCGCCTCGGCGAGCTTGAAGTAGTTGACCGTGTTGGTCGAGCTGATGTCTTGCGGGCGCAGCACGCCGGCGATCTGCAGTTCGCGGATTTCGTTGTTGAGACGTATCTCCTGACGCCCGGTGATCACTAGGTTGCCGTTGGGCAGCACCTGCGTCACCTCGGCCGCGACCGAGAGCTGCACCTGCTCTTCGCGGTTTCCTTCGGTCGTCGCCTGATGATTGCTTGTGCCGCTGGTGTTGAGGAGGTTGGCGGGGTTGGCGGATTGCCAGAGGAATTTTGGGATCTGCTGCTGGAAGCCGTAAAGCTCCGGCGTCGCCATGGTCTGGGTGTCTTGGCGCTGAATTTGCGTGTTGTTGTCGAACTTGCCTTTCTCGTCGAAGCTCACCAGCACGGTTAGGATGTCGCCGACATTGGTCGCGCGCTGATCCTTGAAGAATGCGCGGCTCCCGGACTGCCAAAGCGAATTGGGCCGCCGCTCCGAGACGATGGTCTGCGGCATCGGCAGCGAGACCGGCTTGTATCCAGGCTGCTGGGTCGCATCCTGTATCGTTGTCATCGGCGGCGGCGCGCCGATCTGCGAGAGCGAGGTCGCTGTGTTGCAGGCGCCCAGCGCCAGGAGCGGCGCGGTGCGAAGCAGGTGGGCGATCAGGCGGTAGCGCATGGGTCCTACTCTTCTCTCGATGGGCTGGGCGACCGGATAATCACGACGGCTTGTCGACCCGGACCGAGTTGGGGCCGGTGACGACCGCCTCGATGATCCGGCTCGACCTGGTGTTGGCGACGCGGATCACCGCGCCGATGCCGCCGTCCTCTTGCGCCTTGCCCTCGGCGGTAAGCCGCATGTTCGGGGTCTCGAGCACGATGGTGACGATCGAGTTGCGATGCACCACGACCGGCACTTCGACGTCGCCGTAGTGCACGGTTTCGCCCGGCCTGAGCGCGCGGCGCGCGCTCTTACCGACCAGATCGGCGAGCTGTGTCACCGCGCCCGGGCCCAGCCGATCATTGCGCAGCCGCACCATGGCGAGGTCATTGTTGGCGATGGTCTCGCCGGGCGCGATCAGCCGCACTGGCGTCGGTACCTCGGTGAAGCGTACGAGTTGCCCAGTGACACGAAGCTGTTGCGGAACCGAAGCGCCGTCGGGCGTCGTCACGCTCGCGGCGAAGCGCCCGCTTGCGGGATCGTAGCTGATGCTGGCGACGGTGAGCGCCGTCGGCGCCTCCGCCGCGACCACCAGGCGCAGATCGCCGCGATCGAATCTCACTTCGGCGTCGTCGAGCGGCGCACGATCGGCAAGCGCTTGCTTTAGCTGATCCGCGATCTCCTCGGCGCCAACGACTCGGCTTGCGCGTTCCACCGTCACTTGGTCGAAGCCGGAGGTGGGCTCCCACGCCAAATGTTGCGATCGCGCGAGTGCCGTGAGCCAGGCGGAGCTGAACGTCATCCTGCTTCCAGGTGGCGGCGCCTCGGCGATTTCGATCGAGGCACGGTCGCCGACGCCCGCGAAGATATCGCCGAGATGAATGACAGGGCCCGTTACCGTGGCGGCGGGCTTCAGCACCGGGCTGGCCACGGCGGCGGCCGGCATCCCGAGGCTGAGCAGGAGCGGGATGAGGATTAGTGCTGCGAAGCGGCCCATGCTGCTCCCCCGCTACTGGATCTGGCTCAGGGTCTGCGACATCTGGTCCGCCGTCTGGATCACCTTCGAATTCATTTCGTAGGCTCGCTGCGCGGTGATCAGATTGGTGATCTCGGAGACGATGTTGACGTTCGAAGTCTCGAGGAAGCCTTGCTGGATCTGGCCGAACCCGGTGGTGCCGGGATTACCGGTCGTGGGCGATCCCGAAGCGCTCGTCTCGGCGAGCAGGTTGCCGCCCAACTCTTCGAGCCCTGCTTCATTCGGAAAGTTGGCAAGCTGGATTTGGCCGACGGTCTGCGGCTGGGTTTGCCCCGCGACCTGCGCCAGCACCTGGCCGCTCGCGTTGATGGTGATCGCGGTCGTGTTGTTCGGCAGCGTGATGCCGGGCTGCACGACGAAGCCATCGGCCGTCACGATCTCGCCGGTCGGGCTTAGCTGGAACGAGCCTGCGCGCGAATAGGCGGTCGTACCGTCGGGCTGCAGGATTTGAAAGTAGCCCCGGCCTTGGATCGCGATATCGAGGGGGTTGTTGGTGTTGAGCAGGCTACCCTGCTGGGCTATTCGATAAACCGCGGCGGCCTTGACCCCGGTGCCGGTCTGAACGCCCACCGGCACGATCGTGTTGTTGTCCGAAGACGCCGCGCCGACGTTGCGCTGGTTCTCGTAGATCAGGTCCTGGAACTCCGCGCGCTGCTGCTTGAAGGCGGTGGTATTGAGGTTGGCGATGTTGTTGGAGATCACCTCGACATTGAGCTGTTGGGCCAGCATGCCGGTCGCGGCGATGTTGAGGGCGCGCATGAGGGTTAGCCTTTCGCTTCTCTAGGAGACCTTGCCGAGGTGATCGAGTGCGTTGTTGATGCGATTGCTTTCGCTCGTGCTCATGTCCTTGGCGTAGCTGACCGCGCGCTCGGTATCGATTAGTCGCGTCATCTCGATAATCGCTTGCACGTTCGATCCCTCGAGCGCCCCCTGTACCAAACTGGTCGACGTGGGGGTACCGGGCGCTTCGTTGGAATCGAACAGGTTGTTGCCGGCCGGGAGCAGCGCCTGGCCGTTCTGGAAGGTCGCGATCTGGAGCTGACCGGCACTGCTGTCTCCGGTCGCGACCGTGCCGTCTTGGCCGATCGTGATCGGGCCGGTGCCGTTCGAAATGACAATCGGCGCACCGGACGAGCTCAGAACCGGATATCCCTGCACGGTAACGATCTCGCCCTGTGCATCGAGCTGGAAATGGCCGTCCCGGGTATAGCGCGTGCCCTGCGGGGTCTGAACCGCGAGGAAGCCATTTCCTTCAATGGCGACATCGAGAGGGTTGCCGGTCTGACTGATCGGTCCCTGGCTCAGGTCGCGCACGGTGCCGACCGGATCGACGTAAGAGCCGACGCCACCGTCTTGCGTGCTGTTCAGATACTCCGCGAACACGAGGTGCTCGCCCTTGTAGCCGTTGGTCGAGAGGTTCGCGACGTTGTTGGCGATGATGTCGCTCCGGCGCAGCAGGGCTATCTGAGCCGAAAGCGCGATTTGAGAGGAGTCGTTCATCGTCAGAGCGCGTGTGAGTGGTTTCAGACGCGCCACCCCATGCACGGGCCGTGCCATCCGCGAATGCAGTGGGAAATCTGCGATTTGTCGCAGCTGTACGCACCGGCAGGCGATCGATCGGACGCTATCGCGCCATCCGTTGCCGGGTAGTTCTTGCCCGCCCGCCGGGCGCCTCCAACGGGAGCGGTCCTGAGGCGTCCTCTCAACCACTTCTTAACTAGCAAGCTCTAGCGTTTACCGAGGCTACGCCCGCAAAGCGTGCGCCCACCACCGGGGAAGAGATGACCGATCGAGCGCTGGACGAAGATGCGGAGACGCCGCAGGAAGAGGGTGAAGGTTCGGCCCGAGCGCGCCCGGGCGGCCGACGTCGCCTTTTGATTTTCATCGCGGCGGTCTTGGCGCTTCTGGCCGGTACCGGCGGGGTGCTCTACTACACGGGGGTTATCGGCAAGCTGCTCGGCGGCCATGGGGCGGAAGCGAAGGTGGAGGAGCCGCCGGCCAAGCCCAGCGTCTTCTTCGACTTGCCCGATCTGCTGGTAAACCTCAACTCGAACGGGCGCAAGGCGAGCTTCCTCAAGATTTCGGTCAGCCTGGAACTCGAGGAGCAGGGCGACGTTGCGCGGCTGCAGGCAGTGATGCCGCGCATAATCGACAATTTTCAGGTCTATCTGCGCGAGTTGCGCGTCGAGGACCTGCGCGGCTCCAGCGGCATTTACCGGCTGCGCGAGGAATTGCTGGCGCGCGTCAACGCGGCCGCGGCGCCGATCAAGGTCAAGGACGTCCTGTTCAAGGAGATGCTGGTGCAATAGCGCCGGCAATCGCATCCGAGGGAACGGGCAACGCCGATGGCCGCCGAAAACCAACAAAACGAGGACAAATTGGCCGCCGAATGGGCGGCGATGGCGGAGGGCGCCGAGGGCGAAGGCGCTTCCGAAGGCGAGGGCGACGCGCCTCAGACCCGCGTCCTCAATCAGAACGAGATCGACAGCCTGCTCGGCGTCGATGACGCAGAGGGACGCAACCGCGACAATTCCGGTATCCGTGCCATCATCGATTCGGCGCTGGTTTCATACGAGCGCCTGCCGATGCTCGAGGTGGTCTTCGACCGCCTCGTGCGCATGATGTCAACCAGCCTGCGCAACTTCACCTCCGACAACGTCGAGGTCTCGATCGATAACATCACGTCGATCCGCTTCGGCGACTATCTCAACTCGATCCCCCTGCCGGCGATGCTCTCGGTGTTCAAGGCGGAAGAGTGGGAAAATTTCGGCCTTATCACCATCGACAGCGCGCTCATCTACTCGATCGTGGACGTGCTCCTGGGCGGCCGACGCGGCACCGCCGCGATGCGCATCGAGGGCCGTCCCTACACCACGATCGAGCGCAACCTGGTCGAGCGATTGGTGTCGGTGGTGCTCTCAGATCTCTCCGGCTCGTTCGATCCGCTGAGCCCGGTGACATTCCGTTTCGAACGCCTCGAGACCAACCCGCGCTTCGCCACCATCGGACGGCCCGCCAACGCGGCGGTGCTGGCGCGGCTGCGCGTCGATATGGAGGATCGCGGCGGGCGCCTCGAGGTGCTGCTGCCGTATGCGACGCTGGAGCCGGTGCGCGACATCCTGCTGCAGGGATTCCTCGGCGAGAAGTTCGGGCGCGATTCGATCTGGGAAGCGCATCTCGCCGGCGAGCTTTGGTACACGAACGTCAGCATCGACGCGGTACTCGACACCTTCGAGCTGTCACTCAAGGACGTGCTCAACTGGAAAGTCGGCTCCCGGGTTATGTTCGGCGTCGATGCTCAGGCCGACGTCGAGCTCGCCTGCGGCGAGCTGCCCATGTTCGTCGGCAAGATGGGCCGCAAAGGCGGCAACATCGCCATCCGCATCGTCGAAAAGATCGACAGGAACAAGGGGTTGCCATGATGACCATGATGACATTGACACCGACTTTGCTCAGCAACGTGTTGGTCGCGGTATTGCTGCTGGCCACCATCGCCTATGCGATCGTGCTCAATCGCCGGCTCGGCGCGTTGCGCGGCGATCGGGAAAAGCTGCAGGCGCTGATCCATGCACTGACCGCGGCCTCGACCGGTGCCCAGGCGGGAATCGCCAATCTGCGCCAGACCGCCGACGAGCTCGGCGGAGAGATAGAAAAGAAGACGGCGCAATGCCGCGCCCTCAAGGACGATTTGACCTATCTGATCGAGCGCGGCGGTGCGATGGCCGATCGGCTGGAAGGAACGGTTCGCGCCCGGCGTGAAGAGCCCGCGCGTTCGGGCGAATCCGAGCGTCCGCGCTCGGCTGCGCCATCGCGCGTCGCCGCGGTCGAAAAGCTGACGGCACTTGTGGCCGAGAGCGACGACGGTCCGCCATCGCGACGCGGCGGTGTGTCCCGATCCGAGAGGGACTTGCTGCGCGCGCTGGGCGGACGTCGTTAGGAGAGTGAGCGTGCGTTTCCGTCTCTTGCCGGTGCTGATCGGCGTCGGTGGTCTGATGTTGGCGCTGCGCGTCGCCGACATTTGGCTCGACATCGACGCCCACGCACAGACCGCAGCCGCTCCCGCGGTTACCGCGGCGGCAACGCGAGCCGTTGCCCCCGCGCCTGCGGCGAAGCCCGCTTCACCGCCTGTTCTAGCCAGTGCCGCCGGAACGCCTACGCCTGCCTCGCCAGCGCCGCAGCATGACGCCTCGGAACCGGCACCCGATCCGCTAATGATGAGTCCCTCCGAGATCGATGTGCTGCAGAAGCTCGCGCAACGCCGGCAGGAACTCGACAAGCGCGCAGCCGATATCGCGCAGCAGCAGGTCCTGCTCAAGGCCGCCGAACAGCGCATCGACGACAAGATCGCCAAGCTGCAATCGATCGAGACCGACATAGGCGGTCTCGCCGACAAGCGCGATCAGCAGGAGGACGCGCGGCTCAAGAGCCTGGTCAAGATCTACGAGACCATGAAGCCCACCGATGCCGCGCGCATCTTCGAGCAACTGGACATGCCCGTTCTGCTCGATGTGTTGAAGCGCATGCGCGAGGCGAAAGCGGCTCCGATCCTGGCTGCGATGGATCCCGAGAAAGCGAAGATCGCCACCACCGAACTCGCCGAGAGCAAGCGCCAGGAGCAAGCCCCGGCCAAGACGGCAACGCCTTGAATTTGCGGAGGTTAACGCGGCCTTAACGGGTCGTGCCTATAGAAACCGCGGGCGGCCAGTGTCGCCCCACTTGCGCCGGCACTTAGGACGGGAGCGATGAATGGCAGTCGACATGAACATGAACGTCCTCATTGTCGACGACTACAAGACGATGCTGCGCATCATTCGCAATCTCCTGAAGCAGCTGGGCTTCGAGAACATCGATGAGGCGACCGACGGCGGCACCGCGCTGATGAAGCTGCGCGACCGTAATTATGGTCTCGTGATTTCGGACTGGAACATGGAGCCGATGACCGGCCTGCAATTGCTCAAGGAAGTCCGTGCCGACAGCAGGCTGAAGCAGATTCCCTTCGTGATGATCACCGCGGAAAGCAAAACCGAGAACGTGGTCGCGGCGAAGGAAGCGGGTGTGACGAATTACATCGTGAAGCCGTTCAACGCGGCGACGCTGAAGCACAAGCTCAGCGCGATCTACGGCAATTTCTAGCGCGGGCGAGCAAGGAGTTTCTCCCATGGCGAAGTCAGCGGCGAACCGCGCGCTTGAGCACAAGCTCGAGCAGATCGGCGGTTCCGCGCCGGGGCTGCAGCCCGAGGACATCGCCACGGTGGTAGAGGCCGTGATGCAGAGCCTTTCGGGCGACGTGTCGCTCGCGGAGTTTCGGCTTTATAGGGAGCTCGAGAACCTCGCGGACTACATTCAGTCGGCGAAGCGGGAGATCGCCGCGATCCGCCCCGACGATATCCGCCATCGCGACATACCGATGGCAACCGATGAGCTCGATGCGGTCGTGGGTGCCACCGCCGATGCGACGGGCGCCATCCTCGATGCCGCCGAATTGCTCGAAGGCATGGCCGATTCGATCGGCGGGGGCGAAGAGGTGCGCGCCATCGCGACCCGCATTTACGAGGCCTGCAATTTCCAGGACATCACCGGCCAACGCATCACCAAGGTGGTGCGCACGCTGAAGCATATCGAGGCCAAAATCGACGCGCTGCTGACGACGTTCGGCGAGCTCAAGTCGGCCGCGCCCTCGTCGCCGGAGCCGCGAGAAGCTTTGCCGCCGGACGACGAGCGCAATTTGCTGCACGGCCCGCAGCTTCCCGACGAGGCCAAGCGCCAGGACGAGATCGACGCCATTTTTGCGAACTTGAAATAGTGCCCCGCGCGCTCGCCGCGCGGCCCCTCAAGAAATGAGGAGGTTCATGAGTAACCTGCGCTTCGTTCTCGTCACCGCCGTCTTGGTGGGCGGTCTCACGGCCGCCGCGGCCGCCGATACCGTCAAGACGCGCGCCGCCAGCCATCCGCATTTTGGGCGCATGGCGTTCGACTGGCCCGCACCCGTTACCTTTGATGCCAAGGTCGAGGGTTCGACCGTCACCATCCATTTTGCCCGGTCGCTCAGCACCGATCTGCAGCCGATACTGCGCGCGCTCGGCACCTATGTGGCGGAAGCGAACCTGGATCAGGACGGAACCACGATCACCCTCTCCCTCAAGCGCCCGATGACCTTGAACACGCTTGCCGAGGGCAACACCGTCGCTATCGACTTGGTTGAGGTGTCCGCGACCGCCGCAGCCGCGCCGGCCCCTGCGGCCAGGGAGCCGAGCGGAGCCGCCGAGGAGACGGCCGCCGCGGCGCCGACGGCCGCGCCCAAAAACGTCGCGGCCCCTGCCAAAGAGCAGCCGGCGCCGGACGCAAAGGCTCCGATCCGAATTCATGCTGGCGAGCACGCGGGCTTCAGCCGCGTCGTGCTCGAATGGAAAAAGCCGGTCCGGTATACGTTCAATGAAAAGGATCAGTCGGCGCAAATTCATTTCGCCAGTCCCGTTGATATCGACGCGGCGGAGCTCGCCAAGACGGTGGCGGGGCTCGGCGCAGAGGTCGCGGACGAGAGCGGCGGCACCACGCTGACGCTGTTTCCGCCCGCCGCCACGCATCTGCGCCAATCCCGGAACAACGGCGGGGTGGTGCTGGATTTCGTGCGCGATAAGTCCGAGCCGCAGGGCAGCAAGCCCGCGAAACCGGCGAACGCGGGTAAGCCTGGTCCGGCGTCGAGCGGTGTCGTGCCGCCACCGGAGTTGATCCAGCCGTCATCGGGTGCGAGCGTCACCGTGCCGCTGCCGCCGGCACAGGGTGCAGCCTCGGCCGAGAACGTCGGGGCCCCGAGCGACGCAGCAGGTACGCGGCTGGTGGTGCACTATACCGCCAGCAGCGATACCGCGAGCCTGCGCTTCGATTGGCCTAAGACCGTGCCGGCCGCAGTGTTTCGCCGCGCCGATGCACTCTGGGTTTTGTTCGGTTCCAGTGCCAAAGCGGATCTCGGCGAGGTCGAGCTGCGTGGCAAGGCGGCGATCGAAAAGATCGAGCAGGTTAGCAATCCCACCGCAACGGTGCTGCGTATCCGCACTCGCAACGGGCTCGAGCCGAGCATCCGCCGCGTCGACAACGAATGGGTTCTCGACTTCAAGGCGCAGGAGCTGAGTGCCGACGTTCCAATCGGCGTAGAAGCCGACCCGACCAAGAATCGGATCGTGTTCGAGATGCGGGCACCGACACAGCCCGTGGCATTCGCCGATCCCGATGTCGGCGATCGGCTGTTGATTGTGCCGACGATTGAGATCGGGCGCGGCCTCAGCGTTGAAGCGGGCGTCGTCGATTTCAGCGCCTTGCCCTCGCTGCAGGGACTCGTGTTGCGCCCCAACGCCGATGGTGTCGTCGCGCGCGTCGCACCAACGGGAATTGAGGTCACGGGCCTCAAGGGCCTGCTGCTCTCGAACGAAGATGACCGCCGGCTCGGCACTGCGGGCAGCGTGCACCGGTTGTTCGATTTTCCGTGGTGGCGGGGACCGGCGCAGGAATCATTCCTCGATCGTCGGAGCGAGCTCGAGCAAAAGATCGCGGACGTTGCGCCGTCCGCACGATCGCAGCCGCGCCTGGCGCTCGCCGAATTCTACTTCGCGCACGGCTATGCGGCCGAAACGCTGGGTGTGTTGGATGCGATCGAACGCGACGATTCGACATTCGCGGCCGATCGCCTCCTGCGAGCGCTGAAGGGCGCTGCGGCGATGCTGGACGGCGACACCGAGACTGCGGCACAGGAGCTGCGTCGGCCTACTCTCGACGGCGAGCCCGAAGTGGCGCTCTGGCGCGGAGCGCTCGCGGTCCATGATGGCGACTGGGTGGATGCTGCCAAGCAATTCACAGACGGGGTTGGCCTGCTCACGCTCTACCCCAAGGACATGCGCAATCGCCTCGCGCTGGAAGCGGCGGAAGCGCTCATCAGGACCGACCAGGCGAGCGCCGCCAGCGCGTTCATCGAGCTGGTGGAGAAGGGCTCGCCGAGCCTCGGCGATCACGCGATGGCACAGTATCTGACCGGCCTCCAGCTAAAGGCCGAGGGCGATCTGCCGCGCGCGCTCGATACATGGCAGGGTGTCGCTGAGATGGGCGACCGACTAAGCCGGGCGCGGGCGCTCAAGGACCGCACCATGGCGCTGTTCGAGAGCGGAAAAATCTCCCGGGCAGACGCGATCCAGCAGTTGGATGCGCTGCGCTTTTCCTGGCGCGGTGACGCTTTCGAGTTCGAGCTGTTGCGCTCGCTGGGTACGTTGCTGCTCGCCGATGGCGACGTTCGCCGGGGTCTCGACGTGCTAAGCCAGGCGGTCGACAATTTCCCCCGTCAACCCGATATTGCGAAGGTCAAGCAGCAGATGGTCGACGCCTTTGCCTCGGTGTTTACCGGCAAGATCGCCGACCAAGTTTCGCCGCTGAAGGCGCTCGCGCTCTACGATGAATTCAAGGACCTGGTGCCAGAGGGGGCCGACGGCGAAGCGATCGTCCGCCACCTCGCCGACCGGCTGATCGCGGTCGATCTGCTGGATGATGCGGATGCGCTCCTCGATGATCGAGTGATGCACCGACTCGCCGGGGTCGAGAAGGCGCGTGCCGCGACCGAGTTGGCGCTTATCCGGCTGTTGGATCATCGCCCCGACGCCGCGCTCAAGGCTCTCGATGTGGCGGTCGACGCCAGCCTTCCTGCGACGCTTGCGCGGCAGCGCGAACAGCTTCGCGCGCGTTCGCTCGCCGATCTCGGTCGAGTCAAGGAAGCGTTGGCGACGCTCGATGGTGACAGCAGCAGCGATGCCGACCGCATGCGCGCCGACATTTACTGGAAGACGCAGGCATGGGCGGACGCCGCGCAGATGTTCGAGCGCCTAGTGCCGGTGCCGCCCGCGGACGCGAAACTCAGCGATGGCGACGCGCATGTTGTTCTCAACTGGGCAGCGGCGCTCACGCTCGCGGGTGACCGTGCCGGGCTTTCCCGGCTCAACGGGAATTTCGGGCCTGCGATGGCTTCGACCCCTTATGCCAACGCCTTCCGCCTCGTCGCCGGTGACGACGGCGATGCGTCGGCAGTGACCGATCCGCGCGAGCGCGCCAAGCAGCTCGCCGAAATCTCCCAACTCAAGGATTTCGCGACGCAGCTACGCGACGACCTCGCGTCCAACAAGGCCGGTACGATCAACTAGCCGGAATGCGTCAGGTCGTCATTCGCCCGCCGAGTAGATTGACCGTGCGTCTTTGTGCAGGGCGGCGCGCGATGGCGAACGCAAATACATCATGTGGCCGCCCGGATAGAGTTTGAGATTGACGCGGTTGCGGACCAGGTCGGCCGGCAGATGGTCGATCACGTACTTATTCATGAGATAGGGCGTCTGCAGATCGGTCATGCCGTGCGCGATCAGCACACGCAGCCGGGGGTCGAGAGCGAGTGCCTCGCGCAAATCGTCGCTTGCGCCCGTGGCGTGCTCGCCAAAGTCGTTGTGCGTGTGCATCTCCCAGCGACGCGCCACGTCGTTGTTGAGGAGGATATAACGCCGATCAGTCTTGAAGTTCAGCTCGTCGCGGACATAGGCGATAAACGCGTTGGTGAGCGGCGCGGTAAGTCCGCTCAGGATCGGGTCGCCGCTTTGTGGCCGAACGGCGGCGGGATAGGGGTCCTGCACCTCGACCGATCCGTCATAGCGGCTCAGCAGCTCGCCTTCGTCGTGCCGCTTCTCCTTGATGAAAATTTGCAGCGGCACGCGGCCGTGCCAGCGCTCCACGAGGGCTTCCGGCAAGCCGATCATTTGCGCCACGCGTGAATAAAAGCGCTGCGCTGAATCCGGCGAGTCGGGCGGCGTCACCAACGCGCTCACATATTCGCCGAGCGCGAATTGCTCCACCGGCAGCAGCGCCTCGGGGCTCAGCGAGTTCTTCTGCTCGAGCACCACTGCCGCATAGGAGGGAAGCCGCACCGCGGAGGGCATGGGGTTAAAGTCATCGTCCTCCATCAGCGAGAACTCCAGAACCGGCGATATCAGCACCGCGCCGCGCACTACCAGTCCCTGGTCCTCGGCTAGGCTCCTGGGCAGTGCGGCGGCGCGGAAGCCGCCATAGCTCTCGCCCGCGAGGTAGAGCGGCGAGGCGAAGCGATCGAATTTGCCCAGGACCCGGCGAATGATCTGGCCGAGCGCGGCCAAATCCTGGTGCACGCCCCAGAAGGCCTTCTCGATCTCCTCGGCGTTGCCGACGCCGCGGCTGTATCCGGTGCCCACGGGATCGATGAAGACGAGATCGGTCATGTCGAGCCAAGTGTCGGGATTGTCGACGACACCGCCCGTGGCGAAGGGCGCATCGCGTCCGGTCCCGAAGTCCAGCGCGCGCGGGCCGAGCGCACCCACCTGCAGATATGCGGCGGCTGCCCCCGGTCCGCCATTGAAGACGATCGTGATCGGTCGCGTCTTGGGGTCGGCGCCATTCATTGTATAGGCCACGTAAAACACTTCCGCCTTTCGCTCCCCCTTGTCGTCGGTGAGGGTGAGGCTGCCGGCAGTCGCGGTGTAGGCGAGTTCCTGAGTCCCGATCTTGATGCTGTGGCTCGTGACAGCGTCGGCGGGAAGCGCGGGCTCGCCCGGGCTCTGCGCATGCTCGTGATCGCCGGGTTCGCCCGGGTTTTGCGGATGCTCGCGCGCTGGCGCCTGCGCAGAAGCGGGCGATGTGCCGGCGAGTAAAGCCAAAGCGGCAAACGCCGCCACGAGCGTCAGGCGAAGGCGGAGCATCGGGAACCCTCAAGAGAGAAGATCGTCGGAACGCACGAGCGTTCCCAGTAGGAGCTTGCTCCCGACGGACAGCCGCCGCAAGGGCGCTGCGTGCCCCGATCCAAGGAGGCTCGGCAGCACGCGTAGGATTGGCTATGATCACTGAAAAGCGTAACCGGGGGCAATCGCATGGGCACGAAGGACTCCGCGCCGAGCCGGCGCAATATATTCAAGGCAGCGGGGCTCGCAGTCGGTGCCGCGGTGGCGGCCGACGCGCTAGGGTTGGGCGCCGCCGAGGGACAGCCGGGGATCGGTATGCACGAAAGCCATTTCTGGACCGCCGAATACTGGGCCAAGAAAGGCTCGGTCGACCTTTACCTTTACCGCAAGCGCACGAAGGCGCCGACCAAAGGCGAGCGGCCACTGCCGGTTCTTTTCCTGGTGCACGGTTCCTCGATTTCGGCGCGGCCAAGCTATGACCTGACGGTTCCCGGCGCCGGCGAATACTCGGTCATGAACGTGTTCGCGCACCTCGGCTACGACGTTTGGACCATGGATCACGAGGGTTACGGGCACTCGAGCCAAACCGCGGGAAATTCCGACATCGCAAGCGGCGTCGAGGACCTGAAAGCCGGAACCGATCTCGTGATGAAGGAGACCGGGCAGAGCAAGATGCATTTCTTCGGGGAATCCTCCGGCGCGCTCCGCGTCGGTGCGTTCGCCATGGCCGAGCCCGCGCGCTGCGATCGCCTCGGCATGTCGGCGCTCACATACACCGGCAAGGGCTCGCCAACGCTGACCAAGCGCGCCGAACAGCTCGAGTACTATCGCACGCACAACCGCCGTCCGCGCGGCCGCGACATGATCGAAAGCATCTTCACGCGCGACAAGGCCGGCACTTCCGATCCGCGCGTCGCCGGGGCGCTCGCCGATGCGGAGCTCAAATTCGGCGATACGATCCCGACCGGGACCTATCTCGATATGACGGCCAATCTGCCGGTGATCGATCCGACCAAGATCCAGTCGCCGGTCGTGATCCTGCGCGGTCAGTATGACGGCATCGCCTCCGAGGAAGATGTGCTCGACTTCTTCCAAAAACTGCCCAATCCCGACCGGCAAGTGTCGATCCTGCCGGGTGTCGCGCATTCGGTTGCGTTCAGCATCAACCGCCAGCAGTTCTGGCACGTCTTGCACGCGTTCCTCACCATGCCGCCTAGGCTCGACGCCTGAAGGACGGCCCAACAAGAGGGAGGGGGCTCGATGAGGTTCCTGACATCGGAGCAGATGAAGCAGCTCTTGCCTGCGGAGGAGGCGTCCTTTCCCTCGCCTGTACCTACGCAGATTGTCTCGAGCGAGGAATACATGCCGGTGCCGCAGACGCCGCGGCAGAAGGAGGTCGAGGCGCGCCTTGTCGCCATGGCGGATCAAATCGCGAGGAAGCAAGGCCTCTCGCGCCGCCGCTTCTTCCAGACTGCGTCGGGCATGGCCGCGTCCTTCGTCGCGATGAACCAGGTGTTCGGCCAGTTCTTTGAGGCGAGCGAGGCGGAGGCTGCGACACCCGCGATGGCGGATCAGCGCGCGCAATCGCTCAAGCATCAATTCGTGTTCGACGGCCACACCCACTTCCTGCGCGACGACACGCGCATCACCATCTTCGTGGCGCAGCGCGCCGCGGTCGGCAAGCCGGCTGGAACAAGGAGATCGGCGATAAGGAGCAGACAATCGACGATCTCAAATACGACAACTACTTCAAGGAGATTTATCTGGACAGCGACACCAAGGTGGCGCTGCTCACCAACGCGCCCTCGGACATTCCCGAGGACTGGTTTCTGCCTCAGGACCTCGTGTTCAAAACCCGAGACAAGGTCAACAAGGCCGCGGGTTCGCGGCGCATGCTCGCGCATTTCACGATCACACCCGGCCAACCCGGCTGGCTCGAACAGATCGACAAGGCGATAGAGATATACAAGCCGGATTCCTGGAAGGGCTATACCGTCGGCGACAACACGCACAAGGACACGAGCCACTATCCCTGGCGTCTCGACGACGAGAAGCTGATGTATCCGGCCTATGCGAAGTTCGCCAAGGCCGGCATCCGCAATGTTTGCGTCCACAAAGGCCTGTTCGCGGCCGGGGTCGAGAAGCAATTTCCAAACCTCCGTCCCTATGCCGACGTGAGCGATGTAGGCAAGGCCGCCAAGGATTGGCCGCAGCTCAATTTCCTGATCTATCACTCGGGTTATCGCTGGGTCGGTGGACCGCCGGCGGACGGCCGCGCCGAATGGGAACAGACCGGCCGCGTCTCGTGGGTGAGCGATCTGGCAGAGATCCCCGCGAAGTATGGGGTCAAGAACGTCTATGGCGATCTGGGCCAGCTTTTCGCCTGGACTTCGATCGCGGAACCGATGCTCGCGGCGGCGATCATGGGGACTTTGGTCAAGGGGCTCGGCGCCGATCACGTACTTTGGGGTACCGACGCGGTCTGGACCGGATCGCCGCAATGGCAGATCGAGGGTTTGCGCCGCATCGAAATCCCCGAGGACATCCAGAAGAAGTACGGCTTCAAACCGCTTGGCCCCGCTACCCATACCGTGAAACAGGCAATCCTCGCGGGGAACTCGCTACGCCTCTACCACATGCACCAAGCGCATGTGGACGCGATTCAGAACGATCGCTTCGCGCTCATCAAGGAGGATTACGAAAAAAGCGGCGAAGGACGCAGCAACCTGCGCTACGGCTACGTGGTAAAGGGATAATCTCGCCGCCGCTGCTCTTCATCGCGAGCCCTCGGCTCCGGGCCGGCGGCTCGCGGTGAAAAGTCGAGGCGATTAACTCGTGCCGAAGCTCTGCACGAGTGACCCCGCGACCAAGTACCAGCCGTCCACCAGCACAAAGAAGATGATCTTGAATGGCAGCGAGATAGTGGCCGGCGGCAGCATCATCATGCCCATCGACATCAGGATCGAGGCAACCACCATGTCGATGATGAGGAAGGGCAGGAACAGCAGGAAGCCGATTTCAAAGGCGCGGCGCAGCTCGCTGATCATGAAGGCCGGCACCAGGATGCGCAGCGGCGTCGCCTTGGGGTCGGCGATGGTGTCGATCTTGGCCATGTCGGCGAAGAGGCGAAGGTCCTGTTGGCGTACGTGCGCCAGCATGAAGGCGTGGAGCGGTGCCACGGACTTTTCCGCGGCTTCGGTCTCGCTGATCTTCTCCTGCATCAGGGGCTCGATGCCCGCGTGGTAGGAGGCTTCGAGCGTGGGCGCCATCACAAAGCCCGTCAGGAACAGCGCCAAGCTGATCATCACCACATTGGGCGGCGTCGTCTGAATGCCGAGAGCGCTGCGCAGGAACGACAGCACGACGATGATGCGGGTGAAAGAGGTGACGGTGACCAGAACGGCGGGGGCGAGGCTCAGCACCGTCATCAGGACGACGAGCTGCACGATGCGCGCGGTCGCGCTGCCGCCCTCGCCGCCGAAATCGACGGTGACCGATTGCGCGAGCGCCGCCGTGGGGGCGAGCGACAGAAGCAATGTCAGGCTGAGGCTGAAAATACCTCGGCCCTCCGCGACTTTTGTTCTTGCGAACCAAGACGTGAATGCGCGGGACACGCCCGCGCGTAACGGGAAGGCGCTCATGGACCGCCACCGCTCTGGGCGAAGAGCGAGCGGCGCTCGGCGCTCGTCTCGACGCTGGTTCCGATCGCACGTTCGATCACCAAGTCGCCTGCGGCCCCCAGCAGTACCAAGTGCTCGACGCCGTCGCGCCGGATCAGCACCAGACGGCGCTTTCCATCCATCGGCAGCACCTCGAGAACGGCAAGGCGTCGCTCGCCGGCGCGCGCGATGAAGCGAGCTCCCCAGCCAAAGCGCCGCGCGGCCCATCCGGCGATCGCGATCATCGCCACCACGAGCGCGAGCGCGATCATCACCCGCAGATAGGTATCGACACCCATGGCGAGGGAGTTGCCGCAGTACCGATCAGCGCGTCAGGTTGGCTGGATAGGCGTCCGCGGCGCGGTGGCGTGCCTCGGCTTCGCTGGCGCGTTCGATTTGGACGCGCTGCAGCGTAAGAGCCTCGGCGAGCGCCGTGAGATCGACGGCGAGCCGCGATAGTTTCTGCGCGGCCCTTCGCCGATGGATTGGCGGCAGCGCCGTCGCCGCGGCGCAAAGGTCGGCGACCGCGCGATCGAGGCCGGTCATGTCCACGAAGTTGCCGCTGGCGAGCGTCGCCGAGGCGACCTCGACCGCGCTCTCGACCATGTCGAGCTCTTGCAGCAGCAGGTTCTCGGCCTCGGGCAAAGCGGTGGCGCTCTCGGTCATGGTAATGCTCCCTTGGGTGCGAGCGCCCGGTTGGCGCGGTAGATATAGATCAGGATTTCCGCGACCGCGGCGAATGCGGCGACTGGAATTTCGTCGCCGACATCGACGGCTTCCAAAAGCTCGGCGAGGTCGGCGTCCTCCCGCACCTTGATGCCGTGCTGGAAGGCGAGTTCAAGAATGCGGTCGGCGATCGCACCGCGGCCGCTCGCCACCACCCGCGGCGTCTCGGCTTTGCCGCCGTCATAGCGCAGCGCCACCGCGACGGTGGGCGTCTTATCCTCGCGGGAGGATGGCACGGGCACAGGCGCTCCAAACGGCCGCTAATCCGCAGGCGATGATGAAGAAACAGCCTTAACAATCAGTTGATGGAGCGGGTGCAAAATGCACCCGGGCTTTACCGGTTGTTAAGCCACTTGGGATCAGGATTTGGCGCGCAAATTCGGTCCCGGGAGCGTCATGGACCTCACTCAGATTCCGCTGTTCGCCGCAATGGCGAAGCACCTGCAATGGCTCACCGCCCGGCAGGACGTGATCGCCGAGAACGTCGCCAACGCCAACACGCCGGGCTTCAAAGGCGCCGACCTGAAGCCGCTCGACTTCACCAAGGTGCTCGCGGGCGAGCCCCAGACCCTGCAACTCGCTACCACCGATCCGGAGCATTTGAGCACTCCGCTTCCGATCGAGTCGGGTGCCGGCTCCAATTTTGAACGGACGCCCGCTGCGCATCCAGTCTCGATCGAAGATCAGATGATGAAGCTGAGCGAGACCGCGAGCGACTTCAGCTTCATCACCGGCCTTTATCAGAAGCAGATCGCGCTCATCAAGGACGCGATCGGCCACTAAGCGGAGAGCGCCATGGACATCGACTCAGCGATGCAGCTTGCCTTCGCGGGCATGGGCGCCCAGGGCGAGCGGCTCAAGGTGATCGCGGAAAACCTCGCCAACGCAGACTCGACCTCGCAGACTCCCGGTGGTACGCCCTATCAGCGCAAACTCATCACCTTTCAAAGCGTGCTCGACCGCAGCATCGGTGCGACCACCGTGAAGGCGGGGCGCGTCATCAGCGCCGGCGGCACATTCGAGCGCCGTTACGATCCAAACAATCCCGGCGCCGACAGCGACGGCTATGTGCAGCTCCCGAATGTCAATCCGCTGGTCGAGCTGATGGATATGCGCGACGCGCAGCAGACCTACCAGGCCAATCTGTACGTGATCGACGCCGCCAAGGCGATGATCTCCCACACCCTCGATCTGATGCGGTCATAACCCGGAGACCCCGATGGCTGACGCGATCACCACAGCACTCAACGCTTACGCGAGCGCCGGCCGCGCGCTGGCAAGTCCGGGCCTCAACCCGCGTGACGGCACCGCCGAGGGCGACGGATTCGGCGACCTATTGCGCCAGGCCACGGGCGCCGCGGTCGACAGCCTAAAGCAAGGCGAACAGGCGAGCCTCTCCGGGGTCGCCGGGAAGTCCAGCATCACCGACGTCGCGACGGCGCTCGCCAACGCCGAGACAACTCTGCAGACCGTCGTGGCGGTGCGGGACCGCGTGATCTCCGCCTACCAGGACATCATCAAGATGCCGATGTAAGGGCGCTCGACCATGAGCGTCGACGACGTCCTGGCTCTCGGCGATCAAGCGATCGTGGTCGCGCTCAAGATCGGTGCGCCGGTCATGCTGTTGGCGCTTGCCTGCGGCCTCCTGATCTCGATCCTTCAGGCCCTGACCCAGATTCAGGAAATGACCCTTACCTTCGTGCCGAAGATTCTGTTGATCATGGTCTCGCTGATGGTGCTGCTGCCGTTCATGGTGGCGACGCTGGTCGATTTCACCCGGATGCTGGCCGGACACATCGTCAACGGCTGAACGACGATGCTCGACCAGGTCCTTCCCGCCAATCTGTTCGCGGCGCTGCTGGTGTTCGCGCGCATCGGTTCGGCGATGCTCATGCTGCCGGGGTTCGGCGAGGCTTATGTGAACCCGCGCCTGCGTCTGGCGTTCGCCTTGGCGCTCACGGTGCTTGCCGCACCGGTGTTGGCGCCGAAGCTTCCCGCGATGCCGAGCACACCGCTCGGATTGCTCACCCTGATGGGTGGCGAGATCGCTGTCGGATTGTTTTTGGGAACATTGACCCGCGTGCTTTTAGCGGCGTTGCAGGTGGCGGGCAGCGTGATTTCGGTGCAGCTCGGGCTCTCCGCGGCGCTCATCTTCAATCCGCTGCAGCAACAGCAGGAAGCGATCACCAGCACCTTTCTGAGCGTTGCCGGCGTGCTGGTGATCTTCCTGACCGACCTCGATCACGCGATGCTGCGCGCGCTCATCCACAGCTACTCCGTGTTCGAGCCCGGCGCGCCGTTGCAGTGGGGCGATCTCTCCGCCGCAATGGCGCGGGCGACCGCCGAGAGTTTTCGCCTCGGTGTCGAGATGGCGGCGCCGTTCATGGTAATGGGCACCATTTTCTATGTGGCGGTGGGCTTGGTCTCACGCCTGGCGCCGCAGCTTCAAATTCTCTTCGCGACCCAGCCGCTGCAGATCGTCGCCGGTCTTACCGCTTTCGCGCTGCTGTTGGCTAGTGGCCTGCAGTGGTTTCTTGAGCGCTTCGCCACCGATCTCGGGCAACTCCTGCGAGGGTGAGAGATGGCGGACGACGTCGACGACAGCCAAAAAACCGAGGACCCATCGACACGAAAGCTCGCTCGCGCGCGCGAAAAGGGCCAAGTGGTCCATTCGCGCGAGGTCAACAACTGGTTCATCGTCGGCGCGGGATTGAGTGTGGTGCTGTTCTTCGGCCCGGCGACCGCGCGTGCCATCGGCCGAGCGCTTTACCGCTACATCGCGGCACCCGATCAAGTCGGCATGGCGCAATTGGGGCTCGTCCTCAAGGGGACGCTCGCCGCGGTAGGCCTGACCTTGCTCGCACCCCTGGCGCTGCTCACGGCGGCGGCCGTCGCAGGTGCGTTGCTGCAAACGGGGTTCGTCTTCGCCCCTGAGCGGCTCTCGCCCGATATCGGCAACCTCTCGCCGGTCCGGGGCTTCTCCCGCATATTTTCGCTTCGCGGCTTCGTCGAATTCGGCAAGACGCTCGCCAAGCTCGCCGTGGTGGTAGTGGTGGCGGCGGTTCTGCTCGCGCCCGAGATCAACCGCATGCCGCTGCTCATGGGCATGGACGTCGCCGACGTGCTCGCCGAGATCGAGCACATGACCGTCAGGCTGGGTTTCGGCGTGTTCATAGTGTTGACCCTGATCGCCGCGCTCGACTACGGCTACCAGCGATTCTCTTTCATGAAATCGATGCGGATGTCGAAGCAGGAAGTGAAAGAGGAGCACAAGCAGTCGGAAGGCGACCCGATGGTGCGCGCACGGTTGCGGCAAATCCGCATGGAGCGCGCGCGCAAACGCATGATGGCGGCGGTACCCGGCGCCTCGGTAGTGGTAACCAACCCGACACACTATGCAGTGGCGCTCAAGTACGAGCTGGGCAGCGCGGGCGCGCCCCGCCTCGTGGCGAAGGGTGCCGACCTCCTCGCCTTGCGTATCCGCGAGGTTGCCGAGGAGCATGACGTGCCGATCATCGAGAATCCGCCGCTGGCGCGGGCACTATTCGGCGGTGTCGAGCTGGACCAGGAAATCCCCGCCGAGCATTACAAGGCGGTCGCCGAGATCATCGGCTTCGTGTTCCGTCAGCAGGGTAAGTTGCGGCCGCGGCCCGCGCCCCCGCCGCCACTTGGCGGAGGTCCTGTGCTAAGATGAAACCCTTACTGCTGCGCCGCACGCAGGGCGAAGGGGCCGATCGCGGAGGGAGGGTGCCATGGCGCTGATGAGTCCCGCGCTGGAGCGGGAGGAGTGGCGGGCGGTGGCCGAGGCCGGCGACACCGCCGTGCCGCTCTGGATGCGCCGGCTCAGCTTGCTTGCAGCGGTGCTCGCGGTGGGCGCCGCGGCGACGGCGACGCTCACTTTCGCCGAGGTGGCGCGCGGTGCGCTCGTCGGTCCGGCGGCGCTGCTGCTGGCGGCGCTCTCGGTGCTGGCGGCGGTCGCGAGTCTGGTGGCGCGCCGCGTTCATGCCGGGCTGTCAAGCCGCGTCGACCTGCTCGCGCACGCGCTTGACGCTTCTCCCAATGCGCATCTGATCTTGGCGCCGCGCGGTGCCACCGCTTACGCGAATGCCGCGTTCCAGGCGCTGTTTCCGGACGGCGAGGGCGGCGCGTTTGCCAAGATCGAGCGCCGGCTCGCGGGCGACAGCGAGGCGCGCGCCGAATTCCGGCGCCTGCGCGACGAGGCGATGGGCCATGGTCATGCCCATGGCCGTCTCGCACTACATTACGGCTCGAGCGTTACCGCTTGGTTCAGCCTCTCGATCAATTCGCTGCCCGGGCGTCCCGGCTACAGCCTCTGGAGCTTCGAGGATGTGACGGCGCGGCATGAGATGGAGCAGGTGATCCGCGACGAGCAGATGAAGCTCGCGGACTTCCTCGACAATGCACCCACCGGTTTCTATTCCGTCGACGCCGAGGGCCGGTTTCTCTTCGTCAACCAGGCGCTCGCGGATTGGCTTGGCACCTCGCCCGGCGAGTTGGTCGAGGGGCGTGCCCGGCTTAGCGATTTTCTTGCGGGCGAGGGCGCTCCGGAGGGCCCGCCGCACGCACCTTTCGCCTCCACCGGAACCGGCTCCGAACGCGGCGACGTGATCCTACGCGGGCGGCAGGGAAGGGTCGTGCACGCCTCGATCACTCAGACAGTGGTGCAAACCGACGAGGGGCTGCGCACCCGCTCAGTGGTGCGCGACTTGACGCCGGAGCGCGAATGGGAGGAAGCGCTGCGCCAGTCACGCCGGCGCTTCCAGCGCTTCTTCGCCGATGCACCCGTGGGCGTCGCGTTGCTCGACCGCGACGGTCGCTTCAGCGAAGCGAACCGCGCGCTTGGCGGTTTGTTCGGCGTCGCGCCAGGCAATCTGATCGGCCGCCGATTGGTGGAATTTCTGCCCGAGGCCGACGCGCGCGATGTCGCGCGCCGCCTCGCAGCGGTGAGCGAGGGCAGCGGGCCGACGGTGACGCCGATTGAGGTCCGTCTCACCGGAGCGCGCGAGCGTTCGGCCACGGTGTTCGTGAGCCGCCTCGACGACCCGGACGAGGCGAAGGGCGGCCTTATTCTGCATTTCATCGACAACACCGAGCGGCGGAGCCTCGAGACCCAATTCGCGCAATCGCAGAAGATGCAAGCGGTGGGCCAGCTTGCGGGCGGCGTCGCGCACGACTTCAACAACCTGCTGACGGCGATGATCGGCTTTTGCGACTTGTTGCTGCTGCGCTTTCGGCCGGGTGATCCGTCCTTCGCCGACATCATGCAGATCAAGCAGAACGCCAACCGCGCCGCGAACCTCGTGCGTCAGCTCCTGGCATTCTCGCGCCAGCAAACGCTGCAGCCCCGCATCCTCAGCATCACCGACGTACTGGTGGAGCTCTCGCATCTCCTGCGCCGGCTCATCGGCGAGAACATCGAGCTCAAGGTGGTGCATGGCCGCGACCTCGGCGTGGTCAAGGTGGATCAGGGTCAGCTCGAGCAGGTGATCATCAATCTCGCGGTCAACGCGCGCGACGCCATGGCGGCCGGGGGATCGCTGACCATTCGCACCAGCAATGCCACCACGACGGCGCCGATCCGCCGAGGGCTCGAGGTGATGCCGCCCGGTGATTACGTGCTGATCGAGGTGACCGACACCGGGATCGGCATCCCCAAGGAACATTTGGAACGCATCTTCGAGCCGTTCTTCTCCACCAAAGAGGTGGGTTCAGGCACAGGGCTCGGCCTCTCCACGGTATACGGCATCGTGCGCCAGACCGGCGGATTCGTGCTGGTTGAGAGCGAGCCCGGACACGGCGCCACCTTCCAGATTTACCTGCCGCGGCATCAGGCCAGCGACGCGGCCGCGCAACGCGTCGATTCCGGGGAGACCTCGAGCGGCGACTTGACGGGCGCCGGCACCGTGCTGCTGGTGGAAGACGAAGATCCCGTGCGGCTCTTCAGCGCCCGCGCGCTTCGCAACAAGGGCTATCGCGTGATCGAAGCAAAGAGCGGCGAGGCCGCGCTCGAGCTGATCACCGAGGGGAAGGAGCACATCGACCTCCTCGTCACCGACGTGGTGATGCCGAAGATGGACGGGCCGGCGCTGATCCGTCGCGTCAGGCAGATTCACCCGGACCTCAAGGTGATCTTCATCTCCGGCTACACCGAGGATTCCTTCCGCAAGCGGCTCGACGCCGACAGCGAGATTCATTTCCTCCCCAAGCCGTTCAGCCTGAAACAACTCGCGGGCAAGGTGAAGGAAGTGATGCTGGAGGAGGAGAGCGTCTAGCACCCGAGGGGAACAAATCGGTCCACGGTCGTACGGCGTGGCGGCTTGTCCGGGCTGCCGGTCCGATAGTGCGCTTCTCAGCGCTTGCTGGTCCGCGCTCAGGGTCTCCGTTCGCGGTCGCCGCCGATGGTGACGCCAAAGCCAAAGCCGCCGAACACGGGACCGCCGAAGCCGGGGCCCGAATCGGGCGGCGGCCCGCCACTCCCCGGAGGCGGTCCACCGTACGCACTGTCAGCAGGCGGTCCGCCGGGCTGCGCCGTTTGCGGTCCCGGCTGGGGTGGAGGCGCCGACTGAGTGGTTTCGGTCTTGCTATCGATGAGATGTCCATCTGCGTCGTAGTCAGCGTGACTCAGCGTCATCGTGCCATTGGCGTTGTAGGCCACCCTTGTTTGATGGCGCTTTCGCTTCTTCGGGTCGTAGTTGGTGATCGCCTGGATACGCCCTGTTTTGTCCTTTTCCGTGACTTTGGTCCCACCAGGCCCGAAGGAGTTGTCCGGCTCGGTAGTCTGCGTCCAGCCGTCATTGTATGTCGTTTGTGTCCCGCCGTTGGGCAGTGGGGTCGTGGTGCCGTTGTCCTGCTGACTGCCATTGAAATGGGTGAAATTCCCTTGCGCGCTTGCGGCGCCCGTAGCCATGACCAGCATGATCGACAACGCATAGATAAGGGAAAAGTGCTTCATCGCTGCCTCCAACACCGATGCGCGAATTTCTCCGGACCACAATATACCTGTGGGTTCGTAGAGGCAAATTAGCAATATCTACTATTGCGTGTGGCGCCCATACCACAGATCTGGGGGGATGCACGGCTCCAGCTCGACGGAGATCGACAGCGTGAGCCGCGCCTGGGCGAAAAACGAGATCGAACGTGTTCATCCGAGTATCGCGATCCTGCGTTCAGATCACTGGCGATCGAAGACATCCACGTAATTCGCCGAATGTCCCTTGCCGTCACTTTCGACGCCTCGGCAGGTCATCTTCATACGATCGGGCGAAACCGCGCAGGTCGCGCGGTCTGAACTGCCGTCCGGGCTGGTGAAGACATTCTGTAGGGAGGTGGGGGTCACCGTGAAAGCCTGCATCGTGCCGGGAGGCGATCCGGCTATCTGTACCGCTTTGCCGTCGCCTGTTGCGGAAAGGGATTCGACATGTTGCTGGCCGCTGGGATCGGTGACTGTGACGGTCCATTGCACATGCGCGACATCGGCGCTCGCGATACTGAGCACGATGGCCTTGGGCGGCGTCTCGCCCGGAGCAGTCTGCGATTGAGCCGGGTTCCAATGCCATTCGCCGACGAACGGGCCCGAGTCGGCATAGGCGGCGCCCGCCGCACCGCAGATGACAAGGATCAAGGCGGCGATCAAGCGGTTTGACATGCGGCACATCTCCCCGAGCAAGGTGGTTGTCTCTGGGATATTAGGACGGAGCAGCCGCAAACCTCCACGCGTTCCGAGCGGCGTATTAGCCGACGCCGAAGTTAGTGGGGCCGCGTGGCGCTGTTACTATTGGGCAGCTTGCGGCAGGCGGTACCGCCCAATCTCGCCTTTCGCCCAGGCGCGGGGATCCCTAATCGCGCCCCAGGAATCGAAAGACGCTGGCACCGCGGGCAAAGTGCGTGGCGCGCGCGCGTCGAACTCCGGGAATTCCTCCATGCCGAAACTGTACTCAAGAGTGAGTCCGTCCGGATCGAGGAAATACAAGAACATGCTGCCCGACGCGATGTGCCGCCCGGGCCCGTAGACCATGGGAACCCCCGCGTTGCGGAAGCGGTTGAAGGCGCGGCCGATATCGTCGATTTCCGTCACCATGAAATTGAGGTGATGGAACTGGTTGCGCGGCCCTCGGCCAATACCAAGGCCGTGGTGGTAGGGATTCGGGAAAGCACGAAAGAAAGCGATGCTGTCCTCGATGCTGTCGGATTCTCGAAAATTGAGCACGTCGCGCACAAAGCGGATCGCCTCTTGATAATGTGGTGTGCCGAACACCACATGGCCAAGCCGCTGAATCTTGGCGAGCGTCGGCGCGAACGGCCGTTTGGGTGCGTCGGGGGGCGGAAGATAGAATTCGATCGTTGCCCCGGTATTGGGCTCGACCATGCGGGAAGCGCGTCCGATCAGCCGCCGCCGGCATTCCTCCGGCGTGAGGTCCTCGCAAGCAACGCCTTGCTCGCCGAAACGCCGATGGACGTTCGCGAATTGCCGCTCGTCCTCGAGCATCCAGCCCACGCGCTTGAACCCGGGTTCGGTCGCCTTGTGCAGCACGACCGAGTAGGGCTCATCGGTGCAGCGCAAACGGAGCTCACCCTCGGGCCCGTTGCCCGCATACTCCAATCCGACCATGCCGGTGTAGAAGTCGCGCGCCTTCGCAAGGTCCGTGACGTTGAGCTCCACATAGCCGAGTTTGCGATACCGGATCATCAGGCTGCTCCCGACAGGACTTTTTTGCTCCATACATTAGCGTCCCTCGTAAGCGCGCTCGAGTCCAGCGATCTCGATCTTGGTCATACGCAGCATCGCCTGCATCACCCGCGTGGCCTTGGCGGGGTCGGGGTCGCCCAATAGCCGAGGAAGCGCAGTCGGCACGATCTGCCAGGAGACGCCGTACTTGTCGCGGAGCCAGCCGCATCGGTTCGGCTCGCCGCCAGCGGAAAGCTTCTCCCAATACGCGTCGACCTCCGCCTGCGTCTCGCAGTTCACCACGAACGAGATTGCGGGCGTGAAGCTGTATTGCGGCCCGCCGTTTAGCGCGATGAACTTCTGGCCCTCGATTTCGAAGGTCGCGATCATTACCGAGCCTTTGGGCCCCGGCCCCGCGTCTCCATAGCGAGTGAGCCCGGTCACGCGCGCGTTCCTAAAGGTCGCGGCATAGAAATTCGCGGCTTCCTCGGCCTTGCCGTCAAACCACAGGAACGGAGTGATCTTTTGCATGGCGATTGCTCCTTCGGAACTGATTCTACGCACAGATTGCCGTGCGCTACCGAGAGGTGCCGTGACAACGCTTCATGGTGGCGCGAAGTTGCGTTGAGTTGCCACGCCTTGCGGCGGCGCCAATCTCTCCTAACTCACAGGGATGACGCATCGCCGCGGGCTCGGCGCCTCTTCATTCGAAGAGGCGCCACACGGCCGACGAAAGAGACAAGGAAATCAAGATTTCTGCCGCCGCTGATGAACCCATCCCCCTCAACCGAGCCGAACACGATCGGAGCGAACATGCCAAATGATAGCAAGTGCCCGGTCACGGGCGCGACCCGCGCATATACGAATCGTGACTGGTGGCCGAACCAACTCAACCTTCAGGCTCTTCACCAGCACTCCAGCTTGTCCAATCCAATGGGCGAAGCGTTCGACTACGCAAAGGAATTCAAGAGCCTGGACCTGAAGGCGGTGGTCAAGGACCTTCATGCCTTGATGACGGACTCGCAGGAGTGGTGGCCGGCCGACTTTGGCCATTACGGAGGGCTGTTCATTCGGATGGCATGGCACCTCGCCGGCACGTACCGCATCGGCGACGGCCGCGGTGGTGGCGGTGCCGGCCAGCAGCGCTTCGCGCCGCTCAATAGCTGGCCGGACAACGCGAACCTCGACAAGGCGCGCCGGCTGCTGTGGCCGATCAAGCAGAAATACGGGCGAAAAATTTCCTGGGCCGACCTTATGATTCTCGCAGGCAACGTCGCGTTTGAGTCGATGGGCTTCAAGACGTTCGGATTTGGCGGCGGACGCGAGGAGGTCTGGGAGCCCGACGAGAGCATCTACTGGGGCCCCGAAGGCAAGTGGCTGGCCGACGAGCGGTACACCGGCGACCGCGATCTTCAGAATCCTCTCGCGGCGGTGCAAATGGGTCTGATCTACGTGAATCCGGAAGGGCCGAACGGCAAGCCGGATCCCGTCGCGGCGGCCAGGGATATCCGCGAAACCTTCGGCCGCATGGCGATGAACGACGAAGAAACGGTCGCGCTGATTGCCGGTGGCCACACCTTCGGCAAAGCCCACGGCGCCGGCGATCCGGCGCTGGTGGGTCCGGCGCCGGAAGCCGCTCCCATCGAAGAGCAGGGCCTCGGCTGGAAGAGCAAATACCGCACGGGCATAGGGGACGACGCGATCACCGGCGGTCCGGAAGTCACCTGGTCGCAAACGCCGACAAAGTGGAGCAACCACTTTTTCGAGAACCTGTTCGGCCACGAATGGGAACTGACCAAGAGCCCGGCTGGCGCTTATCAATGGAAGGCGAAAGGGGCTGCCGCCACGATTCCGGACGCCCACGACCCGGCAAAGCGCCACGTGCCGACGATGCTGACCACTGACCTCGCCTTGCGCCTCGACCCTGCTTACGAAAAGATCTCGAGACGCTTCTACAAGAGCCCGGATCAGTTCGCGGACGCATTTGCCCGGGCGTGGTTCAAGCTGACGCACCGCGACATGGGCCCGATCGCGCGTTATCTCGGCCCGCTTGTTCCCAAAGAACAACTGGCTTGGCAAGACCCGATCCCCGCTGTGAATCATCCGTTGATCGGGGAGCAGGACATTGCGGCTTTGAAGGCAAAAATCCTGGCGTCTGGCTTGTCCGTATCGCAGTTGGTCTCGACGGCCTGGGCGTCGGCATCGACGTTCCGCGGCTCCGACAAGCGCGGCGGAGCGAACGGCGCGCGCATTCGTCTCGCGCCGCAGAACGACTGGCACGTCAACGAGCCGCCCCAACTTGCGAAGGTGCTGCGGACGCTTGAAGCGATCCAAAAGGAGTTCAACGCTTCACAGTCCGGCGGGAAAAAGGTCTCGCTTGCCGATCTGATCGTTCTCGGCGGCTCAGCGGCGATCGAGAAGGCCGCGAAGGGCGCCGGGCACGACGTGAAGGTCCCCTTCATGCCGGGGCGCATGGACGCATCGCAAGAGCAAACCGATGCTCACTCCTTCGCGCCGCTCGAACCGACCGCTGACGGGTTCCGCAACTATCTGCACGGCAAGCAGCGCCTATCGGCGGAAGAGCTGTTGGTGAATCGGGCGCAGTTGCTGACGCTGACGGCGCCCGAGATGACCGTTCTCGTTGGTGGCCTGCGCGTGCTGGGCGCGAATGCCGCGAAGTCCATGCATGGCGTCTTCACCAAGCGGCCTGAGACCCTGACGAACGACTTCTTCGTTAATCTGCTCGACATGAGAACCCAATGGCAGCCCTCCGCCGGTTCTGAAGGCGCGTACGAGGGACGCGACCGGAAGACCAATGAGGTCAAGTGGACCGCCACCCGCGTCGACCTGATCTTCGGTTCGCATTCTCAGCTGCGCGCCCTCGCGGAGGTCTACGCCTGCGCGGATTCCAAGGACAAGTTTGTGAAAGACTTCGTGGCGGCGTGGACCAAGGTGATGAACCTGGACCGCTTCGATCTCGCCTGAGTGCGGAGACTGGGAGGACACGGAGTGCAAGCAACTCCGTGTCCTCCCGTCTCGGCGAGGAAGCTTTCGCACGCTTACCCTTCGGCTGGCACCAAAACGCGCAGCCGATGGCCGTCGGGGTCGAGCGCCACGAAGGTGTAGCCGAAATCCATCTCGGTCGGCTCCTTCGCGATCGGGATTTTGCGCGCGCGCCATCCCCCGACCAGCGCCTGGCGGCGTCGCAGCCCTTCCTAAAGTGTTCGAGGGTCCTCGACGTCGACATGCTCGGTCGGTTGCGGCGTTGCGGTCATGACGGAGACGCCTTTTTCGGATTCAAACTTGTGCCAGGCGTTCCGAGGCACGACCACCAACATCCCGGCGCTCAGGGTGAAAGAGTGTGGCCCCTCCGGAGTGATCAGGTGCAGTGTCGTTTCTCCCTCGACGACCTGCACGATCTCGTCTCCGTTGGGGTGGCGCTCCCAATTGCTGGTCCCCGAGAACTTCGCGAGGAAGATGGCGCCGTCGCGGTAGGGTGCAATCCGCACGATCGAGCGCGCTTTCTCGGAAGCGGGTGTCTTCGGCGTGCGCCCCTTGAGAAGCGTCAGCCCGGCGAGTTCGGCCTTCAAATTATGAACATCAGTCATCCTGTTTGCTCCGCGCAAGGACGGATTCGCAATTTTTCCGTCTGCATATCTTCCAAAGCGCTTCGCCCGGCATTCTAGCAGCGACGCTCTTCTAGTGTGGCGGATTTGAAGTTCCTCCAATCACCGCCGGCCGCTCGGAGAGGAACTTCAAATCCGAAGGCCGCACTAGCAATCAATGAGCTGCTGGTATCCCCATGATTCCGAAGTTCGCATCTGAGCTTGGCCGTTCGGTCATGCGAACTTCGGAATCGGGACACTAGGGCGATTGATCGAACCCTCCAGCGGCGAAGACCAGACGCGCGAATTGCAATCCCTCGTGCAACGGCGGCTCAGGCAGGCGCAGATCGCGGTCGACGCGGCTGACGATGACGAGATCGAAGGCGGGTATGACGAACGCGAATTGTCCGCCGGCGCCCTGCGCCAAGAAGCTCCCGGGCGGGAGCGCGCTTGGCTGATGGCCGGCTGTCCACCAGAGATACCCATAGCCGGTGCCGCCGCCGACGTTCGAGAAGGAATAGGGCTGTGTGCTTTCGTGCACCCACTCGGCCGGGACGATCTGGTGACCGCGCCACGCACCCTGGTTCAGATAGAGAAGGGCGAACCGTGCCAAGTCGCGAGCGCTCATGCGCAGCGGATAGGCTCGATGGATCGAGGCCGGGCCGGTGAAATAGGCGCCGTCTTCTGGACGATAGTCCTGCATCCCGATCGGCTTCGCGATCAGGCGATCGATCGCATCGTAAATGCCGATCCCCGTGGCCCGCTCATAGATCGTGCCGAGCGCATTGAAGTCCCAGTTGTTGTAATACCAGAAGGTGCCCGGCGCGTGGCTCCCTCTCGGCGGCCGCTGCGCTGCCATCCAGGCAGTCTCGTAGAGGGCTGCGTGATAAATGCCGGAACGCGCCTCCAGCAGCATCTGCACTGTCGCCTGCTTTTCCGTTTCGGTTAGGGAAGGGGGATTGTCGTCGATATTGAGCTCGGCGAGCGTACTCGTGAGCGAGATCTTGTGCTCGGACACGGCGATACCGATGAGGGCACTCAGCAGGCTCTTGCGTACCGAGGCAAGCTCCGTCCGCTTTGCCGTGTCGCCCCATTCGGCAACAACCGCGCCATGGTGGATGATCATTACAGCGGTCGAATGCATTTGCTCGGACCAGGCGCGCGCGACGGCGAGCTTCTGATCCGACCAGCCGGCCTCGGCCGGTATCACATGGTCCCATTCGGCGTTTGGGAAACGATCCGCCGCGCTGGCCGTGCCAGCGACCAAAAGCAATCCAAGCAGCGCCGCCCGCAGAGCGCGTGCCAATCGGTACATGGGTGCCGCCCCCCTATGATCTGCCACTGAGATCGTGCCCCTTATGACAGCCGAGCCAAACCCCCCCAGCCCTTTGGCTCCTTGACGTATTCTAGCCCGATTAGATCGTTCTCACGGGAACGTCATCGCGGAATAGGAGAACAAAACAAGACTTGCCTCTCAAGGAACAAATCAGGTACGATCAATCTCTCGAATCGCTCGACGCAGCAGCGGGCACGGGGAATCGATCACGCCTTGGTCAGACTCCCCTGGCCCACATTGCATCGTCCGGGATCGATATGGAATAACAGGAGGGACAGTCATGTCGCAGGCCCAGTTGCGCGTGGTGGACAAGGACAACAAGGACAATATGGACAAGCAGAAGGCGCTGGATGCAGCGCTGGGACAGATCGAGCGGGCCTTTGGCAAGGGCTCGATCATGAAGTTGGGGGCGCGCGAGGCGGCAGCAGGCGAGGCGGAAGTGGTCTCGACGGGATCGCTGGGCCTCGACATCGCGCTCGGGATCGGCGGCTTGCCGCGCGGTCGCGTGGTAGAGATTTACGGGCCTGAAAGCTCGGGCAAAACCACGCTCGCCCTGCACGTGATTGCCGAGGCGCAGAAGGCCGGTGGCACCTGCGCCTTTATCGATGCCGAGCATGCACTCGACCCCGGCTATGCCAAGAAACTCGGCGTCAATGTCGAGGACTTGCTGATTTCGCAGCCGGACGCGGGCGAGCAGGCACTGGAAATCGCCGACACGCTGGTGCGCTCGGGCGCGATCGACGTGCTGGTGGTGGATTCGGTTGCAGCGCTGGTGCCGCGCGCCGAACTCGAAGGTGAGATGGGCGACAGCCACGTGGGGCTCCACGCCCGCCTCATGAGCCAAGCGCTGCGCAAGCTCACGGGATCGATCGCGCGCTCGCGCTGCATGGTGATCTTCATCAATCAGATCCGCCTGAAGATCGGCATCATGTTCGGCAATCCCGAAACCACGACGGGTGGCAACGCGCTTAAGTTCTATGCTTCGGTTCGCCTCGACATTCGCCGCATCGGCGCCATCAAGGAGCGGGAGCAGGTGATCGGAAATCAAACTCGCGTTAAAGTTGTAAAAAATAAAATGGCGCCGCCATTTAAGGTGGTGGAGTTCGACATTATGTACGGCGAGGGCGTTTCCAAGCGCGGCGAATTGATCGATCTCGGCATCCAGGCGGGGGTGGTGGAAAAGTCCGGTTCGTGGTTTTCTTACGATGGACAGCGCATCGGCCAGGGCCGGGAAAACGCCAAGAGCTTCCTGCGCGACAATCCCGACATCGCCGACGCAATAGAGCGCGCGATTCGGTCCAATGCGGGGCTGGTCGCCGATGCCATGATGGCCGCTCCGGCCGACAGCGGCGGGGCGGAGGATGCGGAGTAGCCTCGGTCATCGAGGTTGCAGGAGGGAAACGGCGCCGGACGAAAGTTCGGCGCCGTTTTCTCTTTCATGGCCGGCACAAACCCGGGCACGACGGGACTGAGATGATGGCCGTGCGTGCCCACTGGCAACAGATTGCGAATTCGTTAAACGTCACTCCGTCTCCCGCGCTCACTCTACTTTCCAGCCGCCATCCTCCTGCACCAGCTCCGCGACGGAGCCGCGGCCCATCATCACCGATGCGCCGTCGCCGCGCACGATCACCCGCTTAATGGTCTGGGCGAGCGGCGGTCCCCCCATCTCCTTCTTTACCTCGGCGCGGAAAAGCTGATCCCCCATCATTGTGCGAGCCTGCTCGATGCCCTTCATCTTGGCAGCGGTCGCGTATTTGGCCGCGGTCGCGAGGTCTGCCTTGCCGAGCGCATCGCGGAACCCTATGACCGCCTTGGCCTGCGCGCTGTCGACCGCGGCCTTTCCCGTGAGATCCGACGTGACGGGGTTCGCCGTGATGGGCGCGCTGAACGTCGCCTTGAGCCCGAACGGCGGATCGCTGAGCGACGTCGACCCCGAAGCTTGACCCTCGGTCACCTGGAGCGCGCTGAATGCGTTGGTGGTCGATGTGGACACGGCGACGCCGGGTTGCAGCCCCGGCGCATTGAGCAGCGAGAACTGGCCGCCGCGATCCTTGCCTGCGGGATCGGCTCGCACCACAACGGCGGTGATGCCAGCCTGCTGCGCATAGCTCTTGGCGCCGAGAATCGTGGCGCCGCCCGCAAATCGCAGCGGTATCTCGCCGTCGGAAAGATAGATGCGGAGCTTAGGGCCATCCTCCATGCCCTCCTCATTGCCGGCGCGCACGATCAGCACGTGGTCGAGCGGCTTCGTGGCGCCGTTGTAGGTGAGCATGCCGTCAACTCGCACGCCCTCCGCGGCGATGACGGCGCCGGTCCAGAGCGTGGTGACTAGAACAACAGCGCAAGCGGCGATGCTTTGCAATTTCATGGAAGGTTCCTCCGAAAGTTCTGTTCCCGAACTTGCACAGATAGACGCAGATAATTACACCTGCGTTTCAAGAACCGACGAGACCGAGCCGAGGGCTCGATGCCTCGGCGTGCCGGCGTTTGGGGATGCGGCCGGCGCGCCGGGCCAGGCGTCCTGCGTTCACCGCGTTGCGCATCGCCGCCGCCATCAGCAAGGGATCCTTGGCACCCGCGACGGCCGTGTTCACAAGCACTCCCGCACATCCCAGCTCCATCGCCATCGCCGCGTCGGAGGCGGTGCCGATCCCGGCGTCGAGGATCACCGGCACCGTGCTTCGCGCGCAGATCAGCTCAATGTTGTAGGGGTTGAGCACACCCTGCCCGGAGCCGATCGGCGATCCCAATGGCATCACTGCGGCAGCGCCCGCATCGGCAAGCCGCCGGCAGAGAATCGGGTCGTCGCTGCAATAGGGAAGGACCACGAAACCCTCCGCGACCAGCGCGCTGGTCGCCTCCAGCAGCAGTGGACCGTCGGGGTAAAGCGTCTCGAAATCACCGATCAACTCAAGCTTGACCCAGTTGGTCTCGAGCGCTTCGCGTGCGAGTTGCGCGGTGAGGAGCGCGTCTCGCACGGTGGCGCAACCGGCCGTGTTCGGCAGGACCACATAGCGCCCTCCAAGCGCATCCAATAGGCTCCCCGCGTAGCTTTCGAGGCTGATGCGGCGGATCGCCACCGTCACCATGCCCGGGCCGGCGGCTTCGAGCGCATCCATCAGCACGCGCTGATTGGGATATCCCGCGCTCCCCATCAGCAGCCGAGACGGCAGCGACGTCCCGGCGATGACAAGCGCGTCGGTGCTCTCGCTTGCAGCCATCATCTCAGCCTCCCTGGGTTGCACGAACGATCTCGATCGCGTCGCCCGATTTGAGCTCACACGCCGTCCAGTGCGTGCATGGCACCACGGCGCCGTTCACCGCGACCGCCAGGCCGCGCGGCGCTCCGGGAATCGCGAGCTCCGCGACGAGTGCCGCCACGGTCGCGGCGTCGACTGGCCGTTCGGCGCCGTTGAGCCATACGGAGATCGTCATGGCGTTGTCTCCTTGGGGATTTCGGCCCCACTCCCTCCCAACCCTCCCCCTTCACGGGGTGCGGGCGAAAAATTGGCCGCAGTCGCGCTTCCCTTCCCTTGTTGCGGGGGAGGATGGGGATGCGGGGCATTCGGACGCGAATGCTGGGGTGCTCTCGCTCGAAACCGCTCCGCACCGAATGGCCGAATGATCGCGCTCACTTCTCCGGTCAGCACGCATCGGCAGGTTTCATCGGCGGTGATCGGCATCAGCAGGATGCCGTTGCGATGGTGCCCCGTCGCGAGGATGAGCCCCTCGATTGCGCAAGGGCCAAGGATGGGGGCGTCGTCGGGCGAGCCCGGACGGAATCCCGTCCAGGTCTCGGTCACAGCAAGCTCGGCGATATCGGGAAGCGCCCGCCACGCCGCGTGCAGCAGCGAGAGCATGGCGCCCGCGGTGAGCGACGTGTCGAATCCCCGCTCCTCGACGGTGGCGCCGAGGATCAAGGTTCCATGCCGTCTCGGCACTATGTAAACGCCGGGCGCCCAGATCACGTGTCGGATCAGCGGTGCGTCCGGGGCCATGTGCAGCGCCAGCATCTGCCCTTTGATCGGCCGCACCGGCGGCAGGATCTCGCGGGGAATGCCGCCGATCTCGCGCGACCAAGCGCCCGCTGCGAGCACCACGGTATCGGCATGATGTACCTCGCGGCCGACCAATACACCCGTAGCGCGGCCGTTCGCGAGGATGACCTGAGAGATCGGGGTCTGGCGGTGAAGGTGGCCGCCGGCGCGGCGAAACGCGGTTTCGAGCGCCGCAACCAGGCGGCGGTTATTCACCTGTAGATCGCGAGGGCTGAACGCGGCCGCGACGACACTGGGAGCGAGCCGCGGCTCCCGCCGGCGCAGTTCGGCCGCGCTAAGCCATTCGAGCGCGATCCCGAGCCCTCGCTGATATTCGCTCTGATGGCGGAGCTGGCCGGCCTCGTCGGCGGTGAGCGCGATCGCCAAGGTGCCTTCGCGACGTAATTCCACGTCGAACCCCGCGGCGGCTTCCAGCTCTTCCGCGAAAGCAGGCCAACGCCCAACGCTTTCGCGATTGAGGGCGTGCAGGCGCTCTTCGCCGGGTTCGGCCTCAAGATCGGCGGCGAGCATGCCCGCCGCGGCCCAACTCGCACCGCGCCCGGCCTCGGCGCGCTCGAAGATATCGACTGCAACGCCCGCCTTGGCAAGCCGCCAGCCGATGCCGAGCCCGATCGCACCGGCGCCGATAATGGCGACTTTGGGCCCGCTGCTGCCGCGATGAACGGAAATTTGTCTGTCGCTCATGGGCTCCCTTCGCTGGCATTACCCAGGCAGGTTCAGTGGGTTTGATCTCAGCCATCGCCGTTACCGGCCAATGGCACCCCAGCCATGGCTCATCATGGGGCCACCAGCATGCTCGCGCAAGTCCCGCAAAAAAATGGCAGCCCGCTCACCGATGGCCTGCGATAAGCGAAATCGCTGGCATCAGTGAGGGCGCAAGAACCACAGTGAGACGATGAGGCAATGAGGTTCGGAGTTTTGTCTCACTGTCAGTCTTTGGCACGAGGAAAGGCCCGATTTGAATTGGGAGCATCCCCCCTATCCCCAGCTATCTCCCTGATCCCCAATCCCTTGGCGCCGGGGGAGCTACCGATTCCGAACGATGCGACGGTCGGAAACTGGACATGCCGCAAGGACGCGGGCTAAAACCGGGCCATGCAGACCACCAACGACATCCGCGCGGCCTTCCTCGCCTATTTTGCGCGCCACGGCCACGAGATCGTGCCGTCGAGCCCGCTCGTGCCGCGCAACGACCCGACCTTGCTGTTCACCAACGCGGGCATGGTGCAGTTCAAGAACGTCTTCACCGGTATCGAGAAACGGCCCTACTCGCGCGCCGTCACGGCACAGAAATGCGTGCGCGCCGGCGGCAAGCACAATGACCTGGAGAACGTCGGCTATACCGCGCGGCACCACACGTTTTTCGAAATGCTCGGCAACTTCTCGTTCGGCGACTACTTCAAGGACGTGGCGATCGAGCTTGCCTGGAACCTCGTCACCAAGGAATTCGGGCTGCCGAAGGACCGGTTGCTGGTGACTGTGTTTGCCGAGGACGACGACGCGGCGAATCATTGGCACAAGATCGCGGGGCTGCCGCATTCGAAGATCATCCGCATCCCCACCTCCGATAATTTCTGGGCGATGGGCGATACCGGTCCGTGCGGACCCTGCTCCGAGATCTTCTACGACCACGGCTCCGAAATCCCGGGCGGGCCGCCCGGCAGCCCGGATGCCGACGGCGACCGCTTCATCGAGATCTGGAACCTGGTGTTCATGCAGTTCGAGCAGGTGACGAAGGATGAGCGCGTCAGCCTCCCGCGTCCTTCCATCGACACCGGCATGGGGCTCGAGCGTATCGCCGCGGTGATGCAGGGAAAGCACGACAATTACGACATCGACCTGATGCGGGCGCTGATCCTGGCGTCGGCGGAGGCGTCCAACGTGCCGCCGGATGGTCCGCATGCGGTCTCGCACCGCGTCATCGCCGACCACTTGCGCGCGACTTCGTTCCTGATCGCCGATGGCGTGCTGCCGTCGAAGGAAGGCCGCGGCTACGTGCTGCGGCGGATCATGCGCCGCGCGATGCGGCACGCGCACATCATCGGTTGCCAGCAGCCATTGATGTGGCGGCTGGTGCCCGCGCTGGTACGGCAGATGGGCGCGGCCTATCCAGAACTCGCGCGCGCCGAGGCGCTAATCACCGAGACGCTGAAGCTCGAGGAGACCAGCTTCAAGCAGATGCTCGATCGAGGGCTGCGTCTCTTGGAAGAGGAGACAGCCCGCCTGTCGAAGGGCGCGCCGCTCCCCGGTGAGGTCGCTTTCAAGCTCTACGACACCTACGGCTTTCCGCTCGACCTGACGCAGGACGTGCTCAGGGGACGGGGCCGCAAGGTCGCAATTGAGGCCTTCGATGCCGCGATGGAGCGGCAGCGCGCCGAAGCGCGAAAGCACTGGGTCGGCTCCGGTGAGGCCGCGACAGAACAGCTCTGGTTCGAGCTGCGCGAGCGATTGGGCGCCACCGAATTCCTGGGCTACGAGACCGACGTGGCGGAAGGGCGCGTGTTGGCGCTCATTGTCGATGGCAAGTCGGTCGATCGCATCGAAGCAGGGACCGAGGCGGCGCTGCTGGTCAATCAAACGCCATTTTACGCGGAGTCCGGCGGGCAGATCGGCGACACCGGCGCGATCTTCACTGCCGAAGGCGCCGAGTTCGCGGTCGACGACACGCAGAAAAAGGCAGGTGAGCTGCATGTGCATCTGGGCAAGCTCGCGCGCGGTGCCCTCAAGGTCGGGGACGCGGTCGAGCTGCGCATCGACGGCGTCCGGCGCCGCAAGCTGCGCGCCAACCATTCAGTGACCCATCTGCTGCACCAAGCGCTGCGCCGACGCCTCGGCGAGCACGTGACGCAGAAGGGCTCGCTGGTGGCACCCGAGCGCATGCGCTTCGACTTCAGCCATCCCCGCCCTCTGAGCGGGGAGGATGTCGAGTTGATCGAGGCCGAGGTCAACGGGAAGATCCGTGAAAACGCCGAGGTTAAGACGGGTCTCATGACCCCCGATGCCGCGGTGGCCGCGGGTGCGCTCGCGCTCTTCGGCGAGAAATACGGCGACGAAGTGCGCGTCGTCTCCATGGGCGATGCCGATGATCCCGAGGCGGCGTCGGTGCGTCCGTTCTCGGTCGAGCTCTGCGGCGGAACCCATGTCCGCCGGACCGGCGACATCGGTCTGTTCAAGATCGTGGGCGAAAGCGCGGTCGCGGCGGGCGTGCGGCGCATCGAAGTGCTGACCGGAGCCGCCGCCGAGCAGCAAGTGGCGCATGAGGAGGCGTTGCTGCGAAAGGCCGCAGCCGAGCTCAAGGTCACGCCCGAGGAACTGCCGGCGAGGGTCGGCAATCTCGTCGAAGAACGCCGAAAGCTCGAGCGCGAACTGAGCGATCTCCGGCGCAAGCTCGCGAGCGGCGGCGGTGCCGCACAGCCGCAAGCCGCCAAGGACTTGGGCGGCATCAAATTCATGGGCCGGGTGATCGACGATCTGCCGGCGAAGGAGCTGAAGAGCCTCGCTGACGATATGAAGAAAAGCATCGGCTCGGGCGTGGTGGCGCTGGTGGCGCGTGAGAACGGCAAGGCTTCGATCGTGGTGGGCGTCACCGACGATTTGACCAAGCGCCTTAGCGCCGTCGATTTCGTGCGCGCGGGCGCGGAAGCGCTCGGCGGCAAAGGCGGCGGCGGCCGGCCCGACATGGCGCAGGCCGGCGGTCCCGACGGCGCGCGCGCCGAAGCTGCCATCGCGGCGGTGGAGAAGGCGGTCGCGGCGAAGCTCTAGGCGAATCGCTGCCGGGCGATCCACCAGATGTCGCTGGTGATCGGCGTCGGCACCGGCTTCAGCGCGCCGTCGGCAGTCGCTTGATGCGGCGTGTAGCCGAGTTCGACGAGAAGGGACCATGCATCTTCGAGCCGGTCGCCTGCGCGGACGAGCTGTTCGGCATTCATCTCCATGAGGAGCGTCGGCTTGAACCGCCGTAGCGTTTCCCGCCCGCCGCGCAGTAGCGCGCCCTCATAGCCCTCGATGTCGACCTTGATGAAGTCGAGGCGGTCGAGCGGCAGCGTGGCCGCCAACTCATCGAGGGTTGTCATTGCCGCCACTTCACGAACCGAGTTTGGCCGTCCGCCCAAACCTGCATGGGTGAGCCCGAAGCCATAGGAGCCGCTGCGCTTCACGGGCATACTGAGCGTCACGAGCCCGGCACGGTCGCCGAGTGCCAACGGCAGGATCGCAACGTTGCGAAGCCGATTGAACGAGATGGCGAGGCGAAGGATGGTGCGCGCATAGCTCCCGGGCTCGATCGCGTAGACGAATCCCTCAGGCGCGAGCCGCGCGAGCAGCTTTGTGTATTGGCCGGCGTGCGCGCCCACGTCGAGGATCACCGCATCGCGCGGGATCAGCGGCCGGAGGATCGGCAACAGCGCGCGGTGATGCTGCTTGAACGCGGCCTTGAAAGCGTGCGCGAGGAAATCGCGATTCCAAGGCGAAGTCAGGTAGGGCGCACGTGCCGGCGTCGCCGAGCCATCTCGCTCGCCGGCGCCCTTCACGTCATTGCATCGCCCGCTTAAGGCCCTGGTCGAGCGCGTCCAGGAATTCCCGCGTGTTGAGCGAGGGCTGCGTCGGGCTGATCAGGATCGCGAGGTCCTTGGTCATGCGCCCGCTCTCGACGGTCGCGACACAGACCTTTTCCAGGGTCTCGGCGAAGCGCTTCACGTCCGGCGTCTTGTCGAACTCGCCCCGGTACCAGAGGCCGCGCGTCCAGGCGAAGATCGAAGCGATCGGGTTGGTGGAGGTCTCCTTGCCCTGCTGGTGCAGGCGATAGTGCCGCGTGACCGTGCCGTGCGCCGCCTCCGCCTCGATGGTGCGGCCGTCTGGCGTCATCAGCACCGATGTCATGAGACCCAAGGAGCCGAAGCCCTGCGCCACCACGTCCGACTGCACGTCGCCGTCGTAGTTTTTGCAGGCCCAGACGAAATTACCGTTCCACTTGAGTGCCGCCGCCACCATGTCGTCGATGAGGCGGTGCTCATAGACGATGCCCTTGGCCTTGAACTTGTCGGCGAACTCGCGATCGAATACCTGCTGGAACAGATCCTTGAACCGACCGTCATAGACTTTGAGAATGGTGTTCTTGGTCGAGAGGTAGACCGGCCAGCCCCGCTGCAGTCCGTAATTGAAGGAGGCGCGTGCGAAGCCGATGATGCTCTCGTCGAGATTGTACATGCTCATGGCGACACCGGAGCCCGGGAAGTCGAACACCTCGTATTGCAGCGGTTTGCCGCCGTCCTTGGGCGTAAAGGTCATGGTGAGCTTGCCGGGGCCGGGCACCAGGATATCGGTGGCGCGGTACTGGTCGCCGTAGGCGTGACGGCCGATCACGATCGGCGCGGTCCAACCGGGCACCAGGCGCGGCACGTTCTTGCACACGATCGGCTCGCGGAAGATGGTCCCGCCCAAGATGTTGCGGATGGTGCCGTTGGGCGAGCGGTACATCTTCTTGAGATTGAATTCTTTGACCCGCGCCTCGTCGGGGGTGATGGTCGCGCACTTGACGCCAACCCCATACTTCGCGATCGCGTTCGCGGCATCGACGGTGATCTGATCGTCTGTTTCGTCGCGCTTCTGGATGCCGAGGTCGTAGTATTCAAGGTCGATATCGAGATAGGGCAGGATCAATTTTTCCTTGATGAATGCCCAGATGATGCGTGTCATCTCGTCCCCGTCCAGTTCGACGACGGGGGTCGCGACCTTGATCTTCTGCATGCTCGACAATCCTTAAATCCGGCGAAAAGGGAGGCGCCGAAAGCGGCGGCGGCCGGACAATATCACGGCAGAGTCGTCAAGCAAGATGTTCTTCGGCGATGGAAATCCCGGCCGTCCGTGCGTCAAGCCTTCGCTCGCAAGTGGTCATCCCGCTTGCCATAGAGTTGTTCGTCCGCGTACCCCATGGTGTCGGGCCTGCCGCGTCCCAGCATGACCTGGAAATAAACGGGTTCGAGGCTGTCGTTGACATAGCCGTGAACTACGCCGGGCGGACAGGAGATGCATTCCCACGGACCCAACCGCGTTTCGACGCGATCGCCCGCTTCGTCTTCGAGGAAAACAGTGAGAAGTCCTTTGAGCACGAAGAAGACTTCCTCGACTTCATGGGTGTGCGCGGCATTCCCTTGCCCCGGTTCGACGTAGACGATGCTCAGCGTGAAGCCGCGCGCGGGAACGACGGTCGGATCGTCATGCTTGCCGGAGCCGCCCGCCCCGATGAAGCGGTGCTGAGCCCGTTTGTAGCCCTCGTGGCGCGCATCCTCGAAGGCGTTCCAGTCGGGCTTACGGTCCCGAAAGCGTGCGACGTAGCGAGTCAGGATTTCCGGCAGCGGCACGTGCTTCAGCTCCGCCGGTCGGGCATGGCGCGCAACTGTCATCGTGATCCTCCCGTGGTTGGGGCCGCTCGCCTTGCGGCCCACACAATTTGCTCGGACTTGATGGGCGTTGCGTTGAACTCTACCCCGAAAGGCGCCAACGCGTCGCAGATCGCGTTTGCAATGGCAGCCGGCGGTCCTATGGCGCCGCCTTCGCCGACGCCCTTGACACCCAACGGGTTGAGCGGCGAGGGGGAGTGCAAATGGACTAGCTTCATGTCGGGAACGTCCTTGGCCCGCGGCATCGCGTAGTCCATGAACGAGCCGGTGAGAAGCTGGCCTTCCCGATCGTAGGCAAAGCCTTCGAGAAGGGCGCCGCCCAACCCCTGGACCGCGCCGCCGACGATTTGTCCCTCGACCAGCATCGGGTTGACCACGACGCCGCAATCATGGGCGACGGCATAGTTTTCAATCGCTAAATGACCGCTCTCGATATCGACGTCGACGATCGCGACATGGGTTGCATTGGTCCAGGTCACGGTCGGCGGCTCGAAGTGAAAGGTTTCCTCCAGTCCCGCGTCCATCCCCGGCGGCCGGCCATGGTCCCAGCCCGGGAGCGCGGCGCGCGCGATCTTGGCGAGCGGAACCAGCGCCGCCGGCACACCGACGATGCCGACGCCGCCGTCGCGCATTTCGACGTCCTCGACGGCGCATTCGAGCAGATGCGCGGCGATCGCCATCACCTTCTTGCGCAACCGGTCACTGGCATGATGGATCGCGGCCGAGAGCGTGACGGTGCTTCGGCTCGCAACCGTTCCGAAGCCAATGGCGATGCCGGCGGTGTCGGCCAGGGAAATCGTGACGTCCTCGGGCCTGACCAACCAAGCATCAGCCACGACCTGCGAGAAGATGGTTTCCATGCCCTGTCCTTGCGGACATGAGCCGGCCGACACGTAGATCTTGCCCGATGGGTCGATCCGAACCGTGGCGCCTTCGAACGGGCCGACGCCCGTTCCTTCCGTGTAGCATCCGATCCCGAGCCCGAGATAGCGGCCTTGGCGGCGCGCCTCCTGCTGACGTCGACGAAAACTCTCGATGCCGCCCACTGCATCCAGCGCCTTCTGCAGCCCCGCCGGAAAATCGCCGCTGTCGTAAACGATCGGCTCGCCGTCGCGATAGGGAATGCCCATGGCATAGGGCATCTCGTCGGCGCGGATCATGTTTCGGCGCCGCACTTCGGCCGGTTCCGCGCCAATCGCGGCAGCGACCAGGTCCATGCACCGTTCCATGGCAAAGGCGGCCTCCGGCCGTCCGGCACCGCGGTAGGGTGCATTCGGCACCTTGTTGGTCACCGCCACTTTCGCCGCTGCGGCATAATGGTCGACCTTGTAAGGCCCCAGCACGTGCGCCGCGGTGTTATAGACGACGCCGGCGCCTATGGGGTTCCACGCCCCGCAATCCACGATGAAATGATCTCGGAGCGCGAGAATTCGCCCGTTCTCGTCGAAACCGACCTCCACATCGTGGATTTGATCGCGGGAATGGGTCGAGCAGAGGAAGTGCTCGTGGCGATCCTCGATCCAGCGAACCGGCCGTCCGATCCTGCGCGCGAGGAATGGAATTAACAGATCCTCGGGATAGACATGGCCCTTCACTCCGAAACCGCCGCCCACGTCCGGAGCGACGCAGCGGATGCGCGATTCCGGGAGGTCGAGGATGGCCGCAGACTCGCGGCGGACCCAATGCACGACTTGAGTTGCCGACCAGATCGTTATGCCGTCCGTGCGCGGATCATGTACGCCGAGAACGCCTCGACATTCCATCGGCATGCCGCTGTAACGATGGTGATAGAACCGACGCTGCAATCGTCGGGGTGCGCGCGCGAGCGCGATGTCGATCGTGCCTTTGGCGATTGCAAATTCGCCGACGAGATTGGTGGCGATTGTCTCGTGCACGATCGGCGCATCCGCGCGAAGCGCCGCCTCTGGGTCGACAACCGCGGGCAAGGGGTCGAGTTCGGCGGTGACGAGCTCGGCGGCGTCCTCCGCCGCGGTGCGGCTCTCCGCGACGACGACGGCGATCGCCTCGCCGACGTGCCGCACCTTGTCGATCGCGAGCAGCGGCTGCCTCGGATGGTGCAGCTTATGCTGCACCGCCGTGCGCCATTTGCTCGGCAAGGAGAGCTGGCTGTCTGGCACGGGAGGCAGCATTCGTTGCAATTCGGCGCCTCCGAGCGCGAGGACCATGCCGGGAGCAGCGGCTGCGCGCGAGAGATCGACGGATCGGATGCGTGCATGGGCGACTTGGCTTCTGACCAACACCGCATGCAGCATCCCGGGAAAAACCAAGTCGGCGATGAATTGGCCCTTGCCCGTCAACAGGCGCGGATCCTCGCGACGCAAGAGAGAGCGTCCGACGAAACGGGCTTTATCGCGATCCGTCATTCCATCGATCCCGCGCTCATGTCCCGTGCTCTCTACACCCGATCAGCCGTGTGCGGCATCGTCGGCTCCGGCGCCGCGGAGATCGCCGCCAGCATCTCCTCGGGTGTCAGCACCAGCTTGAAGAAATCGTGCGTGGCCCTTGGCGCGAAACCGGTCTCTACCACCCGATCGATGAGCCGCATCAGCGGCTGCCAGTATCCGCCGATATCAACCAGCACGATCGGGCGATCGTGCAATCCGAGCTGCCGCCAGGTAATGCACTCGAAGGCTTCGTCCAAAGTGCCAAGCCCGCCCGGGAGAATGACAAAGGCATCGGCAAGCTCGAACATGCGCTGCTTTCGCTCATGCATGGACTCGGCAACGATCAACTCGCTGATGCCGGTGTGCCCCAGCTCGCGATCGTGCAGAAATCCCGGAATGATGCCGGTGACCCGGCCGCCGGCACTCAGCGCCGCGTCGGCCACCAGCCCCATCAGGCCGATCCGGCCGCCGCCATAGATCACTTCGATTCCCGCGCGGGCGAGCAACATGCCCGTCCGAGTCGCGGCGGAGCGGTAGATCTCGGCGACGCGGCCGGACGACCCGCAATAGACACAGACCCGATTGATGCGTTTCATGGACGCGCGAATTAGCCCAATTCTGCAACGGTGATCGCGATATTAGCTCGGTGCCCGCAGAATTTCCCGCATCTTCTCCAGACGCGTTTGGGTGCATTCGTTGCGCCCGCGTCTGAACGGGTGTAACAAGCGAGGCGCCCCATCGGTTCTGCGAGGCCAGATGAATCGAGGCGTTCTTGTCGGTGCGGTGGCCCTGGTCGCGGTGGTGATCGGCGGCGCTGCTTATTACGAATACGGGTGCACCTGTTGTGCGCCAGAGCCCATCCAACCGCCGGCACCGTCGGCCGCGGCACCTGCGGCGCCGGCGTCGCCCTCTACGGCATCGGCGATGCCCAGTGCGACCCCGGCGTCCGCGCCCCCTGCCGAGCAGCCTGCGGCGTCGGGTGGCACATCGACGCCCGCTGCACCGACCGAGGCCGCAGCCGCCGCGCCGCCGACGCCAGCCTCGTCAACGCCCATAGCGCCCGCAACGGCACCCACGACCAGCCCGCCGTCGGCGCCAGTCGTGCCGAGCTTTGACATCGTGCGCGTCGCTCCCAGCGGCGAGGCAGTCATTGCAGGCCGTGCCGAGCCAGGCGCCTCGGTCAGCGTGCTCGATGGTGAGCGCGAGGTCGCCAGTATCACGGCGGATCAAAACGGCGAGTGGGCGCTCACCCTCGACCGGCCGCTGGGGGCCGGCAATCACGAGCTCAGTCTCGATGCCAAATCGACTCGGGGCGGAACCGAGCAGAAATCTTCGGGTGTTGTGGTGGTGATGGTGCCGGAGCGCAAGCCGCAGACCGCCGGCGCGGCCGCGCAACCGCTCGCGGTGCTGGTTCCGCGCGCGGGTGAGGGACCTGTCAAGGCGCTGCAGGTGCCGGGTGCCACGCCGAGCGCAGTTGATCAAGGCGCTGCTGGCGCGCCGACAGGAGGAGTTGGCGGTTCGCGAACGCTCATCATACAGGTCGTGCAATACGATGGCGCCGGTCACCTGAGCGTGAGCGGCCGGGCGCCCGCCAACAGCCGCGTGCTGCTCTATCTCGACAACGCTCCCGTCGGCGATGCGCGCGTCGACGCGAAAGGCGATTGGAGCAGCAAGGTCGCCGACCCCGTGGCGGTCGGGCATCACGACCTGCGCGGTGATCTCGTAGGGGCCGACGGCAAGGTGCTGCGCCGCGCGGTGCTCAATTTCCAACGAGCCGAGGTTCCGGCGACGCTCGGCAGCAGCCAGTTCCTGGTGGTGCAGCCCGGCAACAGCCTCTGGCGCATCGCGCGCCTCGTCTACGGCCAAGGTCCGATGTACACCGAGATTTATCACGCGAACCGCAGCGCGATCGTCGATCCCAATGTCATCTATCCCGGCCAGATCGTGGCTGTCCCGCCGGGTTGAGAACGCGGTCGACGACTATGCGGCTTCGGCGCTGGTGAGCGTCTCCAGCAGCAAATCGAGATAGGGCCGGGCCCGCAGCACCAGCGTCACGGTGCCCGCGACCAGAGCCGTCGGCGTCAGCGGCCGATCGATTGCAAGCTCGCCCTTCACCTCGATCTGCTGCCGCGGCGAGACGGTCCAACCGAGCCCAGAATCGCGACTCGCCGCGGCGATGATCATTTGCACGGATCGGCGGCGATGCGGGCCTTCGGCGGTATAGGGGAGCGCACCCAAGTCGCCGGTGAGGGTCAGGCAGGGAACGCCGTCCTGACGCTCGGCCACGCATACGAAGGGTATCTCACGATAGCCGAAGCGAAAGCGCAGCGTGTCCTCGCGCTCTCGGCTGAACAAATGCACTCGGTCCAGCTCCAGCGGAAGCTGAAAGCACCCGAGTATTGCTACGATGCCGCGGGTTGCAGGCTTCGCTTCCAGGGGGTTGCGCATTATTTTGACCGAACCCTTGTGCCGCCTTGTCTTCGCAAGGTGCCTGTATTTCGATTAAAGTTCGGTAAAATGCGCACTGATTAGTGGCGCCGCTAACGGGCGGCGGCACTGCCGAAGGCGCTGCTACAGCTTGGCGGCCATACCGACCGAGAGCTGCTGCTCCAGGATGATGTGCAGGAGAGTGCTGAAATCCGCGGGCCGTCGGGAAAATCGCGGCAGCCCATAAGTGTCGTGAATGCGCGCGAGTTCGGGATCGCGCGCGAACAGCTCGCGCGGTCCTCTTTCGAGCCCGTCCGGCACAGGCGGAATTGGTTTCGTCCGCCGCGAAGTGTGCGCCATGGTCGGTGCCAAGGATCGGCTGCTATGGTGACCAGCGCAAGCGTTGCCATGGTATCGGAGGAATGCGTGCGCTGGGTCCTGGGCCTCGCACTATTGGCGGGGATCGCGCTGGTCGGACTGCGGCTCTACTTGGGCCGCGACGAGGAGCTGCGTCTGCGGCCGGGCGAGGCCGCGGATTTCGCGCATCTCGATCTGGGCAGACGCGGGAACGTCTATCTGCTCTGCCCAAGCGAGCCCGCGATCTGCAGCCAGCCCGCGGACGCGACGTCGCCGGTGTTCGCGATGAGCGTGGACAGGTTATACGCTCTCGTACGGGATATGCTTGCAACCGAAAATCGGCTCAGTCGCGTGAGCGAAGATGCGGAGCGGCATCGGCTCGTTTTGATCCAGCGATCGCCGGTGCTGCGCTTTCCGGACATCATCACCATCGAGTTGATACCGATCGAGGGCGAGCGCTCGACGCTTGCAATCCTGAGCCGCTCGCGCTACGGCCGATCCGATTTTGGCGTCAACGCCGCGCGCGTCAAACGATTGATCGAGAAACTCCAGGCCGCGGCCGGGAGCTAAGCCGGGCCGGTCACGGCAGTACCTTGCCTGAGAAGAACGATCGGCCCTCGCGGTCTTCGATCTCGATCACCCAGAGATCGGGGTCGCGCGATACCTGGCGCGCGATATAGGCGTCGGCTGTCGCCTCGTCGACCGGCTCGGGTCCTGTTCCCTTGAGCCAGCCGAGTTCGCCCGTGGCGATCCGCGCCTGGGTTAACACGGTGAATCCGTGCTCGCGCCGGTTGAGCTTGATCAGAACCGTGCCGGCTTCCTCGTCGCCACGTCGCGCAACAACCGCGGGGATGGCGTGCTGCGAGCAAAGGCGCAGCGCTGCCTGGACAATGATCCGTGTCTTGAGCCGTGCCTCGCTCATGCGACCATTATATATCAGCGTAGGAGTGTTGCCGGTCTTGCGCTATCGTCCCAACATAATACTCGACGATCCGATCATACCGGAGCGAACCATGGCATTCCTGGGCCGAGCTGTATTCGACTATCGAATGAAGCTGATGCGCAAGATGATGGCGGATGAGGCGCTCGACGCGCTTGCTTTCCTAAGTGCCGACTTCTTCCAATTCGCAACCAACTTTCACGTCGATGTGCAGCTCTGGGAGCGACCGATCGTTGTCGTGGTGCCGGCCGACGGCGCGCCCTTCGCAGCAATGCACGAGCTCTCTACGAACCACGTGCGCTACGCGCGCGAGCGCGGCACGCTATGGGTCGAGAAGGTCCAGCTTTATGCCGAGCACCCTCGCGTCACTGCGCGCGTGCCGCTGGCGCCGCAATGGCCGGAGATGGTTGCCGAATTGCTGCGTGAACATGGATTGAGCCGGGCGCGGATCGGCGTCGATCAGGCGGGTGGACTCATGCAAAAGGCGGCGGCGTTGCTACCCGATCTGAAATTGGTGCCAAGCCTCCGCCAAATGCGCGAACTTCGCTTCGTCAAATGCCCCGAGGAGATTGCGGTCCATCGCGACGCTGCGGCACTCTCGGACTGGGCGCAGAATCACTACCGTGCCGCGATCCGTCCGGATCGTCTCGTGCAGGAGGTAGACCAGGAAATTGCGGGGTTGATCTGCCAGGAAGCGGCGCGCCGCTTTCCCGGCGAGAATATCGAGCCGCGCTGCTGGACGCTCTCCGGCCCCGCCTCCGCCTCGCCCCATGGGGACGGCGCGCCGACCGGCGCCAAATTCAGAAAGGGGGATGTGGTCGTCACCATTTGCAATGTCCGCATGAACGGGATGATGACCGAGAACGAGCGCACATTCTTCGTCGGCAAGCCCAGCAATCAACAGGTGGCGCTCTACGAGGCGGCGCGTGCGGCGAACGAGGCTGGATGCGCGGCGGCGATCGCGGGCAACCCGGTTTCGGCCATCGATGCGGCGGCGCAAGCCGCCATCGAGCAGGCAGGGTTCGGGGAGCACATCCTGCATCGGACCGGCCACGGCATGGGCGTGCAGGGTCACGAATATCCAGACGACATGGCTTTCAATCACCGACCGCTTCGAGCCGGCGAGGTCTATTCGGTCGAGCCCGGCGTCTATGTCTATGGTCTCGGCGGCTTCCGGATCGACGACACCGTGGTGATCGGGAAGTTGCCGGAGATACTGACGCAGTCGCCGCGCGACATCCGATCCAATACGCTGGGCTAGTTAGTATCGCCCCGCGACGCGCGGCAGGAGTGTGGTCGGTGCGCGTCTTCATCATGGGCGGAACGGGATTTATCGGCGCGGCAATACTGTGCGAGCTGATCGGCCGTGGACACGAGGTCCTGGCTCTCGTGCGCTCGGATCGATCGGCGGCGGCGGCGAGGCGGTTTGGCGCGTCGGTCTTGCATGGCGATATCAGAAGTCCGGGTGCCTGGGTTCCGGGAATGCCTCCGACCGACGCCGTAATGCACGCCGCCTGCGATTTCGATGATGCGATGGCAGAGACCGATCGGTTGTTGCTGGATAGCCTCTTGCCTCATTTGTCCTCGCAGCCCAACAAACCGCGATTCCTCTATACAGGGGGAAATTGGCTATTTGGTGCAACCGGGGGCACCGTCGCGACGGAAGAGACGAATTTCGCTCCGCTTCCGGCCTTCGCATGGATGGTCCAGCATTCCCAGCGTGTCCTCGAATGTGATGCCGTTGAAGGGATCGTGGTTCATCCGGCAATGGTCTATGCCGACGCTGATGGCGTATTTCGGCGATTGGCGCGCGAGGCGGTTGAGCGTGCTGCGATCCGCGTCGTCGGCGGAGAATCCGTCCGATGGCCGTTGGTGCATCGTGACGACTTGGCGGAGCTTTACGCTCTCGCGTTGAAGCAAGCTCCGGCAGGGTCAAGCTATATCGGCGCCGCCATCGAAGGGCTGCCGGTCGGACGGATCGCCCGCGCCTTCGCCCGCCGCTTCAGGACGAAGAACGCCGAGCCAGAGATCATTTCCAACGACGTCATTGCTGAAGAACTCGGTGAATGGGCGCGCGGCTACGCAATGGATCAGCGGATGAGCGGCGCCAAAGCACAGCGCGAGCTCGGCTGGAGGCCGAAGCACACCGACCCCGAAGACGAGATCGCGCGGCTCGCTCCAATTGCTCCCGCTTCGTAGGGCGGCCGTCAGCCGAGGCCGCGCAGGAAGCCCAGCACCGCCGCGTTAAAGCGTTGGGGCTGCTCGATGTTCGAGAGATGCCCCGCCTGCTCGATGACGGTCAGTTTAGCGCTTGGAATGCGCGCCGCCATGTCACGGGCCGTCGCGGGCGGCGTCAACGTGTCGTCGGCACCAACGACCACGTGCGTCGGAACCTTGATCTTTTCAAGCTGCACCTCGCGGCGATAAGCGACACTGGCGGCGATCGACTTCAGGTACGATACCTTGTGCAATTGGGTCATGCTCTCGACGAGCCTCTCGTACGAGCCCGCAACTGCGTGGGGGCTGACCAGGGTCCTCGCGACCGCGGGCGCAATGTCTCCGGGCTCCTTCCCCGCGAGCAGCGGCTCCTGGCGCAGCCGAATGAACTCTCGGCGCTGCTCGTCGGTCATGCTCCCGAGCCCGGCGCGGGTATCGCAGAGCGTCAGACTGGCGATGCGTTCGGGATGACGCTCGTGGAAATCCATGGCGATGCGCCCGCCCATGGAAAGCCCCACGAGATGTGCGCGGTCGGCGCGGAAGTGATCGATGAGGCGCAGCAGATCGCCGCCGAAGTCGGCGAAATCGAGCAGACCTTCATAGTCCTCGCTCTTCCCGTAGCCGCGCGCGTCCCAGGCGGCGGCCGTGAAATGCGCGGCAAAGGAGGGGAGCTGGTCCCGCCAATTGGTGCGGTTGCCGCCGATCCCGTGCATGAAGACGACGAGTGGTCCGCTCCCCAGCACGTCCACGGCGAGCCGCGGCCTGCCCGGAATGAAGCGCGTCTCAGGTGTCGTCATCGCCCGGGATCGAACCTGATTCAGCTCGGCGCAAAATTGAGTTCGATCATGACCTTGTTGGGGTCGTGGACGAAGAGCTGCCAGACCCGGGCGCCCGGAACCTTCTGCTCGCGAAATGGAATCCCGACTTCCCTGAAGTGTCGCTTCATGCCTTCGAAGTCGTCGGCTGTGAAGGCGATATGGTCGAAGTTCCCGGTGTCCGCGGGATTGTCGGTCCGCGCGCGGTGGCCGCCGGTCAAATGTACCACTGGCATCTCACCGCAATAGAGCCAATAGCCCGGAAAATCGAAATTGGGTCTGGGACCGATCTTGAAACCCAGGACCTTCTCGTAGAAGGCGCGGGTCGCCTCTAGATCAGTGGTTTGGACGTTGTAGTGATTGAGCGCTTGCACAGTCATGGTCGCACTCCCTTGCGTTCGCCACAGTTTAGCGGCAATGGCGCGTCGCGGCCAACCATGGGCTCAATAGGATTTGGGCAGGTCCAAGACGCGCTCGGCGATGTAGCAGAGCGCCAGTTGCGGGCTCACCGGAGCGAGCCGCGCGAGCTGTGCTTCCCGCAGATAGCGCTCGACATGATATTCCTGCGCGTAGCCGTACCCGCCGTGGGTTAGCACCGCTTGCTCGCAGGCGCGGAAGGCGGCGTCTGCGGCAAAATACTTGGCGGCGTTCGCTTCCGCGCCGCACGAGGCACCCCTGTCATAGAGTGCCGCCGCCTCCCGCACCAGCAATTCGGCAGCCTTGAGCTCGACCCAGTTCAGCGCGAGGGGATGCTGGATCGCCTGGTTTTGGCCGATGGGGCGGCCGAACACGACGCGCTCGCGCGCGTAACGCGCGGCACGGGCGAGGGCCGCAAAACCCAACCCCGTCGCCTCGGCCGCGATCAGGATGCGCTCGGGATTGAGGCCGTGCAGAAGATGTTGAAAGCCTTTGCCCTCCTCGCCGATCAGATCGGCGGCCGGAACCGGCAGCCCGTCGATGAACAACATGTTGGAATCGACGGCTTTGCGGCCCATCTTCTCGATTTCGCGCACCTCGACGCGGTGGCGGTCGAGATCGGTATAGAAGAGGCTCATGCCGTCGGTCGGTTTCGCCACATCTTCGATCGGCGTGGTGCGGGCGAGCAGAAGCATCTTGCGCGCGACCTGAGCCGTCGAAATCCAGATCTTTCGACCGGAGACCAGATAGTACTCGCCCTGCCGTACCGCCTTGGTCTTGATGTGCGCGGTGTCTAGACCGGCATCGGGCTCGGTGACGGCAAAACAGGCTTTCTCCTCGCCGCGAATGAGCGGGGGCAGAAAACGCCGCTTCTGCGCCTCGGTGCCGAACACCACCACCGGATTAAGGCCGAAGATGTTGATATGGATCGCCGAGGCGCCGCTGAAGCCGGCGCCGGATTGCGCCACCGCTTGCATCATGATTGCGGCCTCGGAGATGCCAAGGCCGGCGCCGCCGTAATTCTCGGGCATGGCGATGCCGAGCCAACCGTCATCCGCGAACGCCCGGTAAAATTCCTCGGGGAAGCCGCCCTCGCGATCCCGCGTCAGCCAATAAGATTCATCGAAGCGCGCGCAAAGGCGCTCGATCGAGGTTCTGATACGGTCCTGCTCGCCTGGATCTGAGTTCGCCATGGCAAGGTCAATGCTACCGGTGCGACTATTCCTATAGGTAACACGCCTGCGGTCAAGGCGCGTGAGCGTTGCGAACTCATTCGGCGGCGGCGCCGAGCAGCGACTCACCGGGCTTCACGCGGGTGAAGCGCACGGGCTCCCAGGCGAGGGTTAGCGCTCCGTCGCTCTTCCAACGCACGCGTGCCGAGGCGAGCCCTTCGGGCGGCGAGGTCTTTGGGAAATCGCTTCGGAAATGCGCGCCCCGCGATTCCTCGCGCGCGAGTGCCGCCGTCGCTATGGCCCGGGTCACCAGGATCAGGCTCTTGAGATTGAGCCAGTCATGCCAAGTGAGGTTGAACGCGCGCTCTTGCGTCGCCACGCCGGCATCGTCCAAGCGGCGGTCCAACTCCGCGAGCGCATCGAGACCGCGGTTGAGACCGCCGCGGTCGCGCACGATGCCGATCTGCTCCCAAGCCACTTCGTAAAGCTGGTCTCGGATCCCCCCGATGTTGCCGCGAGGCGCTCGGAACGGAACCTCGACCGCGAGGGCAGCTCGGTGCAACTCGGCTTCGTCGGGCTCGCTGAATCGGCCATGTTCGGGAACCCAAGCCGCCATGGTGTCGCCCGCTATCCCGCCGAACACCGTGGAGTTTGCGACGCCGTTGCCACCGAGGCGGTTGGCCCCATGAACGCCGCCGGTATCCTCGCCGGCCGCGAACAACCCAGTCATCGCGGTGCGGCAGTCGCCGGCAAATACCACGCCGCCCATGAGGTAATGCGCGGTCGGCACCACCTCGACCAGGCCGCCCGCGAGGTCGAAGCCGCAATCGGCACAGCGCTCGACCATGCCTTTGAAGAGCCGGCGCACCTTATCCGGCCCCAGGTGATGCATCTGCAGATATACGCCGCCATGGGGCGAGGCGTTGCCGGCGCGTACCTCCTCGATGATGGCGCGGCTCACGATGTCGCGCGTCGCCCGCTCGGCGCGCGGATCGTATTTCTGCATGAAGCGCTGCCGGTCGCCGCCCAGCAAATACCCGCCGGACCCCCGCAGGCCTTCTTCCAACACGGTGCCCGTCATGCGCGTTCCGGCACCCGCCAAGAGGCCGGTCGGATGGAACTGCACCATCTCGATATCGCGCAACTCCAGCCCTGCCTGAAGTGCCATGGCGAGGCCGTCGCAGGACTTGTCGCCCGAAGGCGTGTGGTACTTGTACATGGTGGGACCGCCGCCGGTCGCCAGAAGCACCGCGCGTGCTTCAACGAACACCAGCTCGCCGGTTCGCATTTCGATCATCAGCACGCCCGCGATACGCGCGCCGGAGCGGTCGCGTATCAGTGCGATCGCGCGGTGCTCCTCGAGGCGCTCGATATTGCGCGCCCAGACCTGCTCGGCGAGGCGGTTGATGATCTCGATCCCCGTGAGGTCGCCTTTGTGCACGGTGCGGTCGAAGGTTTGCCCCGCGAACGCCTTTTGATGCACGGTGCCATCGGGATTGCGATCGAAGAAGCAGCCGAGTTCGTTCTCGAGTTCTCGAATGCGGTGCTGCGCGGTCGTGACGAGCGTCCAAGCCAGGTCCTGGTCGTTGAGCCAGGCGCCGCCCTCGATCGTGTCCATGAAATGCCGCTCGGCGGAATCGCCGGGAGCGATGGCGACGTTGTAGCCGCCTTGCACCATCCGCGTGCAGCCGCATTTGCCGAGCAGCCCCTTGACCGCAACGGTGACGGTGAGCCCCGGCGCCGCTTTCTTGGCGTGAAGCGCGGCGAAGAGCCCGGCGCCGCCGCTGCCGAGGATCAGAATGTCGGTGCGGCGCCGCTTCAACCCGCAATTCCCATGGAGAGTAGCGCCTTCGCTCGGCGTTCGGCAGCGGTTGCGGCGACGCTGTCATAGAGACTGCCGCCATGCGCATCCATGGCAACGAGCAGCGGTCCGAATCCCTTGATTCCGAAGCGCCAGAGGCTCTCGGGATTGAGGTCGTCGAGGTCGACGTCCTCGATCGCGGTGATCCATGTGGTTTCGAGCGCGGCGGTGCCGCCGATGACCGCGAGATAGGCGCCGCCCAGTTCCGCGAAGGCCGCCTTCGAGGCATCGGCGAGCCCGCCCTTGCCGATGATGAGGCGCACGCCGTACTGCGCCATCAGGGGCCTTGTGAAGCGCTCCATGCGCGCACTGGTCGTCGTGCCTACGCAAATCGATTGATAGCCCGCTGGATATTGGTTCGAAACCGGTACTTTCTTGACGTTGGGCGCGGTGTGAATGACGGCATGGCCGCTGAGGTCGAACCGCGTCTTGCGCCCGCGGTCGAACATATGGATCAGCGTCGCGTCGCGGATGCCGAACAGCGTGCGGTTGAGGGTCACGGTATCGCCGATGCGCAACCCGCGCAGCGCAACCTCGTCGATCGGCGTATCGAAATCGTGATGCGCCATGGCTCAGGTTCCGATCTCGATCCCGGTCGGTCGAATTGTCGCCACTGCGCGCCGCGCCGAGTGACATTGGATGTTGATCGCGACCGGGTTCATGGTGATGTGCGTCGCCGCGACCTCCACGTGCACGGCAAACGCCGTGCTGTCGCCGCCGAGGCCCTGGGGGCCGATCCCCAGCGTGTTGACGGCGCGGCTCAATTCGCGTTCGAGCTCAGCGCCCGCTTCGTCCTGGCATTGGCTGCCGAGCGGCCGGGTCGCCGCCACTTTCGCCAGATGCATGCAGAGATCGGAGGTACCGCCGACGCCGACGCCGACGATGGTGGGCGGACAGACCTTCCCGCCCGCCTCGATCACGCGATCGACGACGAAAGTCTTGATCCCCGCCACTCCTTCGGCGGGGATGCACATCTTGAGGAATGAGCCGTTCTCCGAGCCGCTGCCCTTCGGAATCATCTCGATCCGGACCTCGTCCGCCTCGGGCGAAAAGTCGATATTGATCACTGGTACAAGCTCGCCGCAGGACGTGTGCTCGTTCTTGCGCGTGATCGGGTGGACGACGGAGGAGCGAAGCGGGTGCTCCTGCGTTGCGCGCGCGCAACCGCGCCGGATCGCATCCTTGAGCCCGGCGCCGTTCACCTCCACGTGCAGGCCGATCGTGACATTATAGATGGGAATGCCGGTATCCTGGCAGAGCAGGTTGTCGGTCTTCTCGGCGACCTCGATGTTTTCGCGCATGGTCGCGAGAATGTTTCGCGCGGTGCCGTCGCTCTCGCCGGAGTAAAGCCGCTCGAAACCCTGCTTGATGTCGTCCGGGAGCACCTTGAGGGCACGGATGTACAGAAGCTTCGCCAGTTCCTCGACCACGTCGAGATCGATGCGTAGTGTCATCGCTGCATACCCCACTTGCGCACGGTGTGCGCCTCGATGGTGCGGAAGACCACGCTCTCCACCACCAGGCCGATCACCATGACCGTAAAGAGACCCGCAAAAACATTGGCGATCTCCAGCTCGTTGCGGTTCTCGAAGATGTACCAGCCGAGCCCGCCGGAGCCGGAGCTCACGCCGAATACCAGCTCGGCCGCGATCAAGGTCCGCCATGCGAATGCCCATCCGACCTTGAGTCCCGTGAGGATCGAAGGAAAGGCCGCGGGCACGAGGATGCGCAGGACGAAGCGGATGCCGGCGAGGCCGTAATTATGGCCGGCCATGCGCAGCGTCTCGGAGACGCCGAGGAACCCCGAGTGCGTGTTGAGCGAGACAGGCCACAGCACGGAATGAATGAGCACGAAGATCAGGCTCGGATTGCCGAGGCCGAACCACAGCAATGCCAGCGGCAGCAGCGCGATCGCCGGCAGCGGGTTGAACATCGAAGTGAGCGTGCTCAAGAGGTCGGTGCCGATCCGTGTCGAGACCGCGAAAGTCGTGAGCACGGCGGCGATGGCGATCCCCGCGGCATAGCCCAGCAGCAGCACCTTGAGCGAGACGCCCGTGCGCGCGATCAGCTCGCCATTGACGAGATCATGCCAGAACGACCGCACGACCTCGCTGAATGTTGGAAACAGCAGAGGGTTGTCGAGCCAGCTCGAATAAACCTGCCAGATCACCGCCAGCAGCACCAAGAGAGAGAGCCGCCGCACCGCCGTGATGTTGGTGACGCGCTCCCAAATCGACAACGGGCGCACGATCTCGCCGACGTTGCGGGCGTCCGCGATGGCGCGTTCGAATTCTGGGCGCGTCGGAGGAACCGGGAGGGTGCGCTCGATCGTCTTCATACGCGCACCCGCGTGTCCTCGACCGCTTCGGCGAACAGCATCCGATGAATGCGCTGCTGCAAGGCCAGAAACTCCCGGTCGCCAGCGGTCGCATGGCCATGCTCGGAATTGAGCTCGGCTTTCACCTGGCCCGGATGCGGCGACAGCACAAGGATGCGGTTGCCGACGATGATCGCTTCCTCGATCGAGTGGGTGACGAACAACACGGTGAAGCGGATGTCCGACCAGAGCTGCAGCAGCTCCTCCTGCATTTTGCGGCGGGTCAGCGCGTCGAGCGCGGCGAAGGGCTCGTCCATCAGCAGGATATCCGGCTCCATCGCCATCGCGCGCGCGATCGCGACGCGCTGCTTCATGCCGCCCGAGAGCATGTGCGGATAGACGTCGCGGAATTCAAGGAGCTTTACCCTGGCGATGTAGCTGAGCGCGCGTTCTTCCGCCTCTTTGGATTGGCAACGCTTGCTCGCGAGCAGCGGGAAAGCCACGTTCTGCGTGACCGTCTTCCACGGCAGCAATTGATCAAATTCCTGGAACACCATCATGCGGTCGGGTCCTGGGCGCTGCACCAGATTTCCGTTGAGGCGGATGCGCCCCTCGACCGGCCGCAGGAAGCCCGCGACACCCTTGAGCAAGGTCGACTTGCCGCAGCCCGAGGGTCCGAGCAGGACGAAGCGGTCGCCACGATAGACGCGGAAACCCACGCGATATGTCGCGGTAACCAGATGCTGCTTGGTCTTGTACTGCAAAGTCACGTCCTCGACTTCGAGGAGCGGCGCCTCGCCCGATGTCGACCTGTCGGCGCCGGCGTCCATCAGCTTCCCGGAACGGCGTGAATGTCCGGAAAGAACAATTCTTTCCAGTCGGTGGGCGCCGCGTCGATGGCGCCGGTCTTCTTCATGAAGCCCGCATATTTGAGAACGTTCTGCGGGGTGGTCGTGAAGACGTTCTCGGGATCGCGGATCATTTTCTCGATGAAGTCAGGCGCGAGCTTTGACTTTTCTTCCTCGACATAGATCGCAGCCGCACGATGCGGATCGCTCTTGATCAGCGTCATCGCCTGTTCGAGGGCCGCCAGGAACGCCGCATAAGTCTTGGGGTTGGCGTCGTGAAAGCGCTTGCTGGTCCATACCAGGTTGAAAGTGTGCGGACCGCCCAGCACCTCATAGGAATTAAGCACGCGATGCGCGCGCGGGTCGTCGAGTTCTTGGTACATGAAGGGCGCACTGCCGAAATGCGCGGTGATCTCCGTCTTGCCGGCAAGCATCGCCGCCATCGCATCAGGATGCGCGAGCCCAACGGTCAGCGGATCGAGCTTGTTGTATTCGTCTTCGCCGAAGGCCTGCGCAGCCGCCATTTCCAACGTGACCGCCTGGATCGAGATCTTCACGGCCGGGAGCGCGATACGGTCTTTCTCGCTGAAATCCTTGATTGTCTTGACCGCCGGATCGACGGTCACGAGGTAGAGCGGCATCGAATTGAGCGAGGCGACGCCTTTCACGTCTTGGCGTCCCCTAGTTTTGCTCCATATCGTGAGCAACGGCCCGACGCCGCCCGAGGGAAAATCCAGATTGCCGGAGAGCAGCGCCTCGTTCATGGCATTGCCGGCGCCGAATTGCGACCACGACACCTTGACGTCGCCGAGTCCGGCTTTCGCCGCTGCCTGCTCCAGCAGATGCTCGTGTCGCATCACCGTGAGGGGCAGATAGCCGATGCCGAACTGCTCGGCGATCCGCACCTCGCTCACTTCCGCCCGGGATGATGCGGCGAACGCAAGGGCGAGCGCCGCGGCGACGAGCCGCAGACCCCATCGGCAAACGATCGATTTGCTAGCCTGCATCGCGCTTCCTTGCCCTAGAAGATATTGAGCAGGAACAGGAGACCGACCGCAAGGCTAACCCCGGCGGAGAGCGAGACGGCGGTCTTTTGCCAGTCCCGCCAGGCCAGTAGCTCGATCGCGAGCAAGCGGAGCCCTCCCGTTAAGTGCAGCGCCAGCAGCGTCACGAGCCCGACTTCCGCGAGCTTGACCAGCGGTTGCTCGCTCCACGCCAGAAAGGCGTCGAGCCGCGCCGCACCCGTGATCGCGGTGCCAAGCGCCCAGAAGTGGAACGGCAGGAAGATCGCCAACAGCAGCCCGGAGAGGCGATGCACCGCAAAGGCCCAGAAGTTCGGGTGATTGCGCGCGCGCCAGCTCATGCAAAGAGCCCCAGCGCCGCCCGCCAACCGGCGGCGAGTGTGCCCAGCGCCAGCAGCAGCGCCGCGAAATCGAGGCTGCGGCCGCGCCAGGGAGTCCATTCGCGCATGATGACGCGCATGCCGATCCCCGCATGCAACGCCGCCGCGGCGACGAATATCAGATAAAAGCCGAGCCACCAGGGGTCGCCCGCGGTCCGCAAAAGTATCGCCGCGGCGCTCAGTCCGTGGCGTACGGCATAGATGATCGTGACGATGTGCACAAGCACCGCAAATGCCAGCACCAGCGCGCTCGCACGCTGCAGGATCCAGAGCCAGGTATCGCCACGCGCGCTCACAATTCGCCTCGAAGTGCCGCCCATGCGGTCGCGCGCTTGAGCCCGGCGATCGATGCCGTGGGATCGATCGCCTTGGGGCAGCGCTCAAAGCAGCTCTGATGGCTGTGACAGGAATGACAGCCGGCGTCTCCCGCGACCGCCTTGAGCCGCTCGGCGTTGCCGGCATCGCGCACGTCATTGACCAGAGTCCAAGCGCGGTTGAGCGCGGCCGGACCGAGGTAATCCGGCTTCCACGCCACCACGTCGCAGGAGGCATAGCAGACCCCGCAGCCGATGCATTCGATGCCGGCATCGGCGGCGCGACGCTGCGGCGTTCCCGGCGGCACCACCGCGAAGTCGGCCGGCAGCTCGCCTTGGGGCACGAACGTGCCCTTGGCGCGCGTCCATTTCTCAAAAAACGCGCTCATGTCCGCTGCGAGATCCTTGATGACCGGCAGCCGTTCGAGAGGCTTGAGTTCGAGCCGTCCATCCCTGGCCACCCGCCGCACATGGGTGCGGCAGGTCCAACGCGCGACACCGTTCACCGTCATGGCGCACGACCCGCACATGCCGACGCGACAGGCGAAGCGGTAGGAGAGGCTGGGGTCGAGGTGACGCTGGATGTACGTCACCACGTCGAGGACGGTCTGGCTCTCCTGAACTGGTACCTCGTAGGGGACGAGCCGTCCCGCCGCCGTACCGCGCCAGACGGCGACGTGGAGCGTCTCACCCATCTCGGTTGCTCAAGCGCTTTGGTACAGCTTCGTCATAACGAATTCGCGATGCCCGAGCGCTTCGGCGCAGGTAAGGCGGCCGTTGCAGGTGCGGATCATCACGTCGATCAACCGGTCGCCGGCCTCGTCCAGCGTCATTTCGCGGCGCAGGATGCCCGACACGTCGAGATCGATGTGCTCGCTCATGGTGCGCGCGGTCTTGGGATTGGCCGTGAGCTTGATCACGGGCTCGATCGGGTTGCCGATCACGTTGCCTTGTCCGGTCGGGAAAAGGTGCACCACGAAGCCGGCCGCGGCCTGCAACGTCACGCATTCGGCGGCAGCGGACGAGGTATCCATGAAATAAAGCCCAGCGCCCTTGCCCGGCGCTTCCGCCGGTTTCAGCACGTCGATGAATTTGGTCTTCTTGCCGATCTTGGCGAGATTGCCGAAGGCCTTCTCTTCAATGGTGGTGAGGCCGCCCGCGATATTGCCCTTGGTGGGCTGCGATTCCGAGAGGTCGCTGGTCTTGTGCCGTTCGATCACGTCTTGGTAGGCCATGAACGTCTTCATGAATTTGTCGGCGGCTTCCTTGCTGGCGGCGCGGCTCACGCAGACCTGCTCGGCTCCCGTGATCTCCGTGGTCTCGCCGAAGCAGGTGGTCGCACCCTCGGGATCGATCTTGTCGATGAGGTTGCCGACCGTCGGGCAAGAGGCGAGGCCCGAGGTGGTGTCGCTCTCGCCGCATTTCGTCGAGATGAAGAGCTCCTCGAGGCTGCAGCGCTCGCGCTGTTTCTCGCTCGCGTCGCGCAGGAATTCCATCGCCTTGCGCGAGGCGGCGGCGATCGTGTTGATGTCGCCGTTCTCCTCGATGGCGAAGCCCGCCACCGGCTTGCCGGTCTTGGCGATACCCTGCACCACGCGGCCGGTCCAGCCGGGCTCGATGCCGATCACCACGCACGCAGCCACATTGGGGTTGGCGCCCGTGCCAATGAGCGTGCGGAAATGCAGGTCGAGGTCTTCGCCGAACTGCAGCCGCCCGTAAGCGTGCGGCAGCGCCAAGGTACCTTTGATGTTGTTGGCGACGGCTTCGGCGGCAGCGTTCGAGAGATCGTCCAACGGCAGGATGATCACGTGGTTGCGCACGCCGACGCGGCCGTTCTCGCGGCGATAACCCATGAATTCAAGACGTGACTTGCTGGAGAGAGCGCGGGCCATCGCTACCACCTCTTCGTCTTCATATTGTGGACGTGTACGTGCCGGCCTTTTGGGATATTGGCGACGGTATGGCCGACGTCATGCCCGTACTTGAGAACAGTGTCGCCCTGCTTGATATCCCGGAGCGCGATCTTGTGACCCAGCGGCACCGGATCGAGGGCCGTCAGGTGAATGGTCTCGTCGGTCTCCATGATCCAGCCGGTGAGCGGCTGGCTCGGCTTCACGTCCTCGACCACCACGACGCCGACGGTGTCGGCCTTGTCGTGCACGATGAAATGCGTCGGCATTGCTCCTCCCGAGCGACTTTTTGACTTGGTCGATCACGCTAAGAGCGACCCCCCCTCCCTGTCAACGCGTTGGGCCGGCGCGGTGATCGCGAGATGGAAAGGGCGCCGTACCGCTGCGTTTCAACAGTGTCCGATTAATATTTACTGGATTCGATTGAAACCAGCAGTCAAGCTGGATAGCATGCCCAAGATAAGTTGAGGTGGTTTTGTAACGGAGACGAAAACGGACGCCGAGAGCTAAATCGCGCTGAACCGGAAAGTGTGGAGGACTCCCGATGAAACGATTGAACGCTTTCGCCCTTGTGGTTGCGGCGATGCCGCTAGTGGGCCTTACGGCCGGGGCCAATGCCGCCGACTGTTCCAAAGGCAAGATCAGGATCTACACCAGTTGGCCAATGCAGGGCGCCATGATTCCGGAGGGAACCGGAATGAAGAATGGCGTGGACCTTGCGGTGGAACAGAACAAGGGCGAGGCTGCGGGCTTCTGCCTTGAGGTGGTCAACCTGGACGATTCTTCGCCGCAGACCGGCAAGTGGGACGGCGCTGTCGAGGCGGAGAACGCCAACAAAGCGGTATCCGACGCTGACGCCATGGTCTACATCGGCACCTATAATTCTGGTGCCGCAAAGGTCTCGATGGCGATTACCCAGCGCGCCCACATGGCGCAGGTCACGCCAGCCAACACCTATCCTGGCCTCACCAAGAAAGCCGGCGCGGCCCCGGGCGAGCCTGAGATCTACCGTCCGCTGGGTATCGTGAGCTACTTCCGCGTGCCGCCTGCCGACGACATCCAGGGCTCCGTGGGAGCACGCTGGGCCAAGAAGCTGGGCCACAAGAAGGTCTACATCCTCAACGACCAAGAACTGTACGGCAAAGGTATCGCCGACGTGTTCGAGACCGAGGCAAAGAAGATCGGCCTCGAGGTGTTGGGCAACGAAGGGATCGACTATAAGCAGCCGGACCAGAAGCCTGTTCTCACCAAGATCCGGGCGTCCGGGGCCGACCTCGTCTACATGGGGGCCGTCGTCGAGACGGGGGCGCAGACCATCATTCGTCAAATGAAGGACCTCGGCATGCTGTCGCCGAAGGTCGATTTCATGGGGCCGGACGGTCTCTACGAGGACGAGTTGCTGAAGGCGGCTACCTGCGACGCCGCCTTGGGTGTCGACATGCACATCACGTTCGCGAGCCTGCCCTTCGAGCAGATGAAGGGCAAGGGTGGCGAGGTCTACAAGGCTTACAAAGCCAAGTACAACATCGAGCCCACATCCTATGCTCTCTACTCATGGGAAGCCGCTTCTGTTGTGATCGACGCCATCAAGCGCGCGGGTGTTAAGGACCGTGAGAAGATCCGGGCCGCCATTGCCGCGACCAAGGACTTCGACGGCCTGAACGGCAAGTGGAGCTTCGATGCGAATGGCGATACCACCATGGACGTCATGTCCGGGTTCCAGGTGGTCAAGGACAGCGGACCCATCGGATGCAAGTTCGGCTTCGTGGAGGTCCTGCACTAGCGCGAGTAATGGCTGGTCCTAACATCGCTGGACCCAGCCGACGGATCGACCTTGCCGGGACGCCCAAGCGGGCGTCCCGGCCAGGTACCACTGAGGCGATGCAATCCAGCATCGACGTTGGCCCGATCCTTGCATCGCGAACATCAACACGATACCAAATGAACTGCGGCCTGCTCGCCAGGAGTAGTGCCCCCAGCCGCCGCTCTTTTTGGATTATCGCCTCATGAACTGGACCGAACTCATCATTCAACAATCGATCAACGGCCTCACGCGAGGATCTATCTTCGCGCTGATCTCGCTCGGCTACACGATGGTTTACGGGATCATCGAATTGATCAATTTCGCCCACGGCGACATCTATATGCTGGGCCTCATGGTGTCGCTTACCGTTTTGGTGGACGTTGGTCTCGCTCGCACGTTTGAAGGCTGGGAGCTGGTGACGCTGTTGCCGCTGATCCTCATCGGCACCATGCTCATCACGGGGGTTCTGAATCTCGTGGTGGATCGGATCGCATACCGGCCCCTGCGGCACGCGCCGAGGCTGGTGCCGCTGATCTCCGCCATCGGCGTTTCCTTCATGCTGGAGAACCTGACCTTGGTCTGGAAGGGGCCTTATGTCATCTCCTACCCAGACGTATTGCCGAGCGTCGACATCATTCGCGATGTCTTCCATATCGACAGCCAGGTCTACGTCACTACCAAGGACCTGCTCGTCATCGGCGTGACGATACCGCTGATTTATGGGCTGCATCTGTTCGTGACGCGGACCTCCTGGGGGAAGGCGATGCGAGCCACCGCGCAGGATCGCGAGACCGCCGAGGCGATGGGGATCGACGTCGAGAAGATCATCATGCTGACCTTCTTCGTCGGAGGTGCCCTGGCAGGCGCCGCAGGGGTCGTACAGGGCATCTACTACAACATCGGTCAGTGGTGGATGGGCTACCAAGCGGGACTGCGGGCATTCACCGCCGCCGTGCTGGGCGGAATCGGCAACATGCCGGGCGCGGCGCTCGGAGGGTACTTGATCGGATTTCTCTCTGCCTGGAGCGACCAGTTCATCTCGCCGCGGTGGACCAACGCCGTGGTATTCTCGATCCTGATCCTGGTGCTGGTCTTCCGCCCGCACGGCCTCCTGGGCGAGCGAGCACCGGAGAGGCATTAGCGTATGTCTGCAACAGCCTCGGCACTCTCGTCGTCCGCGCCGCAACCACGGCGCACCGGCCTTTTGGTCGTGCTCGTTGCAGCCGCCCTCATCGTCTACCCCTACCTCGACCTGACACTGGGCACCGGTACGCTCTACGCCGTTACCGATGCCATGATCTATGTGCTCCTCGCTCTCGGGCTCAACATCGTCGTGGGTTACGCCGGTCTCTTGGACCTCGGCTACGCGGCCTTCTTCGCGATCGGTGCTTATACCATGGGCATACTCAACTCTCCGCTCATGGGAATCGAGTTGGGCTTCTGGAACGTGATCTGGCTGAGCGCGATCGTCTCCGCGATTTTTGGCGTGCTTATCGGCGCTCCCACGCTTCGCGTGCGCGGCGACTATCTCGCGATCATCACGCTCGCCTTCGGCGAAATCATTCCTGTCGCGATCCGCAACCTCGGCGACATCACGATCCAGATCGGGGACTGGCGCCCGATCTATCGCCTCAACCTCACCGGCGGCGAAAATGGAGTTAACCCGATCGGGCAGCCAGATCTGCTCGGCATTCCCTTCGATACCAGCGTTATTCCTTGGTACTTCCTCGTCCTGATCATCGGCGGGATGTCGATTTGGGCGATGAACCGGATGCGCGATTCACGCCTGGGACGCGCTTGGATGGCCATCCGGGAGGACGAGACTGCCGCCGCTTGCATGGGGGTGGACCCGATCAAATCCAAGTTGCTGGCCTTTGCGCTGGGCGCGACCTTCTCAGGCTTTGCCGGCTCGGTCTATGCGGCCAAAATTCAGGTCATCACGCCCGGCGCCTTCGAATTCAACGTTTCGATCATGCTGCTCTGCATGGTAATCCTGGGTGGGATGGGCTCGATCCGCGGCGTCATCGCGGGCGGGATCGTGATAACGCTCTTCGACCGAATCTTTCTCACGCAGATGACTCATTGGACCCGAGGGCTCGGCAGCTTTCTCGGGATCCACGCCCTGACGACCGTGGATTTCACGCTTTGGCGTTGGTTCTTCTTCGGGCTGGGGCTCGTCGTCATGATGATCCTGAAGCCGGGCGGCCTGATCGAGGCTGGGCGCTGGCGCCGCGTCACTGTAGCTGCCGACCTCGATGAGAAGGACGAACTGGCGGCGCCGCGGCACGCGCCCGAGCCTCGCCGGGACCTCGGCGTCGTGACATGGCTTCGCGAGGGAACGGCCCACCCGGCACCGACCGCGGGCTTGACCAGCAAGCCCCTCATCCTGGAAGCGCGGGGGGTCACCAAACGTTTCGACGGTCTCACGGCCCTATCCAACCTCGACTTTACGATCGAGGAAGGAAAGATTGCGGGTCTTATCGGCCCGAACGGCGCGGGCAAGACCACCTTCTTCAACATCATCACCGGTCTGATCAAGCCGACCTCGGGCGATCTCCAGTTCAACGGGCGGAGCATTGCCGGACTTCGCCCCAATCGCATCACCGAACGCGGGATTTCCCGCACGTTTCAATCGATCCGCCTGTTCCCCAGCATGACCGCGATCGAGAACATCCTGGTGGGAGAGCATTCGCGTCTCCGCGGCGCCGTGCCGGCGGCGATCATCCGCCCACCCTGGATTCGCAGGGAGGAGAAAGCGGCCCGGGAACGTGCCCTCGAACTCCTGGCGTTCTTCGGGCTCGAGGGCAAAGGCGAGACGCTTGCCAAAAACTTCCCTTACGGCGACCAGCGACGCCTGGAAATTGCCCGTGCGCTCGCAACCCAACCCAGGCTCCTGCTTCTCGACGAACCGGCCGCCGGGATGAACCCGCGCGAGACCGATGACCTGACCGAGTTTCTGGGGCGCCTCCGGCGCGAGCTCGGCCTCACGATCCTTTTGATTGAGCACCACATGGAGGTCGTCATGGGGCTTTCCGACCACGTGACGGTACTCGACTACGGGGTCAAGATCTCGGAGGGGCCGCCCTCTCAGGTCCAGCGCGATCCCAAGGTGATCGAAGCCTACCTCGGCAAGGGCTACGAAGCGGATATGGCCAGTGCTTGAGCTCGTGGATATTCACACCAGCTACGGAAACATCCGGGCGGTGAAGGGAATCTCGCTCAAAGTGGAGCGAGGGGAGATCGTCACCTTGATCGGCGCCAATGGGGCGGGCAAGACGACGACGCTCAAGACGATCATCGGCTCGCTCAGCCCGCAACAGGGCGAGGTCCGTTTCGAAGGCAAACGCATCAGCGGCCTGCCCACCAGCCGCGTGGTGCGTATGGGGATCGCTCACTCGCCCGAAGGCCGACGCATCTTTCCCCGCATGACCGTGCTCGAAAATCTGGAATTGGGCGCGTTCGCACGGGCGGACAAGCAGGACGTCCCTGCCGACATGGAGCGGATCTTCGAGCAGTTCCCCCGCTTGAAGGAGCGGCGTCATCAGAAGGGCGGGACCCTCTCCGGGGGCGAGCAGCAGATGCTGGCGATGGGACGGGCGCTCATGGCCCGCCCCAAGCTGCTCCTGCTCGACGAACCTTCCATGGGGCTTTCGCCGATCATGGTCGCGACCATCTTCGAGACGATCGGCAGCATCCGCGACCAGGGAACGACGATTCTCCTGGTGGAGCAGAACGCTCGCATGGCCCTCCGCATCGCCAACCGCGGCTACGTGATACAGGCGGGATACATCACGCTCCACGATTCAGCCCAGGGTCTGTTGCGGAGCGACTTGGTGCGCAAGTCTTACCTCGGCGAGAAAATCAACTAATCCAGGCCATTTTCGACTCTGGCATTAGTCCGCGGGTGCGCGGATTGCGGTGCTGGTGCGTAGCGGCCTCTCCTTCAAAAGCGTGGTCATGGCGAGGCTCGCCAGCACCAGAACCGCTCCGACCATGAAGACGTCGTGAAACGCCTGCAGCAGCGCCGGCGCGAGCTCCGAGCGCAATCTCGGCGCCATCTGGGCGAGCGCGTCCGGACCCGCTTGCAGCAATGCCATGCTGTTCGCCTTGGGTGCGGCACCCTCAAGCGCGTAATTGAGGCCGATGATGAGCACCGACCAAAGTGTCGCGGCACCGAAAGCGCCGCCCATGGAGCGGAAGAAATTCACCGCGGACGTCGCGGCGCCGATGTCGCGGGGGTCCGCCGCGTTCTGCACCGATACCAGCATGACGGGCAGCGCCGTCCCGACGCCGAGACCGAGCAGGATCATGTAGCCAGAAATCGTCAGCGCGGACGTGTTCGCGCGCAGCGTCGCGAGCAGCACAAAGGCGAGCGCGCCCGCGGCGAGGCCGAACAGCGGGAAGCGCTTATAACGCCCGGTCTTGCGCATCAATTGTCCCGTGACAAACGCGCCGATCACCGTGGCGCCGGTGAAGGGGGCCATCAAGAGGCCGGACCCGGCGGGGCTCCGTCCCGCCACCATCTGGAAGAAAACCGGCAGCAGCATGGTCGAGCCGAAGGTCACCATCGAGATCAGGAACGAGACGGTGTTGGCGACGCGGAAAACGATGTCGCCGAAAAGGCGCGGCGGCAGGATCGGTTCCAGTGTGCGCAGCTCCTGGAGCGCGAACACGACCAGCAACAGGATTCCCGCGGCGACCAGGCCCAGAATGGTCGGCGATAGCCAGGGGTACTGCGTGCCGCCCCAGGTCGTGACCAACAGCAACGCCGTTACCGCGAGCGTCAATAGCGTTGCCCCGATGTAGTCGATCCGGCGCTGCTCGTGATGAATATCGATACGTGGCAGCGCACGGCGGCACAGGGTGATGGCGACGACGCCGATCGGAAGATTGATCCCGAACACCCAGCGCCATGAGAGGTAGTCGACGAACAGACCGCCCAGCATTGGGCCACCCACACTGGCGCTTGCCCAGACGCTGCTCAGGTATCCCTGGTAGCGCCCGCGCTCTCGCGGCGACACATGATCGGCGACGGTCGCATGAGCAAGCGTAATCAACCCGCCGCCCCCCAAGCCTTGAATCGCCCGCGCGGCGATCAGCTCCGACATGGTTTGCGCGAGCACGCAGAGCAGCGACCCCAGCATGAATATCGTGATGCCGATCTGCAGCAACCGACGCCGGCCATAGAGATCGCTGAGCTTGCCGTAAATAGGCGTCGAGGCGGTCGAGGTCAGCAGGTAGATAGAGACCACCCACGAGAGATGCTCGATGCCCGAGAGATCGGCGGCGATTGTCGGCAACGCCGTCGCGATGATGGTCTGGTCGAGCGCGGCAAGGAACATGCCCACCAGGACGCCGCTCAGAATGCGCAAGACCTGGCGGTGCGAATGCGCGGAAGAAGACTCCATCCGATGTTGAACCGCGCGGTCCCTCAGACGCGGCCGTAGACCGGCACGACCCCGCCGCGCGCGACGTGGTTTTCGGGGCTCGCGAGGGAGAGAATGACCCGCGCCACCTCCTCGACCTTGGGCCAGGCAGCGTAGTCGGCCGTCGGCATCGACTTGCGGTTAGCGGGGGTATCGAGGATCGAGGGCGCGATTGCGTTGACGAGAATCCCGTCCTTTGCGACTTCCTCGGCGAGAGCCATGGTGAGGGTCGCAACCCCGGCCTTGCTCGCGGCGTAAGCAACCATGCCTGCTCCCGCGCGCCCTTCCAGCGCGGGCCGCGCCGCCACGTTGACGATGCGGCCGCCACCGCTCTGTTGCATCGCGCGCACCGCGGCGCGGCAGCAGAGATAAGCCGTCACGAGATTCATGTCGATTTGCTGCATCAGCACCGACAGAGGCGCATCGACGATGCCGCCCATGGCGAAACCGCCAGCCAAGTGGATCGATCCCCAAAGCTTCGGTATTCCGGCGTAGAAGCGGTCGACATCCGCCTCGCGCGTCAACTCGACAGGACCGGCGATACGCACGGACGCGTGCTCGCGCAGCGGAAAGCGCTCCGCTTCTGCGGGCAGCACATAAGAGACATGTGCCGTCGCGCCCTCTTGTACCAGCGCCTGGACGACGGCAAGACCGAGGGCGCCGGTACCGCCGGTTACGACCACATGGCGATCGCGAAATTCCATGGCAGGCCTCCTGAGTGTCATTGTGCAGCGCAGCATCCTACCAGGGTCGCCCTGCCGTGGAAGTGGCTAAAGGAGAAGGTATCGCGCGCGCGGCCCGCTCCAGGAAATCCTCCAGCCCGGCGATGGCGGTTCGGTCGTGAAAACAACGGTGCTTGTTCTCGGTGATCCGCCTTCGCTGGGCTTCCCGCCAGGCGCGATCGCGCGCCAAGCGAACCGCGATCGCGACAAATCGCTCCAGCGTGTCGGCGATGGTATCTTCGATTCCCATCATCCGCAGAATCGCGGCGCTGTGCCTTCCGCGCATGAATTCGGTGGGCAGAGTGACGATCGGCAGGTCGTGCAAGAGGCTTTCGAAGGTGGTGTTGCCGCCGGACCAGCCGATGCTGTCGAGATAGACGTCACTCAATCCCATGGCGGCGACGAACCCTTCCAGCTTCAAGAAAGGCAGGAAGACGCAGTGATCCTCGGCCCTAAGGCCGTATTCCGCGAAGGCGCCGTCGAGGCGCCGGCGGAAGAGGTCGGTCACGTCATCGCTCTTGGGGTAACGGATGAAAGCGAACTGGCAGTTGCCGACCTCGCGCGCGATCAGCGGGTAGATGCGGTCGTATTGCGGCAGATATTTATAGAGCGATTGCCCGCACCAATAGATCACGGCATCGTCGCGGAACCCCAATGCCGACCTTTCGACCGGTACCTTCTGTACCGTGATCGGCTCGTAGGAGATCGAGAGGTTGGGAAGGCGCACCAGACGTTCCGTGTAGTGCGCTTGGCCATCGGCCGGTTCCATCAGATCGCTGCTGAGAAAGTAGTCGAGCGTGGGATAACCCGTGGTGTTGGGATGCCCCCAGGACAGGCATTGCACCGGCGCCAGCCGCAGGGCCGCGAGGCGGCCCGCAGTTTTATCCATGCCGATCTCGGGGTAGATCAGGACGTGCGGCCGGTCGGCCAGGATCGCGTCGCGCCAGTGCGCCGTGGAAAGCGGCCCGTGCCGGAAGCGCTCGCAGCGTGCGGCCGCCTCCCTCGTCACCGTATCCCGCGCCGTGCCGGTGTGATAGCCGAACAGACTGAAGCGACTGCGGTCCAGCTCATTGAGCCAGCCGCGAAGCATCAGCTTCCACACCGTATGCTCGCGAAAAAAGCCGCTGACGATGCCGACCCGAACCTTCTCGCCGGCGCCGGGAGCTTCGAGCATCGGCGCCGACCCGTAGCGCTCGGCCATGATGCCGCAAACCAGCGTGCCGAAGAGCGTCTGCAGCTCGCAATCGTTCCGGCCCTGATAGGGGAGGTAGAAGGGCAGGTTCGAACTGACGGCCTCCGCGAGGTTGTCGGTAATTTTCTCCGTCGCGATTTCAGCGCTGAGGCGCTCCAGCTCCTGACGATAAGCGACACGCTGGCGGTCGATGTGCGCTTCGTCGCGGTAGAGCACGGGCAATTGGCCGACGCAGACAGCGAACCGCGCGGCCGCGAGCTTCGGGTTCGCGGCGAGCGCGCGACGGTACTCCGCGAGCGCCGGTTCGAATTTGCCCTGCTGCGCGAAGGTGGCGCCGAGGTTGAGATGCGCCGTGGCGAAGGCAGGATCAATGGCGACCGCGTGCTCATACTGGCGAGCGGCCTCGCCGAGCCTCCCTTGCTCTGCGAGGATAGTGCCGAGATTTTGTCGCGCCGAGGCGATGTCGGGCTCGAGCGCTAGGGCCTGGCGATACCGCTCCGCCGCATCTGCGTGACGGTTTTGCTCCACCAGTAGATTGGCGAGGCTGACGAGCGCCGTCACGTGATCGGGATGCTTTGTCAGGATGCGCTCATAGAGCGTGCGAGCACTGTCGAGTGCCCCGTGCTCACGCACGATGGCGGCGAGGCCCAGTTGCGCGCCCACGTGATCGGGCATCCTTGACAGCGCCCGCTCGAACCAGATTGCCGCCTCCCTGTGCAAATCCAGCACCTGAAAGGCGCTCCCAAGATTGGCCATTGCGTCGACGTGATCCGGCTTCAGCTCGATGGCTCGTTGAAACGGCGCCAGCGCCTCTTTATGGCGATTGAGCGATACAAGCGCGCAGCCGAGATTGTTGTGCGCCTCGGCCCGAGCGGTGTCGAGACGGATCGCCTGCTCGAACCGCGCGATCGCCTCCGCTGGCCGGTCGAGCTTCAGCAGCGCCAGGCCGAGATTGTAGTGCGCCTCAGCATTGCCGGGTACCTGTTGCAGTGCTGCTTCGAGCAGCGCCGCCGCTTCGGCGTACCTCCCTTGGAGCCCGCGGAGGGCGCCGAGAAATTGCAGCGCTGGGAAATGCGTCGGTGCCGTCTTGAGGACGGCGCCACACAGGTTCTCCGCTTCGGCGATCCGGCCCTGTTGATGCAGCCTCGCCGCCGCTGCCATGGCCTCCGCGACCGTGAGCGTGGCCCGGGCGCTTGGCTCGGTCGACCCTTGAGGCCGGGCACCCCCCGGATTTGTCTCGATGCCCAGCGCGCTCCCCCTGGAAAGTGCGAGAACGGCAGCATTAACGGAGCGGCTGCGGCGGTGCAATGCACTTGTGGCGCCAGCGGTCGGCAAATCATAGTGGCGAGGGCGCCGTGCGGCGCATTACCCTAGGCGCCTCGACGGCTGTTCTCCCGGGAGATTTGCATGAGCGAACTGGTGCTGCGCGGCGGGCGAGTGATCGATCCAAGCCAGAATATCGACGAGATCGCTGACGTCGTCTTCGCGGACGGCAAGGTCAAGGGCGTCGGCCGCGGAATCGGTCATGGCAGGGACGCCGAGGTTCGCGATGTGAGGGGGAAAATCGTGACCCCAGGCCTCATCGACCTGCATACACACGTCTATTGGGGTGGCACGTCGCTCGGCGTCGATGCGGCCGAGCTCGCGCGCTCAAGCGCTACCACCACCTTCGTCGACGCGGGCAGTGCCGGCCCCGGCAATTTTCATGGCTTTCGCCGTCATGTGATCGAACCGTCGCCGGTGCGCATCCTGCCCTATCTCAATATCTCGTTTCCCGGCATCTTCGCGTTCAGTGCCGCGGTGATGGTCGGTGAATGCGCGGATATCCGCCTGCTCGATCTGCGCGAGTGCCGGCGTGTCGCCGAAGCGAACCGCGATCTGGTGGTCGGCATCAAGGTGCGCGTCGGCAAAGGCGCCGGCGGCTCCTCGGGGGTGGCGCCGCTCGACATGGCGCTCGAAGTCGCGGATGCCGTGGGACTGCCGGTAATGGCGCATCTTGATTTTCCGCCGCCGAGCCGGCTCGAGGTGATGACGCGGATGCGCCCAGGCGACGTGCTCACCCACTGCTTCCGCCCGTTCCCCAATGCGCCGGTCAAGGCTGATGGCCGCGTGCGCGAAGAGGTGCTGGCGGCGCGTGAGCGCGGTGTCATTTTCGATATCGGCCACGGCCAGGGCTCCTTCGGGTTCGGCACGGCGCGGGCGATGCTGGAGGCGGGATTCGTGCCCGACGTGATTAGCAGCGACGTGCACTCGCTCAGCATCAAAGGGCCGGCTTTCGATCTTCTGCACACACTCTCGAAATTTTTGGTGCTGGGAGTGCCGCTCGCGACGGTGATCCGCGCGGCGACCGCGGCTCCAGCGGCGGCATTGGGCAAGCCCGAGCTCGGCACCTTGAAGACAGGTGCGGTCGGCGATGCCAGCGTGATTGCGATCGAGGAGGGGCAATTCACCTATCACGACGTGCTGGGCGAGCCGGTACAGGGCAACAAAAAGCTCGCCGCGAAGGCGGTCGTGCTGGGTGGGCGCTGGTGGCATCCGTCGTAGAAGGAGAGAGCCCATGAAGATCACGGGCATCGAGACCATACCGATCAAGATTCCCTTTGAGCCCGCCGGAAAGCCCTCGGGTTGGGGAGCGCGCGCGTGGTCGGGCCTCGAGTGTCTCCTGGTGCGAGTCGAGACGTCGGATGGTCTCGTCGGGTGGGGTGAGGCCTTCAGCTATGCCTGTCAGCGCGCGGTTAAGGCGGCGCTCGACGATATGGTGACGCCGCTCGCGCTTGGTCGCGACCCCCGCGATATCGCGGGCTTCATGCGCGAGGCGCAGCAGCGGCTGCACCTCTTCGGCCGCTACGGCATCACGATCTTCGCGCTCTCGGGTCTCGATATCGCGCTCTGGGACCTCGCGGCAAAGCGCGCGGGAAAACCGCTCGCGGAGTTGCTGGGCGGTCCCGCGCGCAGCGAGCTCGAAGCTTACGCAAGCCTGTTCCGCCTGCACGAACCCGAGGTCGTGGCCGAGCAAACTCGCAGCGCGCTCGCGCAGGGGTATCGCTACATCAAGCTGCATGAAACCAAGGAAGCCGAGGTGCGCGCCGCGCGCGTGGCGGCGGGGGCGGCGGTCCCGATCATGGTCGATACCAATTGCCCCTGGACCCCGGTTGAGGCGCGCGAGAACGCGGCGCGGCTCAAACCCTATGACCTTTATTGGCTCGAAGAGCCGATTTTTCCGCCCGAGGATTTCCACTCGCTGGCGGCGCTGCGGCGCGAAAGCGAAATTGCGATCGCTGCCGGCGAGAATGCCTGCACCGTGCACGAATTCGATAAGATGTTCGCGGCGGGCGCCGTTACTTACGCGCAACCCAGCGTCACCAAGGTCGGCGGCATAACCGAATTCCGCAAGGTAGCAGCGCTCGCGGAGTCAAAAGGCGTGGCGTTGATGCCGCATTCGCCATACTTCGGCCCGGGCTTTCTCGCGACCTTGCATCTGACGGCCGCCCAACCGATTGCGGGATTGGTTGAGCGCTTCTACTTGAAACTGGAGGCGAGCCTTTACGGTGACCTGATCGATCCCGTGCGCGGCAAATTCCACCTGCCCGATGGGCTAGGGCTCGGCCGAGAGCCCGATGCCGCGGTCATCAAGGCCTATCGCGTGAAGGATGGGTGACCTCGCAGAAGTGGCGGGGGGCACCTAATTATAGGGATGGCACTTTTGCTTCCCGGAGGCGTCTCATGACCATCAAACTCAACCATACGATTGTTCCCGCCAAGGACAAGGAGGAGTCCGCAAGGTTTTTCGCGCGCATCTTCGGTTTGAAATACCAGGGACCCTCGTCTCATTTTGCGGCAGTGCAGGTCAACGGAGACCTGACGCTGGATTTCGATACCGATACGGAATTTCAGAACCACCATTACGCCTTCAAGGTCAGCGAGCGCGAGTTCGACCGGATTTTTGGTCGCATCAAGGAGGAAGGCATCCGCTATGGCAGCGGGCCATTCTCGCCCGAGAACATGCAGATCAATCACCGCGGCGGCGGCCGCGGCGTCTACTTCCGCGATCCCAGTGGACATCTTCTGGAGCTTTTGACCGTCGGGTAGTGCCGGTTTTTATTACCCCTGCGATGGGCCTGTTGCCTCGGGTCAGCGCCCTCGCTTCCAGTTCTTGAGCTTTTCCAGATCGGGCAGTGGCCGCGCGGTGCGCGGATCGCTCTGCAACAGCGCTTCGAGAGCTGCCGCCACGTCGAGCAGATACTTGTCGCGCCGCGGCCGGGTCGAGAGTTGCAGTGCGAAGGGCGTGCCGGTCGGTTCGAGACCGCTGGGAAGCGAGATCGAGGGATTGGCGGTCAAGGTGAGGAAATAGGTGGGTGCCAGCCAGGTGTAATAGGTCGGCAGCTTCCGTCCGTCGATCTCATCGCAATAGCGCTGCTCCAACGGGAAGGGCGGGACCGAGACCGTCGGGGAGATCAGGATATCCACGTCCTCGAAGAAGCGCAGGCAATTGCGATAAAGCTCGGTGTGCAGTACTTGGCCGCGCGCGATGTCCGCGGCCGACATGGCGAGGCCCTCTTCGTAATTGGCGATGATGTTGGGACCGAGCTTGTCGCGGTGCTTCTCGTAGCGCTCCTTGTGCGCGGCCAAGAAATTCATCGCCCGCATCGCCGAGAAGGCCTCGTCGGCATGGCGCATATCGGGATGCCGGTTCTCGCAGCTCTTGAAGGCGCCGCCAATGATCGCGACGCGCTCGCGGAAGGTCGCGCGAATACGAGGATCGATCGGTAGCATGCCGCCGAAATCCTCGGTGACGGCCGCTCGCACGCCCGAGAGATCGACCGGTCGGAGCGTCGCGAATTCTTGCGCATCCACCGGTGCCGCCAGTGGGTCGCGGGCATCGTCCGAGACCTGCGCCCGTAAGAGCAGCAAAGTATCAGCGACATTGCGGCCCATGGGCCCCTGTACCGAGAGAGGCGTCCAGCCGAGCGGCCGGCGCTCGCTCGCGACGAGCCCCGGTGTCGGACGGAATCCCACGATGCCGCAGAATGCCGCGGGGATGCGCAGGCTGCCACCGGTGTCGGAACCCGTGCAGGTCGGCAGCATCGAAGTCGCGAGCGCCACCGCCGAGCCGCCCGATGATCCTCCGCAGATGCGCGCGGGATCGAAGGGATTGCCGGTCGGTCCATAGACGGGGTTATTGGTGTTGGCGCCGGCGCCGAACTCCGGCGTGTTGGTCTTGCCGACGACAATCGCACCGGCGTGCCGCACCGCCGCGACCATTCGCTCGTCGGCCTCGGGAACGAAGTCGCGATAGAGCGGTGAGCCCAAGGTGGTCTTGAGCCCGGCGGTCGCGTTCAGGTCCTTGATGCCGATCGGGAGCCCGTGCAGCGGACCAAGCGGTGCGCCCATCATAACCGCCTGTTCGGCGGCGCGCGCCTCGGCCTTGGCGCGGTCGACCGCGGTCGCAGTGATGGCATTGAGCGCGGGGTTCACCGCATCGATGCGCTTCAGGCAGCTCGCCAGCAACTCTACCGGCGAGAGTGCCTTTCGACCGATCAGCTCTCTCAGTTCCACCGCGCTCAAATCGCAAGGTTCGGTCATCATTCCCTCCGCGTTTCATTGATTAGTATCTTGGCCAAATCGTCGGGACCGCGCTAGGTTCTTGCGGGGGTCAATGGGGCACACATGAGGGAGTGGCTCATGCGGGTATTCACTGCGGGTCTGGCGACCGAAATCAACACCTTCTCGCCGATCCCGACCGATCTCGACACATTCAAGAACGGCTTCTATGCGCCTCCGGGCCAACATCCGGAGACGGCGTCGCTCTTCAGCGGGCCAATCGCGGCGCTGCGCAAGCGGCGTGCGCGGGGTGGCCTCGATCTGATCGAGGGAACCTACACCTCGGCCCCGCCTGCGGGGATGACCAGCCGGCACGCCTACGAGACCCTGCGAGATCAGATATTGTCGGAGCTTAAGGCGGCGCTTCCGGTGGACGCGGTGGTGCTGGGCCTGCACGGCGCCATGGTGGCGCATGGCTATGACGATTGCGAAGGCGATTTGTTGCAGCGCGTGCGCGCGCTGGCCGGTCCCAGGACCGTCGTCGGCGCCGAGCTTGATCCCCACTGCCATATGACGCAGGCGAAGCTTCGGCACGCCGATGTGCTGGTCTGCTTCAAGGAGTTCCCGCACATCGATTTCCTGGAGCGAGGCGAGGAGCTCGTCGACATGTGCCTGCGGGCGGCGCGCGGCGAGATCAAGCCGGTAATGTCGGTGTTCGATTGCCGGATGATCGGCACGTTTCCCACCACGCGTCAGCCCATGCGCGGATTCGTCGACAAGATCAAAGCGCTTGAAGGCAAAGACGGGGTGCTCTCGATCTCGGTCGCACACTGCTTTCCCTATGCGGACGTGCCAGAGATCGGAACCAAGGTCGTGGTGGTGACCGACGGCCGCGCCGATTTCGGAGCGCGTCTCGCGGAGACCTTGGGCCGCGAACTCTATTCCATGCGCGGCAAGACCGCGCCGCCCTATCTTTCGATCGACGAGGGTATCACCAAGGCGCTCGCCAACAATCAGGCAAAGCCGGTGGTGTGCGCCGATCCCGCGGACAATGCCGGCGGCGGCGCACCCAGCGATTCGACGCAGTTGCTGCGGCGCATGATCGAGCGCGGCGTCGAGGATGCAGCGATCGGGCCGATCTGGGATCCGATCGCCGTGCGCTTCTGCTTCGGCGCCGGCGAGGGGGCAAAGTTGCGCCTGCGCTTCGGCGGCAAGACCGCGCCCAGCTCGGGCCAACCGATCGACGCCGAGGTCGAGGTGATCCGCACCGTGCGCGACGCGCAGCAGAGCTTCGGCAATGCCACCGTGAACATGGGCGACGCCGCGTCTATCCGCTTCGGCGGCATCGAGGCGGTGCTGGTGACCCACCGGCACCAGGGCTTTAATCCGGATCTGTTCACCAATCTCGGCATCGATCCCTCGAAGAAGCGGATGATCGTGGTGAAATCCACCAACCACTTCCACGCGGGCTTTGCCCCGATCGCCACCGATGTGCTCTACATCGATACCGGTGGCCCGATCCCCCGCGATTTTCGCGCCGTGCCTTACACGCGCGTGCGCCGCCCGATCTGGCCGCTGGACGAGGACGCGCTTAGGGGGTGAAGGCTGGTAAACCACTCACCCTCTCGAGCGGCGCTGCCGCGCGAGGCGACGAAGAGAAATCCGCAATGAACCGCCAGCTCCTCGGCATGCTCAGCGTCGCCGCTGGGGTGTCCATATTTTCCATTCAGGACGTGATCGTGAAGGGGTTCAGCGGACTCTATCCGGTGCACCAGATCGTCGTCATACGGAGCCTGGTCGCGCTCCCGCTGCTCCTCGTGGCGACGGTCGCGGGACAAGGTGGGAGCCTGAGGATTCATCGCATCGGATTGCATGTCCTGCGAGGAATCTTTCTCTACATCTCCTACACCTCCTACTACCTCGCGCTGGCGCAATTGCCGATGGCGACGTCGGTCGCGCTCTACTTCACCGTTCCCTTTTTTGTGGCCACCCTGGGTATTCCGATCCTCGGCGAGCGCGTCAGAGCCCGAAGCTGGATTGCCATTGGCTTGGGGTTCATCGGCGTTCTCGTCATTGTGCGACCGGGCGCAGGTGTAATGGAACCTGCGTCATCGCTGCCGATTATATCTGCTCTGGCCTACTCGATTTCAGCACTGCTGGCCCGACGGCTTGGGACGACCGAAGGCGGCGCTGCGATGGCGCTCACGGTGACGTTTATCTATCTTGTCGCCGGCGCGCTCACCGCGCTGGCACTCGCGGGAATATCCCCTTCGGAGAACGCCCACCGCAGCGTGCGGTTCCTCTTGAACCCCTGGATATGGCCCGGCCTCCTCGATCTCTTTCTCCTGAGCCTATGCGGGGTCATCGCCGCTGCAGGGTTCTTTCTCCTAAGCCAGGGGTACCGGCTTGCAGAAGTCAACCGGGCCGCACCATTCGAATATGCGGCACTGCCTTGGAGTATTCTCTGGGGTTATTTGTTTTTCGGGAATCCACCCGATATCGCGATGCTCTGCGGTGCCGCCGTGATCATGGGGGCGGGCTTCTACACCCTGCATTACGAGCGCCGGGAATCGCGATGACTAAGTGGCGCTGTTGACCGCGAAGGCAAGAGGGGTCGTGCAACACGATTAGAACGTTCAATTCGATCCGGAAACCGACAATTCCAAGGGAGAACCGACAGTCAGGATGCCTACCTAGTCTCCCTGAATTTTTTTCAGTCTGCGGATACGAGCGAACCGGGCTTTATTAGGCAGGGGCATCAAGGGGTGCATCAACGATGACAAGATCATTCCCCTTTGGGATTCGCCGTGCGCCTAGCGGTGTGTGCTACCATGTGCGCCTTCGAAGATGACCGAGAAGCAGAGCGTCGATAGCGGCAGGGCAGACCCAACCGGCGCGCGTTCGCCGGGCGAGGGCGCTTCGGTTGAGCACGGAACGAAAACGCCGGGGGACCCGCCGCCGGTTCATCGGTCCACGCGAAAACGAAAGATCCTGATCGGCGTGCTCGGGGTTTCAATCCTCGCGGTCGCATTGATATTCGGTATTCCCTGGATCGAGCAGATGCTCAGCACCGTTTCGACGGATGACGCGTACGTGAACGGGCACGTGACGTTCGTCGCGCCTCGGGTCGGAGGGCAAATCGCTCGAGTTCTCGTGGACGACAATAACCGTGTGCGCAAGGGAGAGCTCCTCGCGCAATTGGATAAGGAGCCCTTCCAGATCGCCGTTTCCGAGAAGAATGCAGCCGTCGACACCGCGAACGCGGACCTCCAGGCTGCGATGGCCAGTGTGCGGGGTATCGAGGCACAGGCCAGGAGTCGGCGCTGGAACTTGCAGCGCGCCGTGGAGGATGTCGACAACCAAATCGCTCTTTTGCATGCGCGGGTCGCCGCGCTCGAAAAGAGCAAGGCTGCGCTGGTGTTGGCACAACTTGAATTCGACCGGGCAAAGGCGCTGGTGGTGAAGCAGGACGTGCCCCGGGAGGTATACGACCAGCGGCAAGCGGAATTGACGACGGCTGGGGCAGGGGTCACCGAAGCCCTGGCTGAAATCTATCAAGTCCGTGTCTCCTTGGGGTTGCCGGCTCAGCCCGCGAACGGCGGCGCTCTCGACCAAGTCCCGGCCGATCTCGATGAGACCTTTTCAGCGGTTCTCGAGGCTCAGGCCGAGCTGATTCAGAGTGCGGCGCTGCTGGGAGTTGTCCATTCGTTTGACCAGGGTCCGAAGGCGATGATCGACCAGTTCGAAAAACTGGGTGACATCAACAGCACCTTCGCCGAGCTCGCTGCGAACGCCCCCGCGGTCAAGCAGGCCGAGGCCAGACTCGAATCCGCCAAGCGCGATCTCGCTCAGGCCGAACTGAACCTCCGTTATTGCGACATTCTCGCGGATATCGACGGCGTCATCACGCGGCGGAACGTCAATCCAGGCGACTTTGTTCAAGTCGGGCAGAACCTGATGGCAATCCGCTCGCTCAACGAGATCTGGGTCGATGCCAATTTCAAGGAGACGCAGCTCCGCTACATGCGCATCGGCCAGCCCGTCGATCTGTATGTCGATATGTACGGCGGCCGACAGGTGTTCAGGGGTCGGGTCTCCGGCTTTACCATGGGGACCGGATCGACGCTGGCGTTGTTGCCGCCGGAAAATGCTACGGGCAATTTCGTCAAAGTTGTACAGCGGCTACCGGTTCGAATCGATCTCGAAGGATACGACCCGGACCGAATGCCCCTGTTCATCGGCACTTCCGTAATTCCCTATGTCTACATCAACAAAACTCCGACCGGACCCGATGCCGGGAAATATCTACAAGCCTACGGACCTCAGCCCCAGACCGCCGGTACCCCCCAGAGTTCATCGGGTACGGATAAATGACGGACGCGGTACTTTCTCCCTCGCGGTCATCCGTGGCGAGAAATCCGTGGTTGGTGGCCGCGATCGTCGTCGTGCCGACGTTCATGGAGGTACTCGACACCACGATCGCGCTGGTCGCGTTGCGCTACATCGCCGGCGGACTGTCGGCGACGGCTGATGACGGCGAGTGGGTCATCACCAGCTACCTTGCCGCCAATGCCTTCATCCTGCCGATCAGCGGCTGGCTGAGCGCGCATCTCGGTCGCCGCAACTACTTTCTGGCGTCGATCGCAATCTTCACGCTGAGCTCGCTGCTGTGCGGATTGGCCGGGAGCCTCGGTCAACTGATCCTATTCCGAGTCATCCAAGGGCTGGCGGGCGGCGGTCTGCAGCCGAGCAGCCAGAGCATATTGCTCGATGCCTTTCCGCGGGAAAAGCAGGGCGTCGCGATGACGCTGTTTGCCTTCGCGGCGTTGATCGCGCCGATCGTCGGCCCGACCCTGGGCGGTTGGATAACGGACACCTACTCGTGGCGCTGGGTCTTTTTGATCAACGTGCCGGTCGGTCTCCTGGCACTCGCGGGATGTTATGCCTTGCTGCGCGAACCGGACTATCTCATCGCCCAGCGTGCGGCGTTGCGCAAGCAGCCGTTCGAGTTTGATTCGATCGGTTTGTCGCTGCTGGCCATCGTGGCGGTCTCCTGGGAAGTGATGCTCAGCAAGGGCCAGGAATGGGACTGGCTGGGCGACCCGTTCTGGCGCATCCAGACGCTCGCCATTTGCTTTGTCGCGGGTTTGGCAGGGCTGATCTTTTGGGAGCTGCGGCACCGCAACCCCGTGATCAATTTCCGCCCGCTGCGCGAACGCAACTTCGCTTGCTGCTCGATCATCATCTTTTGCGCTTACCTGGGGCTCTTCGCGGCCACCAAGTCGCTGCTCGGACTGTTGCAAACCCTGTTTGGTTACGATGCGCTGACGACCGGACTGGTGATGTCGCCGAGCGGTATCTTTGCGGTCATTGCGATGCCGATCGTCGGGCGTTTGATCGGCCTGAAAATGGATACGCGCTGGCTGATCGGCACCGGACTGCTGCTGATGACCGTTGGAAATTATTGGATGTCGCAACTGAACCTAGACATCAGCCCGGGCCAGGTCATCTGGCCTCGCGTTGTCCTGGTTGCCGGGTTGGCGGTCTGCTTCGCGCCCGCCAATGTCGCGGCCTATCTATACATACCGGTGGAGCTGCGCGCCGCTGCCGTCGGCTTGTTGAGTCTATTGCGCAACGAGGGCGGCAGCGTCGGGGTGTCGTTGGCGCAAACCGTCCAAGAGCGGCGTGATCAATTCCACACCTTGCGCCTTGGCGAGTATCTCGATTCCTTCAACGCGGCCGCAAATTCATTTGCCGCGCGCGCCCACGATTTCTTCTTCCAGCAATCCGGCGATCCGGCCGCAGCGCAGCAATTCGCCTGGCAGCAGCTGGCAAACCTCCGCGAGCAGCAAGCCTCTTCGCTCGCCTATTTCGACTGCTTTTGGATGACCGCCGTGCTGACGCTCGCGGCCGCGTTCCTGGCATTGCTGATGAAACGTTCGGTGGCCGAGAAGGGTGTTCGCGTAGGTTCCGAATGAGCGATCGTTTTCTGAGCGCCGCCGTCGCAGTGGACTAACCACAACTCGCCCACGGGTTCTTCGGAGAAGCAGCCCCCGACCTTGCCGTCGTGGCGCCCTGACGCGTATTGTTTGGCGGTTCGCACCGTGCCGCGGTTTCGGCACGGACCGCCCCATTGTTCATCTAACGGAGCGAGCCATGGCGTCTGCGATCGAGACTTTACAGTCTTGGGAGACCATGCCCTCGGCGCCAGACGAGGGCCCTGCGGCAACGGCGGCGATCGGCCTGATTACGCTCAGCAACGACGTGGTAATCGAGCACGAGCTGCGCACCTTCCTAGCGAGCGTCGGGGACGCCATGGTATTCGCCAGCCGCATCCCGCTGATGCTGTCGCTCTCGCCGCAAGGGTTGCGCGACATGGAAGCGCATATTCCGCACGCCACCGATCTCATCGTGCCGGACGATCGGCTCGACGTCATGGCCTTCGGCTGCACCTCCGGTTCAATGGCGATCGGGCCCGAGCGCGTGGCGGCGGCGGTACATCGGTCGCGGCCGGGCATTCCCGTGACCGATCCAGTGAGTGCCGCGCTCAAAGGCCTCAAGGCGCTGGGCGCGCGGCGGATCGCGGTGCTGACGCCCTACCCGGATTCGGTCAACCGCGTCGTCGGCGACTACGTTGAGAGGCACGGCTTCGAGATCGCCGACCGCGCCAGCTTCAAGCAGCTCGATGATCCCGGGATCGCACGCGTGCCGCCCGAGGCGATCTATCACGCCGGCGTCGCACTTGGCCGGCGCCCGGTCGAGGCGCTGTTCATCTCATGCACGGCACTCCGTTGCTCTTCGGTCATAGAGCGCATCGAACAGGCGATCGGCAAGCCCGTCGTCGCCAGCAACCAAGCGCTCGCCTGGGATTGCCTCCGCCTCTCCGGATACGACGCCGCGATCGAGGGATACGGGCGGCTGCTGCGGCAATAACGCGGCGTGTGACGAGCAACGAGGCGAGCAGGCGAAGGGACGTTCTAGAGCGCTGCTTGGACGCTCGCGGCAAAGCCCTTGGTCGTGGCTTTGCCGCCGAGGTCCGGTGTGAGTGCGGCGCCTCTCGCCAGGGCCTGATCGACGGCGGCGTTCATGGCACGGGCGGCGGCACGGAGCGCCGCGTCGCCGCGGCGGGTTCCAAGCCAATCGAGCAGCATCGCAACCGACAGAATCTCCGCCGCGGGATTGGCGATGCCGCGCCCGGCGATGTCGGGAGCCGAGCCGTGCACCGCCTGCGCCATTGCGATTTTGTCGCCGGCGTTGAGCGCCGGAGCGAGCCCCAGACCACCCACCATGCCCGCGGCTTCGTCGGAGAGGATGTCGCCGTACATGTTGGTTGTGACGATCACGTCGAAATGCGCGGGGTGCATCACCATGTGCATGGCGGCCGCATCGATGTGGAAATCGTCGACGGTAATCTCCGGGTACTCGCGCGCCACTTCGCGGCAGCATTCGAGGAACAGCCCATCGCCGCGCCGCAGCACATTGGCCTTGTGAACGAGGCTTACCCGGCGCTTGCCGCCGCGTGCCCGCGCCAGCTCGAAACCGGCGCGCGCGATGCGCAGGCAGGCCTTGCGCGTAATCACGCGCACTGAGAGCACGGTATCGGGGCCGGGCCGAAGCTCGCCGTTGCCGTCCATCAAGTTGCGGTCGGCGTAGAAGCCCTCGGTGTTCTCGCGCATCACCACCAGATCGACGTCACTGGCGCGCGCTTTGATGCCGGCGCGCGAGCGGGCAGGGCGGTGGTTCGCATAGAGCTCGAAGGTCTTGCGCAGATAGGCGCTGGGATTGGCGGCTTCGGGTTTAAAGATGTCGTAGACGTGAGAGGTCACGGGGCCAAGGATCACGCCATCCGCCGCGACGATTGCCTCGTGCGTGTCCTCCGGCACCGTGCGCCCCACGCGCTCCAGCGCCACAAGCCCGATCGGCTTCGGGATCAACTCGACCGCGCCGCCATGCTTCTTGAGCGCCTGCTCCATCACACCGACCGCCGCCGGCACGATCTCGGGGCCGATGCCGTCGCCCTCCAGCACGACGATGCGCGGCGGCGCGTTCTTCCGCTCGGAGCTCACGCACTTCGCCTCTCGAGCGGTGGCGCCTCACCCATGTCCCAATAGAGCCCGGTCATGATCTGGAAACCTTCGCGCAGCAGCGGCGCCAGCACGTGCTCGTTGGGCGCGTGCTGCGAACAGCCCGCATAGGAGTGCGGGACCCAGATTGTGGGCAGCCCCAGCGTATCGGTAAAGCAGTCGTTGGGCAGCGAGCCCCCGAGATTGGGAAGCATCGCGGGTTTGCGCCCGGTGGTGCGTTCGAGCGAGGCCGCGGCCCAGCGCGCACAGGGATGATCGGGATCGAGCCGGGTTGCTGCAAAGAACCCCTTGTCCCATGGCTCCACCTGCACATTGCGGAAGCCGTGCGCATCCAGGTGCATGCGAAGTGCGGGAATAAAGGTTTTCGGGTGCACATCGACGGTGTAGCGGATCTGGCACGCGGCCACCGCCTTGGGCGGGATCGCGTTGACGGGGTTTTCGGGATTGCCGGTGCGGAACGCAAGCACTTCGAAAGTGTTCCAGGCGTAGCACTTCTCGGCGGGGGTCAAGCCCGGCTCGCCCCACCATGCGTTGATCTCGGGGCCGTCGTCGCCAGCTTCGATCTCACAATCCGCAAGCGCAGCTCGCACCGAGTTCGGGATAGCGCGTGGCAGGATATCGCGCGCCTTGACGCGGCCCTTCTCGTCGATGATCGACGCGATGGCATTGGCAAGGATAACCCCGGGGTTCGCGAGCAGACCGCCCCAATTGCCGCTGTGATGTCCGCCCTCGCGCAGATCGACAATCAAGTCAAAGTTCATCGCACCCCGCGTCCCCATATAGATCGTGGGCCGCGCCGGTGTGAGCCTCGGCCCGTCGGAGCCGATCAGCAGATCGGCCGAGAGCGCTGCTTTTTCCTGCTCGCAGATTTGGCGCAGACCGGGCGATCCCACCTCCTCGCCGGTTTCGATCAGGAACTTGCTGTTGAAGCCCAGCTTTCCGCCGCGCTCGGCGATCACTTGTTCCAGCGCCAGCATGTTGATGAGATGCTGCGCCTTGTTGTCGGCGGTGCCGCGGCCATACCAGCGTTGGCCCTCGACCTTGAGCGTCCACGGGTCGAGGCCGCTGCGCCATTGCGGCTCCAAGCCGCGAATGACGTCGGCATGGCCATAGCCGAGCACCGTCGGCAGCCTCGGATCCTCTATCCGGGTCGCGATCAGGAATGGCCCGGCATTGGCCACCGGGTTAGGAACGATCCGAACCTGATAGCCCATGCGCTCGAAGGCCGGCTTGATCTCGCGTTCCAGGTAGGCGCCGAGATTGGGCAGGCTCGCCGCCACCTGACTTTCGGTCTTGAAGGCGACGCGGCGTGCCAGGTCCTCGAGGAACTTGCCGGCATCGAAGTAACGCTCGGCGCGTGCGATCGCGGCGGCACGACTCATCGGCTTCCTCCGTGAATAGAGCGCGCGAGCCTACAGCGGCGGTGGTATTTCCGATAGGGTATTAACCGCATGGCAGGCCGGCCTTGCGCCCGTGCCCGCAATCCCCTTCAAATGCGGTCTGGAGGTTGCATCGTCGCATGAATAAAGCGGCTCGGTTGCGGCGTGACCCATATCCCATCAAGCTCTTCCATCGCCGGGAATACAGCGACACGCTCAGGTAGGAAAACAACAATGGACAGCGCCGACCGCACCGGCATCGCCGACCCCGTCACGATCGAGATCATCAAGGGCGCGTTGCGTTCGGCGCAAGCCGAGACCGAGGCGCTGTTGGCGCGCACGGCCATGTCAGACGTGATCCGCGAGAAGAAGGACTATTTCACGGGCTATTACGACGCCGAGGGCAGGATCGTCAGCGGCACGCCTATCCCGCTGCTCGCGCACGTGATCGGACCGATCCTGCGCGAATACCCTGCCGAGACCATGCGGCCCGGCGATCTCTACTGGTACAACGACTGCTATGGCAGCGATGGCGGCGTTTCTCACCTAAACGATCAGGTGTTCGCGGCTCCGGTCTTTGCGGAAGGGAAGCTTTCGGGCTTCGCCCAGAGCTGGGCGCATTTCACGGATATCGGCGGCATGCGGCCGGGGTCCATGTCGCCCGACACCACGGACATTTTCCAGGAAGGACTGATGGTCCCGCCGGTGCGGCTTTATCGCGAGGGCGTGCTCAACGAGGAAATATTCCGCATCTTCGCCCGCAACACGCGCTTTCCGATGCTGCTCAAGGGCGACACGCGCGCGCTGGTGGCGGCAGTGCGGCTGGGTGAGCGACGCCTGCTGGAGCTGTTCGAGCGCTTCGGGCGCTCGGTGGTGCTCGACGCCTTCGACCGCCTCAACAGGCAGACCGAGGTGGCGGTGCGGGAGCGCATGCGTGCCATCTTCACGCCCGGTCGATACGAATTCGCGGACGTGATTGAGACCGACGGGCACGGCAACGGCCCGTTCACGATCCGCCTTGCGATGGAAGTCGGACACAACCGCATAATGTTCGACGCAACGGCGAGCGACGATCAGGCACCCGGCCCGATCAACTGGCTGCTCAATCCCGCCGTGCCGCGCATGATCTACGGCATCTATTTCGCAGCCGACGATCCCGCGCTGATGCTGAATGAGGGCGCCATGCAGGCGATCGACGAGGTGCGGCTGCGCCGAGGAAGCCTGCTGCAGCCTGAATTTCCGGCACCGTTGGGTCAGCGGGGCCTCGCGATGGTGCGGGTCATGAACATGTGCAGCGGCCTCATGAATGCCGCTAGCCCCGGAAGCGCCAACGCCGGCGGAAGCTCCTACGCGATCTGGTATCTCCGCAACGCCGATCCCTTGGCCGAGCCGTTCCTGGTCAATGATGGTGTTGCCGTCGGTTTCGGCGCGCGGCCCTATGCCGACGGCCACGACGCCGTTTATTTCGTGGCGCAAGAGAACAATCCCGCGGAATTTATGGACCAGCTATATCCTGCGCGCCTCGTCACATACGCGATCCATCGAGACAGCGGAGGCCCGGGGCGCTGGCGCGGCGGCTGTGGCGTTATCCGCGAGATTGAGTGGCTCGGCCCCGATGCGCTGCTGGCGAACCGTCTCGACGGCACGGTGGCACAACCATGGGGCGTTGCCGGCGGGCTCAATGGCGGCAAGGGGAGGGTGATCCTCAACCCCGGTCGGTCCGGCGAGCGCCTGCTGCCGGCAATCGGCGATGGAACCCTGGTGCGGAAGGGGGACGTGATCCGGATCGAGACCGGCGGCGGGGGCGGCTTCGGGCACCCCTTCGATCGCGAAGCCGAACGCGTGCAAAAGGACGTGCTCGGCGGATTCGTTTCGCCGGAGACCGCGCGTGAGCACTACGGCGTAGCGCTTTCCGAGGCCGGCAAGCGGCTCGATCGCGAGGAGACTGAGCGCCTGCGCCGTGCGCGCAAGCCCACCAAGCTTTTCCATCGCGGCGAATATCGTGATCGTATGACGTGAGTCCGGACGCATGGACGATGCCCTGACCCGCGCCGCCATCGCCATCGACGTCGGCGGCACTTTTACCGACGTGACGTTGCTCGACCGGCGCGACGGCACGATCTGGAACGCGAAGACGCCATCCACGCCGGATGATCCGTCGCGCGCGTTCGCGACCGGCATCGAGGAGGCCCTGGCGCTCGGAAAGCTCGCACCCGACGCACTCGGCCATGTTTTCCACGGCACTACGGTCGCGACCAATCTGATCCTGGAGAACAAGGGTGCCCGGGCGGCGTTGTTGACCACGCTCGGTTTCAAGCACGTTCTGGAGATCGGCCGGCACGACATCCCGCGCAATGCCAACATGTATTCCTGGATCAAGCCGAGGCGGCCGGTGCCGCCGGAGTTGATCCACGAGATTCCAGGCCGGCTCGATCATCGGGGCACCGAGATCGTGCCGCTCGACGAGGGAGCGGTGCGCGATGCTGCGCGGGCGATCAAGGCGGAGGGTGTGCGGGCGATAGCGATCTGCTTCCTTCATTCCTACGCGGACGCGCGCCACGAGCGCCGCGCGCGCGAACTGGTGCTGGAAGAAATGCCGGAGGCGCTGGTCTCGATATCGGCCGAGGTGCTGCCGGTCTTCCGCGAGTACGAGCGCAGCATGGCGACGATTCTCAACGTTTATGTGATGTCGGCGATCTCGAGTTACGTCGGCAAACTGGAACGGCGTCTCGAGGAAAAGCGCATTGCCGCTCCTTTGCTGCTGATGCGCTCCAATGGCGGTGTCGCCGGGGCCGACACGATGCGGCGGGAACCGGTGCAGGCGGCGCTTTCGGGACCGGCCGCCGGCGTCATGGGCGCGCTCTTCATGGGTGATCTCGCGGGTTTCCGAAACCTGATCGCCATCGATATTGGCGGCACATCTGCGGATATCTGTCTTGTGAAGAACGGCAAGCCGCGCATGACCGTCGAGGGCCGTGTCGGCGAGTGGCCGCTTAATCTCCCGATGATCGACATCAACACGATCGGTGCAGGCGGCGGCTCGATCGCACGCGTCAACGCCGGCGGAGCGCTCAGTGTCGGGCCAGAGAGTGCCGGTGCGGCGCCGGGTCCGGTCTGCTATGGGCGAGGCGGCACCGAGCCCACGGTAACCGATGCCAATCTGGCGCTGGGCCGTCTCCCGTCCACGTTGCTGGATGGCCGTATCGCGCTCGATCGCGCCGGAGCGGAGCGAGCGATCTTGGAACGCGTGGGGCGGCCGCTCGGTCTTGATCTCAAGCACGCGGCACGCGGTATCCTCTCGATCATCGACAACAACATGGTGGGCGCGATCCGCGTGGTCTCGGTGGAGCGTGGACACGACCCCCGCGATTTTGCGTTGCTGCCGTTCGGTGGCGCGGGCCCGCTGCACGGGGCTTCGCTCGCACGACTTCTCGGCATCAAGACCATCATCGTGCCGCCGGCGCCGGGCGTACTTTCGGCCATGGGGCTGCTGGTGGCGAGCGTCAAATCGGAATTCGCCCGGACCGCGCTGCAGCGGCCGCCGCGCTATGACGTGGAGCAGATGAGACAAGTGTTCTCGGAGCTGCAGACCCAGGCCGAGAACTGGCTCGAGCACGAGCATATCCCGCGGACACTTCGCGCCATCCGCTGGCAGGCGAGCCTCCGCTACCTGCACCAGGGTTTCGAGCTGACCGTGCCCTGGGCCGGCGAGCGCGTCGCCGCTGAAGAAATCGAGCGCACGGTCGCGGCATTTCACGCGCTTCACGATCAGCTCTATACCTTCAACCAGCCCGACACGCCCGTCGAGATCGTGACGCTCCGCGTAACCGCCGAGGGACAGTTGCCGAAACCGGTACTGCGCAAGCTCGCCGCCGGCGATGACGCGCAAAAGGCAATCGCGGGCGAGCAGATCGTGGATTTCGACGGTGAGGCGCGTCCGGCGCCGGTCTATGATCGGGCGCGTCTCGGTGCGGGCGCGGTGCTGCGCGGGCCTGCGATCGTCCGCCAGCTCGATTCAACGACGGTACTGTTCCCGGGCCAACGCGCGGAGGTTCATGTCTATGGCAGCTTGATCGTCGAGGAGGAATGATGGCCGTCGCGGATGAAGTCGTACTGAGCGTGGTTGATGGACGCGGTATCGCGACCGTGACGATCAATCGGGTCGAACGCAACAACGCCTATAACGGCGCGGTGATCGACGGGCTCGCGCGCGCCGTGGTCGCGCTCGTTGCCGACAGCCGCGTGCGCGCACTCGTGCTGCGCGGCAACGGCAAGCATTTCCAGGCGGGAGCCGATCTCAATTTCCTTCGCGAAGTGGCGGGCCGGCCGCCGGAGATCAATCTGGAATTCTCGCGGCGAACGGTGGCGGCGGTGGAGGGCCTTCGGCGCTTTCCTCGTCCGACCGTGGCTTTGGTGCACGGCGGATGTTTCGGCGGCGGGGTGGGGTTGGTTGCTGCCTGCGACATGGCGGTCGCCACCAGCGACGCGGTGTTCGCGCTGAGCGAAGTCCGCTGGGGTATCAGCCCGGCCCCGATCATGGGCGTGCTCACGCACCGGCTCGGACCGCGCGCCTTGGGCCGCTTCGCGCTGACCGGCGAGCGCTTCAATGCGGCGCAGGCGCTTCGCATCGGCCTCGTTCACGAGGTGTGCGCTCCTGGGGCGCTGGACGAAGCAGTAGCCCCATTGCTGGAAGCCATTCTCTCATCGGCGCCCGACGCAACGAGCCGCACCAAGGCGCTGATCGAGGAGAGCTTGCTCCGCGACGGCGCCGCGGCGTTTTCCGAGCGCCTGGCGCAGGAGGGCGCGCGCGGCCGACTCATGCCCGAGGCGGCGGAAGGACTCGCTAGTTTTGCCGAGAAACGGCCGCCGAACTGGTATCCGAAGAAGGCATGAGGCGAGATTACCGGCAACCCTTGCTGCCCGGTACTTCGACTTCTTCCATCCACTGCTCGATCGTGTGAGCTCGTCCTTCCACGTAAGCGGAGGGGCGGTCGGCGGAAAAGCGCCGGGGGTTCGGCAAGATCGCGGCCAATATCGCGGCCTCGTGCCGGGTCAGGGCCGCCGCGTGCTTGTGGAAATGCGCTTCCGCCGCCGTCTCGGCGCCGTAGATGCCGTGGCCCAATTCGATGACGTTGAGATAGACCTCCATGATGCGCGATTTCGGCCATAGCAGCTCGAGCCAAAGGGTGGCGTAGGCCTCGGCGCCCTTGCGCACGAAGCTGTGCCAGGGCCAGAGCAGGATGTTCTTGGCGGTCTGCTGCGAGATCGTGCTGGCGCCCCTCAGTCTACCGGTTTGGCGGTAGCGCGCGATGGCTTCGCCGATTGCCTCGAAGTCAAAACCATAGTGCTGGCAGAACCGCTGATCTTCCGACGCCACCATGGCGCGCGGGAGCCAGGGCGAGATTTGCGAGAGCGGAACCCATGTTTGGTGCAGCGCTTCGCCTTCGCCCTCGCGGATCAGCATCAACGGCGTGAGCGGCGGATTGACCACGCGGTAGAGCGCGATGACAAGAACCGGTACCGCAAGTGCGATCAGCACGACGGTAAGCAGAAGCCGCACCAGTGAGAAGGCGCGGCGTTTGGACGAGGCAGCATGATCCACTGAAGAGCCCACGCGGTCCCGTTGCCAAGATTCAAATTTCGACGCAGATCTTGCCGAATTGACGGCCGGTGCCGAGATAATCGAGCGCCTGGCGCAGCTCTGCCAAATGAAAGACGCGATCGGTGATTGGCCGCAAGCGATGCAGCTCGATCGCCGCCAGCATATGCTCGAACTGCTCGCGGCTGCCGACCGTGACGCCCTGCAGGCGGATGTTCTGCATCACCACCAGAGCCGGATTGAAATCTGGTGCCGCTTTGGAAAGGACACCGATCATCGAGATCGTTCCACCCACGCGGACCGCTCGGATCGATTGTTTGAGCGTGCCGCCGCCACCCACCTCCACCACGTGATCGACGCCGCGTCCGCCGGTTTCGGTGCGCGCCGTCCGGCCCCATTCGGGATCCTCGCGATAGTTGATGAGGTGCCGGGCGCCCAGGGAGGCAAGCCGTGCCAGGCGATCCGCCGAGGAGGATGTCGCGATCACGCTCGCGCCGGCGATATGTGCGAATTGAAGTGCAAATAAGGAGACGCCGCCCGCACCCTGGGTCAGCACCACGTCGCCGGGCCCGACATGGCCCTGGCTCGCAACCGCGCTCCAGGCCGTGAGCGCGGCGCAGGGCAAGGTGGCCGCTTCGATGTCCGAGAGATGCGAGGGGGTGCGGAGCAGGCCGTGCTCGGGAAAGACACGATATTCGCAGGCGCAGCCATCGACGGTGCCACCGAGCTGACGCTCGACCTTTTCCTCGCTGATGGGGCCGCTAGTCCAATCCGGAAACAGTGAGGCAACGACCCTCTCGCCGACCTTCCAGCGGCTGACGCCGGAACCTAGCGCCGCGATCTCCCCGGCGCCGTCGGAAAGCGGGATCAGCTTTTCCTGCTTCTGGCGCCCGCCATAGCCACCCACCACGACCAAATTGTCCCGATAGTTGAGCGATGCCGCGCGAATCCGCACCAGCACCTCGCCCGCTCCCGGCTGGGACTCCGGCCGCTCGACAATGTGAAGATGCTCGATGCCCGGGCGCTCGATAATGGCGGCTCGCATGTGGCCTCTGTTGGAAAAGAAGAGCGTGCGCGGACGAGCGCGGCGCCGACGCCGTGGACCGCTACGAGAACCAATGATAAACGACGGAAGCGGTGTGTTAAATGCGCTTGGAGGGGGCGATCGTGGTGCTGCCAGTATCCGGCGATGGATGAATCGGCGGGTCAAACGCGCCGGCAATGCCTTGGCGGAGCCGTTCTTGGGTTACTGGTGCTAGCGAGTCGCGGTGTCTGGGCGGAAATATCCGCCGAGTCCCGTGCCATGCTCGCGCTCGAGGAATGGCATGACAGCTTCGGAGGCGCGCCGGAAAAGTCGCTTCGGATAATCGCTCGTGAGATCGATTGGCAGAGCTTTTGGCGGTCGCTCGATAGGTCGGAGCCGGCACGATTCATCGACGGTACAAACGAAGCGGTGGTCGCGAGCCTTGGCCTTCGTCCCACCGGAGGCTTCGGAATCGCCCTGATTGACGCGCATATTCGCGATAATCGCGTGCGGCTGATTTTCGCCGAGGTGATGCCCGCAAAAGACGCTTTCGTATCTCAAGCACTGACGCAGCCTTGGGCCGTGTTTTTACTGGAATCCAAAGGGAGGACTCTCGATGCCCGATGGGAGGATAGGTGACGCGCAGGGCGCACAGGAGCGTGCCACAAAAAGCTGGCGTCATGCTTTACTGACGCGGTGTCTTTTTGCATCCTAAGGGCGATGTCGCCAGCGCGTCGTAAGGCCCGAGAGCTGGCACCCAAGAAGGAGACATATCATGGCCAAAGCGAAGAAGAGGAGAGCGACCAGGAAGGCGGGTCGTAAGGCAGCCACCAAAGGCAAGCGCAAGGCCGCGGCGAAACGTGGTGCTCGCAAGGTGGCCAAGAAGGTTAAGAAGCCCGCGCGGAAGGCGGCCCCAAAGGCGGCCAAAAAAGCAGCACCAAAGCGGCGGGCGCCGCGTCCGGCTCCTGCGCCAACCATGACTGAGCCAGCGCCAGTCGCCCCGCCAGTAGAGGAAATGCCGGCGCCGCCGATGCCGAGTTGGCCGTCGGAGCATCAATAGGCTCGTGAATTAACGTTTCGTTCGCAACAGCCCATCGGGTGGTGGTGGCATCGGAAGGCCGGTCGCGGTCGTACGGTGGCGGCGGTGCCCCATCCCCCTTGCGCCGGGGCGCTCTTTCCCGTAGCCAGGGCGGTTATCGGTGGAGGCCCCCTCCCAGCGTTGCGATTGCGCCATTGATGGGAGTATCTTTCGCCGCCTTCGCCCTAGGAGGCGTTCGGGAGTGGCGCCAGGGATGTGCGTGGTCGGGAGGCGGTTTGGATACTATATGTTTGATTATAAAGGCGATCTCTGGCTTTTGGTGGGCGCTGACAATGGTGCTTTACAGCACGCTGCGGCACCCCTTGGAAGCTGCTGTTGCGACATAGCAGTTCCCTCGCCTTAAGACGCCCACACCCTTCCCGCCGGTATCGAGAGGCCGCTCTTGAAGCCCACTGACATCAGCAATCCCGCCTATTTCCACAAAGTGGTGGATTGCCAATGGGCGTGCCCGGCCCACACGCCGGTGCCCGAGTACATACGATTGATCGCCGAAGGGCGCTACACCGACGCCTACATGATCAATTGGAAGTCCAATGTCTTTCCGGGAATTCTGGGCCGCACCTGCGATAGGCCGTGCGAACCCGCCTGCCGCCGCGGGCGGGTCGAAAAGGAACCGGTGGCGATCTGCCGGCTGAAGCGGGTTGCGGCGGACAACAAGAGCGATGTGCGGGGTCAACTGCCCATCGCGCCAGTCAAGAAGAACGGCAAGCGCGTGGCACTGGTCGGCGCGGGACCCGCATCGCTCACGGTAGCGCGCGATTTGGCGCCGCTTGGCTACGACGTCGTGGTGTTCGACGGGGATCCAGAGGCCGGCGGCATGATCCGAACCCAAATTCCGCGTTTCCGCCTGCCGGTCTCGGTGATCGACGAGGAGGTCGGCTACATCACGGGGATCGGCGGGATCGAGATGCGCTTGGGTCAGCGCATCGACAGCATGAAGGCGCTGATGGCGGACGGCTTTGATGCGATATTTGTCGGCAGCGGCGCGCCCAGAGGCCGCGAGCTCGACATTCTCGGCCGCAAGGAAGCGGCCGAGCACATTCACATCGGCATCGATTGGCTCTCCAGCGTCTCGTTCGGCCACACCGAAAAGATCGGCAAGCGCGTGATCGTGCTGGGCGGCGGCAACACCGCGATGGATTGCTGCCGTACCTCACGCCGTCTCGGTGGCGAGGATGTCAAGGTGATCGTTCGCAGCGGCTTTGAGGAAATGAAGGCGTCGCCTTGGGAGAAAGAAGACGCGATCCACGAGGACATCCCGATCCTCAATTTTCTCGTGCCCAAGGAATTCACGCACGAGAACGGGAAACTCACCGGCGTGCTGTTCGAGAAGGTGGTTGCGAAGTACGACGACAAGGGCCGGCGTAGCTTGGTGCCATCGGGCGAGCCGGACCAACACATCGAATGCGATGACGTGCTGGTGGCGATCGGCCAGGAAAATGCGTTTCCGTGGATCGAGCGCGACTGCGGCATCGAATTCGATCGCTGGGGCATGCCCAAGGTGGATCCCGTCACAATGCAGTCATCGGTACCGAACGTGTTCTTCGGCGGGGATGCGGCCTTTGGACCCAAGAACATCATCTGGGCCGTGGCGCACGGCCGCGATGCCGCAATTTCCATCGACAAGCTGCTCTCAGGCGAGGACGTCCGCCAACGGCCGCCGCCCGACGTCACGCTCGTGAGCCAAAAGATGGGCATTCACGAGTGGAGCTACGACAACGACATTTCCAACGACCATCGCTACCGCGTGCCGTTGCGCGAGAAAGCGGTGGCGCTTAAGGACGTGAGGATGGAGGTCGAGCTCGGCTTCGACGCCAAGCACGGCTATCTCGAGGCCGAACGCTGCCTCAATTGCGATGTGCAGACGGTGTTCACGGGCCCGCTTTGCATCGAATGCGATGCCTGCGTCGACATCTGTCCGATGGACTGCATTACCTTCACCGACAATGACAACGAAGAGTCGCTGCGCCAGCAACTCAATGCGCCGGCGAAGAATCTGACCCAGGACATTTATGTTGGCGACGGCCTCAAGACCGGCCGCATCATGGCAAAAGACGAGGACATGTGTTTGCACTGCGGCCTCTGCGCCGAGCGCTGCCCAACGGGTGCCTGGGACATGCGCAAATTCCTGTTGGATATGACACAAGCGGGTCCGGCATGCCGAAGCCGATAGAGAGCGTCAACGACTTCGTCGTCAAGTTCGCCAACGTCAACGGATCGGGTTCGGCGAGCGCCAACACGCTGTTTGCGAAGGCGATTTTGCGCATGGGCGTGCCCGTCGCCACGCGCAATATCTTCCCTTCGAATATCCAGGGGCTCCCTACCTGGTACGAGGTCCGGATTTCAGAGGCGGGCCACATCGGCCGCCGCGGCGGCGTCGACCTGATGGTGGCGATGAACCCGCAGACCTGGGACAAGGACGTGGCGGAGATCGAGCCGGGCGGCTACCTGTTTTACGACTCCACCAAGCCGCTGCCGAAGGCGAAATTCCGCGACGACATCGCGGTGATCGGGGTTCCCCTGACCGCGATGTGCAACGCCACTTATACCGACGCGCGTCAGCGCCAGCTCTTCAAGAACATCATCTATATCGGCGCGCTCTCGGCACTGCTCGATATGGACGTGCCCACGATCGAGAAATTGCTGGGCGAGCAATACCGCGGCAAGGATAAGCTGATCGAGCCCAACGTGCATGCGCTGCACATGGGCAGGGACTATGCGCTCAAGAACCTGAATTGCCCGCTCGGCATCCGCGTGCGCAACGCCGACGCTGTCGGCAAGCGCATCTTCATCGATGGCAACAGTGCCGCCGCGCTGGGCGCGGTCTATGGTGGCGCGACGGTGGCCGCCTGGTATCCGATCACTCCCTCGTCCTCACTCGCCGAAGCCTTCATCGGACATTGCCGCCGCTTCCGCCTCGATCCCAATACCAAGAAATCGCGCTATGCCATCATCCAAGCCGAGGACGAGTTGGCGTCGATCGGCATCGTCATCGGCGCGGGCTGGAACGGCGCGCGAGCCTTCACGGCGACGGCAGGCCCCGGCATCTCGCTGATGCAGGAATTCCTCGGGCTCGCCTATTTCGCCGAGATTCCCGCGGTGATCTTCGACGTGCAGCGCGGTGGACCTTCGACCGGCATGCCGACCCGCACGCAGCAATCGGACATTCTTTCCTGCGCCTACGCCTCGCACGGCGACACCAAGCATGTGCTGCTTTTCCCGGAAGATCCCCGCGAATGCTTCGAGATGGGAGCGCAAGCCTTCGATCTCGCCGACCGGCTGCAGACGCCGATTTTCGTGATGCTGGATCTCGACATCGGCATGAACGAGTGGCTGACCGAACCACTCACCTGGGACGACAGCCGCAAGATGGACCGCGGCAAGGTGATGACGGCCGAGGCATTGGACGCCGGCACGGATTTCGGGCGCTACCTCGACGTGGATGGCGACGGCGTTCCCTATCGCACATATCCCGGCACCCATCCGACCCGCGGCGCCTATTTCACCCGCGGCACCACGAAAGACCGTTACGCCCGCTATAGCGAAGAGGGGCCGGTCTACGTTGACAACATGAAGCGGCTGCTGAAAAAGTTCGAGACCGCGAAAAAGCTGGTGCCCGCGCCCATCCGCCGTGACGCGAAGCAGCCCACGCGCTACGGTGCGATCTATTACGGCTCGACCACGCCCTCGATGAAGGAGGCGCTCGAGACGCTGGAGGAGCATGGCATCCATCTTGACACCCTGCGCGTGCGCGGGTTCCCGTTCTGCGAGGAGGTGTTGCGCTTCGTCGCCGAGCACGATCGGGTGTTCTTGGTGGAGCAGAATCGCGACGCGCAGCTTCGCACCCTGCTGATTACCGAGGGCAACATCGATCCCGCGCGCATCGTGCCGGTGCTGCATTACGACGGCACGCCAATCACCGCACGCTTCATCATCGGCGCCATCATCGAGAAGCTTTCTGCGCTTACGGTGACGCCGCTTCGCAAGGCCGTACCATGACCTACATCGCCAAGCCGAAGCTGCACCACCCGCAGCTTCCCACCAACGCTCTGGGCCTGACCCGCCGCGACTACGAAGGCGCGGTCTCGACGCTCTGCGCGGGATGCGGCCATGATTCGATAAGCGCCGCCGTGATCCAAGCCTGCTTCGAGCTGGCGCTCCCGCCGCATCGCATCGCCAAGCTCTCGGGCATCGGCTGCTCTTCGAAGACGCCGACCTATTTCCTCGGCGCCTCGCACGGATTCAACAGCGTGCACGGCCGCATGCCTTCGGTGCTCACCGGGGCGAATCTCGCCAACCGCGAGCTTATCTACCTCGGCGTCTCCGGCGACGGCGATTCCGCCTCGATCGGCCTTGGCCAGTTCGCGCATTCGATCCGCCGCGGCGTCAACATGGTCTATATCGTCGAAAACAACGGCGTTTACGGGCTCACCAAGGGCCAATTCTCCGCGACCGCCGATCGCGGCTCCAAAAGCAAGCGGGGCGTTGTCAATTCGGACAGCCCGCTCGACATGATCGGCATGGCCTTGCAGTTGGGGGCGAGCTTCGTCGCGCGCAGCTTTTCGGGCGACAAGGCGCAGCTCGTGCCGTTGGTCAAGGCCGCGATCACCCATGAGGGTGCCGCGTTCATCGATTGCATCAGCCCGTGCGTCGCCTTCAACAACCACGCCGGTTCGACCAAGAGCTTCGACTATGTGCGAGAGCACAACGAGGCTGTGAACCGGCTCGACTACATTACCGGGCGCGAGGAGATTACCGCCGATTATGCGCCCGGCACCGTCGAGACCGTCGTACAGCATGACGGCTCCGTGATGCGCCTGCGCAAGCTCCATCCCGACTACAATCCGCACGACCGCATCTCCGCGATGAACTACCTGCAGGAGCAGCAGGCGGCGGGCGAGGTGGTGACCGGGCTCCTTTACGTGGAGGAGGAGCCCGTGGACTTGCACGTGCACCTCAACACCGTCGAGAAGCCGCTCAACGCGCTCGACGAGAGCGAGCTCATTCCGGGCTCGGCCGCGCTGGAAAAGTTCAACGCCAGTCTGCGCTGAACCCTTCCGCGGCGCGCGAGCGCCTATCCGCCCTTATTTGACGGCTCCGGCCGCCGGATTAGGCTCCGGCGCCAGCCGTGCTATAGTTATTTCCCAAGAATCATTCCCGGCTCCGGGAGGGCGACATGAGCTTGGCGGCACAGCTCGGTTATCTCGGCCTTGAAGTCAGCAATCTCGGCGCGTGGCGCCGCTTTGTGAGCGAGGCGCTGGGCCTCGAAATGGGGGCGCCGCGGCCGGATGGCGCACTGCCGCTTCGGATGGACGGGCATGCGCACCGCTTCCTGCTGATAGAGGGACCGCGCGACGACGTGGCCTTCCTTGGCTGGGAGGTGCCTGATGCCGCTGCGCTGCAGGCCGTGCGACAGCGGCTCGGCTCGGCGCGGGTTGAAGTGCGCGAAGGGAGCGCCGCCGAGAAAAGCGCGCGCGGCGTCGCGGACCTCATCGTCTTCGAGGACCCGAACGGCATCCGCAGCGAGGTCTATCACCGGCCTTTGATGGGGCAGGGTGAGTTTCGCTCAACCAAGTTCGCCTCCGGTTTTCTCACGGACGCGATGGGGATGGGGCATGTACTGGTCTATGCGCAGGACGGCGCGCGCAGTGAACGGTTCTATCGCGACGTGCTCGGATTCAGCTTGACGGACTACGTCGATTTCGAGCGCGACGGCCGCGCCTTTCATGCGGTCTTCCTGCACGTCAATCCCCGGCATCATTCGATCGCTTTCGCCGAGGCGCGTATGCCCAAGCGCCTCAACCACTTCATGCTCGAGGTGAACGATCTCGACGATGTGGGATCGGCGCTCTACCGCTGCCAGGACCTGGGCGTACCGCTCGCGCGCACCCTCGGCCGTCATCCCAACGACCGCATGGTCTCATTTTACGGAATAACGCCCTCCGGCTTCAATTTCGAGATCGGCTGGGGCGGGCGGCAGATCGACGACCGCGATTGGGAGGTGCGGACCTACCGCGCCGCGAGTGAGTGGGGGCATCGTACGCCGGCATCTGCGCCGGCTTCTGCCTGAGGGGGCAGCGCCGAGGAGAATCGCCATGCGCCGCGCCGTCGCGTGCCTTGCCGTTCTGATTCTGCTGGTGGCCTGCGGGAGAGCCGGTAGGGCCGCGGGTGGCGAGCCGGTCGATCTTCAACTTGTCCTCGCCGCCGATGTTTCGCGCAGCATCGATGACGGCGAATTCGAGCTGCAGCGCCAGGGCTACGTGTCGGCCCTGCAGGACCCGCGCGTGATCAGCGCGATCCAAGGCGGCTCGATCGGCGCGATTGCCATCACCTATGTGGAGTGGGCGGGGATCGGCGAGCAGAAGGTGGTGGTCGGTTGGACGGTGGTGCGCGACGGCGAGGGGGCGGCGATCCTCGCGGATCAGATCCGCAAGGCCCCGCGCTCGTTCTATGGACATACATCGATCAGTGATGCCATAGACTTCTCGATGCAGTACTTCGAGAAATCGGGTGCCATGAGCGAGCGGCGAGTGATCGACGTGTCCGGCGACGGCACCAACAATTCCGGCCGCGCCGTTACCTCCGCGCGCGACGACGCGAACGCCAAGGGCGTGATCGTCAACGGCCTCGCGATCATCAACGACAATATCAATTTCGGTTATCTGGCGCACACCCACCCGCCGGGCGGCCTTCCCAATTACTACCGCGAGAACGTCATCGGTGGCCCAGGTGCGTTCCTGCTTCAGGTCATCAATTTCGAGTCCTTCGCGGACGCGATGGTGCAGAAGCTGGTGACGGAGATATCGGCGGTGCCGCAGAAAGAGCGGAAAAAATTCGCGGCGAAATAGCGCTCTCTATCCGATTATCGCCGTCATCCGCCGCTCATCGATCCCCGCAGCGAGCGCGGTTTCGCGTATCGCGTCCCAGGTCTCGGCTTCCACGGGAATCCCCTCCTTGAGCCGCTTCGCGCGATAGCGGCGCTCGGGCTCGCCGGGGGTCAGCACCTCGCCCTCAGGACTGGCGGGCCGTGAGCTCTTGAAAAACGCGACGTAGCGCCGCGTTTCCTCCGCGAAATAGTCGTCGGAATGAAAGCGCTCGGGCGATAGATAGATCGACAGCATGCCATTCGCGATTTGGCGCTCGCCAGGACCGGCGCAGCCGCCGCCGGTGAACGCGCCGGCGAGTATCTCGCACATGAAGGCAAGGCCCGATCCCTTGTGCTCGCCCATGGCGCGGATCGACCCCTTACCCCGGCGATAGTTGCGCGGGCCCGGCCCCTCGATCGGCCCGTAGAGCGTCTGCGGGTCGGTCGAGAGCGCGCCGTCGGGGTCTATGAGCGCGCCCGGCGGCAACGGCTTGCCGCCGTTCGAGGCGACCAGCACCTTGCCCTCCGCGACCAGCGAGGTCGCGAAGTCCAGGATGATCGGCGGCTCGCCGGGTAGCGGCACGCCCACGCAGAAGGGCGCCGTCGACATCCGGCGATCGACACCACCGAAGGGCGCAACCAGCATGCTGCCGGCCACATTGACGAAGTGAATCGAAACGAACCCGGCCTCGGCCGCGATCTCGGCCCAGCCGCCGACGCGGCCCACATGCGCGGAATTCCGGAGCGCCACGATCGCGCAGCCGTTCTTGCGTGCCTTCTCGAGTCCGAAGGCAACGGCCTGCTCGCCGATCGACTGACCGAAGCCGAACCCGCCATCGATCATGGCCATGGCGGCGTTTTCGCTGACAATCGTGATCTTTTGGTCCTTGATCACCCGACCCTCGCGCAGGGTCGTGACGTACCGCGGCACTCGGATCACGCCGTGGCTGTCGTGGCCGGCGAGGTTGGAGCTGACGAGATGACGGGCGATTGCCTCGCTTTCGGATGCCGAGCAACCCTCGGCGGCAAAGATGGCCGCGACCAGACGCTCAAGCGCGTCGGCTTTGATCAACATGGCGGTACTCCGGTGCGGAATTGACCGGCGCGGCTAGACTCAGATCACCGCTTCGGTCTTGGGATCGATCAGGTGCATTTGGCCGAGATCGGCCAGTAGCGTCATCTTCTGGCCGGCGGCCGCGGCGGCTGCGGGGTCGACCCGCCCGCACACTTCGGTTCCGTCGACCTGGAAGAACACCATGGTCTCCATCCCCATCGGCTCGACCACCTCGAGCGTGACGGTAAATTCCTGCGAGTCCTGGCGACCGTCGCTGTGGCGCTCGGTGATGTGCTCGGGGCGAAGCCCGAAAATCAATTCCTTGCCGACATAGGCCTGATAGCGCTGCGTGCGGTCGGCGGGAACTCTGAAGCCGAGCCCCTGGCTCAAACGCACGTTGAGGCCGCCGGCCCCCGCTTGTTCGAGCCGGCAGGGAAGGAAATTCATCGCGGGCGACCCGATGAAGCCCGCGACAAAGCGGGTCTTGGGCTTGTGGTAGAGCTCGTGCGGCGAGCCGATCTGCTCGATCGTGCCGGCATTCATCACCACAACCCGGTCCGCCAGCGTCATTGCCTCCACCTGGTCGTGCGTCACGTAGACGGTGGTGGTCTTGACGGTCTGGTGCACCTTCTTGATCTCGGTGCGCATCTGCACGCGCAGCTTGGCGTCCAGATTGGAGAGCGGCTCGTCGAACAGGAACACCTTGGGATTGCGCACGATGGCGCGGCCCATGGCGACGCGCTGGCGTTGGCCGCCCGAGAGCTGCCGCGGCCGGCGATCCAACAGATCGGTGATGCTGAGAATGCGCGCGGCCTGCTCCACTCGCGATTTGATCTCGGCCTTCGGGTATTTCTTCAGGCGCAACCCGAACGACATGTTCTCGAACACCGTCATGTGCGGGTAGAGCGCGTAGTTCTGGAACACCATGGCGATGTCGCGGTCCTTGGGCGGGACATCGTTGACGAGATCGCCGCCGATGAAGATCTCGCCCGAAGTTGCCTCCTCGAGCCCCGCGATCATGCGGAGCGTCGTGCTCTTGCCGCAGCCGGAGGGACCGACCAGCACCATGAACTCCTTGTCCTCGATATCGAGATCGATGCCGCGGACCGCCTCGGTGCGATCGAATTTCTTGACGACCTTGCGCAACGCTACTTGAGCCATGAAACCTACGCCTCCCGAAGGGTTAGCCCTTTGTGGCGCCAGCGGTGAGGCCAGCGATGTAGTAGTCCATGAGGAACGCATAGATGATCAGCGGCGGCGCCGCGGCGACAAGCGCCGCCGTCATGATCATGCCCCACTGATAGACGTCCGCCTTGACCAGACTGGTGATGGTCCCCGCCGTCAAAACGAGCTGATCCGAGTTGTAGATGAAGGCCATGGGGTAGACGAATTCCGCCCAGGAGACCGTGAAGGCGAAGATCGTCGCCGCTATCAAGCCGGGGAGCGCCACCGGAATGAAAATCTTGAACAGCATCTGCAGATATCCGGCGCCGTCGATCAGTGCGGCCTCGTCCAGCTCCTTCGGGATGCTCTGGAAATAGCCGATCATGATCCAGGTGCAGAACGGCACGGTGAGCGTCGGGTAAACGAGCACGAGCCCCCAATAGCTGTTCAACAAGCCGAAGAAGCCGACCACCTTGAAAAGCGGGATGAACAGCAGGGAATCCGGCACAAGGTAGGTGAGGAAAATACCGGTCGCCAGCACGCCCGACCCCCAAAACCGCATTCGTCCCAGCGAGAACGCCGCCGGAACCGCGATCACCATGGTGATGATCACGACGCACACCGTGACGATCGCCGAATTGCGGAAGTAGATCGGGAAATCGGTGCCGTTCCAGAGATCGCCGAAATTGTCGATCACGCCCTGGACCATGGCCGGAAGCCAGGTCTTTTCCGTCTTGCCGGCGAGGCTAGCCTTGGCGGCGTTGGCGCCGCCGGGATTGAGGCCCTTCTCCGACGCGCTGACCGCGGGCAGCCAAGGATTCGTTGTTTGGTTCGAAATCTGCTCGCTGGTCTTGGTGGCGGTCGCGAGCTGGTAGTAGGGGGGTATAAGGAAGAAGATCGCGAACAGGATCAGGAAGAAGTAGGACGCGTAGAGTGCCCAGCGCCGGCTGCGCGCGAGGCTGCCGTGCCGGGCCGATCGCGCCGGCGTGTCGGCGGTGATAGCCGGTGCCGACATCAGACCTCCCTCCCGCGCTGCCGCACGCCGCGGAGAATGAAGATCGCGGAAACCGCGAGGATCGGGAACATGAACAGCGAGATCGACGAGCCCAGCGGGATGTCGCCGTTCTGAATACCGTTCAAGAACGCCCAGGTGGCGAACACGTGCGTCATGTCGCGCGGACCGCCGGCCGTCAGCACGCGCACAATGTCGTAATTGGCGAAGGTGACGATGAGGGAGAACAGCACCGTGATCGAGATGATGTTGCGCATCATCGGGAGAGTGATGTGGACGAGCTTCTGCCAGGCGCTGGCGCCGTCGATCGAGGCGGCCTCATAGAGGTCCGCGGGCACCGATTTGAGGGCCGCCAGGTACATGATCAAGAAGAAGGGCGAGCCGTACCAGACGTTGACCAGAATGGTGCAGAAGCGCGCCCAATAGGGATCGCTGAGCCAGGCCACGTGCGGGCCGTTGAATTGCGCGAACAGCCAGTTGAAGGCGCTGTAAGTAGGATCGAACATCCACCACCAGCCGAGCGTGCTCAGCGAAATCGGAATCACCCACGGGATAAGCAGCATGCCGCGCCATTTGCGCTGGCCCTTGCCCGGCAGATTGTTGACCAGATGCGAGGTGATAATGCCGAGCAGCGCCTTGAAGAGCACCGCGGTGATCGCGAAGAGGCAGGACTGCTCCACCACCATCCAAAAGGTTTGGCGAGTGAACAAAAAGCTGTAGTTGCTGAACCAGATAAATTTGGTTTGCGTCTTGTTCAGCATCGAGAGGTAAATCGAATAGATGCCGGGATAGACGATCAAGCCGCCGACGACCACCAGCAGCGGCAAGGCGAACAGGAACGCGGTCGTGGACCGCCGCCGCATCATGCGGCGCATACCGATTCGCGGCGCCCCCTGCCGGCGCGCCGCACCGACCTCCGAGCTCACGGCTATGCGGTGGGTGGCCTCGACCATGGCATCAGAACTCCCACGTTCAAGAATGAGCCGCGCGGCGCCGGGGAATTCCCCGGGCCGCGGCAGCCCTTTTACTCTGCGTTCAAGTGCTCCTCGCTCAAGTGCGCAGGTAGCCTTCGAGCTCGTTCGAGGCCCACTTGATCACGTCGTCGATCTTCTCTTTGCCCTGCGCGACCTTGGCGATCATGATCGTCTGGAGCGCCTGGTTGTAGATCTGCGAGGCGACGTCCGGGCGCGCCGGCCAACCGCACATGCTGAGCTGCTCATCGCCGCGCGGCGGGTAGTTGTAGACCGTCCCCTCGGGCGGCTTAACCGTCTTCCAGGTGTCGAAGTCATAGTAGCTCTTGAACGAGGGCAGATCGTAGCCGCGCGACGCCTCGACCAGCCGTCTCGCCTGCGGCTTGTCGACGATGTGATGCACCAGCTCCTTCGCGGCCGTCTTGTTGCTGCCGAAATTCCAAACGCCGTAGAAGAACGGCAAGTACGGCGCGAACCGGCCCGCGGACCCGCGCGGTACGTCGTGCGTCCAGCACTGCTCGCCGACCTTGGGATTGTCGCGCACGGCGACCGCCCACGCGCTCGGCGGATTGAAGATGCTCGATCCTTTTCCCGAGATCAGCCAGCGGTTGTTGCCGGCGTCGTCCCAGGCGTAGACGTCGGGTGGGTTGGCCGCCATCAACTTGATCGAATACTCCAGCACCTTCCGCGTTGCGTCGGAGTCGACCTTGATGTTGTCCTTCTCGTCGATGAAGATCGCACCGTTCGAGCGGAACAGCGCCCCCACCATGTCGACCGCGTCGCTGGTCTGCCCCATGGTGCAGCCGACGGGGTATCCTGCCTTGAAGAGCTGCTCGGCGGTCTTGAGATAGGTGTCCCAGTTCCAGGTGTCGACCAGCGCCTTGTCGCGCTTGCTCTCGTCGGCCGGAAACATCTTCACCAGATCGACGTCGCAGTATTGCTTGTAGAGGTCGATGCGCGAGCAGTTCGGCTTCACTTGGCTGCCGACGATGGTGGGCACGCCCATCCATTTGCCGTCGTGCTTGGCCAAGTACTCGCTCACGAGAGCGATCGGCCCGTGATCCTTGATGAGGGCGTTGATCACGTCATCCTGCGGTTCCAACACGGCGCGGTGCACAGTGATCTGCCAAGCGCGGTGCTGCATGATGTCGTGGCCGGTCTTGGCTTGCGCTTCGGCGCTGGCCGTGAGCAGGTCCTTGTCGCCGACCGAGGTGATGTAGTCGATGGTCACATCGACGTGATTCTTTTCACTCCACTCCTTGACGATGGCGCTCATCGTGTCGTTGGCGCCGGGCACCCAGTGATCCCATAGGCCCATGGTGAGCTTGCCGGCGGAATACGACGTGCGCATGTACGGCATTGCGACGGTCGCCGTCGCGGCGGCGGCCGTAGTAGTCAGAAATCGACGCCGGGTAACCTTGGAACCCTTCATAAGCCTACCTCCCTGTTTCCTGTTGGCGCGCTGCCTTGACTTGGCGGGATCGAGCCTTCGGTTTTTGTGTGTTCTTGGTTCGCCTGCTCCAATAATCCCCTTCGCCATGCCACGGAGCGGTTTCGGGGAGCCGCGACGCCAACTCGCTAAGGAGGCGCCCAGCCACGCCGGAAAAGATACGTGGGCTTACCCACGCTGACAAGCCGGAGATTGGAAAACGACCTTTAGAGCTAACCGGAGGAAAATCAATGGATATCATCCATACGTGCAAAAGCGTCGCGGAGCGCCGCCATGCCGAAGCCAGGCTGCTTTGCGGCATCCAGCAGCACCTTTTCGCGGCGCGCGAGAAGCCGGCAGGCGTCCGGAATCCGAGTGACAAGTGCCGCCGGCACCACCACCGCGCCGTGCCGGTCGGCATGGATCAGTTCGTTGCTTGAGACCACCATGCCCGCGATGCTAACCGTCCCGCCGATTTCGACCAGGTGGACATGGGCATGGGAAGGCATGATCGAGCCCGCCAGAACGAAGAACCCCGGCGCCATCTGGTCGATGTCGCGCACGCACCCGTCCGTGATGGTGCCGATGCACCCGAGCGCCTTGTGCACGTTGGTCTGGACCTCGCCCCAAAAGGCGCCGAAACCGGCGTCCGGTCCGTCCGCGTCCTGTAAAACCGCAAGGCTCGGCAGCGGTGCCTCGGCGATGTACTCGTAGTAGCGAAGCCTGAGCGCCTTGGCGTCGGCCGCGTTGCGCGCCTGCGGCTCGCGCGAGCGGATGGTCGCGGTTCGTGCATAGCCCACCACGGGCTTCATGGTCGGAAAGGGACAGACCAGCGGGCGGCGGTTGAACCCGAGCGCCCGCCGTTCGGGGGCGACGATCTCAAGTGCGTTGCAGATCGTGGGGGTGTCGAACTCGGTGAGCGCCGCGAGGTCGGCTGGCGTAAGCGTCGTCATAGGGACTCCTTCGGAATGGTCTGCCCGACGCCGCATACTAAGCAGACAACCCCACTCGGTACACTAAGACCGTGCACCGCCCTTCATCCCGTCGTTTCGGTCGCGGTGCGCAAATGCCCGACGAAGTCCCTAAGCTCGCCGGCGTTCATGTCTGAGATGATCCAGAACTCCATGCCCCCGTGCTTGTAGTAGGCAACGTTGTAACCTTGCTTCGCCTCGAAGGTCGGTGATTTTTCACCCGCCTCGGGCCAGATGAAAACGTTGATGACGTGCTGGCTGTGGCGGTAGACCAGCGCTGCGACGGCGCGCTGATCGAGGTAGTCGAGCCGCCCGCCCACCAGCGGAAATCCCTCGGCGGCGAGGTCCACGACCGGCGGCGAGAAATCGAGCTTGCCGCTGAACCACGGCTTGACCGTGTGCTGGTCCGAGGAGGCGACATCGGTCAAGTGACCGGCCTGCAGCGAGCGCACCTGACCCGCCACCACGTCGCTCAGAATCATCGCCTCGTGGTCGGCCACCGGCTTCACATAGTGCAGCGTCGCTTCCGTGCTCAGCGCCGCCACCAGCAGCAGCGAGGCCGCGACCGCAACGGGGTTCCAGCCAAGCAGCAGCAGGCGCAGCTCCGAAAGACGCGAGCGCGACTTGCGCTCGATGTCGCTGCGGATGCGCGCCTTGAGATGGGCAGGCGCGCGGAAGCGCTCGCCCTGGTGGCGCAGGAACGCGCTCATGCGCCGCTCGCCATCGCAAAGCGCGCGGCACTCGGCACAGCCTGCCAGATGCTCCTCGATCTCCGCGACACGATCGGCCGCAAGCTCGCCGTCGATATAGGGGCTCAGCAGGTTCTGGCTCTGGTTGCAATCCATGGATTTCACTTCTGCGTTTCGATCTGATGCCAACGGTCGTGCAGAATCTTGCGCGCGCGCGCGAGGCGCGACATCACCGTACCGATCGGAATGCCGATGACATCGGCGATCTCCCGGTAGGAAAGGTCCTCGATCTCGCGCAGCACGATAACCTCGCGGTACTCGGCCGGAAGCCGCTGGACCAGTTCGTTGACCCGCGTGCGGTCGCGGCTGTCGATCAGCAAGGTCTCCGGATTGCCGGCAAGCGCTCGGCTCCCCGTCCCCGCAATCTCGGCTGCGGTCGCCGTCGCCTCATCGGTGATCGCATCGTTTCCCGCCACCTCTTCCGCGGGGCGGTTGCGCTTCAGCCAGGTGAAGCAGGCATTGCGCACGATCGCCAGCAACCAAGCCGAGGGGTTTTCGCCCTCGAACCCCTCGAAGTACTTGAAGGCGCGAAGGCATGCCTCCTGGACCACGTCCTGGGCATCGCTGTCGCTGCGTGTCAGCCAGCGCGCCAGATTATAGGCCGCGTCCAGATGCGGCATGATCACCTGCTCGAAGCGGCGCGTCTTTTCGTCCGGTTGCGAAAGCGGCATTCCGACCCTCATCCGCCCCTAAGACTCCCGGGCCCAGGACTTTATTCCCGCGGGCGGCCGGAGCCGGTTCCGCGGCACACAATCTTATCCGCACCGCTCGCCAGGGAATAACGGCGGACGTTCTGCGGTCTCTCTCCCGACCGAGCCACTCCAACCGGAGCCAGAGAGAGGGACCCAACATGACCAATGCTATCGACAGGCGTCAATTCGCGAGGCTCATGGGCCTTGGCGGCGTCGCCTTCGCTTCCGGCCTCTTCGCGCAGACCCCCGGCGGCCGCGCCTGGGCCGCGACGGAGGCCAAAGAATTTTATTTTGTGCAACTTTCGGACACGCATTGGGGCTTTCAGGGACCCAAGGTAAACCCCGAGCCGACGCACCCGCTGCCCATGGCGATCGACGCGGTCAATGCCATGAAACCTGCCCCCGATTTCGTGGTGTTCACCGGTGATCTCACCCACACAACCGACGACGCCCAGGAGCGCCGCCGGCGCATGGCGGAGTTCAAGGACCAACTGAAGTCGCTCAAGATCAAGGAAGTTCGCTTCCTGCCGGGCGAGCACGATGCGAGCCTCGACAACGGTGCCGCCTTCAAGGAATTCTTTGGCGAGACACACTACACGTTCGACCACAAAGGTGTGCACTTCATCGCGCTCGATAACGTCTCGGACCCCAATGCCTCCCTGGGCGACGCGCAGCTCGCGTGGCTCCAGGCCGATCTCGCGAGGCTGTCAAAAAAGCAGCCGATCGTCGTGCTGACGCACCGGCCGCTGTTCGACCTCTATCCGCAGTGGGATTGGGCGACCAAGGACGGCGCCAAGGCCATTGACCTGCTGACCCCCTATGAGCACGTCACCGTGTTCTACGGGCACATCCACCAGATCAATTCGCACATGACCGGAAACATCGCGCATTATGCGGCGCAGTCGCTGATCTTTCCCCAGCCCGCGCCCGGCTCGGTTCCGCAGCGCGCGCCAGTGCCGTGGGATCCCAGCGCGCCCTTCAAGGGGCTCGGCTGGCGCAGCGTCGAAGCGGATCCGAAAAAGGCGGCTGAAACCTTCAGCGATGTTCCGCTCAAGGCCTGATCCCATGACAATCCGAGGAAGACGCGCCGCGTTCGGAGCGTTGGCGATGGCGGCCCTGCTCGCGGGCTGCGTCGCGGCGGAGCAAGCCTCTCGGAAATCTCCCGAGAGCAACGTGCAGACGGTGCAGATGACCGCCGAACGGTTCAAGTACACGCCTGACGAGATTACGGTGAAGAAGGGCGTGCCGGTGGACCTGGTGCTCACCACGAAGGATAGGGTGCACGGCTTCTACGTGCCGGAACTCGGTTTGCGGGCCGAGATCAAGCCGGGCGAAACCGAGCATGTGCGTTTCACTCCCGACAAGGCCGGAAAGTTCACGATGGAGTGCGACATCTTCTGCGGCGAGGGCCACGAATCCATGGACGGTACGATCACCGTGGAGTAATCGCGAGAGATCCGGCATCCGACCGCCGATCTTGCTCTGCCGGTCCTCGTCAATTGGACCGCGACCGGGCCGGCAGAGCACCCCTGGCATCGCTTGGCGAGACCGTATGCGATTGCTATCGTGGCGGCGCGAGGTTACCTCGCGCTTATCCGGTCCAGCGAACCGGGATCGCCACGAATGGGGACACAGGGATGAATCCAAGCAAGATTGCGATCGGACTTATCGCCCTCGCGGGGGCGGCGCTGCCGCTTGCGAGCGTCAGGGCGGACGACACCGTGAAGATTGGCTTGGAGGTTCCGCTCTCCCAGCCCGGCGACGCCGCGGCGGGGCAATTGATCCGTCGCGGCGCCGAGCTCGCGATCGAATACATCAACACCGAGATGGGCGGCATCAATGGCAAGAAGGCCGAGCTCGTGGTGCAGGACAGTCAAGGCCGACCGGAAGTCGGTGTCGCCGCCTACCGCAAGCTCGCGACCGAGGACAAGGTCATCGGCGTCACCGGTTTCTTCCATAGCTCCGTCAACATCGCCGTGAACGAGGTCGCGAACGAGATCGGCGTTCCCACCATCGCCACTCAGGCCTCGGCGGCGGACATTACCGCCAAGCACTTCGACATCGCCTTCCGCACCCACGCGATCGACCCGATCCGCGTCGAAGCCTTCCTCGAGTTCATCAAGAAGAAGGGTTACAAGCGCATCTCTCTGGTGGCCGAGACCACCGACTACGGCATCGGCATCACCGAGGAAATGGTGAAGCAAAACGACGCCGGAAAGTTCGGGCTCGAGTTGCAGAAGATCGGATTCGATCATGCGGCGACCGATCTCACGCCGCTCCTGCTGCAAGTGAAGGCGTTCAAGCCTGACCTCGTGATCAACATCGGCGTCGGCGCGCCGCTCGACCTCATGATCGACCAAGCGGCGACGATCGGCCTCCTGCCGGACACGCCGATGCTGATTTCCTATGACGCGCCGGTTCGGCCGCAATTCTGGCAGCTTCATCCCAAGGACGGCGCCGGCATCTACTTCATCGTCTACTACTCGCCCAAGGAAGAACTCTCCGATATCGCCCAGTGGCTCACCAAGGCTTATCAGGCGAAGTACAATGAGTCGCCGATCTACTCCAATCTCAACGGCTTTGGCGATGTGGCGATCCTGGCGCAGGCGGCGAACCTCGCCAAGAGCACCGATCCAAAGGCGATCGTGCATGCGCTCGAGACCGGTAAATTCAAAACCTGGACCGCGGCCCCCGTGACGTTTCCGCGCGCCGACGGAGTTTACTGGCACAATTGGTCGCCGCCGATCTTGATCGTGCAGTACACCAAACCCAACCAGGATTGGCGGGACGCTGAGCTGATCGTGCAGCATGTGGGCGCCGCGCATTAGCGCGGCGTGACGGCGGTGCAGAACGCGTCGTGAAGCGGCGCCGCCCCGATGTTTTCGACCGAACTCTTCCTGCAGACCTTGATCTCGGGGGTGATGATCGGCGTGCTCTACGCGCTGATGGCGCTCGGCATCACCTTCATCTACAGCATCGTCAAAATGATCAACTGGTCGATGGGCGAGTTCTACATGATCGGAAGCTACCTGCAATATGTGCTGGTGGCTTATTGGCTCGGCCCCGATCTCTGGTATCTGGCGGTGCCGATCGCTGCTGCTGGGGTATTCGTGCTGGGGCTGGCGCTCGAACCCATCTTGATCAAGCCGATGTTCCGCCAGGCTCTGGAGCGGCGCGACGAATACGCGACGGTGGTGACGATCGCGTTGCTGCTGCTGCTGCGTAATCTCGCGATCGGGCTGGCAGGTCCCAACCAGTATTCGCCCGGATCTACTCTCCCGACTGTGATGCTGGGCCCGCTGCCGGTGGCGGGCGCCAGCCTCGCCGCCTCGCTTTGCGCGCTGCTGGCGGTCGCCTTGTTTTATCTGATCTTGAAGCAGAGCTGGTACGGCCTCGCGCTCAGGGCCGTGGCGCAGAGCCGAATTGGCGCACAGACCGCGGGGGTCGATGTGTTCCGCCTCGATCAAATAGCCTTCGGCATCGGCGTGGCGCTCGCGGGTATCGCGGGCGCGTTGTTGGCGCCGGTGTTCCTGGTCTACCCGGCGAACGGCGTGGTCACGACCGTGAAAGGCTTCGAGATCATCGTCATCGGCGGCTTGGGCTCGATCCCCGGCGCGCTGATCGCCGGTGTGCTGTTGGGGGTGGTCGAATCCCTGGGCGCCGCCTTCGTCAGCGCGCCCTATCAGAACGTCTACGGTTTCTTGTTGGTGCTGTTGGTGTTGCTGTTGCGCCCGACCGGGCTCTTCGGCGAGCGCGGTCGTCAGGCCTGAGCTCATGCCGACTCTGGTCGAGACGAGGGATTTGAGCAAACGCTTCGGCGGCCTCGTCGCTACCAATCGGGTTAGTCTCGCGATCGAGCAGGGCGAGATCCGCGGCTTGATTGGTCCCAACGGCGCCGGCAAGACCACGCTTGCCAACCTCATCACCGGCATCTATCCGCCCGACAGCGGCGACATCCGCCTTGCCGGCACCGGCATTGCAGGCCTCGCCCCGCACGCGATCGCGCGCGCGGGGCTGCTGCGCAGCTTCCAGGTCTGCCGCATCTTCGGCAACCTGAGCGTGCGCGAGAATCTGCTGTTACCTTATCTCGCGCGGCGGCAAGGTGGCGGCAGCAGCGCCGAAGCTTCGACGCGCGCGGAAGAGTTTCTCGCGATCACAACTCTCGACCGTCTCGCCGATCAGCCGGCAAAGCGGCTCTCAGGCGGGCAGCGCGCGCTGCTGCAGGTCGCCTGTGGCTTCATGGTGCCGGAGCTCAAATGCTACGTGCTGGACGAGCCTTTTGCGGGCATCAATCCCGTGATCAAGGACACGATCATAGAGCTGATCCTGAGCGCAAATCGCGCGCGGGGTGTCACCTTCCTGATCGTCAGCCATGAAATGGCCGTCATGCGGCGGCTTTGCCATCGCGTCACTGTGATGATCGAAGGGCGCGTCGTCGTCGAAGGGACACTCGAGGAGGTGGCGGCGCATGAGACCGTGATCGCGGCATATCTCGGCAAGGCCTTCGTATGAGTAACGGCGACGACGCCAATATCTTGACGATCGATGGCCTCCATGCCGCGTATCAGAGCGGCATCGACATCCTGCAAGGCCTTTGGCTCGAGGTTGCAGCGAAAAGCCTCACCCTGATTATCGGCCCCAATGGCGCCGGAAAATCGACACTTCTGCGCGCAGTCTTCGGCCTGCTCAAGCCGCATCAGGGCACAATCGATTTTCAGGGACGCGCGATAGTGGGGCTCGATCCCTCCGCGATCAAGGCGCTGGGCATCAGCTACGTGCCACAGGAGATCAACACCTTTCCCCACCTGACGGTGGAGGAGAACCTGCGCATGGGCGGCTGGACCTTCCGCCGCGACAAGGCGCGCCTCAAGCGGCAGTTGGAACGCGCCTACGAGATCTTTCCGGCGCTGGCGCCGCGGCGGCGCGTGCGCGCGGGGGAGCTGAGCGGCGGGCAGGGACGCATGCTGTCGGTGGCGCGCGAGATGATGACCGAGCCCGCGCTGATGCTGGTGGATGAGCCGACGGCGGGGCTCGCTCCCAATCTGGTCGATCAAGTCTATGCGCTGCTGCTGACGGCGCGCGAGAGCATCGGCGCCACCATCCTGCTGGTCGATCAAAACATCGAGGACGCCGTCCGGCACGCCGATCACATCTACATGGTTAATCTCGGGCGCATCAAGGCGGCGGGACCCGCGCGCGAGTTCAGCACCGAGCGCATATCGGCGCTGATTCAGGAGTGTCTGCTCGGATGAACGCCGCAGCGGCCCGGAGCTACCGGATGCGCGCGGCGCTCTTCGCGGGCCCCTTGGTTTTGGTGCTGCTGGCCCTGCCTGCGCTTCTCGGGCCCTACGCGCTTTATGTGCTGACGCTCGCCTTGTATTACACGATCCTCGCCGCGAGTTGGAACCTGCTCGCGGGCATGACCGGGCAATTCTCGCTCGCGCATCAGAGCTTCGCGGCGATCGGCGCCTATACCAGCGGGCTGCTGGCGGTGCGCTATCATTTGCCGCTTTACATAACCATGCTCGCGGGCGTTCTGATGGCGGCCGCTCTCGGATTCCTCCTGGGCCGCATGGTCCTACGGATGCGCGCGATCTATCTGGCAATCGCCACCTGGGCCTTCGCGGAGACGATTCACATCGTTCTTACCGCGGCCTATCCCATTACCCGCGGCGACCTTGGGCTCAGCGTTCCCTCGCTGTTTGGCAGCCTCGATCCCGCTCCCTATTATCTTGTGTTCCTCTTTGTCGCGCTCATTAGCCTCGCCACCATGCTGTGGCTCGTACGCTCGCCGATTGGATACTTCATGCGCGCGATCAAGGACGACGAGCTGCGGGCAGAGACGCTCGGCGTCGATACGACCCGGATCAAGGTGCTGGTGTTCACGCTCACGAGCGGCTGGGCGGGCCTAGCCGGCGTGTTCTATGCGCACTTCATCAAGGTACTGAGCCCGCAGATGGCGGATTTCAGCGAGATGGCGAAGCTCATTATCATGGTCGTGGTGGGTGGCCTCGGTTCCTTCATCGGTCCGATCGTCGGCGCCACGCCCATCCATGTCGTGCTGACCTATCTCCAGAAATACGGCGAGTGGGACATGGTGTTCTTCGCGCTCATCGTCATCGCGCTGATGCGGAGTTATATGGGTGGCCTTGCGGCGCTCGGTGCGGAGCTTTATCAAAAGCTGCGCGTATCGGCGCGTTGAGCATCTTCGTGCGGGGCATCGAGGATGCCCGCGTAGTAAAGGAGCATTTATGGGAAAGCGTGTGGGCGTAATCGGCGCGGGCATGGTCGGCATCGCCGCGGCGAGCTGGCTGCAGCGCGACGGCCACGACGTGTTCGTGCTCGATCCCGGCGGCCCCGGTGAGGCCACTTCGTTCGGCAATGCGGGCTTCTTGAGCGGCGGCTCCGTGGTGCCGATGTCGATGCCAGGCACGGTGCGCAATGTGCCGCGCTGGTTGCTCGACCCGTTGGGCCCGCTCTCGATCCGCTGGCGCTATCTGCCGGCATTGGCGCCCTGGCTCATCCGCTTCGTGCACGCGGGAACACCGGCGCGCGTCGCGGCGCAGGCGCGGGCGCTGCGCAGCCTCCTTGGCCCCACCGTTGATACCGTGCTGCCGCTCGCACGCGATGCGGGGTGCGCCGACCTCATCCGGCGCTCGGGCACGCTTACGCTTTATCGCTCGGAAGCGGCCTTTAAAAAGGATGGCCTCGGTTGGAAGCTCCGCCGCGACAACGGCGTGGTTGTGACCGAGCTCAACGCCGACGAACTGCGGCAATACGACCCCACGCTCTCGCGCGAATTCGTGCGCGGCGCGCTGGTGGAAGAGAACGGCCATATCGGCAATCCGCACCGGCTGGTCCAGAGCTTGGCTGCCGCACTGGTCCGCAACGGTTCCGCGATTCATCGCGCCCGCGCAATCGACTTCGATCTCGACGGCGGGCGGATCAAGGCGATCCGTACGGACACCGGCGCATTTCCTTGCGATGCCGCCGTGATCGCGGCGGGTGCCTGGTCGAAGGCCCTCACGACTAGGCTCGGCGATAACGTACCGCTCGAAACCGAGCGCGGCTATCACATCATGATCAAGGACCCCGAGGTGCGGCCGCGCCTGCCACTGATGGACGGCGAGGGCAAATTCGCGGTGACGCCGATGGAAACGGGACTGCGCTTTGCCGGCACAGTCGAACTTGCGGGACTCAAAGCGCCGCCCGACTGGCGCCGCGCGAAAATATTGTTGGAACAGGGGAGGCGAATCCTGCCCGGGCTCGCGGCCGAATATCCCGAGGAGCGTCTCTCCATGTGGATGGGTCATCGGCCGAGCCTTCCGGACTCGCTGCCGTGCATCGGTCCTTCCCGGCTCAGCCCCGACGTCATCTATGCTTTCGGCCACGGCCATGTGGGGATGGCTGGTGCGCCGGTGACCGGCAGGCTGGTCGCGGACCTCGTTGCAGGCCGCAAGCCGCTGATCGATGCCGCGCCATTCAGCGCGCAGCGATTCTGATGAGGCGACCATGACCAACAATCGCAAGGCACAGGGTGGCAAAGCAATCTACGGCGCGGTAGTCGGTATTCTGATGCTGGAGGCGCGCTTCCCGCGTATCCCCGGAGACATGGGAAATGCCGAGACCTGGCCGTTTCCGGTGCTCTATCGCGTGGTGCGGGGCGCTTCGCCCGAACGCGTTGTCAAGGAGCAGGCGCGGGGTCTGCTGCCGGCCTTCCTCGAGGCGGCGCGAGAGCTGGTGGCGCTCGGCGCCGACGGCATCACCACCAATTGCGGCTTCCTCTCGCTCTTTCAGGCGGAATTCGCTCGGCACGTGGGCGTGCCGGTCGCGACTTCGAGCCTGATGCAGGTGCCCTGGGTCGCCTCGCTGCTGCCGCCGGGAAAGCGGGTGGGCATACTCACGATCAGCGCACAGTCGTTGACGCCGGACCATCTCGCGGCTGCCGGTGTCGATCCGGCGACGCCGGTGATGGGAACCGATGCCGGCCGGGAGTTCTCGCGCGCGATATTGGGTGACGAACTCGAGCTCGATGTTGCCGCCGCCGAACAGGACATCCTCGACGCTGGCGATGCGCTGAAGCAGCGCCATCCCGACCTCGGCGCGCTCGTGCTCGAATGCACGAACATGGCGCCCTACTCGCGTGCTCTCAGCGAGCATATGGGCCTTCCGGTATTCGACATCGTGAGCTTCGTCACCTGGTTTCAAGCGGGGTTGCGTCCCCGCGACTTCGGGCATCCCGCCAGCGCGCCCGGGTCTTGGCGCGACGGCTTGCGCGGCAAAAAGCGAGAGTAATCGTCCCGCCCTGGACATCCCCGAGAATTGGGCCACATTCTCTAGCAAAGAAGGAACAATGGGCACACGCGTGCGGTGCGTCCATATCGCCCGAAGCTGGAGGTCGGCATGATCCAGGAATTCAGAGAATTTATTTCGCGCGGCAGCGTGATCGATTTGGCAGTTGGCGTGATCATCGGCGCGGCGTTCACCGCGATCGTCAATTCGCTGGTCAATGACATCCTGATGCCGCCCTTGGGCATGCTGTTGGGCGGGATCGATTTCTCCAACTTCTTCATTACGCTCAAAGGTGGCGGGCCCTATCCGACTTTGGATGCGGCCAAGGCGGCGGGCGCGGTCACCGTCAACTACGGCCTGTTCATCAACGCCTGCATTCGATTTTTGATTGTCGCCTTCGCGATCTTCTTGCTGGTCAAGCAGGTCAACCGCTTCCACCGCAAGGAGGCGGAGCAACCACCGCCGCCACCGCCGCCCCAAGAGGTGCTGTTGGCGGAAATACGCGATCTCTTGAAGTCTCGGTCCTGAGACAGGAGACGACCCCATGAAGAAGCTGTTGGTCCGCGGCGCTATCGCTCTGGGGGTCGTGATCGTGCTGCTGATCGCGGCCGTGATTGTCCTGCCGCTCATCGTTCCGGCCGACGCCTATCGCGATCGCTTGGTGGCCGAGGTGAAAAGCGTCACCGGCCGCGATCTGCGCATCGACGGGCCGGTGCACGTTTCGGTGCTGCCACGCCTTGCGATCGAAGCCGAGAAGATTTCGCTCTCGAATCCGCCGGGCGCCCAGGCCAAGGAGATGGTGACCCTGGGCAAGCTGCAGGCGGTGATCGAGCTCTTCCCGCTGCTCAAGGGGAACGTGGTCGTGGACAAGTTTGTCCTGGTCGAACCCGTGTTCGCGTTCGAAGTGGACAAGCAGGGGCACGCCAATTGGATGCTGGGAGTTCCCGCCGCCTCGGGCGCCCCGGCTTCGGGGGCGCCAAGTGCTCCGCCGCCCGCTCCCGGAGGGGGAGGCGGAGGGGCGAGGGGCGCACTCAATTCGCTGCGCCTCGGCGACGTGACCCTCCAGAACGGAACCGTCAGCTATCTGGATCAACGCACGGGCGAGCACGCCGTCGTCGACAAAATCACGATGGACGTATCCTTTCCGGACATCAATTCGCCGCTCAAGGTCGATGGCTCGGTTCAATACAAGGAAGTTCCGATCGCCATCAAGATGAACGCGGGCAAGACCATCGACTTCATTACCGCGGCGGGGACTCCCGTGGAGATGACGGTCAGGTCGCCGATGATCGATTTCGATTTCAAAGGCAAAGCGTCGATGGGCGACACGGTCGGCACGATCGATCTCAAAGTGCCGTCTCTGCGCAAGTTCTCGGCCTGGTCCGGCGGCTCGCTACCCGCTCAAGGTGCGGGATTTGGCCCCTTCGCGCTCACGGGCAAGCTCACTCTGTCGGGCGTCAACTTCAAATTCACCGATGCCGATATCTCGCTCGACGCAATCAAGGGCAAAGGCGATGTGGCCGTCGACGCCTCGGGTCCGAGGCGCGTGGTCAAAGGGGACCTAACGATCGCTGCGCTCGATCTCAATCCCTACCTTGCGCCGGCGGGCAGCGGTGCCGTCGGCGGCGGCGGCGCCGCCACTTCTGGCTGGAGTGACACACCCATCGACGTGAGCGGCCTCAAAGTCGCCGACGTCGATTTCAAGCTCACGGCCAATGCTATCCAATTCCGCAAAATCCACATCGATCGCGCTTCCATAACCGCGCACGACGTCAACGGCAAGCTGGAGCTCGATCTCACCGATCTCGCGGCCTATCAGGGGAGCGGCAAAGCAACCGTAAACGTGGACGGTAGCGGCGCGGAGCCCGCGTTGGTCGTCGCCGTGAACGTCACGGGCGTCGCGATGCAGCCGCTGCTGCGCGACACCATGAACGTCGATCGCCTCACCGGCAAAGGGAGCCTTGAAATCTCCGCTACAAGCCGAGGACACTCCGAGCGCGCGATGATCAGCGCTCTCAACGGCAAGGGCAGCATCAACGTCGCCAATGGCGAAATCACCGGGCTCGATCTCTTGAAGATGCTGAATACCGCGGCCTCGGCGGTAGGCTCGGCGCTCAGCGGGGGCGGCGGCACCACGCCTTTCTCGCACCTCACCATGAGCTACACCATTACAAACGGCGTGCTCCACAACAACGATCTGCGGCTCGAATCGCCGGGTCTGCAGGCGGAGGGAGCGGGCACGGTGGATCTGCCGAAGCGCGAAATCGACTACAAGGTCACGCCCAAGGTGGCGGGCCTCAGCGTTCCCGTGATCATCCGCGGGCCCCTGGATAATCCGAGCTACCTCCCGGACCTCGCCGGCATCGTCAAGGGCGTCGGCGGCGGCGCGATCGACACGCTCAAGGGGGCACTGCCAATTCCCGGTGTCGGTGGCGGACAGAGCAGCGGCGGCGGCAAGCCGTCCAGCGGCGGCGGGCCGGCCGGCATCCTCAACAACCTTTTCAAATAGGAAGCCCTCGACGCCTCAAACCAAACGCTCGGCGATCTGCACGGCATTGAGGGCCGCTCCCTTGAGCAATTGGTCGCCGCAAACGAACAGATCGAGCCCGTGCGCGCCGAAGATGAGGCTGGTGCGCAGCCGGCCCACATCGACGTCATAGCGCTCGCTCGCGGTGATCGGCATTGGATAGCGCTGCTCGGCGGGGTCGTCGACCACACGCACGCCCGGCGCCTTTTCCAGCACGGCGCGCGCCGCTTCGGGCGTGATCGGAGCTTCGGTTTCTATGGTGATGGCCTCGGCATGAGCGCGTAAGGTGGGTACGCGCACGGCGGTGCAGCTCACGGGAAGGTTGGGCTCGTCGAAAACCTTGCGCATCTCCCAGCAGACCTTCATCTCCTCGCGCGTGTAGCCGTTGGGCTCGAAGCGATCGATTTGCGGGACCACGTTGAAAGCGAGCGGCTGTGCGTGGACCGCGTGCTGCACCGGTTTACCCGCCAGATAGTCGCCGGCGCCTGCGATCAGCTCACGCATGCCTTTGGCGCCGGCACCGCTCGCTGCTTGATAGCTCGCGACGATCACCTTCTTGAGGCGGAACGCCTGGTGCAACGGCCAGAGCGCCATCGCGGCCACCGCCATGGTGCAGTTGGGGTTGGCGATAAGGCGATGCCCGCGCGCCGCCCCCGCGTTGATCTCCGGGATCACCAGTGGCACGTCGCGTTCGAGGCGCAGTGCCGATGAGCAATCGATCACCAGCGAGCGCATGGCGAGCTTGCGCGCATGCTCGCGCGCGAATTCGCCGGAAACGCAGAGGAACACGATGTCGCATCGGTTGGCGGCTTCGGGATCGAACCGGCGGAGCGTGGCTTCGCCGAAGGGCGTTTCGGCGCGCTTGCCGGCGGAACGATCGGACGCGAAAAGCTGCACCTCCGAAAGCGGGAACTTTCGGTCGTGCAGCACCTTCACCAACTCGACGCCCACCGCCCCCGTTGCCCCGATAACGCCCACTTTTGCGGCACTTGCCATGGCCTGCGCCCTTGTCTCCATCTTTCCGAGCGCGTTTCTTTAGGGTATCGAGCCAAACCTGTCGAGAGGGGCGTCTTATCAAAAGTCGACGGTCAGTCCGAAATTGAAGCCATGGGCCAAAACGTCGCTGCCCCGGGTTTGAACCTGTGGCCGGCTCGGCCCACCGCCTGAACCGTTTGGCAGCAAGTTCGGATTGACCGTGGTATCGATCACGCCGCCGGGCCGCACGACATTGGTCCAGTAGAGCAACTCGTAGCCTGCCGAGAGGCGGACTTGCGGCGTGATCTGGTAGCTGAGCTTGAGGCTCCCCGCTGGCGCCACGGCGAAGCGATCGATGTTGAACTGGGCGATATTGCTGGATAGCGCGAGAAGGCCGCCGGGCTGGGTCATGGAGACCCCACCTGCGGGGGCAATCGTGGTTGCGCCGTTGATCGAGCCATTGCTGCCATTGACGCCCAATCCCACCTTGGCGAGCCAGTCGAGCGCCCAAGGGCCCCAGTTGAGCCGGCCCGTCAGTCCGAGATCGGCACCGTTGAAGTTGTTGGCGGTTTGGAATTGGTCGCTGGCGGCAATCGTGGCTGCTCCAATCACGCTTCCGGATGGTGTGATGGATGCCTGCGAGATACCGAGGTTGTCGGTCATCCGCAGAAAGCGGTAGCCCACGAGCGCACTGATGCGATCGCCGCCATCACCGAAGATCGCTTGTCGCCAGAGGATACCGGCGCCAAGAAATTTGTTAGTCTCCTGCGCGGATACCTGGCCGGCAGCGAAGAAGCTGGGAAATGCCACAAGCTGGCTGTCGGGCATGCCGGTCGTCGCATTCAGGAACGGCCGCGCCAGAATGGGGATCGTGGCGGAGTTGGCAGAGAACGTCGTCTCGCTGCTGCCGAGCCCGAAGAAATTCGCCTCGATCGCCGAACTCCGCTGATCGTTGAGCCACACGCCGCCTTGCACGCGGCCGCCGTTCCGCCAACCGTCATTGACGCGCGTATCGCCGAACAACACCGTCGTGGTGGCGTTCGAGAGCAACCCTGCTTCGGATTGGGGGGTGCCGAGCGGGCTGGTAGTCACCAGCGCCGGCAGTTTGTCGCCGGTAACGTGCCAGAGGAGATAGTCGCCGCCGAACCAAACACGGCTGGTTGACGCGCAGGCGGGGTCGCCGCAGGAATCCGCGGCGGCCGATTGTTCCGGCTCGGGTGGGGCGCTTTGCGCGGTGAGAGGAACAGCGAAGAAAGCCACGGCAACCCATGCCGCCGCCAATTCAGACCTGTTCATAAGTGCCCCCGACGACCCATCGATGACTTGATTCTACACTCGAAAGCGCGTTGCGGTCTCAGGCGCGAACAGCTCGTCCACGGCGAGCATACGTTGGCAAACACCCTGATGGTGGGCAAAGCGAAGGAACGCCTCCAGAGTCTTGCGGCTGCCCTCGATGCCATAGGGCCAGAAGTCGACGCCCATGAGCGCTTGAAGCTCGGCCGTTCTCGTCGGAAGCCAGGGCAGGGGAATGCGCGAGGTATTGATCTCGCCGAGCCGCTCCAGGCTTCGCGCCTTCGCCCGCTCGAACGCCGTCAGCAGGTTCATGGCGATCCAGCGGTTCTTCTCGTAGACGTCGCGGCGCAGCGCGATCGTATGCATGATCGGGAAGATGCCGGTCTTGCGATAATAGGCGCGCTCGACCTCGGCGTAATTCTCGAACATCCGCCGCACCGAGCCGTCGCCTGCGACGAAGCTGTCGGGCGGATGCGCCGAGAGCGCCGCGTCGATTTCACCGGAACGCAGCATCGAATCGAGCGTCTTGTCACTGCTGCGCACGAGCTTCACGCGGTTCGGGATTTCGAGCCGCGCCGTCTCGGTGCGGCCGGGCTCGTTGACGCCGGCCTGCACCCATTCGATCCCGTCGAGCGAGACGCCGTATTCCTCGACCAGGAGGCCGGTCATGTAGATAACCGCTGTCTGCGACCATTCGGGAACGCCGACCCGTTTGCCGCGGAGATCGGCGGGTTCGCGGACCTTGCTCTTGCTGCTCACATAGATGCCGGAGTGGCGGAATACGCGCGAGGGAAAGACCGGAATCGCGATGACGCCGTCGTCGCCGCCCGCACGCAGCGAGACATACTTCCCCATGGACATTTCCGAAATGTCCCACTCTCGGAAATTGACGAAGCGATAGAATATCTCCTCGACGACGAAATTGAGCGCCGTAAGTTCGATCCCCTCGGCCTCGACGCGCCCCGTGAGCAGATCGCGCACATGGTCGTAGTCATTGATCGCGATGGTCAGCGGCAGTTTCCCCAAGACAAACCTCCATATTTTCCAACCCAACGTCGAAGCTTATCGAGCATTATCACGAGGGATACCGGGGATACGAGGGCTGCAAAGAACGCGGGATCTGTGCCCCTCCAATAGGGCAGGCACTCAAACCCTTAGATATCTATGCATTTGCCTGACCCCTGTGCGATAGGCATATTAAGGCTCCTTGAGCGGGCCATCCTGCATTGGACCCGCTGGCGATGGAGACCGACATGACCGATCCCAAGCCCATTTTTCTCGATCGCAGCGGTGCCCCGCCCCAGCCAATCGACCTTTGGCCTGCGGTTGTGATCCCCAAGGAGAGCATCGACGGCGAAATCGAGCGCCTGGCGGCCCAGCCAAAGCCGGCTAATGGACGGCGCCGCTCGCTGATTGCACATCCTCTCGCCGGGCGCGGACATGGGCTTGCGCCGGGCATCCAGGTAGCGCTCGAAGTCTTGAAGCCCGGCGAGCGCACCGTGGTGGTGCGGCAAAATTCGACCCAGGTGAATTTCTGCATCGAGGGCGCGGGTAGTTCGGTGATCGGCGGCAAGCGGATCGGCTTCCGCCGGTTCGACGTCTGGAACACACCTTCGATGCATCCCTATTTCCACGTCAATGATACCGACGCTCTGCAAGTGCGCCTCACCTATTCCAACGCGGCGCTGCTGGAATTGTTGAACGTCCACTTCGTCGAAGAGAACCCGACCGTGCTCGAGGCGGTCGCCAAAGAGGAAGGGCATGAGGATCCGCGGCGGCAGAGTCCTTACGGCACATTCGAGTTGAGTGATGAGGGCGCTTTCCTGATGCCGTACGAGCGGCTCATCAATCCGCCCGCGATCGAATCGAAGGCGCTGCATTGGCCCTGGGCGCAGGTGAAGGACGAGCTCGACAAACTGATGGCGCTCGGCAAGGACTACGTGGGGCGACGGCTCTATCTGCTCTATAACCCCATGACAGGCCGGACCAACGGCTGCACGCCCAGTTTCTTCGCGACCATGACCATTCGGCCGCCGAAGATCATCGACCGGCCGCATCGCCACACCTCGGCGGCGATCAACTACTACTTTGCCGGACGCGGCCGGAGCACGGTCGACGGCAAGATCTATGAATGGAAGGCTGGCGACCTCATGCTGTCAGCGCCGGGGTGGGCGGTGCACAATCACGCCTCCTATGACGAGTCGGTCTATGAGCTGACGATCCAGGACCAGCCGATGCACATCGCGCTCGAATCGATCCTTTGGCAGGAAAGCCTCAAGTTGCCGCTGGCGGTGCTCGGCCAACAAGAGGGCTTCAAAACCAACCGCAAGGCGGGCTGATTAACCCCATGCCCGGTGCCCTCGTCGTCGAGGACGTGGGCAAGCACTTCGAGACGGAGGATGGCCTGCTCGCCGCTCTCGACGGCGTCTCCTTCGAGGTCGCGCGCGGCGAATTTCTTTCGGTGATCGGCCCCTCCGGCTGCGGGAAGTCGACGCTCTTCGGCATCATCGGCGGCCTGATCGCGGCGGATCGCGGATGCGTGCTGGTGGACGGCGCGCCGGTGAGCGGGATGCATCGCGACATCGGCATGGTATTCCAGGAGGAGTCGACTTTTCCCTGGCGCACGACACTGGAAAACGTCGCATTTTCTCTCGAAATCATGGGCGTGCCGAAGGCGGAGCGGCTCACGCGCGCGCGGCGGCTGTTGCGGCTGGTCGGCCTTGAAGACTTCGAGCGCCGATATCCCGCGGAACTCTCGGGTGGCATGCGCCAGCGTACCGCCATCGCCCGCACCTTGGCCGCGGAGCCGAAAATTTTGCTAATGGACGAGCCCTTCGCTTCGCTCGACGAGCAGACGCGGTTGCTGCTGGGCGACAAGCTGCTGCATATCTGGCGTGAGTTCAATCAGACGACATTGCTGGTGACACACAACATCACCGAGGCGGTGCAGCTCTCTGACCGAGTGCTGGTTATGACTTTCCGGCCCGGTCGCGTGCGGCGTATCGTGCCGATCGATCTGCCGCGCCCTCGCAACTCGGAGATCCTCGGCAGCGCCGAGTTCGGTCGCCTGGTCGGTGAGATCTGGAGTGAGTTGCGCGAGGAGGCGATACGGGGAATGGGGGAAGGAGAAGGCGCGTCACGCGCCCGCTAGGGCTCAACTCGCACGGAGACGGTGGAGAAGAATTATGCGCAAGATTGTTCTGGCTCTGGTCCTGACTGGCTTATCCCTCGCGAGCTGCCCTGTATTTGCCAACGATGTCGTGAAGGTCGCGAGCGCTCAGAAGGGGTTCTGGGATACGACGATCTTGCTCTACGGCGAACGCGCGGGCCTCTTCAAGGCGCAAGGCCTCGACCTCGAAATAACCTGGACGAACGGCGGTGCCGAGACCGAGCAGGCCGTGATCTCCGGCAGCGTCGACATCGCGGCCGCGAACGGCATCCTGGGTGCGATCGCCGCCCACGCAAAAGGCGCACCAGTCCGCATCATCGCCGCGGAGTCGACTGGGGTGACCGATCTCTTTTGGTATGCTCGCGGAGATTCCGGCCTCAAATCCTTCGGGGATCTCGACGGCAAAACCGTCGGATTCTCTTCGCCGGGCTCGTCCAGCAACATGGTGGCGTTGGCTTTGATCGCTCAAGCGCATGTCAGCGCGAAACCGGTCGCGACCGGCGGTGCTCCCGGGACCTTGACCCAAGTCATGTCCGGCCAGATCGACGTGGGATGGGCTGTACCGCCGCTCCATTTCGATCTGATCGATCAAGGGAAAATTCGGATCATCGGACGCGGTTCCGATATCGCAGAGATGCGTGACCAAACGGTCCGCGTGTTCGAGACTAACACGACGACCTTGGCGGCGCACCGCGATATCCTGATTCGGTTCTTCCGTGCCTACCAGAAAACGCTGGATTGGGCCTATCGCGAACCCGAAGCATTGGTGCAGTTTGCCGCCGACAACAAGGTTTCACTCGAACAGGCGCACCGCGCTCGCGATGAATTCTATCCGCAGTCGGCGCTGGCGCTGGCGCCGATCTCCAATCTCGACCTGACCGTGAAGCAAGCCATCGAGCTGAAGCGGCTCTCGGCGCCGCTGACGGCGGAGCAAGTGAGGGAACTGATCGACATCGTTTACGATCCGCGCACGGATAAATAGGTAACCGGCTAAGAGTACGGCCGATGCGCGTTTCGACGATCCTTGGATTGGCGACAGTTGCCGCGGCGGCGGCACTCTTAGAGCTGCTGGTCGCGTCGGGTGTGCTTCCTGCCTACATCTTCGTGCGGCCTTCCGCGATGCTGTTCAGCATTGTCGGTCTCTTCCGCGAGGAGGCGTTGTTAGAGCGCCTCCTGGTCACGCTCGGAGCCACGCTCTTGTCGGCCGCGATGGCCGTGGTCTCGGGTGTGTCGTTGGGGTGGGCGCTCTATCGCTGTCGTTTGCTGGACGAAGTCTTCGGCACCTGGATTGCCGCCCTTGCCGCGGCGCCGCTCATATTGCTCTATCCATTGTTCCTGGTCGTATTCGGCCGCGGCGAGCCCACCATCATTGCGATGGCTTACGTCGCTTCGCTGGTCGCCATGACCTTGAAGACGCGAGACGGGCTTGCCGGCGTGCGCTCGGTGCTGCGTGCGGTGGGCGCGAGCTTCCGCGTTACGCCCGCCCAATTGTTTTGGAGGATCGAGCTTCCCGCGGCAGCGCCTGCGATCTTCACGGGCATCCGTCTGGCCCTGATCTTCGCGCTCATCAACGTGATCGGTATCGAGTTCATGATCAACGATGGCGGCATCGGCGGACTGATCGCCGACCTCGCCGATCGCTACGAGGTGCCTTCGATGTACGCGGCTATCTTGTTCGTCGTACTGGCGAGTGTGGCGTTCTTCTGGGCGACCGAGCGGGCGGAGCGATGGTTCAACCCCGCATAGGTTCGCGGCTCCGCTCGCGTGCCAGGCGGCAATGGATTGCCGCCGCGGCTTTCGTCGGTTACTGGGTGCTGTGGGAGTTGATTGCGCGGGCAGGAATTTTTTATGAGGGCGTGATCCCATCGTCGATCGCGATCCTGCGCGCGCTCTATGAGATCGCGTTCGACCGCGCGCTTTACCTCAACACCGCAGTGACGGCGTTCGAGGTGGCGGTGGCGATATTGATCGGCTGCGGCTGCGGGCTCGCCTTCGGCCTCCTCGGCGGCGCGGTGCGGACGATCGGCGCGGCTTACGAGCCCTATGTCCACTATCTCGCGCCAACCCCGAAGATCGTTTTCCTGCCGGTGCTGCTGTTGTGCTTTGGCGTCGGATTCGGCACCAAGATCGCACTCGGCGCGCTCTCGGCATTTTTTCCGATGGCGATCGCGACGCTGGCGGGCGTGCGCGGCGTCGATCCTGTTCTCCTGCGGGTCGGGCAAAGCTTCAACCTCAGCCGTCTGCAGTTGGCGGTCAAGATTTACCTGCCGGCGCTGCGCGCACCGGTGCTGACCGGCCTCAAACTCGGTTTTGGCTTCGCGCTGATCGGCGTGCTGCTCGCGGAGATCAAGCTCTCGAACGCGGGATTGGGGTTCATGGCGATCCAATATTACAACCACTTCGAGATGGCCGAGCTCTACGCGCTGATGATGATCATCTTTTTGCTGGCGGGCGGCGTGAACGCGCTCGTCGATCGGCTGACGCCTCGGCGTTGGGGACGCTGATGCCTTAGACCGGATAGATCAGCGAATTCGGCACCAAGACAGAATCGAAGACGCAAATCTTTTCCTTGAAGCGCAGGCCCCCCTCCGTACGCACGATGAGGTCGAGATATTTGCCGGCGTTCTGGATCCGGGTCAGCTCGTCCACCATGGTCTGCAGCACCATGTAGTTGGCGCTGACCCGCAAAAGGCCGCTTCCGTCCTCCTTGACGCGAATCTGGCCGATGAAGTGACGGAGGCTTCGCGGCGCATAAACCGCGGTATTGCGCACCGCGGTGACGCGGTCCCTTAGCATGCCTCGGCTCTCGCATAACATGAGCGCGACCGGCAGGTTGCGCTCCCAATTTTCGCGCGGGACAACCTTATAGATGCAGTCCTCAACGAAAAAGTCCGGCCAACGTTCGAGCTCGTTGTCGTCGAGCGCCGCACCATAGTCGGCATAGAGCGTCTCGACCTCGTTGCGAAGTTCCGGGTTTATCATGGCCGCTTCGCGTCTAGAGCCCCATGATCGCGCGATAGTGCCGGTAAAAGCCGCGGATCGCGGCTTCGGTTACCATGTGGTCTTCGTTCGTGGCGGTTCGCCCGCCCATCTCCACAACGCCCCAATCGCGCGGGAAGGTCTCGATGCCCTGCTGCGAGAACTCCATGATCTCGCCGTCGTCGATCGAGACGAAGCCTGATGGTCCCATCAGATTCGCTTGGCGCAGCCGCCGCTGCGTCATCGCCGGCGTATCATCCGCGTAGCCGAAAAAGGTCCACATGAGATCAAACTGGTACGTGCCGCGCGGCACGAGCTGGCGCATCGCCAGCGTGTTCGACTGCTGCTGCACGATGAGGTTGGGCCAGATTGTTTGCATCACCACCGTGGCGTTTCCGGGGAACTCGCGCACGGGGTCGAGGAGGCGCGGATCAGCCAGCTTGAAATCGGCACGGAAGGATTTCATCTCGCTGGTTCCCTCGGATTCCTTCTGCTCTCCCCGCATCGAGATGAGCGCGCTGTGCATTCCGCTTTCGTCCATACGCACCGAAGAAGGTTGATCGGCGCGGAACAGACCGAATGTCACCAGGAAGACGTGCAGCAGGCTTGCGTGATAGGGGTCCTTGATGTTCTCGAACATCAGCTTCCAGTTGGCGCCGATGCGCTGGCGCATGTAGCCGAGAACGCTGAGCGGCCTTCCGTCGAGGACGCGATCGAAGTAATGCAGCATCTCGGGGCCCAGGTAGTTCTCGATCGTCGGCAAATCGTCCCCGAAGCTCGCGAATACCACGCCGTGCCGGCGCGCAACCCGAAGCCGCGTCAAGCCGTGCTCCTCGAGGCGAAAATCCTCGGGCATTCCGCCCTGCCGACGCACGCCGCGTCGGAACGGCACCGCGCGCAGCGCGCCGCGGAGATCATAGGTCCATTGGTGATAGGGACACATGAATTCCTTTGCGGTGCCATGCGGGGCCTGGCAGAACTCGACCCCACGATGCGCGCAGCGATTGAGCAGCACGTTGATCGAGCCCTCTTCGTCGCGCACCACCACCACAGGCTTCTCGCCGACGAAGGTTCGGACGAAATTACCGGGTTCCGGTATCTCGGCTTCGAGAGCCACATAGGCCCAGTTCGGCCCGCAGAAAATGCGCTGCTGCTCGACGCGATAGATTTCCGGATCGGTGTAAATCCAGTAGGGGACGCGAGTGACCCCTTCGTCTGGCCAATGTCGTGGCGGCCAGTTGGTTCGTTCGATCGTGCTCTCGTCCATGTTGGCGCTCATGTCTCGGAATTGTCCGAATAGGGACGGTAGGATCGCAAAGCAAGCCCTGGTGGTCAAATCGGCGGCGGAGGGTATGGTGCGATGCTCCGATCCCCCGCGATGCCAACGCAAATTTGAATTCCCGCCGAATTCTGCTAGAGAAGGCGCCATGGTATTCACCGCCGAAAAGCCCCCGACGAGCCGGGAACCCGACAGTGCAGATCCATTCGCACCGGAACGCAGCGTCGGCTATCTCGTGCGTCAGACTCACCGCGCCTTCGTCCGCTCGCTGCAGGCGCGCATAGAGCCGCATGGGGTCAGTATCGGAATGTGGTACTTCCTACGCACGCTCTGGGAAGAGGACGGCATCAGCCAGCGCGAGCTGAGCCAGCGCGTTGGTATGATGGAACCGACGACAGCCAGCGCGCTCAACAACATGGAACGCAAAGGCCTGGTGCGGCGCCTCCGCAATCGCGGCGACCGCCGCGTCATCAATGTGTTTCTGACAGAGCGCGGACGCGCACTGCGGGAGCAGCTTCTGCCGTTGGCGGCCGCGGTCAACGAAGTGGCTCTGGTGGGCTTTGGCGCGGAGGAAATCGGCCAGCTGCGCGCGGTCTTGACCAAGCTGCGCGCAGAGCTCGATTCCGATCCAGCCCTCGATTGAACGAGCCGAATATTGTCGAAAAAGCCGGTCGTTGCCCTGACCCGAGAAAGCATCCTTGACGGATCGATGCATCGCTGGATCGCACTCGCCGACCCGACGATGAAGCTCATGACCGATGAGGAGCGTCGCGTCTCAATTGCCGAGACCCTGGCGGCTCGTCCCGGTCCTTCGGGCGACGTTTGGGTGTTCGCCTACGGTTCGCTGATTTGGAATCCCACCATCGAAAGCACCGAGCGGCGGCCGGCGTCGCTGCGCGGCTACCACCGCCGATTCTGTCTTTGGACGCATCTCGGTCGCGGATCGCAGGACTGTCCGGGGCTGATGCTCGCGCTCGAACGTGGCGGTTCCTGTAGCGGGGTTGCGTATCGTCTGGCGCCCGAACACGTGGAGCGCGAACTGATGATCCTCTGGCGCCGCGAGATGTTGAGCGGCGCCTACCACGCGCGTTGGGTGCGCTTGAACAGTGCCCAGGGTCGATTCCCGGCCATCGCCTTTGTCATGAACACCGACCACGATCGCTATGCGGGACGCCTCTCGCAAGCCGAGGTGGCAGCCGTGATCGCCCGCGCGGAGGGGGCTTTAGGGCCCTGTTGGCACTATCTTTTTTCAACCGTAGAGCACCTTCTCGAGGAGGGTTTGCGCGATCGTCGGTTGGAGGGACTGGCCGATGAGGTAATGCGCCTACAGCAATCGTCATCGGCGCCCTCTGCCGCCGGCGCCGGCGGGTGACTTCCTTGTCGTTTGCACCCGGCGCGCCGTCGGTCTATCTCTAGCGCCTATGCAGCCAGCCCAGAACCGGCCGCGCCGCGTCAGCATCCTGGGGTCGACCGGGTCGGTCGGATGCAACACCGTCTCGCTCATCGAGGCAGAGCCCGAGCGTTACCAGGTCGAGGCGCTGACCGCGCATCGCAACGTCGAGACCCTAGCCGATCAGGCGCGGCGTCTGCGTCCCAAGCTCGCGGTGGTCGCCGACGAAAGCTTATATCGACCGCTCAAGGCGGCGCTGGCCGGGAGCGGGGTCGAGGCAGCGGCCGGGGCCGAAAGCGTGATCGAGGCGGCGTCGTCGCCGGCCGAATGGGTCATGGCGGCGATCGTCGGCGCGGCCGGGCTAGCACCCACCATGGCCGCGATCCGACGCGGCGCTCTGGTGGCGTTCGCCAATAAAGAGGTCATGGTTTGTGCGGGCGCACTGGTGACCGCCGAGGCGAAGCGCTGCGGCGCGCGGCTGCTGCCGGTGGACAGCGAGCACAACGCGGTTTTTCAGGTGTTCCATGAGGAGCACCGCCACGCCATTGAGCGCATCATCTTGACCGCGAGCGGCGGTCCTTTCCGCTCGCACGACCTCGCGGCCATGGAGCAGGCCACTCCCGAGCAGGCTGTTGCGCATCCGAATTGGCGCATGGGCGCCAAAATCTCGGTTGACTCCGCGACCATGATGAACAAGGGGCTCGAAGTCATCGAAGCGCACCATTTGTTCGATCTTCCAAGCGAGCGCATCGATGTGGTGGTGCATCCGCAATCGGTGGTGCATGGGCTCGTCTGCTACAGCGACGGTTCGATGCTGGCGCAATTGGGCTCGCCGGACATGCGAACGCCAATAGCAAGCGCGCTGGGTTGGCCCGATCGCATCGCCGCACCGAGCCCCCGCCTCGATCTCGCGGCGCTCGCGCGCCTCACTTTCGAGACCCCCGATCCCCGGCGCTTTCCAGCGCTCGCGCTGGCGCGTGCCGCTCTGGACGAGGGCGGTGCCGCACCCACCATTCTCAACGCGGCCAATGAGGTGGCCGTTGCGGCTTTCTTGGAGCGCCAGATCGGCTTTCTCGATATTGCGCGAACCGTCGACCGCGTGCTGCAGGCGCTGCCGGCCCGCGCACTCGGCGACCTTGAGGACGTGGTCGCGATCGACCGGGAGGCCCGCGATTGGGCTCAGCGCTTCGTCGGGAATGGCGCAGCGGTGGCGCGGGCCGCTTCAGGTTGAGCGGTCGGCACGCCGCTTCCAATGTCGGTCATTTCGGCCAAGCCTGCCCTGGTCACGGGCGCGACCGGGTTCGTCGGCGCCGCGGTTGTTCGCGCTCTACTTGCGGCTGGACGTGTCGTGCGCGTTCTGGTGCGTGCGCAAAGCGATCGGCGCAACATCCGTGGTCTTGACGTCGAGGTGGCGACGGGCTCGCTCGATGATCCCGAGAGCCTTGATGCCGCTGTCGCCGGTATGGGCACGCTCTTCCATGTGGCGGCCGATTACCGGCTTTGGGTGCGCGATCCCGCGGCGATGTTCCGGGTCAACGTCGAGGGAACGCGCGCTCTGATGGAGCGGGCCATGACTGCCGGAGTGGAGCGGGTGGTCTATACTTCAAGCGTGGCCACGATCGGATTGCTGGCGAATGGCGATCCTGCCGACGAGACCACACCCACCACCTTCGCGGACATGGTGGGGCCATACAAGCAATCGAAATTCCTGGCAGAAGCGGAGGTACGCCATCTGGTCGAGACGCGACAGCTTCCGGCAGTGATCGTCAATCCCTCGACGCCCATTGGTCCCGGTGACGTGAGGCCGACGCCGACCGGCCGCATGATCCGCGATGCTGCGGCCGGACGCATGCCAGCCTTCGTCGACACCGGGCTCAATCTGGTTCATGTGGACGATGTGGCCGCGGGACACTTGCTGGCGGAGGCGAAGGGCCGCATTGGCCAACGCTATATTCTCGGCGGCGAGAATCTCTCGTTGGCCGAGATTTTCCGGCGCATCGCCGTATTGACACTTCGCCGGCCGCCGACCATTCGATTGCCGCTTGCGGCGGTGTGGCCGGCGGCAGCGGTGGCGGAAGCACTTGCACGCGTCACCGGGAAAGAGCCGATGGTGACCTTCGACAGCCTGCGAATGGCGCGGAAGGTGATGTTCTTCTCCTCCGCCAAGGCGGAGCGCGAGCTTGGGTATCGCGCACGGCCGGTCGACGTGGCTTTGCGCGATGCGATCGACTGGTTTCGCGCCGAGGGGGCACTCCGGTGAGCGCTTGGAGCGCAGTCGCTGCGATAAGCTTCGGAATCTGGCTTTACCTTTTGCTGGGCCGCGGCGGGTTCTGGCGCGAGCGCGTGCTGCCGCCGGCACCCGAACCCCAGCGCTGGCCCAGCATCATGGCCTTGGTGCCTGCACGTAACGAAGCGCCTTACGTCGGCCGAGCGCTCACCTCGCTGCTGAGACAGGACTATCCCGGGAATTTTTCCGTCATTCTCATCGACGACCACAGCGGCGACGACACCGCGGCGTTGGCGCGCGCCGCGGCCGACGCGGCGGGCGCGCAACAGCGTCTCGAAGTGCTGCGGGCGCGTTCGCTGCCTTCCGGCTGGACCGGCAAGCTCTGGGCGCTGAGCGAGGGGCTTGCCGAGGCCCAGAGCCGCGCGCCCGCGCCTGAACTGATCCTCCTCACCGACGCCGACATCGTGCATCATCCCTCCAACTTGCGCGAGCTTGCCGCGCGCATCGAAAGCGAACGCTACGATCTTGCCTCGCTCATGGTACGGCTGCGCTGCGAAACCTTCGCCGAGCGGTTCCTGGTGCCGGCCTTCGTGTTCTTTTTCGAGATGCTCTACCCCTTTTCCTGGGTGCGCGATCCGCGGCATCGGACCGCCGGTGCCGCCGGCGGTTGCGTGTTGGTGCGCCGGAGCGTGCTTGAGCGTATCGGCGGTCTTTCGGCGATCCGCGGCGAGATCATCGACGACTGCGCGCTCGGCCGGGCGGTGAAACGCGGTGGGCCGATCTGGCTCGGACTGACCGAGCGGACGGTCAGCTTGCGGCACTACCGAAAGATCGCGGATGTCTGGCGCATGGTGGCGAGGAGTGCTTACGCGCAGCTCGGATATTCGCCGCTGTTGTTGTTAGGCACCGTATTCGGACTGGGACTAACCTTCCTGGCGCCGGTTGCGTCGGCGGCTTCGGGTACAGAAGCGGCACCGCTCGGGCTCGCGGCCTGGGCGGCAATGAGCTTCGCATTCCTACCCACCTTGCGCCTCTACAAGACCGCGCCCGTCTGGGCGCCCTTGCTACCGCTCATCGCCTTGGTATACATCGCTGCCACCATCGATTCCGCGCGCCGGCATTGGCAGGGACGAGGGGGAGAATGGAAGGGGCGCGTGCAACACCAGAGCCGCGCCTGATGAGCGCGAGCGTCGAGACGCCGTCAGGCAAGCAGGCCGGGGATGAGAACTTCCCGGTCGGCTCCTGGCTCATTCGCCGCGACCTGCGGCCGCATGTGCACGCCTTCTACCGCTTTGCGCGCCAGGCCGACGATGTCGCGGATAATCCGCAACTGAGCCCGGAAGAGAAGCTGCATCGACTGGACCGCATGCGAGCGGTGCTGGAAGGCGCTTCCGGCGAAGATGCGCCGGCAGCGGCGGTGATGCGCGCTAGCCTTGTCGAGACCCGCGTCACGCCGCAGCACTGTCTCGACGTGCTGCGCGCGTTCTCGCTCGACGCAACCAAGCTGCGCTATCGGGATTGGGCCGACCTCATGGAGTATTGCCGCTACTCCGCATCGCCCGTCGGTCGGCAACTTCTCGACCTGCACGGCGAAAGCCGCGCTACATGGCCGGCCAACGACGCGCTCTGCTCGGCGCTCCAGGTACTCAACCACCTTCAGGATTGCGCACAGGATTACCGCTTGCTCGATCGCGTCTATTTGCCGCTGGAGGATCTGAACCGGTTCGACGCCCACATCGAGGACCTCGCGCTTCCAAGCGCGACACCGGGCCTGCGATCGGTATTCGATCGGGTGCTCGAGTTGACCGAGGGACTGGTGCGAGAGGCGCGCAAGCTTCCGGGCGGCGTTCGCAGTCCTGGCCTACGCAGAGAGACCGCGGTCATCGTCGACCTCGCGGGGCGCCTAACCGAGCGCCTGCGGCGCGGCGACCCGTTGGCGCGGCGGGTAAAGCTCAGTCCGGTTGATTTCGCGGCGAGCCTGCTGATCGGATGCTGGCGCGGCCGCCGAATGCGGGATGCGGCATGAGCGCGGCGTTGCTCTCCTCGCCTGGAGACGCTGACGAGCGCGCCCAGATCAGAGCGCGGGTCGAAGCGGCCGGCACCTCGTTCTACTGGGCCATGCGGTTGTTGCCGGAGCCGCGACGCGACGCGATGTTCGCGATCTACGCTTTCTGCCGCGAAGTCGACGATATAGCCGACAGCGATGAACCGGCTGCGCAAAAGCGGCAGGCGCTCGATTCTTGGCGCCGCGAGGTCGCGGCGCTCTACGAAGGTCGGCCGGCGAGCACGATCGGTCGGGCGTTGCGAGTGCCGGTTCAGACCTTCAACCTGCGGCGTGGGGATTTTCTGGCGGTGATCGACGGAATGGAAATGGACGCGATCGCCGATATCCGCGCCCCTACTCTTGCGGAGTTGGATCTCTATTGCGATCGGGTCGCGAGCGCCGTGGGCCGCCTCTCGGTCCGTGCTTTCGGCGTCGAGAGCGAAGCGGCGGATAGGGTGGCGCATTCGCTCGGGCGTGCGCTTCAGCTCACCAATATCCTGCGCGACCTCGCCGAAGATGCGGCGCGCGGTCGCCTCTATCTCCCTCAAGAATTGCTGCAGGCGCACGGCGTCGAGGCCGGCGCACCCCCAGCGGTGTTATCGCATGCGGCATTGCCGCTTGTTTGCGAGGCGGTGGCGGAAATCGCGCAGCGACACTTCGACGATGCGCGCACGATAATGGCGCAATGTCCGCGGCGGCCGATGCGGCCGGCGGCGACGATGGAGGCGGTTTACCGCACGATCCTGCGGCGGCTGCGCCGGCGCGGCTGGCGTCGGCTCGACGAGCCCGTCAGCGTGTCGAAGCCGGTCAAATTGTGGCTCGCGCTGCGGTACGGGTTGGTGTGAGCACCGTCCACGTGGTGGGAGCGGGGCTTGCCGGCCTTGCCGCGAGCCTCAGCCTCGCGGAGGCAGGGTCTACTGTCCGCCTCTACGAGGCAAGCCCGCACGCAGGCGGGCGCTGCCGCTCCTATTTCGATCAGAGCCTCGGCTGCCGGATCGACAACGGCAACCACCTGCTGATCTCGGGAAACACAGCCGTCATGGACTATCTTCGCCGCACCGGCGCGATCGATAGTTTGGTCGGGCCGCCAACTGCGGCCTATCCCTTCGTGGATATGACGACCGGAGAACGTTGGACCTTCGAGCCCAATGAGGGCTGGATTCCCTGGTGGCTGCTCAGCCGCAGGCGGCGCGTCCCCGGTACGGCGCTCAGCGATTATCTGCGCGCACGCGCGTTACTCCGGGCTCGCGATGATGCAACGGTCTCGTCGGTCCTTGGCTCCGGAGGCACGATCTTCGAGCGCCTATGGAAGCCGCTCGCCGTTGCTGCCCTCAACACCGAAGTCGAGGCTGGTGCCGCGTCGCTGCTGCAGCGGGTGCTGGCGGAGAGTATTGGCCGAGGTGGCGGTACCTGCCGCCCGCTGGTGCCGCGCGAGGGACTTTCCGAGAGCTTTGTCGATCCGGCACTACGCCGTCTCGGCGCGCTGCACGTCGATACGAGGTTCGGCGCGCGCTTGCGCGCGGTGATACTGGCGGAGGCGCGGGCGGACGCGCTCGAATTCGAATTCGGTCGGGTGGAGATCGCGCCCGGCGATGCGTTGTTGCTCGCGGTGACGGCGCCGGTCGCGCAGCGGTTGCTGCCGGGAATACCGGCGCCCGCCGAGTTTCGCGCCATCTTGAACGCGCATTATCGCTATCAGGCAGGGGACGGAGCGCCGCTTTTCATCGGCATCATCGGCGGCACGGCGGAATGGGTGTTCCGCAAGCGTGAGGTGCTGTCGGTCACCGTGAGCGCCGCGGATCGCCTAATCGATGAACCGGCGGAGGCGCTGGCGGCGCTGCTGTGGGGCGATGTCGCGCGCGCCTATGGATTGTCCGTGGAGCCGCTGCCCGCGTGGCAGATCGTCAAGGAGCGGCGCGCGACCTTCGCGGCGACCCCGGCGCAGCTCGCCTTGCGGCCGGGCGCCAAAACCCGTTGGAACAACGTTTTTATCGCGGGAGACTGGACCGACACCGGTCTTCCCGCCACCATCGAGGGCGCTGTCCGCTCGGGGTTCGCGGCCGCCGGGGCAGTGACAAAAGTGCTTGAATTGCAAGGCCGTGATGGCCATGGTGAAGCCCGATCGATGGCTTGAAAACCGTTCTGCAATGAGACGCACGGCAGTATCCGAACTTCCGCGGCCCGAGACCAATGCTTTGGGCGCGCTCGATCACGCGATCGATCGGGCGACGTCGGCGCTGCTCGCAATGCAGCGCGAGGACGGCCACTGGGTCTTCGAGCTTGAAGCAGACGTGACCATCCCCGCCGAGTCCATGCTACTGCAGCACTATCTGGACGAGGTCGATTCGGAGGAGGAGCGGGCCCTCGCGGCGTATGTTCGTGCGACGCAAGCCGATCATGGTGGCTGGCCGCTCTTTCATGGCGGGGATTTGGATGTCTCCGCGACCGTCAAAGCCTATTTCGCGCTGAAGGCGGCAGGAGACGCGCCGGACTTGCCGCACATGAGCCGGGCGCGTGAGGCCGTGCTGGCCCATGGCGGCGCTGGCCGTGTCAACGTATTCACGCGCGTTCAACTGGCGCTGTTCGGCCAGATGGATTGGCGGCATGTCCCGGTGATGCCGGTCGAGATCATGCATCTGCCGCTCTGGTTCCCGTTCCATTTGAACAAGGTCTCGTATTGGTCGCGCACGGTGATCGTTCCGTTGCTGGTGCTGATGGCGATGAAGCCGCGAGCGCGCAATCCGCGTGGCGTCGGTGTCGAAGAGCTGTTCCTTCCGGGCGCCGCCGTGCCGCCGCCGGGCCTCACTGGCTCGGTCTGGGCGCAGGCCTTCGCTCAATTCGATCGCCGCCTGCGTTGGCTTGAGCCGCGCTTTCCCAAGGGTTGGCGAGAGCGCGGGATCGCCAAGGCGGTCGCTTTCGTCAAGGAGCGCCTCAATGGCGAGGATGGGCTCGGCGGCATTTACCCGGCGATCGCCAACTCGGTGATGATGTACGACTGCTTGGGGTATCCGAAAGACCATCCGGATCTCGTCACGGCCAAAAGCGCGCTTAAAAAATTGCTGGTACGAGAGCCCGGCCGCTCATATTGCCAACCTTGTCTCTCGCCGATCTGGGACACAGGGCTTGCGTGTCACGCGCTGATGGAGACCGGCGGCGAGACCGCAACGCGTGCGGTCCGACGCGGTCTCGACTGGATGACAGAGCGGCAGATACTCGACGTGAAAGGCGATTGGGCGGTCTGGCGCCCAAAGGTTAGACCGGGCGGCTGGGCGTTCCAGTACAGAAACGACCACTATCCCGATGTGGACGATGCCGCCGTGGTGGCGCTGGCGCTGCATCGCTTCGAACCCGCAAGCTATCGGAACGCCATCGACCGCGCGGCCGAATGGATCGAGGGCATGCAGAGCCGCAACGGAGGCTGGGGTGCCTTCGACGCGGACAATAAATACGACTATCTGAATTATATCCCATTCGCCGATCACGGTGCCCTGCTCGACCCGCCGACCGTCGACGTTTCGGCGCGGTGCGTGAGCTTGCTCGCGCAAATGGGCCGGAGGGATATGGGCCGTGCCATCGATTATCTCTTGCGCGAACAGGAAGCTGACGGTTGCTGGTTCGGTCGGTGGGGCACCAATTACATATACGGCACCTGGTCCGCGCTCTCGGCGCTGAACGCGGCCGGGATCGAGGCCGGATCGCCGCCGGTTCGGCGCGCCGTCGACTGGCTGCTGGCGCGCCAACGCGCGGATGGCGGTTGGGGCGAGGACGGGCGTTCCTATTGGGACGAGCGTCCGCGCGGAGAAGCGAGGGAGAGCACGCCCTCACAGACGGCTTGGGCGCTGTTGGGTTTGATGGCGGCGGGTGAGATTGATCATCCCGCTGTCGCGCGGGGAGTGCGGTATCTCCTCGAGACCCAGAACGCGGCGGGGCTTTGGGATGAGGACGCTTACACCGCCGTCGGATTTCCACGCGTCTTTTATCTCCGCTACCACGGCTACCGCGCGTTCTTTCCGCTTTGGGCGCTGGCGCGCTTCCGCAATTTGCGCAGCAGCGGCGCGAGCAGCACGCATTTCGGTTTGTAAGCGAATATGGCGACCGGTGCCGTCACCGGCCTTGCCAGCGAAGCGTCGATCGCGAGGCGCCTCGGTCTTATGGCTGCGGTCGGGGCTGGAACACAGCAGGGTACCGAGACCGCCATCGCCGCGCTGATCGCCGCGGGCGCTCCCGGCCTCGTGAGCTTTGGAATCGCAGGCGGCCTTTCGCCGACCCTTGCGCCGGGAGCGCTGCTGTTGCCGCCAGCCGTTCGCTCGATTGCGGGTGAAGGTCACTTCGTCGATGTGGACTGGCATGCTCGATTGATCGGGGCCGCGCGCGAGGCAGCGCTTCCGGTGATTGCCATTGGCGGAATACTGGGCGCGGACCGGATCGCCGCCACCGCCGAAGCCAAGGCCAGGTTGCATGCCGAGACCAACGCGATCGCCATCGATCTCGAAAGTCATCTGGTTGCCGCGGCCGCTCGACGCGCGCGGTTGCCGTTCGTCATTTTGCGCGCGATTGCCGATCCCGCGAACCGAAACCTACCCGAGGCCGCACTCATTCCATTGGCCGCGAGCGGTGAGCCCAATCTGTTGCGCGTCGTCGCCTCGCTCCTACGAGCACCGTCGCAGCTTCCGGACCTGCTCCAGTTGCGCCGCGACGCGCGCACTGCTGTCGCTGCGCTGGAACAGGGGGCTCGAGCCCTCGGCCTGTCGCTTACCCGGCTTGAGCCAGGGGGGGCAACGGCCTAAACCCGCTTCGTCAGAAGCGCAGCTTGGCCACGATCGTTGCGTAGTCCGTGCTCTTGCCGTGGGCCTCGGTGATTGCGGGTCCCGCGATCATGCGGACCAGAGTTGTGTAGAGAGTGAGATTGGGCGACGCGGTCCATGTCGCCTGAGACACGAGGTTCGTGCTGATGTATCGGCCGGGAACGGTGTTGGTTCCCCGCAACGGGATAAATGGCTGCACATATACGAAGTCATGTGTGCTGGCACGCCAGTTGAAGTCCGGGCCAAGCTGGATGGCGATGGTTCGCATCGGATGCAATTTCAGGGATGGATAGATATCGATGAGGTTTGAAGGTGCCTCGTGGACGGAATCGTAAAACCCGATCGGCGCAGAGAATAGGGGATTGAAGGTATTGACGTTGGACCCGGCGCCATTGCCACTGAGGTAATCGAAACCGAGAATGACACGAGGACGCCAGAACGTCTGTTCGGCTGCAAAGCTATAACCGACCCTCGTCATGATGCCGCCCGCCCGGATCGGGCTGCCGTTCTGCGTGCCGAGTTGGAAGATCATGTCGGTGTCGTAGTCCCATGGGTCGACGCCGCCCCAGATTCGCGACCCCAGGGTGCTAACCTGAGTGTGCGGAGGTCCGGGATTGAAGGATTTGCCAGTCGTGTCGAGTAGATAGTAATAGCCGTCGACATGCAGGTTTGCGGCGGCATCCGCCGTCAACGTGCCGTATAGCCCACCAAACTTCTGATGCGGATCAGGACCATCGTCGAAGGTCCCTGGTCGGATCACGGTTGGACGCGTCATGAAGGCATCGATGCGCGCTAGCGAATTCCAGGTCGTGAAGAAGTGAAATCCATCGAATGTCTGGCGCGTATTGGGCCCCTCCCGGGCCGACACCAGCCGTCCGGATCCAAGTACCATCTCCCACTGCCCGGCTCGCAACGTCGCATCGTCGGCGAACCCCATCGTCGAAGAGACATCGACAAAGGCCTGCGCAGCGTCGAAGGCGTCGCGAGCGATCGGGTCAGGCAGTTTCTTGCCGATCTCGCCCCAGGTTCCCAGCTGAACGAAGGTCCGAAAATTTTCGCCAAGGTGCAGATCGGCATCGAACAGGACGCGCGACAACAGATAGTTCTCTTTCGGGAAGCCGGCTAGCCCAAAGAGTTCGTTGGTGTAATGCTCGTATCGCTCCTTCACTTCGCCACCGAAGCTGAGGCAATGGCCGGGGTCATCGTCCAGCGGTATGTATTCGGTCAAGTTGCCGGTGACCTTTGCCAGATCGTGAGCGGTTTGGCAGGTTTGTTCGTAGCGGATGAATGGAAACGGCCCCGGATCGAGCGGAAGCGTCTGCGCATGGGCTACCGCGCACAAGAGTGCCGACAGGGTGACGCCTGATGCGAGTGCGCCTAATAATGACGACTTCGGTCCAAGGTTCCGCTTGCGACGCAACGATCCGATAGACGCAGTCGCGTGGCGACCAATCCACATGCGTCGCAGCTCCTTATGGGCGGTTTTGGGATTAGCGAATGGAAGAGAGACGGCCAGGCACGAGGCGCACCCTCACTGAATCATCTCGTCGGCCTGCGCGGCCACGACGAGCGGGAAGGTCAGGCCGAGAGTCGCCGCCGTCTTGAGATTAATCACCAGCTCGAATTTGTCGGCCTGCAACACCGGCATGTCAGCCGGCTTTTCACCCTTGAGGATGTGACCCGCATAGATTCCCATTTGTCGATATGGGATGACGGCTCGGTTGATCCCGTAGCTGATCAGTCCGCCCGCCAGCACATTCTCGCGAAATTGATAGATCGCGGGCAGCCGATACTGCGCCGCGAATTCGATGATCCGGTCGCGCTTGATGTCAAAGAACGGATCGGCAGTGACGAGCAGCCCCTCGGATCGCTTCTGAAGCAGCGTCGCAAAGGCCGACTCCAGCTCACTGTCCGTGCTCGCGAACAGGAGTTTGATCGATTGGTTGAGTCGGTAAGAAGCGACCTTCAATTCTTCGGTCTGCGCGACCACATTCTGCAGGGTCGGGTTTAGCAGCACCCCAATGCTGCTGGCATCTGGCACGATCTCGTGCAGCAACTCCAATCGCTTGGCTTCCAGCGTGGCGGTGAGAATATTGACGCCCGTGGCATTCCCACCGGGATGATTCACACTGTCGATTAGACCGAGTCTGACTGGGTTGCCGCCGACACCGAAAACGATCGGGATCGTCGAAGTGGCCGCCTTCGCCGCAAGGGCGGCCGGCTCGCCGCCCCCTGTCACAATCACTGCGACCTTGTCGGATATGAGCTCGGCGACCAATGACGGCAGCCGGTCGTAGTGCCCCTCTGCCCAACGCAGCTCAAAGGTGACGTTCTCTCCCTCTCGATAACCGACAGTGGCGAGACCTTGACGAAATCCGGTGAGAAGTTGAGCAGCTTCGCCGGCGGAACTTGCGCTGACGAAGCCGATCACCGGTATCTCCGCGGCGCTCGCACGAGCAGCAAGTGGCCATGGGCCCGCCGAGTTCGCGAGCAGCACCACGAAATCCCGTCGCCTCATGCGATGTTACCGAGCATCGTTGTCCCCGCGTTCTGCACCGTGACTAGCGTGCTTCGGGCATTGGAAAACCATTCGGCGTTCCCCACCGTCGTGGGGCCGATAGCGACCTTGGCCAACCTCGTTCATCGGCTGAGGGCTGGTCCCGAAAAAGTGATGAAGGTCTTCCGAAGAATCGGTGAAGATTGCATTCGGACGGTAATTTCGCTGGCTTGGAGGGCCGCGATGCCGGCATCCCCGCCGGAAATTTATCGCTTTGGCGATCTAACGCTGGATTTGGTGCGCGGCGCGCTGCGGAACGGCAGCGGCGACCTACCATTGCGCCGGAAATCGTTCGACATATTGACCTACTTTGTCACCAACGCTGGGCGGCTCCTGTCCAAAGACGAACTCATGCAGGCGGCGTGGCCTGGCATCTTCGTCACCGAGGATTCCCTGGTGCAATGTGTTCGGGAAATCCGGCGGGCACTGGGCGAAGGCGGGCACGTTTTGATCAAGACCGTTCCCGGGCGCGGCTACATCTTCGATGCTCAGGTAACCGCGGTCGAACCGGCGGAGAGAGCGACAAAGGAGAGCGCACTAGTTCTTCCTGGCGTACGGAACCGATGGCGAGGCCAATTCGGCTGGCGGGTCGCCGCCGCCGCCGCCGTCTTCGCGTGTCTGTACTTTGGAGGCGGGCTGTCGTTTCATGCCTCGTCACCGGCGCCGCCCCGGCTCTCGATCGTCGTGCTACCTTTCATTAATCTGAGCAGCGATCCCGATCAGGAGTATTTCGCCGACGGCGTCACCGGCCTGCTCACGACCGATGTTGCGCGTATCGAGGGGAGTTTCGTCATCGCCCGCGATACCGCCTTCACCTATAAGGGCAAGACCATAGATGCGAAGCAGATCGGCCGAGACCTCGGCGTGCGATATTTGCTCGAGGGCAGCGTCCAGCGCTCGGCCGACCAAATCCGCATCAATGCGGATTTGGTCGATGCGGAAACGGGCTCTCAGCTCTGGGCGGAAGCGTTTGATCGCGAGCGCGGCGATCTCTTCGCGATCGAGAACGAGATCACGCTGCGCATCGCGCGCGCGCTTCGCTTCCAATTGACGGCCATAGAGGTTCGGCGGGCCGAGCGCCAGAGCACGAGCGCCGATGCGATGGATTACGTCATGCGAGGCGACGTGCTGAGTTGGAGAGGCGAAACCAAGCAAAATAACATCGCGGCGACGGCAATGTACGAGAAGGCGCTGGACCTCGACCCGAGTTTGCCGTTTGCCAAAATCAGCCTTGCGGACGAATTCGCAGGCAAGGCTTTGGATGACTTCAGCGACGATCGCGATGACGATTTGCGCCGTGCCGAAGGATTAGTGTCCAGTGTCCTCGCCGAACATCCGAATTATTCCTATGCGCACTCAATCAAGGCGCAAATCCTGCGCGCGAGAAGGCGCTTCGATGAGGCGATCGTCGAGTACGAGACGGCAATCTCGCTCAACCCGCTGGAGGTAAGCGCCCGCAACAACCTGGCGCGGGCAAAGATATTGATCGGAGAGCCTGCGGCGGCGATTCCGCTCCTTGAGCAGGCGATGCAAATCAGTCCGCGGGATCACCTCATCGGATTCATCCACTATCGGCTGGGTCTAGCCCACCTGCTGCTCGGAGACACCGACGAGGCGATCCGCTGGTACCGGCAAGCTCTTCTCACTTACTACGATCCCGCCTACGCTTATGTGGAACTCGCTGCCGCTTTGAGCCTCAAAGGAGACAAGGCGTCAGCGCAGAGGGTACTCGCGGAGGCCATTGAGCTTAAGCCCGATTTCGCGACGATCGCGGGCGTGAAAGGGCATTGGCCGTCACAGCGCCCGAAATATGTCGAGCTGGCAAACCGAACCATGATCGAAGGCCTGCGGAGAGCTGGACTGAGGGAGGAATGATGTATCGCTGGGCGGCGCGCCTTGCCGAAGGCCTCGTGCCTTCAGCGGTCTCCAGCACGGCTCGGTCGATTCTCTTGCGCATCGGCAAAAAGGCCGGGTCCACGCCCGGCCTTTCGCGGTTGAGCCAAATTTACCGCGCACGACCTGTGGCGGACCGTCCGGAAAGCCTAGTGGCGCGTCTGCGGACGCCGAAGGCGTATTCGCCCGTGAGCATCGCATTTAAGCAGCCTTGACCGATACCCGCCCGCGCACGCCGGGAAAGCGATCGTCGCGGCGAGTACCCCCTTAAACAGCCAGCTCTTCATGTCGGCCTCCTCCGTCGATGAGGGCGTTCGTGATCCGCCGAGTGCCGTGAAACCGACGCTTGACCCGGCGTGATGTGCGCTTAAATTCAGAGTGATTTCCCAAATGGGTTGAATTATCATCAGCTACGCTTGGCGAGAGATAGCGCGAAAATGCCGCTCTCGGAATTGTTTGGCGCTTGAGACCACAACTCCGGGCCTCGCCAAAATTCAATTGATTTAAATAGGCGATGAGGATGGGGCGCCTCTCGCTGCAGCTGCTCGGCGGCTTGCGGACCTGCTCTCCGGGCGGGGCCGACGGCAAATTGTTGGGCAGAAAGGCCCAAGCTCTCCTCGCCTACCTCGCGCTCAACCCTAGGCAGAGGTGCACCCGCGACCGGCTCGCGGGATTGCTCTGGAGTGATCGGGGCGATGAGCAGGCTCGCCAGAGCCTGCGTCAGACAATCCACGCACTTCATAGGGCATTACATGACGACAGCGCGGCGATCCTGATCGCGGACGGTGACCGGCTGACCCTCGACCGCGAGGCGGTTACGGTCGACGTGCATGACTTCGAGCGGCTCTCGGTCGCAAATACTCGCGAGAGCTTGAAGCAGGCTGAAAAGCTTTATGCGGGCGACCTCCTTGAGGGCATCGACACGGTGTCGGAGCAGTTTGACACATGGCTTGCCACCGAGCGCATGCGCTTGCGAGACCGCGCAGTCGATGTCCTGGAGCGGTTGGCCCAGACGCACATGGACACCGGTGAATGGGAGGCTGCATTGGACGCTGGCCGGAGGCTGTTGGCCCTTGATCCAGTGCGCGAGGACGGACACCGGGTCCTGATGCGGCTCTACGACCGAACCGGGCGACGGGTGCTCGCGCTGCGCCAATATCGGATCCTGGTGGAGACTCTGCGCCGCGAGTTGGACGCCGCGCCTGCGCCGGAGACCGAGCGGGTGTATTCGGAAATACGCGCGCGCACTGGGAAAGAGCCAGCTGGAACTCAGCGAAGCCGCCAACACGAGTTCGCCGCGAACGTGGTCGTCGCTGATGATAGAGCCAGCACCTTGAGCCTGGCGAACGCCGACGAGGAAAGCGTCTCCGTCCCCTTTGACCACGGCAATGCCGACTTGGCGCGGGGTCCTTCGCCACCCTCGTCAAGGCGGTTCATCGGATGGATATCCGCAGCCGCGACGGTAGTCGCGATCGCGGCGATAGGAGCCGTCGTTTGGAAGAGCGTCCCATCGCCAACGCTGCCGACAATTGACCCCACCAATACCAGCATCCCGGCAGCGCCGCGCCTTTCGATTGTGGTACTCCCCTTCGTCAATCTCAGCAATGATCCCGAGCAGGAATACTTCGCCGACGGGCTCACCGACAGTCTCACGACCGAAATTTCCTACATTGAGGATAGCTCCGTCATCGCGCGAAGTACGGCTTTCACCTACAAGGGCAAGACAATCGACGCGAGGGAGATCGGCCACCAACTCGGTGTGCGATATGTTTTAGAGGGCAGTGTGCAGAGATCGGACAATAAAATTCGGGTCAACGCACAATTGATCGATGCTGGGACAGGCACTCACCTGTGGGCGGAAACGTTTGATCGCGAGCGCGGTGACGTATTCGCCATACAGGATGAGATCACGAAGCACATAGCTGCCACCCTTAATTTACAACTGATCAACATCGAAGTTCAGCGTGCAGAGCGGGAAGGGACCAGTGTGGATGCGTTAGACTACATCATGCGGGGTAACGTTCTGATTTGGCGAGGCCAGACCAAGGAAAACTCGCTCTTAGCTTTAGCAATGTATGAGAAGGCGCTTCAGCTCGACGAGCATTCTCCTCGTGCTCTGGCCAGCGTAGCAATCATGCTGACTCTCAGAGTCCTAGATGAATTTAGTGACGCTCCCGAAGACGATTTGCGACGGGCGGAACAATTGGCGGCGAAAGCCCTCGCCATCGATCCGAATTATTGGGAAGCACACCTTACTAAGGCTCAAATCCTGCGCGCACGAAAACACTATGACGACGCGATCGTCGAGTACGAGACGGCAAATTCGCTGAACCCCCTGGCGGTAAATAGTCGCCTTCATTTGGCGCGGGCGAAGATACTGATCGGAGAGCCGGCGGCGGCGATCCCGCTCCTGGAGCAGGTTATCCGCATCAGTCCGCGCGATCCCCAAATCGGCTTTATGTACTATCGACTGGGCCTTGCCAATCTGATGCTAGGAAACACCGACGAAGCGATCTATTGGTACAAAAGGGCCGCGTTCACGTATTACGATCCTGCCGATGCCTATTTGGAGATGGGCGCAGCCTTTAGCTTGGAAGGCGACAAGGCAGCGGCACAGGCGGCTCTTGCCGAGGCCGCCAAACTCAGCCCCGAGAGGCTGACCATCGCTTCGGCGAGGAAACGTTCGGTCTCTGAACACCCCAAATTCGTCGAGCTGCGCGAGCAGACCCTGATCAAGGGCCTTCGCATGGCGGGGTTGCCCGAGGAATAGCCTCGCTCGGACAGCGCGCGCTCAGACCCGCTCGTACTTGAGCCGCCGCACGTTGTCGAGATTCTGGCCCTCGATGCGGATCAAGCGGGTCGGACCTTCGCGCTTCGGCGAATGCAGGTCGCCCTCGTTGTAAACGCGCGCCATCCCGGGGCTCAGCACATAGCTGCGGGCAAATTTGACCTTGCCGGGCTTCGCCTCGGTTGCCTTCTCAATCAGCGTCCAGTCGCTCATCATCGTCTCGCCCCGCGCCTGGCCGTATATTGCCCAAGAGGGGCCGTGATCGTGCGGCTGGCTCTCCTTGGCTCCGGTATAGGAGTGCGCCAGGATGCAGAAGCGCAGCTCGGGATCCTCGTAGATGACTTTGCGCTCGGGCGTGCCGTCCGGGAGATGCTTGGCGACGAAGTGCTCGTCCTTCAACATCTGCTCCACCAGCGCACGCACTTTCTCGCGGCCCTTGGGGCCGGGCTCGGTCTTGAGGAAGTCGTGGCACTTGGACGAGAACTGCTCGAGGGTCAAACTCATGGCTTTCTCCCTTGGCTGCTATTCGGCCGCCGGCGCGCTCCGCGCCCGGTCATTGTCGGCCTTGAGTTGCGCCATCGCCTCCTCGACGTGGCGCGAAAATACGAATTGGGCGGGACGCTGGCGGTCGAGCGGGATCTCGGGCGCCATCTGCCGCTCGGTGTCGATGCCGCGGAGCGCAACGCCTAGCGCCTTCAGCGGCCGCTTCACGGCGTCCACGACCGCGCTCGCCTCATAACCGCTGTGTACCATGCAGTCCGCGCATTTCTCGTAATTACCGGTGCCATAGGCGTCCCAATCGGTTTCCGTCATCAGCTCCTTGAAGGTCTTGGCGAAACCTTCGCCGAGCAGATAACAGGGACGCTGCCAGCCGAAGTAATTCCGGGTCGGATTGCCCCAGGGCGTGCAGTGGTAGTCCTGGTTGCCCGCGAGGAAATCCAGGAACAGCGAAGACTGACTGAACGACCACTTGTGCCCGCGACCAATGCGGAAGATGTCGCGGAAGAGCTGCTTGGTCTTCCGCCGATTGAGGAAATGCGCCTGATCCGGTGCCCGCTCATAGGCATAGCCCGGCGACACCGTTATCCCATGCACGCCCATCGCCATCACGTCGTCGAAGAACTCTGCGACCTGAGCGGGGTCGGCACCCTCGAACAGCGTGCAGTTGATGTTGACGCGGAATCCGCGCTCACGCGCCATCTTGATGGCCTCGACGGCCCGGTCGTAAACGCCGTCCTGGCAGACCGACTTGTCGTGCATCGCCTGATCGCCGTCGAGATGCACCGACCACACGAAGAACGGATTCGGCTTGAACTGGTCGATCTTCTTTTCCATCAACAGCGCGTTCGTGCAGAGGTAGACAAACTTTTTGCGCGCGATGATGCCTTGGACCACTTGATCGATCTCGCGGTGCAGCAGCGGCTCTCCGCCGGCGATCGAGACGACCGGCGCGCCGCACTCATCGACGGCGTCCAGGCACTCCTTGACCGAAAGCCGTTGATTGAGGATCGGATCGGGGTAGTCGATCTTGCCGCAGCCGGCGCAAGCAAGGTTGCAGCGGAACAGCGGCTCCAGCATCAGCACCAGGGGATAGCGCTCGACCCCCGTAAGGCGCTGCTTCATGACGTAAGCGCCCACGCGGATTTTTTGATGAAGCGGTACGGCCAAGGTTTTGCCCTCAATTGATATCGGGAATGCGACGCGCTGACGGGCGCGTCTTCACGCGCTCATCTCCGCGAGTTCGGCGGGCATGCGGAACCGGACATTCTCCGTGATGCCGGGCAGGGTCTGCAACTCGACTTCCGCGATTTCGCCCAAGCGGTCGATCAAGTCCTGCACCAGGTCCTCGGGCGCGGAGGCGCCGGCAGTGATTCCAACCGAGCCGATGCCGTCGAGCCAGACGGGGTCGAGCGCATCGGCATCTGCAATCAGATAGGCGCGCACGCCCTGCTCGACAGCGATCTCACGCAGCCGGTTCGAGTTCGAGCTGTTGGCGGCGCCGACCACCAGCACCACGTCAACGTCCATTGCCAGGTTGTGCACCGCACGCTGGCGGTTTTGCGTGGCGTAGCAGATGTCCTTGGTGTCGGGGCCGACGATCTGCGGAAACCGCGCCTTGAGCGCATCGATCACGGCCCGGGTGTCATCGACGCTGAGCGTCGTCTGGGTAATGAAGGCGAGCTTGTCCGGATCGCTCACTTTGAGATCAGAGACCTCTTCGGCCTTCGAGATCAAATGCACCTTGCCGTCGATGCGGCCCATCGTGCCCTCGATTTCCGGATGTCCCGCATGGCCGATTAGGATGATCTCGCGGCCTTGGCCGGCGTAGCGCTGGCCTTCACTGTGCACCTTGGAAACCAGCGGACAAGTCGCATCGATGACCGGCAGCGTGCGCTGCTCGGCGGCATGTTCCACCTGGCGTGAAACACCGTGGGCGCTGAAGATGGTGACGCTGCCCGGCGGGATTTCGTCGAGTTCGTCCACGAAGCGCGCGCCCTTGGCTCGCAGCCGCTCGACGACGTGGCGGTTGTGCACGATTTCGTGCCTCACATAGATCGGCGGGCCATACTTTTCGAGGGCGCGCTCGACGATCTCGATCGCCCGCTCGACGCCCGCGCAGAAGCCGCGCGGTTGGGCCAGCACCACGCGCAAGCGTCGCTTGGCCTTTGAGCCTTCGGTTGAAGCCGGTTGGTTCATACTATCCTCGTTCAAGGGCAGGAAAATACCCGCCCCCCGGCGCCCTGGCAATTGGGACCGCATTCGGGACCTTGCAACCCCTGCCCGCGCCGATCCAGGGGCAATTTCGCCGCGCGGCATGGAATAGTATTCTCTCGCCCGGCGTTATCAATTGTTGCACGATCGTCAATTGCGTGATCGCAACGGCTGTGCTTAAGGTGATGCGCAGGCGGCTCGTGCCCGAATGGGCTCGCGGGCTTTGCTCCAATAATTCAAGGAACTTAGTTGTGAGCAGCACACCCAAGACCGAGTCGCGCGCGCAGGACGCGAGTGTCCCTGGAATCTCGAATCGGACGCCGTTGTTGGACCGGATACGGTATCCGTCGGATTTGCGTTGTCTTGAGGAGCGCGAGCTTCGGCAGGTAGCGGACGAGTTGCGCATGGAGTTGGTGGATGCGGTGTCTGTGACGGGGGGTCATTTGGGGGCTGGGCTTGGTGTGATCGAGCTGACGGTAGCGCTGCACTACGTATTTGAGACGCCGCGGGATCGGTTGATCTGGGACGTAGGGCACCAGGCGTATCCGCACAAGATTCTGACGGGTCGTCGGGATCGGATACGGACGCTGCGGCAGGGTGGGGGTTTGTCAGGGTTCACGAAGCGCTCGGAGAGCGAGTACGACCCGTTTGGGGCGGCGCACAGCTCGACGTCGATCTCGGCGGGGCTTGGGATGGCGGTAGCGCGGGACCTTGGGGGCGGAGGGAACGAGGTGATAGCGGTGATTGGGGACGGCGCGATGAGCGCTGGGATGGCGTACGAGGCGATGAACAACGCGGGGTCGCTGGGGGCGCGGCTGATCGTGGTGCTGAACGACAACGACATGTCGATTGCGCCGCCTGTGGGAGCGATGAGTGCGTATTTGTCGCGGCTGCTGTCGTCGAAGCCGTATCGTTCGCTGCGTCACCTTGCCGGGGAGATGGCGCGGAAGTTTCCGGCGCCGTTTGAGCGCGCGGCGAAGCGAGCGGAGGAGTATGCGCGGGGTTTTGTGACGGGGGGGACGCTGTTTGAGGAGCTGGGGTTCTATTACGTGGGACCGATCGACGGGCACAATCTGGATCATCTGTTGCCGGTGCTGAAGAACGTGCGAGCGAGCGCGGAGCGCGGCCCGGTGCTGATCCACGTGGTGACGCAGAAGGGTCATGGGTATGGTCCTGCGGAGGCGGCGGCGGACAAGTACCACGGGGTAGTGAAGTTCGACGTTGCGACGGGAGCGCAGGCGAAGGGGAGGGTGGGAGCGCCGAGCTACACGTCCGTGTTTGCGAAGGCGCTGATTGCGGAGGCTGAGCGCGACGATCGGGTGATAGGGATCACGGCGGCGATGCCGTCTGGGACGGGAATGGACAAGTTTGCGGAGCGGTATCCGGATCGGTGCTTTGACGTTGGGATAGCGGAGCAGCACGCGGTGACGTTTGCGGCGGGTTTGGCATCGGAGGGGATGAAGCCGTTTGCGGCGATCTACTCGACGTTTTTGCAGCGCGGCTACGACCAGGTGGTGCACGATGTGGCGATCCAGGGCTTGCCGGTTCGCTTTGCGCTGGACCGAGCGGGTCTGGTGGGAGCGGACGGAGCGACGCATGCGGGGTCGTTCGACGGAGCGTATCTGGGGTGCCTTCCTGGGTTCGTGCTGATGGCGGCGTCGGACGAGCATGAGTTGATGCGGATGGTGGCGACGTGCGCGGCGTATGACGCGGGTCCGAGTGCGGTGCGCTACCCGCGGGGCGAGGGAATTGGGATGGCGCTGCCGGATCGGGGCGAGGTGCTGGAGATCGGTCGGGGTCGGATCGTGCGGGAGGGGACGAGGATCGCGCTGTTGAGCTATGGGGCTCGGCTTGGGGAGTGCCTGAAGGCTGCGGAGGAGCTGAGTGCGCAGGGGCTGTCGACGACGGTTGCGGATGCGCGGTTTGCGAAGCCGCTGGACACGGCGCTGATCGAGCGTCTGGTGCGGGAGCATGAGGTGGTGGTGACGATCGAGGAAGCGGCGATCGGGGGCTTTGCCAGCCACGTGCTGCACCACCTGGCGACGGCGGGGCTGCTGGATCACGGGCTCAAGATCCGCCCGATGGTGCTGCCGGACCGCTTCATCGACCACGACACCCCGATGGCGCAATACGACCAAGCCCGCCTCAACGCCAAGCACATCGTCGATACCGCCCTCGCCGCGCT
>DATIYT010000070.1:0-7984 GCA_035517495.1 Allostellaceae bacterium | reverse complement strand
CCGTCGGTCGTCGCCATCGCCATGGTCAAAGGACGCAAGCAAGTCTTGGCGGTCGGCGAAGAGGCGAAACAGATGCTGGGCCGCACGCCGGGCAACATCCAAGCGATCCGGCCGTTGCGCGACGGGGTCATCGCCGATTTCGAGGTGACGGAGGAAATGATCAAGCATTTCATCCGTAAGGTGCACAATCGACGCAGCTTCGCCACGCCGCAGATCATCGTCTGCGTGCCCTCGGGCTCGACCGCTGTGGAGCGGCGGGCGATCCAGGAATCGGCCGAAAGCGCAGGCGCCAGACGAGTCTTTCTGATCGAAGAGCCGATGGCGGCAGCGATCGGCGCCGGTCTTCCGGTGACCGAGCCAACCGGATCGATGGTCGTCGATGTCGGCGGCGGAACCACCGAGGTGGCGGTCCTGTCTCTTGGCGGGATCGTCTATTGCCGATCAGTGCGGGTGGGGGGCGACAAGATGGACGAAGCGATCATCGCCTACATCCGGCGCAACCATAATTTGCTGGTGGGTGAGAGCAGCGCCGAGCGCATCAAGAAGGAAATCGGGTCCGCGTGCATGCCGGCTGATGGCGAAGGGCGCACCATGGAGATCAAGGGCCGCGATCTCATGAATGGCGTGCCGAAGGAGATCGTGATCAGCGAGCGGCAGATCGCGGAGAGCCTTGCGGAACCGGTGGGCGCCATTGTCGAGGCGGTGAAGGTGGCGCTGGAGCACACAGCACCCGAGCTCGCGGCGGATATCGTCGACAAGGGGATCGTGCTGACGGGCGGCGGGGCGCTGCTGACCAATCTCGATTACGTGCTGCGCCATGCGACGGGATTGCCGGTATCGATCGCCGACGATCCGTTGTCATGCGTGGCGCTCGGAACCGGCCGCGCGCTCGAGGAGATGAAGACCCTGCGCAACGTGCTGATCACCATGTACTGATCGGCAAGGCAGGGAGAGGTGATGCGCTAGGGGCGGGAGTCTGGTGTGAGGGAAAGGGCGGGATCCGTGCTGCGACTGGCGCTGCCCATGCGGGCGGCGGCACAGCGCGTCGCCCTGCCGTTCCTGATCCTCCTCTCGGTCATGCTGATCGTGCTCGGCAAGGCCGACATCGTGCTGTTCGATCGCGCGCGCACCCAGGTCGCCGACACCCTGACGCCCGTGCTCGATGCGATCAGCGAACCGCTCGGCGCTGTAGCCGCGGGCGTGCGCCGTATCGAAGACCATTTTTTGGTCTATCACCAGAATCAGGGTCTGCGCGAGGAGAACGAGCGCCTGCTGCAGTGGCAGGAGGTGGCCCGCCGGCTTGAGCGCGAGAACGCGGAGTTGCGCGCGCTCCTCAATTTCACGCCGCAGGGGATTCGCGGATTTATCACCGGGCAGGTGATCGCCAACTCCGGCGGCGCGTTCTTGCGCAACGTGCTGATCGACGTGGGCGCTGCCGAGGGGGTCGAGCGGGGCCAAGCCGCGATCACCGGCGACGGCATCATCGGTCGCGTGACCGAAGTTGGCGACCGCGCCGCGCGGGTGCTGCTGATCACCGATCTCAACTCGAACATCCCGGTGCTGCTCGAGAGTTCGCGCGAGCGCGCCATCCTGGCCGGCGACAATAGCGAGCTGCCGCGTCTGCTGTATTTACCGGCGAAGACGGGCGTGAAGCCCGGCGACCGTATCGTAACTTCGGGCAGCGGCGGTATTTTCCCGCCGGGCCTTCCCGTGGGCGCCGTGGCGTCGGTCGATGGCGGGGTCGTGCGGGTCGAACCTTATGCCGAGCTCTCGCGCCTTGAATATGTGCGCATCGTCGACTTTGGACTGAGTGGGGTGTTGCCGCAGAACCAGGTGCCTGGGCCGCGCCCGGAACACCCTCAGCACCGCGGGCGCGAGCCTGAATTCGGGACGCGATAGCGGACGCTCCCGATGAAACTCGCGTTCCTCCAGCGCGACACCGGGATCATCAATCGAATGATGCCCCTGCTCGCGACGCTGCTCGCGGTGCTCGCATCGATCATTCCGCTGCAGTTGCCGGGCTTCGCGGTAGTAACCCCGGCCTTCGCTCTGATGGCGGTCTATCACTGGTCGATCTATCGACCCGACCTGCTGCCCTATGCCGCAATCTTCGCGGCGGGCCTGCTGCTCGATTTGCTCAATGGCGCGCCGCTCGGCATCTCGTCATTGACCCTTCTGCTGGTGCGTGCCGCGGTGCTCAGTCAGCGGCGGTTGTTCGCCGGCCGCTCCTTTGGCGTGGTATGGGCGGGGTTCGTGGTGGCAACAGCGCTGGCGACGGCGCTCGAATGGCTGGTGGTCAGCGTGCTTTACCGGCTCGTGCTGGATTTACGACCCTTCCTGTTCCAGGGCGTGCTGACCATTTCGACATATCCGGTCGCGAGCTATCTGTTCGTGCGCCTGCAGCGCAATTTGATGCGGGCTTGAGATGCAGCGCGAGAACAAGCGCACCCGATTGTTGACGCGCCGCGCGGCGTTGGTGGCCGGCGCCAAAGTGGCGCTGCTCGGGACGCTCGCGGCGCGCCTCTATTATCTGCAAGTGTTGCAGGCCGACCGCTATGCGATGCTTGCCGACGAAAACCGCATCAATTTGCGGCTGCTGTCGCCGCCGCGCGGGCTGATCGTCGATCGCTTCGGGGCACAGATCGCCTCCAATCGACAGAACTACCGTGTCGTCCTTGTCGCCGAGCAGGCGGGCGACCTCGAGAAGACACTCGACGCCGTCGGCGCGCTGATCACGCTCGGCGACAACGATCGGCATCGCGTGCTCCGTGAGATTCGTCGCAAGCACAGCTTCGTGCCGGTGGTCGTGCGCGAGAACCTCACTTGGGAAGAGATGGCCCGCATCGAGGTCAATGCGCCGGAGTTGCCAGGCGTCAGCATCGAGCAGGGCCTGACGCGCGCCTATCCGCTCGCCGAAATGGCGTCGCACGTGGTCGGCTACGTGGCGGCGGTTTCCGAGAAGGAGCTGACCGGCGATCCGCTATTGGAATTGCCGGATTTCCGTATCGGCAAAAGCGGCGCCGAGAAGACACACGACTTGGATTTGCGCGGCGTCGCCGGCACCAGCCAGATCGAGGTCAATGCATTCGGCCGCGTGGTGCGGGAATTGTCCCGTCACGAGGGCACGTCGGGCAAGGAAGTGGCGCTCACCATCGATGCCGAGCTGCAGCAATACGTGGCGCAGCGCTGCATCTCCGAGGGCAGCGTCGCCTGCGTGGTGCTCGACGCACCGACCGGCGAAGTGTTGGCGATGGTCTCGGTTCCCGGATACGATCCGGCCGCGTTCGCAGCCGGCCTCAGTCCGGCCCAGTGGCACGACCTCATCACGAACCCGCTCAATCCCCTCAGCAACAAGACTATCGCCGGCACTTATGCTCCGGGTTCCACCTTCAAGCCGATGGTGGCGTTGGCGGCACTCGAATCGGGTCTTGCCACGCCCGACACGCGCGTCTCTTGTCCCGGCTATTTCGAGCTCGGGGACACCACATTCCACTGCTGGCGGCACCAGGGTCACGGCACGCTCGACATGCGCGGCGGCATCAAGAATTCGTGCGACGTCTATTTCTTCGAGATGGCGCACCGGATCGGCATCGACCGCATCGCCGCCATGGCCGAGCGCTTTGGTTTCGGATCGAAGCTCGGAATCGATATCCCGGACGAACAGGGCGGATTGATCCCGACCCGCGACTGGAAGCTCGCGCGCTATGGCATCGCCTGGCAACAGGGCGAGACCATTAGCTGCGGCATTGGCCAGAGCTATATCACCTCGACGCCGCTCCAGCTCGCGACCATGGTGGCGCGGCTGGTCACGGGGCGGCATATCGTGCCGAGCCTCACCCGCGCCGCGGGGATCATGAAGCCTAACGACCCGTTGGTGCTCGCGTCGCTTCCGGGACTGAACGTGGCGCAGCGCGATCTCAATCTTGTGCTCGATGGCATGAATGCGGTCGTGAACGAGCAAGGCGGCACCGCCTACGCCGCGCGCATCAAGGATGCCGGGTTGGAGATGGGCGGCAAGTCGGGCACGGCGCAGGTACGGCACATTACACAGGCGGAGCGCGAGCACGGCGTGCCCAAGGCCAAGGATGTGCCGTGGAAAGATCGCGATCACGCGCTCTTCGTATCCTTCGCGCCGGTAAGCGCGCCGCGTTACGTCTGTGCGGTGGTGGTCGAGCACGGCGGTGTCGAGGCTGGCGGCGGATCGGCTGTTGCCGCGCCCATCTGCCGCGATGTGCTGATCGAGACGCAGAAGCGCGATCCCGCGCGGCGAGTGCCGGACGGGCGCATGGCGGTCGAACAACCCTCGCCGCGCGGATGAGCAAATCGACATGAGCCTCACTGGCGATCTCGGTCGATCAACCCGCCTCGGCCTTGCTGAAAAGGTCTGGAGCATCAATTGGGGACTGATTCTCCTGGTGAGCACGCTCGCCGCCGTCGGCTTTGCTACGCTCTATTCCGCTGCGAATGGTCAGTGGGACCCCTGGGCCAGCAAGCAAATCATGCGCTACCTGGTCGCGGTCGCGGTCATGATCGGGGTGGCGCTGGTCGATCTCAGAACCTGGTTTCGCCTCGCCTACCCGATTTACTTCCTCTCCCTCGTCCTGCTGATCGCGGTCGAGGTGCGCGGCGCCATCGGCATGGGCGCGCAGCGCTGGATCGATCTGGGCATCATCCAGCTACAGCCCTCGGAGATCATGAAGGTGGCGGTTGTGCTGGCGGGGGCGCGGTATTTCCACACCCTCAACTTCGATGAGATCGGGCGCCCGACCCGCCTGATCATACCCGTGCTGGGCGTGCTGCTTCCCGCGGCCTTGGTGCTGAAGCAACCTGATCTCGGCACCGCCATGATGCTGATCCTGGGGGCGGCGACGATCTTTTACCTGGCGGGGGTGCGCATCTGGATGTTCGCTCTCGCGATCGCGGGTGGGCTCGGCGCGCTGCCCGTCGCCTGGCGATTCCTGCGCGATTATCAGAGGCAGCGGCTCTACACCTTCCTCGATCCCGAGAACGATCCGCTGGGCGCCGGATATCACAGCCTGCAGTCGAAGATCGCGATCGGATCGGGCGGCACATTCGGCAAAGGCTTCCTGTTGGGGACCCAAAGCCATCTCAATTTCTTGCCGGAGAAACAGACCGATTTCATCTTCACGATGATCGCGGAGGAATGGGGGTTGGTGGGCGGTTTGGCGCTGATCGGCCTCTATACGCTGGTGTTGATCTACGGCTTCGCGATCGCGTTCCGCAGCCGCAGCCACTTTGGGCGCATGCTGGCGCTCGGCATCACCGTGAACATGTTCCTTTACGTCTTCATCAACACGGCGATGGTGATGGGACTGATCCCCGTGGTGGGAGTGCCGTTGCCGCTTATTTCCTACGGCGGCACCGCGATGCTGACGGTGATGTTCGGCTTCGGGTTGCTGATGAGCGTCTACGTGCACCGGGACGTGCGCATCGGGCGCTACGGCGAAGGCGAGGGGTAACCTCTGGCTGAGGCCCCGGAGTGCCCGGCTCGGCTCGACATTGGACGGCGCCCTTGATATATACGGCGCCCCTCCCGGTGGGTGCATAGCTCAGTTGGTAGAGCAGCTGACTCTTAATCAGCGGGTCGCAGGTTCGAGTCCTGCTGCACCCACCAATAAATCAAGCACTTAAAGCATGTATAGGGCCGATATGGTCTCAAAATCGGCGCGGGGGACACGTAAGGGGACACAGTTCCAGCCGCCATCGCCCTGGAAAGAGTGAATTCGATGCCACGCAGACCAAAGAGCCCTCAGCCAATCAACCAGCAGGCTGCCTTACGCATCCCTGTGTCCGAGGCGCGCACAAAGATCGAGGGGCAAATAGAAAAGGGTAGAGCGCTGATCGCCGCTCCCGCCAATGACCTAGCGCCTCAAGCTTCTGAGGAAGATTACAGGCGTTGGAGTGATTACAACTACGAGATGCTCAAGCGCATATTTACGACCGAGACATATGCGAAGGAGTACGACGACGTTCACTTCCTCGAACCTGTATACGTACGCCCCGCCCACATGTTTCGCGGCGACGCTCCTGCCCCTTGGCAACCGAAGGTCCAGCCGAGAATTACGTGCCTCCAATCAATTGTGGAACGGTTGGAATTAATCGAGGCACCCGAGCCGGGCGAGGGAAGCGCAGAGCGACTGCTTCAGGCCTATGAGGGGCTCGATTTGCAGCCGGACATAGCATTTGCCGCCAGCCAACTCTATCGCGATGGTCACTATGCAAACGCCATAGAGGATGCGGTAAAGGCGCTAATCCAGCGGGTTCGGATGCGAAGTGGCGTGGAAAAGGACGGTGTCACTTTGATGGAGCACGTATTTTCCCCTAAGGCGCCAATACTTCGGTTCAACGACCTGCGGAGCCCCTCAGATCAAGACGAGCAGCGCGGATTTATGATGTTGTTCAGCGGTGCGGTAACGGGTTTAAGAAATCCGCGGGCTCACGCGCTCAAAAAGGACGAGCCCGAGCGGGCACTCGAATGTATTGCCTTTGTCAGTTTTCTGGCCAAGCTGCTTGATGAAACGAAGAAGGGGCCACCCCCAACGCCATAGGAGTGATCCGCACCGGAAAGCAGGGAGGATATTGGCGTGCTCACAATTCAATGGATCAATGCGAGCAAGCAGAACCCGAACGAGCTGATCGAGCAATTGGTTTTCCCACGAGATACTCTGCCTGATGCGATGAGCCTTGCTCGCAATATGCTGGCCGCGACCCAAGCGAGGCATCCGCAAAGTCCTCCGAACGGCTTTCGCATTCTCGACGGCCAGGGCCGCGCGGTCGGACGTCACGTACTCTCGGGAGATGCCAATACCTAAGGCCTCCGAAGCGGCTACCTGAGTAGCCCCGCGTGTCCCACGCGCGCCCGTGGGATGACCTAATTAGCGCCGCACGCACCCTTGCTTTTCCAGTGCGCGCCTTCTTTGTCGATTTCAACGAGCGCGATTGGTGGTCCAACTTCTGTGGGCACCGCCGCTATTTCAATTTCGATCAATCTACGAATGGTGCCTAGCACGTCAGGGGCTTCGAGGAACGATGGGTTTGCCGCCCTTAGCGCGTCTATCGCTTCGTGCCGACCAAGAGCGGCGAAACCCGAACGCGAAACCTCACGATTGGGAAAATCAATTCGTGTCGGGTCCAAATAAACGCTGTCTCTGGTGAGATCGACGCGGGTCACGAAATACCTCACATAGGCACGAGGAATGCCGTCCTCGAAATCCGCGAAAGCGACTTCTAGCGCAGGGTCATTTTGATATGCGTTCCGAAAATCGAGTGGCCTTTCGCTTCTTACAGCATTCAGAACTGTAAGCAACTCCGGTTTCACGGCACTTTCAAATCTCTCCAGGCGGCTCTTCAGCGTAAGGGGTGTGGACATGTTGTCCAACGCCACTTTGTCAGCGCTGAAATTCGAAGCGGGCCACTCCAAAATCCCGGACATAGCCCAATAAGTATCGTTCGCTGCGCCGATCTTGCAGACGGTGACAACGGTGCCGTCATCGCGAACGGCCTTGCTGTCAGCACCCATAAAAATCGTTGTTGGTGTCCAGAAAAGAACGACGGACGTGGCGTCAACCTTGACGCTAGAAGCCAAAACCATGATCACTGCAAGTATGCTTCGCATAGAATTCGCGCTCCATCCGGCATGACTTTCTAGCGTTTAGGATAATAGACAGGCGGAGCGGGGGCCAGCGATTAGCCCCCGTGCCAAGCGCATCAAGCTCGATCTCACTGCGGCTGCGGATCGGGCTCAGCGTCGCGCTCCTGCATCTGCTTCGTTAACCATTGCTCTACTTCCCGCCGCACGAAGCGGATGGATGAGCTGTGGCTCGCGCCGAGCCGGATCGGTTTCGGGAAGCGGCCTTGCCGCGATAGCCGCATCACGCTCTCGGCATGAAGGCCGACGAACTCACCGGCCTCCTTCTTCGTCATCAATTGTGGTTCCATCGTCGTTCTCCGGGTTCACGCGCGG
>DATIYT010000069.1:0-3931 GCA_035517495.1 Allostellaceae bacterium | reverse complement strand
TAGATGGTGTAACGGGCCGGGCGCGACGGTTAAGGCGGCGAGAAGGAGTCGTCCCTCAAACTGATGGTGTCAAAAACCAACGGAGTCGGGTGATGCCCGCTCCAAGCATCAGCGAGGGACGACCATGAACCATTATGTCGGAATTGACGTGTCTTTGGAAGCTTCCAGCCTGTGCGTTGTCGATGCCAATGGCAAGATTGTCCGCGAAGGCAAGGTTGCCAGCGAGCCGGACGCTCTGATTGCCTGGCTGAGGGGGCTGAAATTGGAGCTGACGCGGATTGGGCTGGAAGCAGGACCTCTGTCGCAATGGCTCTACGCGGCGATGCGCGAGGCTGGACTTGCGGTCGAGCTGCTGGAGACACGGCACGTGCGCACCGCGCTTGAGACAATGCCGGTGAAGAGCGACCGCAACGACGCGCGTGGGATCGCGCAATTGATGCGGTTGGGCTGGTTCCGTCCGGTGCATTGCAAGTCGATGGCCGCGCAGGAGACGCGCGCGCTGCTGACTGCGCGCAAACTGCTGCAGACAAAGCTTCATGACCTCGAGCTGAGCTTGCGGGGCGTTCTGCGCGGCTTTGGCCTCAAGGTCGGGCCAACCACGCCAGCGTGCTTCGAGGAGCGCATCAGGGAATTGGTCGCCGGCCATCCAAGCCTGGAGGTGATTGCAGAGGGCCTGCTGGCGGCGCGTGTCGCGTTGCGGCGCGAATTCGACCGCTTCGAGAAGCAGGTCCGGGACGCCGCCCGCTGCGATACGCGGGCACGTTTGTTGATGTCGATCCCGGGCGTCGGTGCCATCGTGTCACTCACTTTTACCGCAGCGATTGATGACCCAGCGCGCTTCAAATCATCGAAGCAAGTTGGAGCCTATTTCGGCCTGACGCCGACCAAATATCAATCGGGCGAGACAAACATCGATGGCCGCATCTCGAAAATCGGTGATGCCTGGGTGCGGGCTGCTCTCTACGAGGGCGCCCACATCATTCTGACCAAGCCACTCAAGGGCTGCACGGCATTGAAGAGCTGGGCGATGAAAATCGCCAGGCGGAGCGGCATGAAAAAAGCCAAGGTGGCGCTGGCACGCAAGCTCGCGGTCATCATGCATCGGATGCTGGCTGATGGCGCAAGCTTCCATAATGCGGCGGCGATTTGAGAGAGGAGGCCGATGATGGCACACCTTATGATCGCTCGGTGCGCGCCGGCGCCGTCAAGCCCCGCGCAACGGCGCGCCGCTGCGCGGCTTCGGGGCTATGACGGACCGACGCGACCGAGCCAAGAGGACCGCCATTCCATCAATGCAACCTCATCGACCTCACCACAGAACAGGAGCGATTACACCGTTTCGGGCGGGTCTTGACACCAGCCTTCCCGAGCGAGGTCCCGACGCCGGGACGATGGATCAGGTCAGACCGCAACATGGGTCGTGGCTCCGACCACGCGTACCCTAGATTGGTCGGCCTATCCTCTCTAACCCCATCAGGTGGCGGCCTGCGCGCCGACCCCGTACAGAAGCACGACCCCGGCGAACGGATATCTCGTAAAGTGAAAAGAGGGATTGACAAACCATGGCCCGTTACAGAAGCCCATGTTTGACATTTGGCCGCCTAACCCATTGATTTTCCTACATCGGGTATGGCGTTTTGTCACTACATGACGGTTTCGCCTTGTTGCGGCGGGGTCGGCGGATTGAGTTCGGTGACGGCGAGTGCGCGCAGCACGGTGACGGCACGCTGAGAGCCGTGAGTGACGGAGCGCTTGGTGGTGCCATCGCCGAGCGCGATATCGACAAGGCGCACGGACTTGAGTGCGGTCAGCGCTTCAGCGGCGGAGAGATCGAGACGTGCAGCCTTCAGCTTCTTTTCGATCGCACGATGGAGCAGGAACGCCAACGCGGCGACGAAGATGTGGGCCTGCGCCCGACCGTCTGTACGGTGATAGATCGGCCGCATGTCGATGATGTCCTTGAGGCTGGCAAAGGCACGCTCGACATCCGACAGCTCCTTGTACAGCCGCACGGCATCGACCGCGGACAGATTGGGCTCCTCGGTCTGAATGACGTACTTGCCTTCGTAGGCCTGTTCGCGCGGAAAGTGGACGGGGTGCTCGAAGAAGCGGAAGGCGCCGTCCTCGTAGGCCCAGTCGTAATAGCGATGACCGTGATTGCCGGCGAGGATTCTCGCCGCGGCGGCACCGATCTTGGTGGCGGCCTTGAGCCGGCCCTTGGCGACGCGGCGTTGCAGGGCTTCGAGCTTGATGCGCACGCGCTCCATCGCCTTGACGCGCTGCGTCGACTCGAATGCCGTGCGTTCCTCGGAGTGGACGACGAACACGCGCACGCCTGGCTGGCTTGCGACCACCTCCTGCACGAACGTCTTCGGCGCGTTCGCCCGCTCGCGCGCGGTGATGCCACCTCTACATTCGATCCAAGGCCCGGTCGCGCTCTGGATGTAGTCGAACACCTCGCCGCTACGCCGGCGATTGCGGCCGACGATGTAGCCGTGGCCGCCGCCGCGCAGGTCCTCGAGGTTCTGGCTCGTCACCATGCCGCGGTCACCGACGAACACTACGCGCTTGAGCCCGAAGCGCTGCTCGAGGTCGCGCAGCACATCGGGAACGGTGTTGGCATCGCGCCGGTTGCCGGCGAAGACATGATGCGCGATCGGCCAGCCGTCGACCATGACCAAGCCGACCAGAACCTGCCGGTTGCGCGGCTTGCCGTCGCGGCTGTGACCGTGGGCGCCGAGCATTGCGGGTCCCTGGCCCTCGAAATAGGTCGAGGTCAGATCATAGAACACCATGTCGACCCGCAATGAGAACAGGTCGCGCAGGTGCACGAACAACGCCTGCTCGATCTGCGCCTTGCAGGCGAACAGCTGGTCGAGCGTGCGATACCATTGCTGCAATTGGTGCGCCTTGACGCGCACACGCGGTGTCCGGCTGGCCTTGCGTTCGACGTCGTCGCGCCAGGCCGCGACGAAACGGCGGCCGCGGCGATCGCAGACAAAATCGTTCTCCAGCCACTGCGCCAATGCATGCTCGCTCCCTGGCGCCGTTAATCGATTGGCGACCAGCACCAGCGCCCGATCGCTCAGCCGCACCGCCTCGCGGCGATCAGGCCGGGCAAACTGATCGAGCATCGCCTCGAGGCCGAGCTCGCTCCACATCGCACGCGCGGCCAGCATCGGCCCCCAGTCCCACGCGCCGACCGCGCCGACATCATCGCGCGCGACACGACCATCGTCGGCCACTTCCCCGTGCAGCAGGCAGCCCAGCTTGTTGAGATCCAGATGCGTTGCCAAAAGATCGCGGCGGCCGAGATTGATGACGGTGCGATGCCGCGTCTTGCCGTCGTGGTCGCGATAGGCTTCGACCACGCGCACGTATTCGCGCTTCACGCCCTTACTGACGTTCGCCCTGACGCAGAAACATAATCCGGCCACCCGAGGCAACGGCAAACCATGTCCCTGCGAAGATGCGCGATGTTCGCTGCGATTCGCAATAATAAAACCAACAAAATAGTAGAAATCCCTGTCCCTACAAATCGACGAAAACCGCTACTCGTTTCCAACAACTTCAATCACTTACGGTGCGTACCCCTCTCCGAAATGTCAAACATGCGCTAGGCGCATAGGGGCCGGCAACGGCTATGGCGGTGGCAACGTCGGTTACTCCGGTGGCTGCACTTGCCCGCCCTATGGCGGCTACGTCGGCTGGTAAAGCGCGCGAATGATGCCTTGTCGGCGAGCGGGCGTGGGACGGGGTTTTCGATCTCCGCGACACGATACTCCCCGAGGGAGAATGGATCGTTAAGCTGGTCAAAGCATAAGCTCTACCCACGTTTGGTCGAACGTCGTTGTGCGCTTCGAGACGCAGTCTCTGCGCTCTCAGGCGCTTGACCTCTTCATCGAGCGCGTCAACTTGCTCTTCACGCCGC
>DATIYT010000068.1:0-9289 GCA_035517495.1 Allostellaceae bacterium | reverse complement strand
CTACGGATCCATAAACGGCAGGGACACCTTCCGATCTTCGGATCAACTCGTAAGCTTGGCCCCAGGCGGAGCCGTAATGGCGTTCCAAACCGGCGGGCTTTGGCGCAGCGGGATGATTAGCAGGCCCGCGCAGATCGCCATCGCCGCCGCGACGCCCATCGCGAAGGAAAAGCCCTGCTGGCCGATCAGCACCGCCGAGAGGACGCCGCCATATACGCCACCCGAGCCCTTGGCGATCGCGTAGAGGACGCCGTAATTGGAGCCCGCAGCGGCGGCGCCATAGTACTGCCCGATTGTCGCAGGAAATAACGAGAAGAGCGGTCCCCAGAAGAAGATCGCGAGGATCGCGGTCAAGACGAAGAGGGTCTCGTTGTGAATCTCGCCGGCCACGATCGTGAGAAGTAGGAATACGCCCGTCAGTACGTAGCTCCAGATCATCGCAGTTTCTCTACCAATACGCTCGGAGAGACCCCCGAGAACGACGCGGCCAATCCCGTTTGCGATCGAGATACCGCCTGCCGCTGCCGTAGCGGCTGCCGCGGTGAAGCCGAAGCTGTTCGAATACTTTACGATCTTGCTGACGCCCGCGAGACCCGCGCTCGATATCAGGATGAAGGAGGCGATGAGCACCCACATTTGCCATGTCGACAGTGCCTCGCCCAGGGTGAACTGGTGGTCCGTCGGCCGCTGCACGGATTTCGCGGGAACCCAGTTCGCCGGACGCCAGCCGACGGGGGGATCCTTCATGAAGAGGGCGGCGATCACAGCGACACCGCCAATTATTACCGCCATCAAGTATATCACATTGAAGAAGACGGAATCAGGTGCGTCCTTGGGAATGGCGCGGATCGGAAAGATGAACGGCAGCGAGCCCCAGGAGAATGCGCCGGCGATCAATCCCGCGATCAGGCCGCGTTTGTCGGGGAACCATTTGTTCGCTGTCGTAACCGCGGTGTTATAGACGAATCCGGCGAAGAAGCTTCCAATGCACCAGAGGATCAGGACGGCCCAATAAGAGGGCCCTAGCGACGTCGCATAGATCCCCAATCCCGCGATTACACCCGCGATGAGCGTGACCCAGCGTGGCCCGAACCGATCTCTGAGAAGCCCACCGGGAAGGGTGCCGAGGGACTCAAAGATGACGAAGAGCGTAAACATCCAGCCGATCTGCTCGTGCGACCATTGGTAGAGGCCGCCAATGTGGCCAGACATCGAACTCCAGGCATATTCATAGGGGCTTATGACCGCCATCGACAGGAACGCCGCGGCGAATACGACATAGCGGCTATATCCCAATATCTGCCGATCCGTCGGAAAAATCCTGGCACTCAGGGGCGTTGCGCTCGCCATTTTCCCGGCCTCCCGTGTTTCGTTGCGGCTTTACTTGACCATTGCCGCAAGGGTGCCTCGGCGGAATTGATCTGTGCCGCCGCAAGCGGTGTTAAAGCTCCATCCACAAAGCTAACTGGAAGCGATTATTAAATGCGTATTGCCTGAGCATTAAATGAATCTCATGTATGACGCAGGCGTCGTACTCCATTCGGCGCCGAGGCGGCTGAGCCGACTGTTCGAATTTCTGTCCAGGTTGATGTTTGCTTCTGCCGCAGCGGCGCAAGTCCGCACCGAACCGAAATCAGGCTCATGCGTCGAGAGAAGCGAAGATGTCTTAGCGGGTCACTCGCAAAATAGCTCAATTGACGACGGCGTCCTCTCCTAGAACTTCCCCTATGTGAGGCGGCGTCCGCTCCGTCGGAAAGGAGCGGACGATGAAGAGAAAGCGGTTCACTCAGGAGCAGATCAACGGGGTGCTTCGGGTGCACGCGGCCGGAGCCAAGGCGTCGGAGCTGTCCATCCTCACGGCATCAGCGAAAGGACGCTCTATGCCTTGGAAAGCCAGATACGGCGGTATGACGGTGCGATGCGGGCTCGGCTCCGCGAGCTCGCCGCGGAGCGACGGCGGTTCGGCTATCGGCGGCTCGCGTAGATGCTGGAGCGGGAGCGAATGAAGGTGAACCCGAAGAAGGTCTACTGCGTCGGTCGCGAGAAAGGGTCGCCAAGCTAGCGCATTATCCGGGGCCGCCCAGACGACGCCATCGCGACATGAAAGTTGTCCTGCAGTTCCTCCGCACCAAGTGACGCCAATCGTTTTTCGCAACTCGTGCCCGTCAAAGCCGAACCAGAGAAGGCGCGCCCCATCTACTCGTGTCGAAATTCAGGATAATCGGGGCTCACAGCCGGCCTCCCCGCAGTGTTGCGTCCGCCGCGATACGCGAATGCTCGTGGGACGCTCGGAAAGCGCTTGCGCGAGATTAAAAGTTTTTCACAGGACCACTTGGGCAAGCACGGCCAACCAGAGCGCACTATTTCAATGGGCATCGATGGAGGGTGCAGAAACGCCCGAGGAGAACGGCGTGCCATCACCAACAGGGAGACGCAACATGAGGATTGCCACATTCATTTGCTCGGCAGCGGCCGCCCTCGTCATCGCGGGAGCCGCGTTCGCAGCGGACGGCAACACCATCACAATCGGCATGACTGTGTCGCAGACGGGTCCGCTAAACGTGGACTCCGTGGCGCAAATGCGCGGCGTGGAAATGTGGCGCGACGAGGTCAACGCTGCCGGCGGAATTAAGGCCGGTGACAAGCGTTATATGGTTCGGTTGGTTAGCTACGACGATCAATCGCAGGGCGGCCGCGTTCAGCAGCTCTACACGCGCTTAATTGTGGAAGACAAGGCGAATTTCCTGTTCGGTCCCTATTCCTCTGGACTAACGGGAACGGCCGCGGTCATCAGCGAGCAGTACGGCAAGATTATGATGGTCGTCGGCGGCGCGGAGCCGAAGACCTATGAGCTCGGCAACAAGTACCTGTTTCAGGTGATCACCTCGGCCGACCACTACCTCACCGGCGCGATCGATGCCCTCCACTCCAAGAATCCCCACGCTCGAGTGGCGTTCGTTTACTCCGATGATCCCTTCTCGAAGGCCGTCGTCCTCGCTGCTCGCGGTGAGGCTAAGGAAAGCGGCTTCGATATCGTCCTCGACGAATCCTATCCGCCCTCCACCACTGACTTCAGCCCGATCATCAACAAGATCATCTCGGCCAAGGCCGATGCTCTACTGGGCGGCGGACACTATCCCGACGGTGCCACGCTGGCGCGCCAGCTCTATGATCAGAAAGCGGATCTGAAATGGGCGACCATTTTGGTCGCGCCGGGCGACCAGGAGTTCGCAAGCCTGGGGCAAGCGGCACTTGGGATCACCGTGCCGTCGCAGTGGGAACCGCAAGCGGTTTACAAGCCGGACTTCGGACTGACGGGTGCGGAGTTCAGCAAGGCTTTCCAAGCGAAATTCGATCTGAGCGCAGATTATCACTCTGCTTCCGGCTACACCGGCGGCGCCATCCTGCAACACGCGATCGAGAAGGCTGGATCGATCGAGCCGGAAAAGGTCGCGGCGGCGCTCAACGGTATGGACGTCACCACATTCTTCGGGCGCGTGAAATTCGCAACCGACGCCAAGCATCACGGGCTGCAAATCGCGCACGAGATGGTGTTGGCGCAATGGCAAACGAAAGGCGGCAAGCTCCAGCGCGAGATCGTTTGGCCGCTCGCGGCCAAGACGGCCGATCTACTGTATCCGCTGCACTGAGCCAGGCGGGGCGGGAGGCGTTTTGCTGCCTCTCGTCCCGGCGCCCTCGGATCTCGGATGCTCGGATTTGCGGCCTCGGTTATCGACGGTGTCCTTGTGGGCGCGGTCTACGGGCTGGCTGCTATGGGCATCACGCTGATCTGGGGGGTGATGGATGTCGTCAACCTCACGCACGGCGCTATGATCGTCGCGGGCATGTTCGGCCTCTACCTGCTGACGACTGCGCTGGGCATCCCCGTCTATGCCGCGCTGCTACCTATCTTCGCTATCGGGTTCTTTGCCGGGGTCTTTCTCTACTGGATCGCGGTCCACCGGGTAATCGGCCGGCCTCCGCTTATGAGCCTGCTCTCGACTTTCTCAGTCAATCTCGTCTTGATCGGCCTCGGAACGGCACTCTGGGGAACTCGCCTCTTCAACGTCGCGGTGTCGCTTCCGGGCCTCAGCTGGGGCCGCTACACGTTTCCGGGGACGCACATCCTCGCAGCGATTCTCACCGCGGCGCTCGCGGCGTCGCTCTATTTCTTCCTTTACAGCACGCGGATCGGAAAGGCGATACGCGCGGTAGCCAACAACAGGGAGGCCGCCGAGCTCGTAGGAATTCCCACGACGCGCGTTCTCTCGCTCTCCTTCGGTCTCGGTGCGGCGCTCGCGAGCGCCTCGGGGATGCTGATCGGGACACTTTTTCCGTTCACCGTCCTTTCGGGCGACACCTATCAGCTTAAGAGCTTTATCGTGACGGCGCTGGGCGGTCTCGGCAGTCCGACCGGCGCGCTCATGGGCGGCATCGCCCTCGGTCTCATTGAGGGCACGGTGACGCCGTTCGTGCCGGTGAGCTGGACGCTGGTGATCGAGTTCGTACTCTTCGTCCTCGTGCTGATCGCGTTTCCGAGTGGAATCTTTGCGCGCCGGCGCACGTGAGATTGGCGGAGGCGGGATGCTGCTGCAACGACCTTGCGCGTGGCTCATTGCGCTTGCGATCGCTGCCTTCGCGCTCACACCGCTCATCGGTGACGACGTGGAGCTGCGCGAAAGCCTGCTGCTCGCGGCCGTCTACATAACGCTCGCGAGCAATCTAAACATCATGCTCGGCTATTGCGGCTACATCAATTTCGGCAGCATCGTCTTCTTCGGTCTCGGCGGCTATATTTGCGTCTATCTCACCAGCGAGAGAGCCTGGCCCTTAGTGGCCGCCGCGCTCGGCGCGGGTATTGCCGTGAGTTTTTTGGCCTTGCTGTTCGGCTTGGGTATCCTGCGGCTGCGAGGCCCTTTCTTTGCCCTTGCGACCATCGGCGTCAACGAGGCCGTGCAGGCCTTCGTCGCAAATTTCGAACCTTGGGGCGGCTCGTCCGGGGTCTATATCTCGACGGAATTATTTCAGCCGCTAGGCGGTCCCGGCCGGGCGCTCTGGGTGATTTACTTCCTGCTTGTTGCGGTGATGGGGCTCTCCCTCTATCTAAGTTACGCGATCAAGTGCTCCAAATTTGGACTGGGGCTCCTTGCAATCGGACAAAATGAGGACGCAGCAGCAGTCCTCGGCGTTCCCACGCCACTCTTCAAGGCGATCGCTTACTGCCTCTCCGCTTTCCTTCCGGCGGTCGCTGGTGGGCTATATTTCTTCAAGGCGGCTTTCATCCAGCCCTCGGATGCATTCGACCTCGGGCTTTCCACGGAAGCCATCGTGATAGTGATGCTGGGCGGTCAGGGGACAATTACCGGCCCTGCGCTCGGTGCGTATCTTTACGAAGAGATGCGGGGTTGGCTTCTGACCTCTGACACCTTCTCGAATTTTCAGCTCGTCATCGCCGGTGCACTTCTGCTGATCATCGTGCTTTTCGCACCGGGCGGGCTAATGGGCTGGATTCACGAGCGCTGGCCGCGCCTACGTAGGGTGCTGGAATGAAGGCGCTCCTGGAAATCGATGGTCTCACCAAACGATTCGGCGGATTACAGGCGGTCGACCGTCTCGGCTTTGTCGTCGAAAACGGCGAGATACTTGGATTGATCGGACCGAACGGAGCCGGCAAATCGACGGTCTTCAACCTCATCAATGGAGTGATGGCGCCCGATAGCGGACGGATCCGATTTCGCGGGATCGACATCACCGGCAAGAGCCCGTTCTACGTCGCTCGCCTTGGACTGGCGCGCACCCATCAGATCGTGCAGCCCTTCGCCACGATGACAGTGCTCGAGAACTGTAAGGTGGGGGCTTGTTTCGGCCATGAGAACCTCGCGCTCGGGAGGGCGCGCAAGGCGGCGGAGGAAGCCTGCGCCCTGGTCGGACTCGATGATCGCGTCACGATGCTGGCCTCGCAGCTCACGATCGCGGGGAAAAAGCGCCTCGAGCTCGCGCGCGCACTCTCCGCTCGGCCGCACCTGCTACTCCTGGACGAGGTTCTCGCGGGCTTAAACCCCACCGAGATTGAGCACATGGTGACTGTCATTCGTGGCATTCGCGCCCGCGGTGTCGCCATCCTCCTCATCGAGCATCTGATGCAAGCGATTATGAATCTCTCCGACCGGATCATCGTCCTCAACTCAGGCCAGAAGCTAGCCGAGGGCAAGCCGGTCGAAATCGCAGCGAATCCGGCGGTCATCGAGGCTTATCTCGGTGATCCATCACTCGCGGCGTCGATCGCGATCGAAATGCCGCCATGAGCGAGAAACTCTTAGAAATCGTGTCTCTCGATGCCGGTTATGGCGGGGTGCAGGTGCTTTGGGGCATTTCGATGGTGGCGAGGCGCGGAGCGTTCACCACCATCGTCGGCGCCAATGGCGCCGGAAAGACCACCACGCTGAGAGCCATTGCGGGATCGATCGCTCCGTGGCGCGGCCGTGTTGTCTTCAAAGGAGAGGACGTAACTGGACTTCCGCCTCACCTCAAGACCGCGCGTGGTCTCGTGCTGGTGCCGGAGGGACGGCAGTTGTTTGGCGCGATGACCGTTCAAGAGAATCTGGAGATGGGCGCCTTCTCCAAGCGCGCGACGCGCGGGCTTTCCGGCGGGATCGAAAGGGTTTTCATGCTCTTCCCGCGCCTTGCGGAGCGCAGACGTCAGAAAGCCGGCACGCTCTCCGGCGGTGAGCAGCAAATGCTCGCCATTGCGCGAGGCTTGATGTCGCAGCCGGATTTGCTGATCATCGACGAGCTCTCGTTGGGCCTCGCGCCGGTCGTTGTGCACCAAATCTTCGCCACCCTGAAATCCATCCGCAGCGAGGGATTAACGATTCTGTTGGTAGAGCAGAATGTCCACCTCGCTTTTGCGGTCAGTGACCACGCCTTTGTCATTGCGGAAGGTCGAATTTTCACCGAAGGTCGGCCCGCCGACCTCGCAGCCAAGCCTGAAATTAGGCGAGCCTATTTAGGCGTCTAATGCGAGGCTCCCGCCTCCGGTAACGCAGGCGTGCGGCGTGTCCGCGGACGCGAGTGCGCCTTGGTTTTGCGGTAAGTGTCTTTGCTCGCCACTTGCGGTCCGCCTTGAGTCGACGAGATTTGATTTTGCTCGAACCGAGGCTTGCGTCAGTGGTTGCGCTCCTCGATTTGCACCGATCGGGTCCTCAGATTGGAACCGCAAGGAAGGTCACGTCTCGGTGGTCGCGGGCCTCCGCCAGCACCCCATCCCGAACTGCGAAACAAACCCTGCCGTGCATGACCTGAACGCGCGGCCGTATCTTCACTTTCTCCAAGATCCGCGTCTCCCAGGTTTGTACGTGACGGGCTCGAGCAGAGCTTCAAACATCGGGTGGGATCGGCTCAATCTCACTCAATTTCACTTTCTCCTCTCGCCATGCCGTGGCATCTGGCTTTCTCGTTGGCCACCAACTCAATCGATGTTTGAGGCGTCCCAAATTTCGGAGGAATTCGCGGCCGAACCTAGTGCGGGACCGTCCGCGGGGCCGGTCAACGGGAAATGACCAGATCGGTCGGTGCTTGGCCGAGCATTCAAACTGGGGTTAGCAATCGCCGCCGGCCGCCGGTCCTTTACGAAGCGCTGGATAGGTACAATATTTCTAGTGAATCGGGGTTCCTTTCGGGGACCACCGTAAATGCGGGCACCACAAAACTGGGGTGGGCCGCTAGTTTCAGAATCACATTCCGGCTCTGCGACCTCGTCCGGATAGAGGAACCATGCAAAAACCTTTCGCGCGAGGCAGGCACCGGTCACTAGCGGAACTTCGGGATTGGACTCTGCCACCGCACGGCCTTCGGCGCATCCGGCGCGAAGGTCGGCGTCAACTACGTCTCCCGCCCGGACGATGCCGGAGCATTTTTTGTCGACATCAAGAATGCCGAAACCGAGGCGATCACGGTTCTCGCGGACATCAGCGCACTTGCCTCAGTCGCTCGACATGTCCCCATCCCCTGACAAGGTTCGAAGCGGCATCGATATGCCGATCAATAACGCAGGCGTCGAAGGCCCACGGGCACCTGCCAGTAAAGCGGATGTCCATGCCGGGCGACAGGTGATTGAGACCAATCTCTTGGGCGCCCTCCTGTGCGCGCACGAGCAGCTCAAATTGATGATCGCGCAGAAGTCCCGCGTTATCATTGACATGTCGAGTGTGCACGAAGCCATCGCTTGGCGCCAATATAGCGCATGTGCCGCGAGCAGAGCTGGCCTCTCGATGACCGCGAAGACGCTTGGCGCAGGAAACGGCGCTTTTTAGCGTGCGCGTAGAGTGCATAGCGCCGGGCGCCATCGCCAGACGGATCAATGCCGGGGTCCGGCAAGATCCAGTCGGCCTCGAGGATCGTTCGGAGAAGGTCCCGATGCGACGCATCGGGAAACTGGAATCCTCGCGGGTATGGCTTTTGTGCTCGCCTCCGATATTGCGAGCTACGTGACCGCGACCACGGTGTTCATCGACGGCGGAAGCACCGACCACGCCGATTTCATCCTCGGCATCTAGATCGAGGCGATGATGTCACGACCGCTGGAAGACTACGGCGTCATCGGCAATATGTTATCCGCCGCGATGATTGGCATTGACGGCTCGATCGATTGGTTGTGCTTGCCGCGTTTCGACTCCCCGGCGTGCTTCGCAGCGCTTCTAGGTACGCGAAACAATGGCCGTTGGCTCCTAGCGCCAAAAGACCGTGCGGCCCGCGCAAGTCATCGTTACCTGCCTGGCACTGCGGTATTGGAAACGCGCTTTGAGACCGCTACGGGAGCGGTCACCATCACCGATTTCATGCCGCTGTCGAACAACGAGACTAAGGTCGACGTCGTGCGCCTCGTACATTGCGAGCGTGGCGAGGTCGCCATGGCTATGGAGTTGGTCCTCCGATTCAACTATGGCCAAGTGATTCCGTGGGTGACCCGGCGGGACTATGGTCTGAGCGCCGTCGCTGGACCCGATGCCGTCGAGTTGCACGCGCCGGTCGCTCTTGAAGGGCGCGAGATGGCTACCCATGCGGATTTCGTCATCCGTCAAGGCGAATCGGTACCGTTCACGCTGTCGTATCATCCCTCGCACAAAGAGCCTCGGTTCGTCCACGATAGCAGTGACAGCTTGGCGCGGACGGTTGAGTGGTGGAACGCCTGGTCCGTCCGTTGCAAATTTCCGAGATATCGACCGCACTGGCATGAAGCGGTGTTGCGTTCCCTGATCACGCTCAAGCTTCTCACCTACGAACCGACCGG
>DATIYT010000067.1:0-12608 GCA_035517495.1 Allostellaceae bacterium | reverse complement strand
CGTCTCGTCGACCTCGGCGCGCTTGTCCCCCCCGAGGCTCGCCAGCGCCGGCTCCGCCGTCTCCTTGAACTCCTCCAGCAGTTCGACCGACAGCCCCGCGAAATTGTTGACGAAGTTGAGCGGGTTCTTGATCTCGTGCGCAATCCCCGCCGTGAGCTGGCCCAAGGACGCCATCTTCTCGGCGTGGATCAGGCTCGTCTGCGCCACCTTCAGCTCCTGCAGCGCGGTCTCCGCCGCGTCGCGCGCCGTGCGGATCTGCGCCTCCGCCCGCTTGCGCTCGGTGATGTCGCCGTAGATCAGCACGAAGCCACCGCCTGGCACCGAGTTCCGCCGCACCTCGATGACGTGGCCGTCCGGACGCGTCCGCTCAAAGCGCATCTCCTGGTCGGCGGCCGCAAGGCGGCGGCTCAATTCTCCCTCGATATCGTCGGTGCCGAATTCGCCGCGCTGGGCAAGCAGCCGTATGTAGTCGGCGTAGCCGGGTCGCCTCTCCAGCAGCGCGTCGGGCAGGTCGAGGATCCGTTGGAAATTGCGGTTCCAGGCCGCGAGCCGCAGCTCGCGATCGAACATCACGACCCCATCGCCCATGTTGTCGAAGGTGACCCGCAACTCGGCCTGGCGCTGGCGAATCTCGTTCAGCAGCCGCGCGTTGTCCATCGCGATCACCGCTTGCGCCGCAAAGTTTTGCAACAGCGCGATCTCCTTCTCGGAGAAGGAGCGCACCTCGAGCCGGCTCGCGCTGAAATAGCCGAGCAACACCTCGTCCTTGACCAGTGGCACGAAGAGCATGGTGCGAATACCCTGCTCGATGCCGCCGATCCGCCTTGGATCATCCCTTCCCCACAACGGCTCAGCCGTCAGATCGGGGATGTGGATGACACGCGTCTCGGAGACTAACCGCCCGTGGGGGCTGTTGGGCGGTGGGCGGAACGGCTGGCGCAGCAAGTCCGCAAGCGGCTCGGAGTAACCGTGGGTGGTTACAGCCCGAAACTGCTCGCCGTCATAGGTCATCAGCGCACCATAGGTGACGTCGCAGAGGCGGTGCGCCTGCTTCAAGATCGCATCGAACACCGGCACGAGATTGCCGGGCGAGGCGTTAATGACCTGTAGAATTTCGGCGGTCGCGGTCTGCTGCTCCAGCGCTTCGCGCGTCTCGGTGATGAGCCGAGCGTTCTCGATCGCGATCACCGCCTGGTCGGCAAAGGTCCGAACTAAGTCGATCTGCCGCTCGGTGAAAGGCTGCACCCTTTCCCGGGCAAGAATGATCGTGCCGACGACCGATCCTTCGCGCAGCAAGGGAACCCCGAGCGAGGTTCGGAGTCTTCCGAGCGTGACTGTTTCGGTCAAAGTGTATTCCGGGTCCGCGGTGAGGTCTGCGACGTGCACGATCCGAGCCTCCAGAGCGGTCCGCCCCGTCATGCTTCCCCGGTCCGCCGGCAATAGCCGGCCTCGCATGAAGGCGTCGTACTCAGATGAGGCTGCATAGAGTTCGACGACGCGATAGGCCTCTCCTTCTCGGGTCGAGATCAACGCCATATCGGAATCACACAGTCTTGCCGCCGTCTTGACGATGGTCTCGAAAATCGGTTTCAGATCGAAGGTCGAGCGGCTGATGACCTTCAAGACGTCGGCGGTAGCGGTCTGCTGCTCCAAGGCCTCGCGCGTCTCGGTGATGAGCCGCGCATTCTCCATGGCGATGACGGCCTGCGCGGCAAAGTTCTCCAGGAGCGCGATTTCTTTCTCTGAAAACGGCCGCACCTCTCGACGATTGGCAGTGATATACCCGAGAAGAGCGGTGTCTTTGCGCAGCGGCACGAATAGGAGACTGCGGATACCGCCGAGGACAGCGGCTGCGCGAGGTATCTGGTTCCCCGGCAGCACCGACATATCGGCGATATCGCTTATGTGAACGAGGCGCTCGCCGCGCAGCAGCCTGTCCTGTGGGCTATCGGGAGCGGCTCTCCTCGGAACGCTCAGCACCTCCGCTAGCTCACTTGGCAGCCCGTGGCTCGCTACGCATTGGAAATGGTCATTCTCGTAAATCGTCAAGGTACCGTGGATGGCACCACAAAGCCGCATCGCCCTTTCGAGCATCGCATCGAACACCGGCATGAGATTGCCGGGGGAGGAATTGATGACCTGCAGCACTTCGGCCGTTGCGGTCTGCTGTTCCAGGGCCTCGCGCGTTTCGTTGATAAGCCGTGCGTTTTCCATCGCAATGACGGCTTGCGCCGCGAAGTTTTGCAGCAGCGCGATATGTTTATCGGAAAACGGCCGCACCTCATTGCGATAGATCGTGACACCGCCCAATAGGTTGCCGTCCTTGCGCAACGCCACCTGAATTGCGCTTCGAGCGCCTCCGATGTCCACCATGGCGCGTCGGGCTTTGTCGCCCTCGTGATAGGCTGGTTCCGTAGCCATATCGACGTTGATAATAAGCGATTCACCGCTCAACATACGGCCGGTCCCAGAATTTGGGTGCGGTCGAACCGGCTCGCGGAGCAGTTCCGCGACGGTTGCCGGCATGCCGCGGTTCGCTACCAAGTGAAAGAGTTCGCCGTCGAAAGTCCAAAGGCTCCCAATGGACGCACCGCAAAGCCGCATCGCCCTTTCGAGCATCGCATCGAACACCGGCATGAGATTGCCGGGCGAGGCATTGATGACTTGCAGCACCTCAGCCGTTGCGGTCTGCTGCTCGAGCGCCTCGCGGGTCTCGGTGAGCAGACGAACATTCTCGATGGCGATTAATGCCTGGTTGGCGAAGGTCGATACCAGCGCGATCTGCTTCTCGGTAAAGGGCTCGACCCGTTGACGCGCCAGTACGATCACTCCGATCACGTCGCCCTCGCGGAGCAGCGGAACACCGAGAGTCGTATGCTGGCCGGCAAGGGCGACCGACTCGCTCAACCGATATTCGGGGTCCAGGGCCACATCACGGATTTGGATCGTCCGTTTTTCGAGCGCGACGCGGCCGACCATTGTCCCGCGGTCGATGTGGAGTGGATGGACTGTCAGAAATTCCACGAAGTCGGGCGCGAAGCCGACGGCGGCGCCCGGCCGAAAGACCTCGCCGTCATGACGCATGTGAATCACGGCCATCTCGGCCTTGCACAGCCGCGCAGCGGTTCTGACCAGCGTCTCTAGGACGGGTTGAAGGTCAAAGGTCGAGCGGCTGATAACCTTGAGGACGTCACCCACCGCCGTCTGTTGCTCCAAGGCCTCGCGTGTCTCGTTGATGAGGCGCGCATTCTCCATGGCGATGACGGCTTGGGCCGCAAAGTTTTGTAGCAGCGCGATCTGCCGTTCGGAGAATGGGCGGACCACCTGGCGAAACATCCTGATTGCGCCGAGCAGTGTCTTTTCCTTGCGCAGCGCGACGATGAGGCCGGTGCGCGCGCCACCAAGCTCGACAAACGCTCGGGCCAGCGGGCTGGCATGCGGACCATAAGTTTCCCCGCCCGCGTAATCGGCGACGTGGACGAATGATTCTCCGGACCGAATGCGTCCAATTCCGGTGTCAGGCCCGCCACGCTGCGGCTCATTCAGAAATTCGTCGAACGCCGGCGAGACTCCGTGTGTCGCAACCGCCCTGAAATATTCGCCATCAAAGATCCAGAGAATGCCAAAAGCGGCATCGCACAGCCGCAGCGCCTTCTCCAGCATGGCGTCGAATACGGGCGGCAGATTGCCCGGCGAGGAATTGATGACCTGCAGCACCTCGGCGGTCGCGGTCTGCTGGTCCAAGGCCTCGCGTGTCTCGTTGATGAGGCGCGCGTTCTCGATCGCGATCACCGCCTGGTCGGCGAAGGTGGTCACCAAGGCGATCTCGTTCTCGGCGAAGCCCCCGGGTTCTCCGCGGTAGATGGCGAAGGCTCCGATGAACTCACCCTTGCTCATTAGTGGAACCGCCAGCAGGCTGCGCACGCCACCGAGTTCCACGGCCGCCGTGCGCAACGGTTCACGCTCGGCGAAAGCGGCACCGCTCAGCATGTCGGTGATGTGAACCGTGGCCTTGGTTTCGACGAGACGGCGAGGCCCCGAGTTGGTTTCGATCGGGAAGGCTTGACCACGGACCGACTTCGCGTAGGCGGGAGGCAAATTGCGATCCGCCGCTACAGCGAACGCCTTGCCGTCATAGAGGAAGAGGGTGCCGAACTTGGCCCCGCAGAGCTCGATCGCCTTCTCCAGCATCGCGTCGAAGACCGGTTGAAGGTTATCCGGCGAGCTAACGATGGCTCTGAGCACCTCGGCGGTCGCGGCCTGTTGCGCCAGCGCCTCGTCACGCTCGGCGCTGCGTACGGCAAGTTCTCGCTTGAGCCTGGCAACGCTCCGCAGCGGATCGGTGACCGCCTTGGTGGCTACCGTCCGTCGTTTCCCCTTGGGCTTGTTCTTTGAGCGCCGCACCGGCAACCGCGCCTTTTGCATCCGCACCGCCTCTTGTCGCCCCCAATCTTCGACATGGCTTGGTGCCCGGACTTTACTGCAAGTCGCGTACCGTCGTCTCCACCGCAATCTCGATCGCCCGTTGTTGCAGGCTCAGCTCCATGGAGGCGAGGTCAGCGCGCTGATGCCGCTCGATGCTTTTGTCGTCGCGCATCCGCCGCAATATGTCAGCGACCTGAGCCGGCATGTAGGGAAGGTGGATGAAGCCGCAGGGGATGGCGCGCTCGCCGGCAGCGATGGACGTCAGGAATCCATAAAGGCAGGCGTTGCAGAGGAAGGTGCCCGCGGTGGTGGATAGCCGGGCAGGGATCCCGGCGTCGAGAAGCGCCCGTTCGATCCGCTTGACCGGCAGCGTCACGGGAAGGGCGGCGGGTCCGTTGCCGCCAAGCGCCTCCGCCACCACGGAGCCGTCATTGTCGGGGATCTCGAAATCGGCGATGTCGTGGCCGATGCGCTCAATCCGAATCGCGAGCTCGCCCGGAGCGAGGCCAAGGCTGATCACGATGCTTGGACCGATCTTCCGCAGCAGCGCGTCGATCTCGCTTTTAAGCCGTGCGTGCGAAACCGGCAGCGTTCGGCCCACGACCGTCACGCCCGCGATTTCGTGTCCGTCCAGCGCGCGGGCGATCTCCGCTGCAGGATTGCTGCCACGCCCGCCATAGGGCTCGAATCCCGTTATCAGAACCGGCTGAAGGGCCATCGATCATTCCTCCGGGCTCTGATCCTGGCGCGGCCCGCGATCGGCGGCAAGCGCGGGCGCGATCAATCTTTCGAGCTTCGGCCGTAGCTGTCTTCAAGGCGCACGATGTCATCTTCGCCGAGGTAGCTGCCGGTCTGCACCTCGATCAAGTGCAGTGCAATGTCGCCTTTGTTTTCGAGGCGATGCGGCATCAGCCGGGGAATGTAGGTGGATTGATCCTCCGTGAGGGTCATCAGCTCGCTGCCGCGCGTCACCGTGGCGACGCCGCGGACCACGACCCAGTGCTCGGCGCGGTGATTGTGGTACTGAAGCGAGAGGCGCCCGCCGGGCTTGACCACGATGTGCTTCACCTGCACTCGCTCGCCCTGGTGAATCGAGCAGAAGCTGCCCCAGGGCCTGTGCGTGAGCGGGTGGCTCTCAAGCTCGGTTCGGCCATCGCGTTCGAGGCGCTGCACCAGCAGCTTCAGGTCCTGCGCACGTTCGCGCGGCGCCACCAGCACCGTGTCGGCGGTCGCGACCACGATGATCTCCTCGAGCCCGAGCGCGGCGATCAGCCCGTGATCCGCGCGCAGATAGGAGTTGCGCACGTCCTCGGCGCTGACCGAGCCGAAGCTGACGTTGCCCGCGGCATCGCGCGCGCCGATCTGCCAAAGCGCGTCGAAGGTACCGACGTCGCTCCAGCCCATGGCGGCCGGCACCACGGCCGCCGCTTGCGTGCGCTCCATCACCGCATAGTCGATCGAGATCGATCGCGCCGCGGCGAAGGCGGAGCGCTCAAGTCGCAGGAAATCGAGATCGCCCTTGGCGCCCGCGAGCGCACGCTCGCAGCACCCCAACAGCTCCGGCTCGAACCGGCGCAACTCCTCGATCACCCGATCGACGGGGAACAGGAACATGCCGCTGTTCCAGTAATAGTCGCCGGCCGCAAGCATCGCGTCCGCGCGCGCGCGATCGGGTTTCTCGATGAAGCGCGCGAGCGTGAAGCATCCGTCGAGGCCCGCGAGCGGCGCACCGCGATGGATATAGCCATAGCCGGTTTCCGGCCGGTCCGGCGTGATGCCGAAGGTGACGAGATGTCCCACCCGCGCCGCCGCTTCGGCGCGCGCAAGCGCCGTCATAAAGGCCGCGTCGTCCTTGATCGAGTGGTCCGAGGGCAGCACCAGGATCAATGCATGGGGATCGGTCGCACGCATCATCAGCGCCGCGATCGCGACCGCCGGCGCGGTGTTGCGTCCCTCCGGCTCCAGCACCAAAGCCGCGGGCGCGATGCCGATCTCGCGCAACTGCTCGGCGACCATGAAGCGATGCTGATCGTTGCCGATGACGATGGGCGCGGCGAATCGGATCGAGTCGGCGACGCGCAGCGCCGTCTCCTGCAATAAGCTTCGATCGCTCAGCAGCGGCAGCAGCTGCTTGGGTGTGTGTGCGCGAGAAAGCGGCCAGAGCCGGGTTCCCGAGCCGCCCGAGAGGATCACCGGATGAATGAGCGACTTTGTCTTCGCCATGTGTCTCCCGCACGTGCCGTGCCGCATCAACAAACTAGCGGCGAGCCTCGCTTGATGCTACTTCCGTCGATCTCACCCGCGGAAAGAAAGGGAGCGCCATGATCGACCTTTACACCTGGACCACGCCCAACGGCCGAAAAGTCTCCGTCATGCTCGAGGAGATCGGCCTTCCCTACCGGGTGCACAAGATCGACATCTCAAAGGGCGACCAATTCAAACCGGAGTTCGTGGCTATCAACCCCAACAGCAAAATCCCCGCTATCGTTGACGAGGAGGGACCCGGTGGCAAGCCGCTCACGCTTTTCGAGAGCGGCGCCATTCTGATCTATCTCGCCGAGAAGACCGGAAAATTCCTGTCGAAGGACCCGATCACGCGCTACGTGACCTTGGAATGGCTCATGTTTCAGATGGGTGGCGTTGGACCGATGTTCGGCCAGGCCCATCACTTTCTGCGCGCCGCCAAGGAGCAGGTGCCCTATGCAATCGACCGTTACAGCACCGAGACCCGCCGGCTTTATGGCGTCCTCAATATGCGCCTCGGCCAATCCGCTTACCTCGCGGGCGATTACTCGATTGCCGACATCGCGACATATCCATGGGTGGCGCGTCACGAGTGGCACAAGGTCGCGCTCGGCGATTTTCCTCACGTGGAGCGCTGGTATCAGGCGATCAGCGCGCGGCCGGCTGCGGCGCGCGGAATGCAGGTGCCGTAACGGGCAGTTGAGATCGTTGGACTAGGCGGCGGCGAGACGAGGGCGGCCGGCGCGGCGCGGCATCGGTGCCATGGCCGTGGCCGTCTCGGTTAGGGAGCGAAGCTCTTCGCGTGCCCGCTCGAGCACCTGCAGATCGCGGGCGTCCTCGCGGTCGGCTACGTCCATATAGCTGATTTTGATTTCAACGAGGTCGAGGAGCATTTCAACGGAACGCTTGGACAAGCTCATTTGAACCTCCGCATTGCCAAGGGGACTTTCTCTCCCGCTCCCGTCAGTTTTTGGCCGATTTCCTTAAGATGCCCTAAATCGATTAAGAGCAACCGAGTCGGATTCATTCCCGATTCAGGGTGAATGTGAGGGCTCTTCGTTGATGATCGCGAAAGCATAACCGTGGCTGCGTTGACTTGGAGCGCGCGTCCAGATCGGCCGTGGCAAACGCCGTGGAGTAACCCTTCAAGAACGGAGAGATCGCCCGGCGGCTGAAGGCGGCGGCTTGCCAATGAACCGGCAACCATGTCGCCTTGCTCAATTCGGCGCTCGGATCACGTTAAATCAATGATATAGACAGTATCCTTAAAGTTCTGCGTCCGGTGTGTCGGGGTTGGTGGGCGCGAGCTGATCGACCGCCCTCGAACACCGCGGCCGAGTGGCTGAAGGCGGCTTTTGCTAGAGTGATTGATCTACGTATTGCCCGTCCGGGCCATCCGAGAAGTACGCCTGACCAATGCGATAGCCGGCTTCCTTAAAGTTCGAGTTCCGGATTGTCCGAGCCTACCGTGAACTGCATCCCGAGGTGCCGGAGCGACAGGTGTCCGCGATGCGAGCAAGCGGCAACTGTGCATGTGGTTGAATTGCCGCCGAACATCTCGGTGGCAGCGATGGCCCGGACCTCCTCATTTCCGCGCGGCGATATCGAAGTAGCGGGACCCTACGGCCGGGTCAGTCATGAGCCGCTCCATTTCGGCCGTGGCGGCTTCGATATTTTTGAACTGGATATCCGTGATGCCCGCATCGTCGCTGTAAATCGTGGCCTCGCGGAAGTTGTCCCGCAGGAAGCGCGTAAACTCACGGCCGTCGGCCCCCACCCTGTGGATGGTGGAGGGCGAGAATTCGAAGATGAGCAGCCCAGCGCGCGACAGCATGTTGCGGCCACCGCGAAGGATAGCCGCCTCTCCGCCTTCAGCATCTATTTTAATGCCAAGCGGCGAAGCGAGTTTCTCGGTTTGCAGATAGCTATCGAGGCTGTAAGCCTTCACCTTGATCGTCCGCCAATGATGATCCTCCAGCCCGTCGGCTGCAGCCGTAATACGATGCGCACCGGCATTGAGAGCTGAAACGGCGAAATCGATTTCTCCGGATTTGTCAAAAAGAGCGACTTGATGGAGCTGACAGCGAGGGGAGACGCCAGCGGTGAGCACGTTACGTCTGAGGAAACGGAAATTCTCCGGCTCCGGCTCGAAAGCGTGGCAGGCAACCGTTCCAAGCTTTGCAATTGGCAAGAGCGACAGTCCCACATTGGCGCCGATGTCGATGAAGGTGCCGCTGGTTTGAGGCGTGAAAAACTCGCGGAAGAGGTTGACAGTTGCGGACGCCCAAGTCCCTCGCGCGGCATAGCGCCAGATCACGATGCGGTCGCCAATCGGACCTTCGACAAAGCCGTTTTCGCCGACCACGGTAAGCCCGCGCATCTGCGGTGTCCGGCAGAAATCGGCGAAGACGTTCTCGGGGCTAAATTGCCGGATGAGGGTTTCAAGAATGGTGCGCCGTGCTCCCCAGGGGAGCCGGCCGACCATGCCCGCGATTGTCGTCTTCGCCAGGGTTTTCATTTTGGTTAGTAGGTCAATCGCGCTCGGGGAACACTACCTCGGCCGGCAGATCGCCCTTCGCGCGAGCAAAGGATATCTCGGCCAGCTCTACGGTCGCCGCTCTCCAGAAAATCGGGAAATACAGCGCAAGTATCACACCGAGCGCCGCAAGTGGCTGTTGTCAATTTTCGGACATGCCCGGATTCAGTGGCGCCAACGGCGCAGCCTCCGTTCCCACGCGGCGACCGCGCAGGGGGCTCCTTGGCGGGCGTCTCGGATGACGCGCGTTAACCCGATCCACCCGCGGCCGTTTGGCCGGGTGCGTCGCTGGAGCCGGGGCGGCCGAAGTTCGGTTCACCGGTCACCGAGTGGCGGCTTGCCCAGGATCGGCGTATCGACGGTTGCACGGTGGAGGAGGGCGCCTAGGTGCCAATCCCCCTGCCAATTTGGATTTTTTGCTCGCGATCTGAGCTGCTGCGAGACGCGCGCTCATCTGCAATCGCGGCGGCCACGCGCCAGGTCGGCGGTGTCACCGTCGGCGAGTTTGTGGGCCATGTGTGACCTAGGGCGCACATCGAGGCCAGCGCCTTGCATATGTATTGATTCAGTTTGGGCGCTGTATGGAAATGTTTTGCAAGGAATGGGAGAGCATTATGCGGGTGACATTCGCGAGTTTAGCGTTTGCATCTGTTTTCGCTGTCCTGAGCCCCACGCTTGCGGGCGAGCTCGTGGTTTTGGAGACGCGGGGGACCACTCTCAAGTCTGGCCAGGCGATAGACGACAGCAAGCCCCTCACTCTGACAGAAGGCGAACAGGTGACGTTGGTCCTGGGTGACGGGTCAGTACTGACGCTACGTGGGCCCTTTGACAAAGTACCCGCCGCCGATAGCGGCGACGGCGGCGGCGTAGTGCTGGCCCTAGATGCGCTGACGACCCGAAAGGCGCAGCGCAACGAGGCCGGTGTGGTGCGCGACGCGACAGTCGCGGTTCACCTGCCGGACCCATGGCTTGTCGATGTCAGTCACGCAGGTTCGATGTGCGTCAAAGCCGGGGAGAACCCAGTGTTCTGGCGCGCGAGCACCGACGGCGGCACGCTCACCATCATGCCGCCGGATCGCAGTTGGCGCGCCGAGGCGCTATGGCCCAAGGGCAGCACTACCATGGAAGCGCCCGACTACTTTCCAGTCCGCGACGGCCGGACATATCTCGCAAGCTTCGGCGGCAATCCGGTCGCAGTAACACTGAATGTTCTGCCGCCGGCGCTCGGCAATACACGCATGGAAGCGGCCTGGATGATTGAAAAGGGCTGCATTGCCCAGGCTGAAGCGTTGATTAAGACCGTGCGCTAGGGAGTTTGGTCGAACCAATCGCAGCCGCGCGATAGTCAAGCTCAGTGACAGCATAGGTCAGGGAGGAGGACGCCGGATCATGATGGAGCGAGCGAAGATCAGGTTCTCGGTCAAGGAAACTGCGGACGGGGTTCTATGGATATGCGCCGAGCCCTTGGACAAGGAACTGCCGATCCTGAGAGGTGGAAATCTCGGGTTCGATTTGCGGCCAGGCGCCACGATCGAGCAGGCCAGCGAAATAGCTCGGTTCATGGACCAAAATATCCGCAGACTTACCTACTCTGCATAGTTCGCTCGGGGCGCCGCAGTCACGGCGGGGAACTTGGCGCGAAAGCCGGTTTGCCGGAAAACTCTCCGTGCGCGACGGCGGCGCCAGCAGCGCCGCGACCACCGTGACGAGGATTCCGGCCCGCGTGCCCGTTGAGGATTTTGTAGTGCTCGAACTGGATCACGAAGGTCTACTCTGCGACACCAAGCGGACCTGGCGCGGATATCGCACTCACGGCCGTTCGTGACCCCAAACGGAAGTCGCCGTGGACCGCGCACCATCGTGGCAGCTGAAACAAAGAAATGCTACACAGCGCCGCATAAACTCATTTCCCCCGAGGGAATGGCGCGAAACGACAACTCGATCGAAAACGAAGTCAACGAGACGATCGGATGAGACGGCGGCAGTTCATCTCGCTTCTCAGCAAGGCCGCTTTGGCGCCGTTCGCCGCGATGCCTGTCTACGCGGACCCGCAGAGCGATTGCGGCGTTCCAGCTCGGCGTGACGACGGTTGGTCCGTTCCGTCCGCGAACAAAGACAACGTCGTCGACCAAGCCGCGCTGTGCGGGATGGCCGATCGGCTCGAAGGTTCGGGCGCCAACATACATGCCGTGCTGGTCGCCCGTGGTGGCAAGCTGGTGTTCGAGCGGTACTTCAAAGGTTCTGATGAGATTCCCGGCCGCATTTACGGCAGTTGGGTAGAAGACGTCACCTTTGATGCCGATACGCTGCACAACATGAAGTCGGTTTCAAAGAGCGTCGCGTCACTCGCACTCGGGATCGCGATAGATCGGGGCCTCATAAGCAGTGTCAACGAACCGATCTTCAGCTTCTTCCCCGAATTGTCCGACTTGCGGTCCCCGGAAAAAGATCGCATCCAGCTCTCGCACGTGCTCACCATGTCGATGGGTCTGAAGTGGGAGGAGGCGACTCCGGCTACGGGAGACTATGATAACGACGAGGCGCGCATGCATATGGCATGGGATCCCTGTCGTTATGTCCTCGGTCTTCCGGTGACCGCCCCGGCCGGACAGGAGTTCTTCTACAACACCGGCGCGCTCACGCTCCTCTCAGTTATCGTCCGTAAGGCTGCCGGACGTCCCCTCGACGAATTTGCGCGCGCGACGCTGTTCGAGCCCCTGGGCATCACCGCCGTGGAGTGGAATCGGGTCAGGGGAGATACCGATGCCGGAGGGGGATTGCGCTTGCGGCCGCGCGACATGGCGAAAATCGGCCAGCTCGTCCTCGCGGGCGGTCGTTGGAATGATCGACAAGTCGTTTCGAAGGCGTGGATCGAGACCTCGACGGCATCGAAGCTCAAGGCTACGGACGGTCAATCTTATGGATACCTGTGGTGGCTCGGTCACTCCCGGCTCAATGGGCGCGAAATCCAGTGGGTTGGCGCGCTTGGCCGAGGTGGCCAGTCGATTCGCATCGTCCCGGAGCTTGATCTCGTTGTTGTGGTAACCGCGGGATACTATAAAGACTATAGTCGGCGAGCTTTTCAATTGCAGTACGGTGTGTTCAGGGACGTACTAGGCGCGATTTCGTCTCCCGGCTGAACCGGAAGAGCCGGCGCACAGCGTTGGTCCGCTCAGGCACGTTCGCGACGTGCGGCGACTGTGTGCTGAGAGTCTGTTTCCGGGCGGAAAGCTGACCCAGTGCGGACGTCACGCTAACAGTGGTTCGTGACCCTGATGTATGGTCCGGCCGTGCGTCGCAAGAGGTTTTCATCGAGCTGGCAGTAGCGGTCTTGCATCAATGTATCCGGCCTTTGATTGGAGCTCATTGTGCTCCGGGCCATCATGGATATCAGCGCGCATGC
>DATIYT010000066.1:0-27194 GCA_035517495.1 Allostellaceae bacterium | reverse complement strand
CCCCGCAGGAGAACCGTGATGCTGCTCAACGATGCCCGCCGTGCGCTCGCCACGGCTTCGACCTTCGCCTTCGTCGCGCTCGTTACCGCGCCGGCTTACGCCGCCGGCTCCAACATGCCGTGGGAACAGCCCCTCACGCAGATCCTGGATTCGATCCAGGGTCCCGTCGCCAAGGTCATCTCGGTGATCATCATCATCGTCACCGGCCTGACCCTGGCGTTCGGCGAAACCTCCGGCGGCTTCCGCCGGCTGATCCAGATCGTCTTCGGTCTCTCGATCGCTTTCGCCGCGTCGAGCTTCTTCCTGACCTTCTTTCAGTTCGGCGGCGGAGCGCTGGTGTGATGGAGCAGGATTCCCCGATCACCGGCTTCTACGCGCCTGTCCATCGCGCGCTCACTGAGCCGATCCTGCTCGGCGGTGCGCCGCGCGCGGTTGCCATCGTCAACGGCACACTCGCCGCCGCGATCGGACTTGGCCTGCGGCTCTGGATGGTCGGCGGCGCGATCTGGCTGCTCGGCCATCTCGCCGCCGTCTGGGCCGCCAAGCGCGATCCCGCCTTCGTCGACGTCGTGCGGCGGCACCTCCGTTATCCGCAGCATCTGGTCGCATGAGGTTCGCTCGATGATGAACCTCGCCGAATATCGCCGCCGCTTGCAAAGCCTCGCCGATTTTCTGCCATGGGCGGCGCTCGTCGAACGGGGTGTCATCCTCAACAAAGACGGCTCCTTCCAGCGCACCGCCCGCTTTCGCGGCCCGGATCTCGATTCCGCCACGCCCGCCGAGCTCGTCGCCATCACGTCACGACTCAATAACGCGCTTCGGCGCCTGGGTTCAGGCTGGGCCGTCTTCATCGAGGCGCAGCGCGTTCCCGCCCACCGCTATCCGGTCGGCGAATTTCCCGATCCGGTCTCAGCGTTGGTCGACGCAGAGCGGCGCGCGCAGTTCGAGGAGGAAGGCGCCCATTTCGAGAGCCGCTATTTCCTGACGTTGTTGTGGCTGCCGCCCGCGGACGATGCCGCGCGCGCCGAGGCCTGGCTCTACGAAAACCGCGCGGCGGGCGCCGCCGATTGGCGCGCCGCGCTCGAAGGGTTCGTCGATCGCACCGACCGCGTGCTCGCGCTGATCGAAGGCTTCATGCCCGACGCCGAGTGGCTCGATGACGGCGAGACGCTAACTTACCTGCATTCCTGCGTTTCGACGCGTCGCCAGCGCGTGCGCGTGCCCGAGACGCCGATGTATCTCGACGCCATCCTGGTCGACGAGGACCTCACCGCCGGCCTCGAACCGCGCCTCGGGCGAGCGCATCTTCGAACGCTGACGGTCATGGGCTTCCCATCGCAGACCTGGCCGGGGCTGCTCGATGACCTGAACCGACTTGCCTTTCCGTATCGCTGGGCGACGCGCGCCGTCTGCCTAGACAAGACCGACGCGACGAAGCTGCTCGCGAAGATCCGCCGCCAATGGTTCGCCAAGCGCAAGAGCATCATGGCGATCCTCAAGGAGGTGATGACCAACGAGGCGTCTGTGTTGATGGACTCCGACGCCGCCAACAAGGCGCTCGACGCCGATGCCGCCCTACAGGAGCTCGGCACGGACCTCGTTGGCGAGGCTTATGTCACTGCCACGGTCACTATCTGGGACGACGACCCGCGCGTCGCCGATGAGCGGTTGCGTCTGGTCGAGAAAGCGATCCAGGGCCGCGACTTCACTTGCATGCGTGAGGGCGTGAACGCGATCGAGGCCTGGCTCGGGTCACTCCCCGGACACGTCTACGCCAATGTTCGCCAGCCGCCGATCAGCACTTTGAATCTCGCACATATGATGCCGTTCTCGGCGGTCTGGGCAGGCCCGGAACGGGACGAGCATTTTCAGGCACCGCCGCTGTTCTTCGCCAAAACCGAGGGCTCAACTCCGTTCCGTTTCAGCCTCCACGTCGGCGATGTCGGCCACACTTTGATCGTCGGCCCGACGGGCGCCGGCAAGAGCGTGCTGCTGGCCCTGATGGCGTTGCAGTTCAGGCGCTATGCCGACGCGCAGGTCTTCGCCTTCGACTTCGGCGGCAGCATCCGGACTGCGGCGCTCGCGATGGGCGGCGACTGGCACGATCTCGGCGGAGCGTTGTCCGGCGCCGGCGGCGAGCCGGTCGCGCTTCAACCGCTCGCGCGCGTCGATGATGTCGGCGAGCGGGCTTGGGCGGCCGAGTGGGTGGCGACGCTGCTTGGCCGCGAGTCCGTCATCGTCACCCCGGAACTGAAAGAGCATCTATGGTCGGCTCTGACCTCGCTCGCATCAGCGCCGGTCTCGGAGCGCACGATCACCGGCCTCTCGGTATTGCTTCAGTCGAATGCGCTGAAGCAGGCGATCCAGCCCTACACCGTGGCGGGGCCTTGGGGACGGCTGCTCGATGCAGAAACAGAGCGGCTCGGCGAGGCCGAGGTGCAAGCCTTCGAGACGGAAGGCTTGATCGGCGTCGGCGCCGCGCCCGCAGTCCTCTCCTATCTGTTTCATCGCATCGAGGATCGCTTCGATGGCCGGCCCACATTGCTCATTGTTGACGAGGGCTGGCTCGCCCTCGACGATCCCGGCTTCGCCAGCCAGCTGCGCGAATGGCTGAAGACGCTCCGTAAGAAGAATGCAAGCGTTGTCTTCGCCACGCAGTCGCTCGCCGACATCGACGGCAGCCCGATCGCGCCAGCGATCATCGAGAGCTGCCCCACCCGAATCCTGCTTCCGAACGAACGTGCGCTCGAGCCGCAAATTGCCGCGATCTACCGGCGCTTCGGTCTCAATGACCGCCAGATCGAGATCCTAAGTCGGGCGACGCCGAAGCGCGAATATTACTGCCAGTCCCGCCGCGGCAATCGTCTGTTCGAACTCGGACTGTCCGAAGTCGCGCTCGCCTTCACCGCCGCTTCTGCGAAATCCGATCAAACCGCCATTCAGGAGCTTCTCGCTGAGCACGGCTGCCGCGGCTTCGCCGCCGCCTGGCTGCGCCAAAAAGACCTCGACTGGGCGGCCGACATGCTCACCCGCAGCCAGGAGACCACATCATGACCCGCCACCGTTTGCGCGCCCTGCTCATAGCAGGTGCGGCCGCTTTCTCCGTCACCGCCGCCGGCGTTCCTGCTCGCGCACAATGGATCGTCTTCGATCCGACCAACTATGCACAGAACATCCTGACTGCCGCGCGCGAGCTTCAGCAGGTCAACAACGAAATACAGATGCTGGAGAACCAGGCTACATCGCTCATCAACCAAGCGCGCAATCTCGCTAGTCTGCCGTATTCATCTCTCGCGCAGCTCCAGCAGCAGATCACGCAGACCCAGCAACTCCTCGGGCAGGCGCAGCGCATCGCCTACAGCGTCTCGACCATCGACCAGGCCTTCACGCAGACCTATCCGCAGGCCTATTCGAGCGGAACATCGTCCCAGCAGCTCCTCGCAGATGCCCAAACACGCTGGCAGAACGCGCTCGCCGGCTTCCAGGACACGATGCGCGTGCAGGCTGGAGTCGTCACCAATCTCAACAACACGCGCACCCAGATCAACGCCCTGGTGTCGTCTAGTCAGTCGGCGACTGGCGCTCTGCAAGCGGCCCAATCAGGCAACCAGCTCGTCGCACTTCAGACCACACAGCTCGCCGACCTCACGGCGCTTATGGCCTCGATCGCGCGCGCCCAAAGCCTCGATGCAGCGCGGACACTTGAAACGCAGGCTCAAGCGCAGACGCAGACCAACAATTTCCTCAATTACGGCGTGGGCTATCAGCCCGGCTCCGCGCAGATGTTCCACTGATGCGCGGTCGGCTCCTCAATCTACGCGCGGTGGCGCACGCACTCGGCTTTGTGTTCATCGCCATCGCGATCGTCGCGGCCGCGCTGCATTTCAGGAGGCCGTCAGCACGCATCGATCCGCGCGCTCCCGATATCTCGGCTGCTCGCGATCCACTCGCCGAAGAACTCAAGCGGTGCCAGCTCATCGCGGACCAGGCCAAGGACGATCCAGCTTGCGAGGCCGCCTGGGCTGAGAACCGTCGTCGCTTTTTCAACTATGCGCCCGCATCGGCACGCACACCTGCGGATGCCGCAAAGAGCACCGGCAGGTAAGTGTCATGGGCGGCACAGGCGTCATTGACAACTTCCTGGGCACCTTCACCCAGTATATCGATTCGGGTTTCGGCTTGGTTCAAGGCGACGTGCGCTGGCTTGCAAGCGTCCTCATCGCCATTGACATCACGCTCGCAGGCTTGTTCTGGGCGATGGCGCCCGACGAAGACGTGCTCGCGCGCCTGATCAAGAAGACGCTGTATATCGGGCTCTTCGCTTTCATTATCGGCAACTACAACAACCTCGCACAGATCATCTACAACAGCTTTGCCGGCCTCGGGATCAAAGCCGGCGGCGGCGCCATGAGCGCTGCCCAGCTTTTGCAGCCGGGCAAGATCGCAGAAGTCGGGATCGACGCGGGCAAGCCGATCCTGACCGCTATCTCCGGCATGATGGGCTTCACCAGCGTTTTCGCAAACTTGGTGCAGATCATCATCTTGCTGGTGGCCTGGCTGATCGTCGTCATCAGCTTTTTCGTCATGGCGATCCAGCTCTTCGTGAGCTTGATCGAATTCAAGCTGACGACACTTGCAGGCTTCGTACTCGTGCCGTTCGGATTGTTTGGCCGCACTGCATTCCTGGCAGAACGGGTACTCGGCAACGTGGTGTCGAGCGGGATCAAGATCCTCGTTCTCGCCGTCATCATTGGCATCGGCTCTCAGATCTTCAGTCAGTTCACCAGCGGCTTCAACAATCCGCCAACCATCTCCGACGCGCTGACCCTGATCCTCGCCGCGCTATCGCTGCTCGGCCTCACCATTTTCGGCCCGGGAATCGCCAATGGCCTGATCGCCGGCGGCCCGCAGCTCGGGGCCGGCGCTGCGATCGGAACAGGATTGGCGGCGGCCGGAATCGGGGCCGCCGGCATTGCGGCAACAGCCGGCGGACTCGCCGCTGCGGGTGGCGCGGTTGCCGGGACGGCGCGCGCGGGGGCTGCCGTCGCCGGTGGCGCCAGCGCAGCCTATCGGGCCGGCGGAGCAGCAGGTGTTGCCCAGGCCGCCGGGTCGGCCGCGATGAGCCCGCTCCGCCGCGCGGCCGCCAGCCTGCAGGAGAGCTTCGCCTCGGGTGAGCGTGCGGTGATGCGGGGCGGCGGCCCTTCGTCAACCGCTGCCGGCGGCGCGTCCGTCGCTTCGGACAGCCCGCCCGCCTGGGCTCAGCGCATGAAGCGCGGCCAGACCATCAATCGCGGCGTCACCGCCGCCGACCACGCAATCCGCTCCGGTGATCGGCCGAGCGGCGGGCACCAGGTCGATCTTTCCGACGGAGAGTAATCCATGTTCCGACGATCGACCGTTCGCTACGGCAAGACACCCGAGGCCGAGACGCCCTATCAGCGCGCTGGCCAGGTCTGGGACGAGCGGATCGGATCCGCGCGAGTGCAGGCGAAGAACTGGCGTCTCGCTTTCTTCGGCACGCTGGCACTCAGCGGTGTACTCGCTGGAGGCCTGGTGTGGCAGTCAGCGCGCGGCACCATCACGCCATGGGTGGTGCAAGTCGACAAGCTCGGCCAGGCCCAGGCCATCGCGCCCGCCACTGCGGACTACCAGCCGACCGACCCACAGATCGCATGGCACTTGGCGCGCTTCATTCAGGAGGTGCGCGGAATTCCGGCTGATCCGGTTGTGCTGCGTCAGAACTGGCTCGACGCCTACAACTATGTCACGGACAAAGGTGCGCTGGCGCTCAACGACTACGCGCGAACAAACGATCCGTTTTCCAAGGTCGGCAAGAGCCAGGTCTCCGTCGACGTCGCGAGCGTCATCCGCGCTTCCGACAACAGCTTCCGCGTGGAATGGATCGAGCGCCACTACATCGACGACGCGCTCGCATCGACCGAACGTTGGAGCGCCATCCTCACCATCGTCCTGCAGACGCCGACTGACGCCGATCGGCTCAAGAAGAATCCGCTCGGCGTCTACGTCCACGCCCTCAATTGGTCAAAGGAGCTCGGCTGATGCGCCCCCTCGCGATCCCTTCGCTGTTGCTTATGTCTCTGTCCCTCGGCGCCTGCGCCACAGCGTGGAAGCCGCCAGAGATCAGCTACGACAATACGCCGAAGCCCGCCGTGCTGCAGGCCGATCCTCCGAAGCCTGTCCAGATCGTGGAGCTCCCGAAGCCCTTGCCGCTGCCGGGTCAACTCAAGCCTCTGCCGGGCAACGCCAAGAGCCCACCCGAAGCTGCCGATCCGCACACCCGCGTCGACCAGGCCAATGGTGCGGCGCGCGTTCAGCCGACACGAGCAGGATATCTCAACGCGATCCAAGTCTACCCGTTCTCCGATGGCGCGCTCTACCAAGTCTACGCGGCGCCGGGCGAAGTCACCGACATCACGCTCGAACCGGGCGAGCAGTTGACGGGCTCTGGTCCTGTCGCTGCGGGAGATACCGTGCGGTGGATCATCGGCGATACCGAGAGCGGCGTCGGGCCGGCCAAGCGTGTCCACATCCTGGTGAAGCCGACCCGCCCGGATCTCATCACCAACCTCATCATCAACACCGATCGCCGCACCTATCACCTCGAGCTGCATTCCGACGAGAAGACCTACATGGCATCGGTCTCCTGGGCTTATGCGCAGGATCAGCTCATCGCATTGCGCCAGCAGAATGCCGCAGCGGACGCAGCAACGCCTGTTGCTACCGGCGTCGACATCAATGCGCTCAACTTCCGTTACCGTATCGAGGGCGACAACCCGCCGTGGCGTCCGCTCCGCGCCTTCGACGACGGGCGCCAGGTGTTCATCGAATTTCCAACCGGCATCTCGCAAGGCGAACTGCCGCCGCTCTGGGTGATCGGCGCGGAAGGCGACGGTCAGCTCGTCAACTACCGCGTCCGCGGCAATCACATGATCGTCGACCGGCTGTTTGCCGCGGCGGAACTGAAGCTCGGCGGCAAGCACCAAGATGTCGTGCGTATCGTCCGCACGGATGGGAGGCCACGGTCGTGACTGACGAATCCCGGGAACAGGAAGGACCGAATGAGGCCGCGCGGCCCGCCGAGGAGATGCGGTTGCGCGCCCGGCGGCCGCCGGTGACGCGAATGTCCCGTAAGGTCCTGCTCGGGGTAGGAGCTGCCGCAGCCATCGGTGTGGGAGGCGCTTTGCTCTTCGCGTTGAAGCCACAGCACCAGACGACCGGCAGCGAGCTCTTCAACACGAGCAATCGCAACACGCCGGATGGATTGGCAAACTTGCCGCGCGACTACACGGGGCTCGCAAAGCCAGTGCCGCAGCTTGGACCACCGCTGCCCGGCGACCTTGGCAAGCCCATTCTCAATGCCGGCGCGCCGGCACCCAACATGCCAATGCCGGGACCAAGTCCGGAAGAACAGCGCCTTGCCCAGGAGTTGGAAGCAGCGCGCACCAGCCACCTGTTCGCGACAACGAATGTTGTCGCGCCGAGCACGGCGATAGCGCCATCAGCGGCCGCGGGTCCATCCGGGCCGACGCCAGTGAACCTTTCATCCGACCTCACGTCCCAGGACCACAAGCTCGCCTTCCTCAACGGCAACATCGATCGTCGCACCACCAGCCCCGACCGCGTCCAGCCACCAGCGAGTCCTTACGTGCTGCAAGCCGGCGCAGTGATTCCAGCGTCCCTGATCACCGGCCTGCGCTCAGATCTGCCGGGTCAGGTGACCGCTCAAGTGACCGAGGATGTCTATGACAGCCCGACGGGGAAGACCCTGTTGATCCCTCAGGGATCTCGCCTCGTCGGTCAGTACGATGCGCAGATCGCGTTTGGCCAGTCTCGCGCCTTGCTCGTCTGGAACCGGCTTATCATGCCGAACGGAAAGTCGATCGTGCTCGAGCGTCAGCCGGGCGCCGACACAGAAGGCTATGCCGGGCTCGAGGACGAGGTCGACAACCATTGGGGCATGCTGTTCAAGGCGGCGATCCTCTCGACAGTTCTGAGTGTCGGCTCGGAAGCCGGCATGAGCGGCAACAACAACGGCTCGCTTGCCGAAGCGATCCAGCAAGGAATGTCGCAGAGTATCAATCAAACCGGCCAGCAAGTCGTCAGCCGCTCACTCAACATCCAGCCGACAATCACGATCCGAGCTGGCTTCCCGGTGCGAGTGCTGGTCACGCATGACCTCGTGCTTGAACCTTATAAAGGATGACGGAGCTTACTCATGAACAAGTTGAAGTTGGGAACTCTGGAAGATGATAAGCCGGTAAAGATTACGCTCGATCTTCCCGCAGCCGTGCACCGCGACCTTCTCAGATATTCTGAATTGCTGTCGCGAGAGACAGGCCAATCAACTATTGAGCCAACAAAGCTTATTGCCCCGATGCTCGCACGTTTCATGGCCACCGATCGCGCTTTTGGAAAAGCAAGAAAACAAGCCGCTTCAAAGAAAGCAGAATGACCTTGCCTTAGCACAGGCCACCCTAACGCGGTTCGCTTATGAGTGTGTCCTAAATCTAGAACCCATAATATCGCGGCGCGATCTGCGGCGATAGTCACTTTGGCTATTCAAGCAAACCTCGTTCTTTCGCTTCGTCGCGCATAAAGGCAACAAAGCGCCCAGCGACCGGGTCTTCGCACTCCGGAAGCCAAACTAGGCCCACTGAAAAATACGCATTGGCTTCCGAAATGGGTCTGAAGACAACGTCCGGAAAAACGATTTCTGCTTGGCTTTGAGTGGTGAGCGTCAACCCAAAACCTGCTGCGACAAACGCAAGAATGGACTCCCGGCAGGCCGCATGCGATTGAAACTCTACTTGCCTGCCCAACAGGGACCCGAAGAACTCCCGTTGCGCTTGGCTGTCGCCCCACCCCTGCACCAAAATCGTTTCTCCGGACAGTTCTTTCCATCGCAGCGTTTTGCGTTTGGCCAGCGGATGCTGCGGCGGCAGCGCCGCAACGATGCGCTCGTTGAAGATCGGGAGTGTCGCCACATGCGGCCATAGCCCAAAGCTGGGCACAAACGCCACGTCAAGCCGCCGATCGGCCAGTGCCGCAGCGATCTCCTTTTCGTGCATTTCGTACTGGAGGACTGATACCCCAGGATATCGCTCATGCCACGAGCGCAGTAGGTCTCCAAACGGCTTACCGACCGCGGGAAGTCGCATACCCAACCGAATCTCTCCTATCGTCCCAAGTCCATTTTTCTGACCAGCAGATTTGACCGCATCGATTTCCGCGAGAGCACGCCTAATGTGCCGAATTACGGTTTGACCGCTCGTGGTGAGTCGCACCCCTGAGCGATTGCGCTCAAACAACGTCAGACCCAACTCGTCCTCAAGACGCGCGACGCGGCGGCTGATGGTCGAAGCGTGGAACCCGATCAAGTCGGCCGCGCGCGCAAAACTGCCCGACTCCACCACCGCAGTAACGTAGTGGAAATCGGAGAGCTCCATTACAGAACCGCAGGTCGGAGAGCCCGTGCCGAATTTGCAGCCGCGACTAGCATCGTTCGCCCGGCAATTCGGTTCCCTCGGACTCTTCATCCGTCTCCGCCCTGTATGGCGAGCGGACTTCGGCGTCCGAATCGTTTAGGATCGCGTAAGCGAGGGCCGCGATGTGCGAATGTACGCGACGAAGGTCGCGCACAATCCTCAGGAACTGACTGCCCTCTTCCGCGACCCGCGCAACGCCTGCGCCGGCGTCAGTTCTGGCCGTTGTAGCAGCGGCGCGAAGCCACTGCACATGAAGCTCAGTTGCGCGCACTTCCAATCGACGCAATGAACTCTTGCGAGCAACCAGACGTTTTGCTTGGGCCGGATCACGCGTTAAGAAAACGGCAAGTCCGATCCGCAGGCTATCCAATATCTCGGCGATCATACACGAGATGAGATCACGCTCGCCGCTAGCAAACGGCCATCCACGTTTGATCCGCCTGACGGCGAATTCCAGAAGGCTGTTAGCGACGACGTCTCCGACGTGCTCAAGATTGATGACAGCGGAAAGGATCTCTTGGACGCGCGATCCATCGCTGTCATCGTTGAGCGGTTGTTCATTACCGAGATCCGCCAAGTAGCTACGGATTGCCGCGCCGAGCCGGTCGACCGAACGATCCATTCGGCTGATCTCCCCGGCCCGGCGAGCATCCGCCTGCTGAAAGACGTCAGAGGCGCCCTTCAGCATCGCCTCGACTAGGTCTCCCATTCGCAGCGTTTCGCGCGAAGCATTGGCCAATGCGACCGTCGCAGCGCCCAGGCCAGCTTCTTCAAGGTACACTGGTTTGCCAGGATCGTTGGGTGCTGGCGGATTGGGGAGGATGCGGATTAGCGAGCGGGCAAGCCAGTCGGACGGCCCAATAAAGACGATCGCCAAGAACAGGTTGAAGGCCGTGTGGAAATTAACAACGATCCTCGACGGCGCAGCATCGATATGCGCGAGCAGCGGTACGCAGATCGATATCAGCGGCAGCGCGACAACCGCTCCGGCTACCCGAATGAGCGTGTTGCCGAGCGGAAGTCGTCGGGCGATTGGCGAGCCGGCCTCGAAAAGTGCCGGCAGAGTACCGCCGATATTCGCGCCGACAACGAACGCCAGCGCGCCGGGTGCTGAGAGCGTCTGAGTCGCCGCCAATGAAACGACAAGCAGCACGACCGCGACGCTGGAATGACACGCCCATGTTAGAATGGTAGCGACCGCAACGGCCAGAAGCGGTTCGCTGCCAACGGCGGAGAGCACGCTTTTTAGAAACGGTGCATCCTCGATTGGTGCAAGCTCATGCACCATTCCGGACAACGCCAGCAACATGAGCCCCAAGCCGATGGCGATTTGCCCTGCATTGCGAAGGCGATCATCATCGCCCGATCGGAAAACCATGACGCCAAGCAGCGCCAGCGGCGGTCCGATGAGGCCAGCATTGAACGATAGCACCTGGGTGACGAGCGTTGTTCCCAGATTGGCGCCCAACATCACCACAAGCGCGGGCCCCAGCCCGATGAGGCCATCCGCCGTGAATGCAGAAGTCATAAGGCCTGTCGCAGTGCTGCTCTGTAGGAGCGCAGTGACGCCTATGCCGGCAAGAAAGGCTCGCCAACGGCCCCTGAGATTGTGCTCCAGCCAAATTCGGAGCACGTCGCCAAAGCCGCGCTGGACACCCGTCGTGACCATGTGGGTGCCCCACAGCAGAAGCCCGACAAAGCCGCCCAGCTCAATTATAATGAGTGTACCGGACATCCGACCGGCTCCCGTTACTGGCGGCCGGCGTCATGCGCCTGCGTATTAAGTGCGACATCCGAGCGGTTCCACCATCCGCCACCGAGGGCCTGGAACAGCGCCGCTGTGTCCGCATACCGCGCAGCCTGCGCCTGCACTAGATTGATGCTTGCCTGCTGGTAGGTCTGCTCGGCGCTCAGAAGGGCCAGATAGTTTACCGCCCCGAGCCGCTGCTGGCCTTTAACCAATTCAAGGCTCCGTGCCGCCGCACGCTCCGCCGCCACGCTTGAGTTCAACGCATCGGCGTCGTGCTGAAGCGCGACTAACGCATCAGCGACGTTCTGGAAGGCGGTAATAAGCGTACTGCGGTATTGCTCGAGGGCCTGATCGTATGCCGCCTCGGCTCCTTGTTGCCGATGGAAAAGCACTCCGGCATCAAAGATCGGTTGCGTCAGCGCCGATGCGGCAATCCAGTAGCCGTTTCCCGGCATAAAGATCTGGCTCAGTTGCGTCGCCGTGCGGCCTGCATTTGCGGTGAGAGTCAAGTTCGGCAGGCGATTAGCGATAGCCACTCCGATTTGCGCACTCGCCGCGTGCATATTTTCTTCCGCCGCGCGCACGTCGGGACGCTGGTCGACCAACTTCGACGGCAGGCTAACCGGGACTTCTGTCGGCAGAACCAGATCTTTCAGGGAGAACGTCGCCGACGGCTGATCACTGGGGAAGCGCCCAACCAGCGCAGCGAGCAGATCTCGCTGTTGCATCAATTGCTTCTCAAGTGGCGCCAGTGTCGCTTTAGTCTGCGCCAGCGTCGCTTCTTGTGCCGCGACGTCGACATCGCTGACCTCGCCCAAAGCGTCCATCTTGTGCAGCAAATCAAGGGAGTTCTGCTGGCTTGCGATGATCGCCCGCGTAGCTTTGATCTGCCCGCGTAGCGATGCTTCCTGGATCGCAGCAGCGACGATGTTGGACGATAGGGTAAGGTACGTAGCCTCGACCTGGAACCGCTGAGAGTCTGCTTGCGCGGCAAGCGACTCTACCGTGCGACGATTCAGCCCAAAGAGATCCGGAACATAGGAGACACTGAGTTGGCCGGTATAGAGGCTATACAATGCCGCTCCATTGACCTCTGACGAGGCAACGCTTCCGGTTGCATCCTTTTCCCTAGTGACGTTCACGCCGCCAGTGATAGACGGATAGCCCGAAGCGATTTGGGCTTTGACATTCTCTCTCGCCACGCGCAGCGCTGCCTGCGCGGCCTTGATATCGTGGTTGTTCGTCAAGCCCTCTTCGATCAGCGCATTCAGCGCTTTGGAATGGAACAGAGCCCACCACTGGCCTGGGATGTCGATATCGGCGACAAATCTTTGCTGAGCGCCACCGATGGCTTCGCTCGAAGCCGTGACCTTCGGCAGCGGCGTCGGCGTGTATCCTGCGACGTTAGGAGCAGGCGGACGCTGAAAGTCGGGGCCTACGGCGCATCCCGTGACGAGCGTCGCCAGCAGAAGGAGCGCCGTTGCCATCGCGCCTCGATCCAAAACGTTGCGATACTGGACTTGGTGCGTCATGACTGTTGCCCCTCCAGGCCAACAATAGAAACGGGGGCAGGGCGACGCGCCGCGATCCAGCTTTCCATGGCGAAGTAGACAGTAGGGAGGACCAATAATGTCAGCGGCGTCGTAAGGAGCAGCCCCCCAACGACGACGGTCGCGAGACTCCTCTGGACGTCGGTGCCGACACCGGTCGCTAAAGCCGCCGGCAACATGCCAAGCGTGGCAACCGAAGCCGTCATAAGAACAGGCCGCAGCCTTTCACCGGCTCCGAAGATCACCGCGTTCACCAATGGAACGCCGTTGTCACGGATCCTATTGATGTTCGCGATGAGGATGATGCTGTTCTGCACCGCCACACCGAACAGTGCGATGAATCCGACTGCGGAAGCTACGTTGAGGGTCACACCCGTGAGGTGAAGCGCTATAAGGCCACCCAAGGTGGCCAGAGGAACGGCCCCAAGAACGAGAACTGCCTGCCAAAGATGCGCGAATGCCGCGTAGAGAAAAATAAGCATTCCCCCAAGAACGAGACATAGGATCAGTACAAGTCGGACTTCCGCCCGCTGCTGGTTTTCGAATTGCCCGCCCCATTCGATCCGGAATTTGTTGGGATCAAACTTTACGCCGTCCGCGACGTGTTTTTTTGCATCCTCCAGGAAGGAGGATAAATCGCGATCACGGTAATCGAGCTTCACGACCATGACGCGCGCGTTCATGTCGTGGGCAATCGTGCTCTCACCCGATTTCAGTTGGACACGGGCGACCTGCGACAGGGGTATCTTCGCGCCCGTCGACGATGTCAGAACAAGACTTGAGATAGCTTCCGGATCGGACCGCATCGGCTGCGGAAATCTGACAGATACATCATATTGACGGTCACCAATGAAAAGCTGGGTAACAGCCTGGCCGCCGATGCCGGTCTGAATGAGATCGGAAACGTCACTAACATTAATGCCATATCGGGCAAGCGCCCCTCGATCGACTTGCACGACGACTTGCGGAAGCGGCGGCTCCTGGTCGATCGAAACATCCGCGGAACCCGGCGTTGCCTGCAAAGCAGAGACGACCTCGGTCGCGATCCGCCGCAACTCGCGCAGGTCATCACCGAAGATCTTGACGACCAGTTGGCTGTGAGCGCCCGCGATTTTGTCATAGACGCCGTCGATCATCGGCTGCGTGAAACCGACCTGGAAGCCGGGCATCTGGCGAAACCGGGCATCCAGTTTCTGAATCAGCTCGTCCTTGGTCTCCCCACGCGGCCATGTGCCGTAAGGACGCAAACCGACGCTAGCTTCGATGTGCGAGGGCGTGAATGGATCAGTCCCGTCGTCGTTGCGACCGTCCTGCGTAACCACGTAGGACACTTCAGGGAATTGTCTGATGGCTCGACGAAGGTCCGCAGCCATCTCCGTTGCCGTCTCCAGCGAAATTCCCGCTGGCATCGTTACTTGCAGCCAGATGGAGCCTTCATCGAGCTGGGGAAGGTAGTCACGTCCAACGGTCCAGCCGAGCACCACAACAAGGGCGGCCGTCACCGCTGCCGTGATGATGGCGAATCGGGGGCGTTTGAGAGACCGATCGAGCAGGCTCTCATAGCGGAATCGCAACCATCCCAGGACCGGATTGCTCCAGACGCGCCGGGGCTTGCGATAGGCGATGAAGGCAAGGCTTGGAATGAGCGCGAGAGCGATCACCAGCGCCCCGAACAGGGAGTAGCCGACCACATATGCCATTGGCGAGAAGAGCTTTGCTTCGACGCGCTGAAAAGCGAAAAGCGGAAAGTAGGCAGTAATGATAATCAGCGTTGAGAAAAAGATCGGCCTGCCGACTTCGTGAGCTGCCTGGCGAGCGTCGGCCTCCGTCAATGCCTGGTCCGCATGGGCTTCACGACGGCGGAGTACCGCCTCCGTCATAACCACGGCGCCATCGACAATGATTCCGAAGTCGATAGCACCTAAAGACAAGAGATTTGCAGGTATACTCGTAATGCGCATCAAACTGAACGCGATCGCCATCGCGAGTGGAATGGTGACCGCAACGATGACTGCGCTGCGAGGACTTCCTAGGAATAGGATAAGGACGATAAGGACGAGACCGACGCCCTCCATAATCGTGTGCGATACCTTCTCGACCGTAGCGTGAACGAGTTCGGATCGATCGATGTAAGGCACGAGCTGGACGTCCTGCGCCCGAAGCTGGGCGTTAAGAACGGCAACTTTGGCGTGAACGCCGTCCATCACCCGGGAAGGATTCTCACCCTTCAGGAGCAGGACAATTCCTTCAATCGTATCGTTGTTGTCGTCCTTGCCGAGGATGCCATGTCGTTCCTGATTGCTCAGTCGTAGCTCACCCAGATCGCGCACGAAAACCGGAATCCCGCTTTTCTGGGTGACGACAATATTTCCAATGTCATCGAGCGTTTGTGCGAGTCCAATGCCGCGAATGACGTACCCATATTGGCCGCGGTTCATGACGCTGCCGCCGGAATTCTGAGTGTTGGCCGTGATCGCGCCGGTGACGTCTTTCAGAGCAACGCCGAAGCGGTTCAATGAATCCGGGTTCAGCTCGACTTGAAACTGGGTGGTCAGGCCACCAAAGTTGTTGACGTTGACCACACCCGGCACCTGCTTGAACGCCGGAATGACTGTCCACCTTTGGATTTCGGAGAGTTGCCGAAGCGTCTTGGACTTGGATTCCAGCGTGTATCTATAGATTTCGCCGATCGGCGAGGTCAGATCGTCAAGGCCCGCAGTGACGCCCGCCGGCAGCGTAACGTTCTGGATGCGCTCCTGAATGCGCTGCCGTGACCAGTAGTCCTCGGAGCCGTCACGAAAGACCAGGGTAATCAGGGAAAGGCCGAAAGTGCTCTTGGAGCGGATTGATACCAAGCCTGGCGTGCCATTCAGCTCACGCTCAAGCGGCACGGTGATTTGCTGCTCCACTTCCTCCGCGGCAAGGCCAGGCGCCTGTGTGATCACCTGAGACGTCACGTCGGCAATATCGGGATAGGCCTCGATCTGGAGCTGTGTCCAAGAATAGAAGCCGAAGACACCCACGAGCACGAATACCGTGATCGCAAGCGCTCGCTTGCTGAGTGCGAGATCGATGACGCGCTCAATCATTGAGGAAATACCCACCTTTGACAACCACACGATCGCTCGCTGCCAACCCTTGCGTGACGGCTACTTGGTCGCCAAAGCTGTTCTGGGTCCGGACTTGTCGTATTTCGAAATGCCAAGGGCTCGTTTCGATGAAGACGCTGTCGGTGTCGTTCTTGAGGACGAGAGCTGTGGCCGGAATAGTTGCGATGCTTTTCGGAGGCGCGATGAGCCGCACACTCGCAAACATTCCCGGTTTGAGGCGATGGTCCGGATTGTTGAATTCAATCCGAACCTTTGTGCGTCGCGTATCTGTGTCGACCGTGTCGCCTATGCGCGCGACCGTACCTCGGAAGATCTCCCCCGGATAAGCCAGGAACCTCACCTCGACTGCCTGCCCGAGTGAAACAAAAGCTAGGTCCTTCTCCGGCACGCTCGCCATGACCCAGACCACGTCCAATTGGGAGATGGTCATCAGCGACTGTGTGGGATCATTGAAGTACGTTCCGCGCGCCGCCGATAAGTCCGTCACGACCCCGGAGAACGGGGCGGTGATGTTCAGTAGCGCCCCGCGGTTGCGTCGTCCGGTCGTAGGTGCGCCGATCTGATCAAGTCTCTCCGCAGTCCTCCTGGCCTCTGCTTCGGCCTGCGTGAAAGTATCCTGTGCAGCTTCCATGTCCTTGCCTGCGCCGGCGCGGATGGCGGTCAAGCCCCGCTGGCGATCGAGACCGCGGCGCGCGAGCGCAAGGGCAGATTGCGCCTTGTCGAAATCGTCGTAAGCCTGTGCGAGGTCGGCCGAGTTCAGGATCGCAACGACCTGGCCTTTTTCGACATCATCATTGACCCCGACACGAAGTTCGGCGATTCGGCCCGAGAGAGGCGGCGCCACCTTTGCCGTGCGGGCCGGATCCGCTTCGACCGTCGCTGGAAGGTCAAGCGTTTGGGCGACATTCTCCACCGCGACAGGACCGATCACGAGTTGTTGGCGCAGCGGCGATCCGGGAGGAACGTCAATTTGACCGTCCGCGCCGCGCGTGAACGATGGCGCTTCCCGAACCGTCGTGCTCGCGGCCTGGCTCTCTTGCTTGTCGCGTGTCGATGCGGCAATCAGCGAAGCGCCAACAATGATCCCGGCTAGGACGAGGACCTGAATCCCGCGCGTCAATAGAAGGTGATGACGACCCTCGGTGCTCGCATCTGCATGTGCTGAAAAGATTGGCGAACTGACGGCTCGCTTAATTGCCGAGACAAGCGAGGTGATACCAAACGGACGGCCTGGCTTCATTGGCGATCTCCACTATCTTCGAAACCAGCTTTGGTTTGGCCAAGTTGTTCTTGATCGGTCGGCCGAAGAGCGCTGCACTCGTTCGCGTTCTGGCAAATTCGTGACTTGCGGAGCGCGCGCTCCGAGCGAAATATCGCCCAGGACCACTTCGACAGACGAGACGACAGCCGGGCGGCTATCAGACACCCACGCGGGCCGAGCAGGCCTTCCCTCGCCAGGACGCGAGCGATTATGACCACCAATATGGCGGCGTGCTGGTAAGCACGCTGCTGGAGCCGCCTGACAATGGTCCGCAGCGAGCTCATTTCGCCCCATCGCGGTGACCAATGTCCGATGCCCGAAGCCGAAATCGCCGATCGCGGGCGTCTATCCAATTGAGCGCCGATCGCTTCAGCCTGCTCTTTCGACGTCGCGCGAGGACGAACGCTTCCAACCACGACAGGAACCAGAGCTCGACCTGGACAGTGATCGGCAGATTGCACTCTGAATTGCGGCAACGCATCACGCCCTCCGCCGGTAGGAAGCGAGCCAGCTTCGACGCGAGCACAGCCGTCGTTGAGACCGAGACGGCCAAGGTGCGGCAGCTCGGCCAACGTCATGACGTCGCGTTCTCTGAGCGACGCGATTGTGCATGCCCGGAGCCAAAGCTCTCGATTGGCGAAAGACTCCAGCAAAAGCTGCGCATGCTTCCAGATCGCAGTGACCGGAGCGCCGACGAGTATCGCCCGCTGCATTAATGTCGGCGGCGATTTCTGACGAGGTGTCCACAGCATGTTCCCTCTCACCGCGTGCCGAGAGAAAGCTGCACGATACGGAACAGGACCAGTCCGCCAGCCACGACCAGATAGGCTCGCAAGACGAGCATCCACACGCGGGTCAGCGAGGTCATTCGCGTCGGGGAGAGCTCGCTGAGCGGCGGCATCCGCCAACTCGCCCGCTCAGCGTGTTCCACGATACACTCAGACGCTTCACGCCTGACGAATAGAAATGCGAGCGCTATTCCGACGACGCATACGCCTCCGATCCCGAGGATAGAGAGGATCGTCGTCTCGCTCATCTCGGGGTAAAGCACCGAGGCGGTGAGGATGATCGACAGCATGACCAAGATCCCGATCACCGTTCCGGTGAACAGGTTCATCCATCGTCCGTTGATCCACGGCCCCAGGACAGCTTTGTCGTTGCAAAGCAAGAGCAGGAATACGGTAGCGCTTGGCAACAAGACGCCGGCCAATGTTTGAACGGCGTTCGTGAGAAGACCAAGAGGCGTGCCTGGAGCGAGCACAAGAGCCGCGGCCAGCACGACAAGACCACCATAGACTGCGTAGAACACCTTAGCGTCGCTGGGCTTTCTATGCAGGGAATGGCGAAGGGAGAGAACGTCACCTATCGCGTAGGCGGTGGCCAGCGACACGGCCATCGCGCCGATTACGCTCGCGTCAAGCAACGCCAAAGCGAAGAAAACCCCCGCCGTTCGACCGACATACTTTTCCAACCCCGCCGCGACAGCGCCCGCGTCCTGGAAGTTCCCGAACTCCGGATGGCCTGCGAACGTCGCGGCGGTAAATGCCATCATCGCCACGGCCCCAATGACGACGAGCACGATTCCGATCACGAGATCGATCCGCTCGTAACCAACGAAGCGGGTCGTGATCCGCTTATCGATGACGTAGCTCTGCTGGAAGAAAAGCTGCCAAGGCGCGACCGTCGTCCCTACGATCGCGATAACGAGCAGCATCACCTCGCTCAGCTTCCCACCCGCAGGGAACTGAGGCACGACGAAATCGTGCGCGATCTGGCCGACAGGCGGATGAACCCAGAACAGTATCGGCACTAACAGGAGGCTGCCGAACACGAGAAGCAGCGAGCACCGCTCGAAACGCCGGAAATCCCCAGTTCCGGCAGCGGCGACGGTAACGACCGCGGCGGCGATCACACCGATTTCTCGCGGCAACCCCAAATAATCAAGCGCAAGACTGACGCCAATGAACTCTGTAACGATGGTCAGCGCATTGAGTAAGAAGAGATCGATGACGCTGAACGCGCCCCAAAACTTGCCGAACCGCTCAAGAATGAGCCGAGCATGACCGACGCCGGTCACCGCACCGAGGCGAAGGACCATTTCCTGATTGACGTACAATACCGGCACGAGGAGCAGGAGTGTCCAGAGCAGCGTCGTGCCGTAGTCCTGGCCAGCCTGGGTATAAGTCCCAAATGCGCCTGCGTCGTTGTCACCGACCATAACGATGAGACCCGGGCCCACGATCGCGAGGAGCGTCATCAAGCGGTGACGCCAACCGTTCCTGGGGCCGGTGTCATGTTTCTTGATGGTGCCGAACGCGCCTTTGATGTCACCCAAATGGGCTTCGTCCAGCACCGCGTGGCGGACGGGTGTATCGAATTCGGACAGCATGAACGACCGCCTTTGAAGTTTGACTCGAGTTGCGAATGCGGTTGCGAAGTGCGGAGCCGCCTGTAGAGCTGGGCTCGCAAGCAGGAGGGCTTGCCACCCCGACCTCGTCAGTGGGGCGCCAGATACCAGCGGCACTCCAGGCGACCCTCGTCGCCGCGCCGCCAAGACGCCAGCAGCTGCAGACGCGCCGTCGAGCGGCGGTCAAACGCTATGGGGCTTGCACCCCACGCAAAGGTGGAAAGGACCCGGCGGTCCGTTTGAAGGGCGCCCGTTACAGGGCGCAGGTTGAGGAACTGGAAGGTCATTGTTGCCTCCTGATGCGTTGAGCTCAGGAGGCGGCAGACGTCAGAGCGACGCGGTGTTACCTGCGCAACTCTCGGCGATCTTGTCGACGTCCTGAGCATCGTCGAGGAACAGCGGTGCGGGAGCAGGCGCGAAGCGCCTACTGTCGCAATCGTCGGCTCGACTGCTAGGTCGCGGGTTCATTTCGATCCCTTGCTGTGCCAATCCGGATCCAGCCCACGGTGGCTGAACCACGCCAAAACGCCCCTCACGGAGCTTTCTTAGCGCAGGCCGGTGATATATACTCCAGGGGGTATATTGCAACTATACCTGAGTATATCGAATGGGAACGCCGCACACCGTCGCCGAGAAGCAAAAGCTCCTCAATCGGGTCCGTCGCTTGCGCGGGCAGGTCGACGCCATCGAGCGCGCCCTTATCGCGGAGGAGAGCTGCGGCGACGTGATGCGGTTGGTCACCGCAACTCGGGGTGCCATCAACGGGATCATGGCCGAGGTCATCAACGGCCATATCCGGACCCACATGATCGACACCAATCGCTCGCCCACTGAAGTTGAGCGTGAGGCTGCGCGCGAACTGGTCAGCGTTCTACGCAGTTACATCAAATAAGCACAGTCATGCAGACTAATTCCGAAACTGAAGGTGCTCAGAAGCAGGTCGCGACTCCTTCCAGGGGCGAACGTGGGCGGTTTTTGCGGCGATGGAGATATGTGGTCTCTCGATTCAGCCGGCGGTCGGCTGCGCTGTCGTCGCCCATACTGCCGATCCTCACGCTTGTGCTGATTGTCGTTATTTTCATCATCGATACACTGACCGATTACGAGATTGCGGCCGCCACCTTCTACGTCGTCGTCGTACTGTTATCTGCTCAATTTTGCCGCAAGCGCGGCGTGATTCTGGTCTCGACAACGTGCATCGGTCTTACCGCTCTGAGTTTTGTTCTTTCGCAAGACGGCAACTTCAAGCTCGGCATAATAAACACGTCAATTAGTCTCATCGCGATAGCGGCAACGACCTACCTAGCTTTGCTTTCCGAGTCCGCCCGCAAGACCGCTGAACGCGCACAAGCACATCTTGCCCACGTGGCCCGGATCACGACGCTTGGCGAATTGGCCGCATCGATCGCACATGAAGTCAACCAGCCTCTAACTGCCGTTATCACCAACGCAAATGCAGGCACGCGCTGGATTCGGTCCGCTCCTCCTAATTTGGAGAAAGTCGCAAGTTCCATCGACAGCATTGTAGAGGATGCGAACCGTGCCAGTGAGATCATAACCCGCATCAGGTCGCTGACAAAAAGAGGAGAGCCCAAAAAAACCTGGCTCGACATCAACGGCGTGATCCAAGAGGTGCTCGCACTTATGCAAATGCAACTTCGCGAGAACCGAATCGCTGTCCGACCGAGCCTCGGCGAGGATCTTCCATTGATCTATGGCGACCGCATTCAGCTACAGCAAGTCGTGCTCAACCTGGCTGTGAACGCAATAGAAGCGATAAACACTGCACAGAGCGAATTGCGGGAAGTTCGCATCAGCTCCGGTAAGACCCGACCTTGCGGCGTAGAGGTCACCATCAGCGATTCGGGTGTCGGGCTGAGCTCAACGTCGATTGACCAAATCTTCGCGGCTTTCTTTTCGACGAAGCGAGATGGCATGGGCATCGGACTATCGATTTGTCGTTCAATCATTGAGGCTCATGGTGGACGCATTTGGGCCGAAGCGGTCAAGACCTCCGGCGCGACCTTCCACTTCACTTTGCCCGGTAATTTGGAGGCGGTCCCATGAGCCAGCTCGTCCCTACCGACGCCCGCGAGAAATCAACTGTCGTTATCGTTGATGACGATCCGTCAGTTCGTAAGGCGATCGGCAATCTTTGCGAGTCCGTCGGGCTCAGCGTATACGCTTTTTCGTCCACCGCAGAGTTCCTGTCATGGTGCGTACCTGACACGCCGGTCTGCATGGTGTTGGATGTCCGCATGCCAGGCGAAAATGGACTCGATTTTCAGCTTGGTCTCTCTCGATCCCACGCCGAGATTTCCGTCGTATTCATTACGGCGCACGGCGACATTCCTATGTCCGTTCGTGCCATGAAGGCGGGCGCGGTCGAATTCCTGACTAAGCCCTTTAAAGACCAAGATCTCTTGGACGCTATCAACGCCGGCCTCGCAAAAAGCCGTATCCGCCGTGCCGAGTTGAACGCCGATGCAGCGCTTCGTACCAGATATGAGTCTCTATCGCCTCGAGAGCGCGAGGTCATGGATTTAATAACCAAAGGTCAACTTACAAAACAGATTGCGGCTAGACTCCGACTTAGCGAGATCACCGTTAAGGTGTGTCGCGGTCAGCTAATGCGCAAAATGCAGACCAACTCGCTCCCGGAACTCGGGCGCATGTCGGAGAGGCTGGATCGAATGAGGAGTGGATCTGGATAGCAGAGAGGAGGCGTCCGCTGCCGCGATCGATATACCCGAGTATAGTTGTCCCTAGGCCGACTTCCCAGAATGATGCGCTCGCGTGGCAATTTGTCGACCGTTTGGGGATGAGAAGGCCGAGACTGTGACTCGATCGGTCGGACTGGGGCGTAACGCGCAGGCCGTCCTGGCCGTGTTCGCGAAATTCCACACGCAAGCTGGTGACACGCTTCGATGCCACGAGATATTTCACAATCTCGGCGACGCCCAGATTGCAAGACGTGGTCAGCGAGAGCTCATTCGTGAGGGATTCGTAATCGAACGCCAATACGCGCTCGAGCTGACGCTTGCAGGTCACACAGCCATAAAATCGTGCTCCCAATCGCCGGCGCCCATACTGATCGACAATTCGAACAATCACGCTGTTGGGACTATCCGAAGCAGTAAGCGGGGCGCTCTGCTCAATGAGCCTCCCAGTCCGAGCACGCAATACGTCCTCAAACGCTTCGCCTTGAAGCTTGGAATGGTGCTCGTCTTCGCTTTCGCACAGGTTCGGTCCCCGTGGGGCTCTCTCTACGCATTCGTAGCCTTGGCAGCTTTTTCCTCTCTCATCTGCATCGCGCTTGCACTTGCCTGCGGCGAGCGATGGAGACTCACGCGCCTGAGCTACTGGCACGAGGCCCTCGCATTCCTGCTTATCGCCCTCGCGCAGTGGTCGCGGATCGATTGACCGTCGCAAGACGACTGCGGCGCAAGTTCCCTGGGTGAATAGCGCTGGGAAGATCTGGCAAAGGACACAAAGGATCACCGAGATGGCACCTCCCTAGTGAGGTGCCAGGCGCAGCCAAGCCCTGCTCTCCTAAACCGCCCGGAAGAGACAGCGATGGGCGGTGATGACAAAAAACGAAAAGCACTCCCGAGCTCTGCACAGGTCGTCCGATTTCTAACCGGCCTTATCCCGGGGACCGCTCTACATCAAAAATCGCTTTTCACACGCTACCGCGTATCTCATCCTTCACTCTTGCGTCATCGTGACGACACGGGAAGGCGACGGCATGAAAATGACGGAGATCACCTTTCCGTACGGACACTCGATGCGCGCTCCTAGCGGCAGCTCAGGCGAGAGGATGCGCACTGTGACGGAGGTGCAAATGGCGGAGCAGAGTTTTCTGACTACTGAGGAGGTCTCCGAGAGATACCGCGGCCAAATCTCAGTCGGCACACTCCGCAATTGGCGAACCCAACGGGTCGGTCCGCCATATATCAAGATCGGCAAATCCGTGCTTACCCGGCGCAAGGATTGGAAGAATGGGATAGAAGAAACCTCGTGAATTGCCGTGCTTCACACAGACTCCTGACGACTGAGAGTGAACAGCAGTGATTGTCACGCAGCTTCACAAAGTACCGATCCCGAACCCAGACCCCCTGCGAAGTCGCAGAACGCCACGAAAGTCCGATGTATCAATGAGTTAGTCTCCGCGCGACGTCTGGTTCACAACCATCCGATCTCTGTCCCCGCGCCCTCCATTTCCCTACAGACGAATTCAGGCCCTTCCATAATTCGGCAGCAATGGCTTTCAATTACCATGAAGTTGCAAACCCTGGGAGATTGGAGATGGCATCAGCAGCGGTGATATCTATTAAGCGGACCATCCGTCGGCAACAATTGCGCGAAATGGTGCCCCTTGCAGACAGCACCATCTACGAAATGGAACAGCGCGGCGAATTTCCGCGGCGCTTCGCCCTTTCGCCGCGCTGCGTCGTCTGGGATCTGGCCGAAGTAGAAGCCTGGTTGGCTTCGCGCCGATCAGCCCCGATTGTCCGCGCACAGTCCCCCGACGTCAGGCAACGGCGGTCGCGCCCAGTACGAGCGCCGGGTCGGGCTCAAGCAGCGGCATCGAGGGCGGGATGAGCACCGGGGTGCGCTTCTTACCAGCGACCCACGCATCGATGATGTCGGACCACTCCTGCATCATGTGGCGGCGCTGAACTTCATATTCTGCTTTGTTGTAGACGCCGCGCGAGGAACGGCCATCCTCATGCGCAAGGCACTTCTCAATCCAGTCGCTGTTGAATCCTAGTTCGTTGAGCAGCGTGGATCCCGTCCTTCGAAGATCGTGAACCGTGAAGGGCTCGAGGGGTAAACCCTCCTTCTTCGCCAATTCGACAACCGAATACGTGACACGGTTGAAGGTCGCACGCGACATCGGAGCATCCGCGTCGTACCGCGATGGCAACAGGTATCTTGAGTTCCCCGCGCACGTCTTCAGCGCGATCATGATGTCGAGGGTCTGCTGCGACAGATACACGTTGTGCGCCTTGGAGCGCTTCATCCGCTCCTTGGGGATGGTCCAGACAGCGTTCTCGAAATCGACCTCGTCCCAGGTCGCGTCCTGCAACTCGCTCTTGCGCACCATAGTCTGCAGGTAGAGGCGCATGCCCAGCCGGATCGTCGGCAGTGTCGCCACCTTCTCGATCAGCTTCAGCATGATCCTGATTTCGGTCGGAGACAGCGACCGATCCTTCGGCACAAAGGTCGCAATCGAGGACGGTCCCACGTCGTCCGCAGGGTTGGCTATCTTCTCGCCATGCAAGATCGCGAAGCCATAGATCTGCTTGACGATGTCGCGGACATGGATCGCCGTCGCCGGCGCCCCGCGCCCGACAATGGCGCCGCACAGAGCGCGTAGATCATCTGGCGTAATCTCGGGCAGCAGCCTGTTGCGCCATTTCGGAAGCAGCTCTCGCTCGAAGATCGACCGGCGCATCGCCCGCGTGCTGTCCGCCATCGTCGGCGCCGCGGTCAGCCATTTCTCGCCGAACTCGCCAAAGCTCTTCGCTTCCAGGAGGCGGCGCTTCTCCCTCTGCTTCTCGATCGCCGGTGACCGCCCCTCGCTGATCGCCCGCTTGGCGTCGATGCATAGCTCTCGCGCCCGGGCGAGCGACAACCCGGCCGGGCCGTACTTGCCGAAGGTGACGGTTTCGCGCCGCCCGTTCATCCGGTAGTCCAGCCGAAAGGTGAGGGTCCCGGACGGTTTCACGAGGACATACATGCCGTCACGGTCCGTCACCTTGTAAATTTTGTCTTTTGGCTTCAGGTGCTTAAGGACTGCATCCGTCAGCATTTGGGCCGCCTCCTCGAAAAAAGACCGTCAGGCCATTTTCGAGCACCCTCCCGACAATTTCTCTTTTACAAACAGTCCATTAGGCCGAAAGAAAGACCGTCAGAGGTCGCTCACGCCCTGACGGTATCGGACGGAATCGGATTTCGCAATAGGGAAGCGGACCGTCGGGGAGCCCGTCAGCGGCGATCTCTGCCGGCCGATAATCCCCGAACGTATCTAGACGACTTTATTTTATTTATCAGTGCCTTATGTGGGCTTACCGGATGCTACGGGATAGTCCCGGATGGGCCTGAATTATTCCCACTCGATCGTCCCCGGCGGCTTCGACGTCACGTCGTAGACCACGCGGTTGATGCCGCGGACCTCGTTGATGATGCGGGTCGCGACGCCGGCGATGAAGGCGTGGTCGAAGGGATAGCTGTCGGCGGTCATGCCGTCGGTGGAGGTCACGGCGCGGAGGGCGCAGACGTAGTCGTAGGAGCGGGCGTCGCCCATCACGCCGACGGTGCGCACGGGGAGCAGCACGGCGAAGGCCTGCCAGATCGCGTCGTAGAGGCCGGCGTTGCGGATCTCCTCGAGATAGATGGCGTCGGCCTTCTTGAGGATCTGGAGCTTCTCCGGCGTGATGCCGCCGGGGCAGCGGATGGCGAGGCCGGGGCCGGGGAACGGGTGGCGGCCGACGAGGCGCTCGGGCAAGCCCAGCTCGCGGCCCAAGGCGCGGACCTCGTCCTTGAAGAGCTCGCGCAAGGGCTCGACCAGCTTCAGCTTCATGCGCGCAGGCAAGCCGCCCACGTTGTGGTGCGACTTGATGGTGACGGAGGGGCCGCCGGTCGGCGACACCGATTCGATCACGTCGGGATAGAGCGTGCCCTGCGCCAGGAAATCGGCGCCGCCCAGCTTCTTTGCCTCCTCGTCGAAGACGTCGATGAAGGTGGCGCCGATGATCTTGCGCTTCTGCTCGGGATCGGCGACGCCGTCGAGGCGGCCGAGGAAGAGATCGCTCGCGTCGCGCGCCACCAGCGGGATGTTGTAGTGGTGGCGGAAGACCTGCGCCACCTCCTCCGCCTCGCCCTGGCGCAGCAGGCCGTGGTCGATGAAGATGCAGGTGAGCTGGTCGCCGATCGCCTCGTGGATCAAGACCGCCGCCACCGAGCTGTCGACGCCGCCGGAAAGGCCGCAGATCACCCGTCCCTTCCCCACCTGCTCGCGGATGCGGGCGACCGCCTGCTGGCGGAAGGCCGCCATGGTCCAGTCGCCGCTGCAGCCCGCGACCTTGCGGGCGAAGTTGCGCAGGAGCTCGGTGCCGTGCGGCGTGTGCACCACCTCGGGATGGAAGAGCGTGCCGTAGAAGCGGCGCTGATCGTCGGCGATCATCGCATAGGGCGCGCCCTCGCTGACGCCAACGGAGCGGAACCCGGCGGGGAGCCGCACCACGCGGTCGCCGTGGCTCATCCAGACCTGCTGCCGCTCGCCTTTCTTCCAGACGCCGTCCCAGAGCACGCTGTCGCCGGTGACATCCACATAGGCGCGGCCGAACTCCTGATGCTCGCTGCTCTGCACCTCGCCGCCGAGCTGCTGGCACATGGCCTGGAAGCCGTAGCAGATCCCCATGACAGGCACGCCCGCGGTGAAGACCGCCTCGGGCGCGCGGGGCGAATCCGCTTTGGTGAGCGAGGCCGGGCCGCCGGAGAGGATGATCGCCTTGGGCGTCTCGCGCTCGATCGCCTGCATCGCCCGGTCATACGGCACGATGTCGCAATAGACGCCCTGTTCCCTGACCCGGCGGGCAATC
>DATIYT010000065.1:0-3448 GCA_035517495.1 Allostellaceae bacterium | reverse complement strand
TGTTGGAGCTGATGAAGGAGGCCCTTCCCAAAATCGGCCGGGTGGCCGTCCTGCGAGAGGCCTCGGCGGGAGCTGCGTCCGTCGCTGCAGTCCATGCCGCAGCCCGCAGGCTCGGTGTCGTTCCCAGCATCTTCGCGGTGCGCGACCCGGACGAATTCCCGACCGCGGTCTCGGTGATGCACAGGCCAGGGTTGAGGGCGTCGGCCCTTCTGGAATCCTGGCTTAGCCTGATGCTCGCCAAGCTAGACTAGCGAGGGACTGTCGCAGCGTCATGTCGAGCGCCCGGTATCAGCGGGTGTTTCGAACACGGCTGTCGCCACTCAAGCAATCAGTCCAAGAGTTCGTCACAACCAAAGGAGGGTACAGACTCTCGACATCGGTCGGCGGCGTCTTAGAGGTCGGTCGCGGGCTCAACAATCGCGCGTAGAGCGCGACCTTGGCCTTGGCCTTGAACTCTCCCGAAAACCGTCTCCGCGTCCTCATGGTGGATCGTCCTCTACATCGGCGAATCCACCTTAACCGGCTGTCTCAGGAAGTGGGACCACCTCTCATCGCGCGGATCAAACTTCAAATAGTCGCGATTTTTGCCGCCTCGCAAACCCTCACAAGCACCGCGACAACTGATACGGTGAAGTCCCCATCCTTGCAATCGATGCGAGCGTCTTCGGTGTCGCACGCGAGCACGCCGCGCGACCCTCCAATCGGGCCGCTACCGCGGCATAGAGAGCTCGAGCCTCGCTTATCGACACCCCGTCCCGATACATAACTTGCTTCACAATAGGTTCGGCTAGCAATTCCTCAAGAGAGATTTCCGTTGGGGAGGTCATATGACTCCTCCTACATCTCCCCCACACACATGGCTAACAACCAAATGTGAACTCATCGCGACACAAACAAGATTTTAGTGGGCAATTTCGTGAGCGTACCTCACTCCCTCGCGCCTGAAGCTGCGAAAGCCCACATGTGATTGAGATTTCAACGAAAAAGCGAGGCCTGGGCTCCACGGCCCAAAGCATTGTGTGTCGATCGTGAAGATCACAAGACGCTGTTTGATGCATTTCGTTCCGCTGCTTTCTGCCGTTACATCCGTAGTCCGTTCGATGCGTCGGCTCGGTCGAACGGCATGCTACTGGGCCGCGCGCGGACGTCCCAAGAGAGGGTCGCGACCATCGCCGCGCAAATGCCGGATGCGTTCTAGGATCGGCTGCGCAGGCGCCGAACCGTATCCCTCCGGTGATGGCCGCCTTGTTGGAATGAAGGCTGGCGTTGAAGATAGTGCGTATGGATATACATACGCACAATGCGCAAGCGGGGCGGCTTGAGGTCGTCGAGACCGGGCGTCGTCGGCGTTGGTCCGAGGATGAGAAGCTGCGGATTGTGTTGGAGAGTCTCAAGGCGCCGCGCCAAGCCTCGTCGACGGCTCGCCGCCATGGGATTTCGCCCTCGTTGCTGTTCGCCTGGCGCCGGTCGATGCAGGTGGAACGAAGAGATGCGAGCGACGGCACGCCGAGCTTCGTTCCGGCGATGGTGGTGACCGATAAGCCTTCGGCAGAGGCGTCCACCGGAGCTGCGAAGGGCCGCATGGTGATCATTCTTGGGAATGGTCGTCGCGTCATCGTCGATGCCGGAGTGGACCCGGTCGCTCTTGCGCGGGTGCTCGAGGTTGTGGAGCGGCGATGATCCCGGTGCCCTCGAGCGTGAAGGTGTGGATCGCGACCGGCGTCACCGATCTGCGCCGCGGCATGAACGGCTTGTCGCTGATGGTCCAGGAAGCGTTCGGACGCGATCCTCATGCCGGTGATCTCTATGTTTTTCGTGGTCGTCGGGGTGACCTGATCAAGTGCCTCTGGCATGATGGCCTGGGCATGTCGCTTTATGCCAAGCGGCTCGAGCGAGGTCGCTTCATTTGGCCCGCAACGACCGCCGGCGTCGTGGCGATCACCCCGGCTCAGCTCGGCTATTTGCTCGAGGCGATCGATTGGAGGAACCCCCGACAGTCCTGGCGTCCACAGGTGGCAGGATAGACCTGCGACCTTTTGAATCACCCCGCCTAAAGGGGACTCACAAGGTGATGGTTTTATGATCTGGTCTTGGTCATGGCCGCTCGCCTCCATGATCTTCCCGACGATATCGAAGCGCTGAAGGCGGCGCTGCTTGCCGAGCGCGACAGACGCATTCTCGCCGAGGCCAATGTCGCCGCCGTCACGGCCAAGGCCTCCGCTGACCAGGCTCTGATCGCGCATCTGAAGCTGCAGATAGAGAAGCTGAAGCGAGAGATTTACGGACCGCGGTCGGAGCGGACGGCGCGTCTTCTCGATCAGTTGGAGCTGCAACTCGAGGAGTTGGAGAGCTCGGCGACCGAGGACGAGATCGCTGCCGAGAAGGCCACGGCCAAGACCACCAACCTGGCCCCCTTCACCCGCAAGCGCCCTTCGCGACAGCCATTCCCCGAGCATCTGCCGCGCGAACGGGTGATCGTGCCAGGTCCGACCTCTTGCGCCTGCTGCGGCGGAATGCGGCTGTCGAAGCTGGGCGAGGACATCACCGAGACGCTGGAAGTGATCCCGCGCCAGTGGAAAGTGATCCAGCATGTGCGCGAGAAGTTCACTTGCCGCGATTGCGAGAGCATCGGCCAGGCGCCAGCGCCCTTCCATGTGACGCCGAGAGGATGGGCGGGCCCCAATCTCCTGGCGATGATCATGTTCGAGAAGTTCAGCCAGCATCAACCGCTGAACCGTCAGGCCGAGCGTTACGCTCGTGAAGGCATGCCCTTGAGCCTCTCGACCTTGGCCGATCAGGTGGGGGCCTGCTGCAGCATCCTTCGTCCGATCCATGATCGTCTCGAAGCCCATGTGCTGTGCGCCGAGCGCCTACATGGCGATGACACGACGGTGCCGGTCTTGTCCAAGGGCAAGACCGATACCGGCAGGGCCTGGGTCTATGTGCGCGACGATAGGCCTTTTGGCGGCCAGGCGCCGCCGGCGGCCGTGTTCTATTATTCGCGCGACCGATCCGGCGAACATCCTCAGCGCCATCTCGCCACGTTCGTCGGGATCCTGCAGGCCGACGCTTATGGCGGATATGGCAAGCTCTACAAAACCGATCGAAGTCCGGGCCCAGTCCTGGAGGCGGCCTGCTGGGCCCATGGCCGGCGCCAGTTCTTCGCGCTGGCCGATATCGCTACGGGCGCTCGGCGCAAGACCCAAGGCAAGACGCCCGCGGTCATCTCGCCCATCGCCCTGGAGGCGGTCCGGCGCATCGACGCCCTGTTCGAGATCGAACGTGCCATCAACGGCCTCGATGCCGATCGGCGGCTCACCGCGCGCCAGACCCAAAGTGCCCCGCTCGTCGCCGAGCTCGAGGACTGGATGCGTCAGGAACGCGCCAAGCTCTCGCGCCATGCCGAGGTCGCCAAGGCCATGGACTATATGCTCAAACGTTGGGAGGC
>DATIYT010000064.1:0-84024 GCA_035517495.1 Allostellaceae bacterium | reverse complement strand
CACCGGCGGCTTCAACCAGAACTCGGGCTCGATCGGGATCAAGGTCAAGTTCTAACCGACGGCGGGTGGCGCTCCGCTGACCCGCCCTACGCCGATCGCCTGCGTCCGCCATCGCGGCACCGGCGGCGGGTGGCGCTGCGCTGACCCGCCCTACGCCCTTCGCCCGTTATCGTAGGGCGGGTGAAACCCGCCATCGCGGCACCGGCACCGGCGGCGGGTTGCGCTCCGCTGACCCGCCCTACGCCGATCGCCCGTATCCGCCCTACGCTGTATCCGTAGGGCGGGTGAAACCCGCCATCGCGACTGAAAACTCACCGCCGCAGCAACCACAGCACGAGGCTCAGCAAGATGCTGAGCAGCAGCGAGGTCGCGAGCGGAACGTATAGGCGGAAGTTGCCGCGCCCCAGCACGAAATCGCCGGGAAGGCGGCCGAGACCGCTGCGCTCGATCAGCGGCCACGCAACGCCGATCAGCACGAGGAGCAGGCCGAAAACGACGAAAAACCGCTGCATCCCACGCTCCGCGCGGCGCGATCGAACCCGCGGTCTTACTTGTGAGCGGGCGGCGGCGCTTTGAGGGTTTTGAGGAACGCCACCAAGTAAAGCTGTTCAGCGGGATCGGAGATGGTGGTGTGCGGCATCAGGGTCGCGGGCACCAGATTGGTGGTGCTGGCGATCCATTTGCGCAGGTTTTCATCGGTCCAAACGATGCCGGATTTCTTGAGCGCCTCTGAATAGGGAAAGGTCGGGTCGGCGCCGGCGGGCCTGCCAACAACGCCATAGAGGCTCGGTCCGAAGTGCCGGCCGCCCGGCTTCAGCGCGTGACAGAAGATGCAATGCTCCTGGAACAGGTTGCGCCCCGCGACTTGCATCGCCTCCCCGTACGGTACGGCCCATCCCGGCATCTGTTGCGCATGACTGGCTGCCGCCCAGCCGATTAAGACGGTGAACGCGGCCGCAGCCAAGAGACGCCGCTGTTTCATCGGGCCCTCCACGCTCGATTCCGTGCCCTTGTCGTCCGCAAAAATCATAACTCGACTGGCACCCGCGTCAACGCCGGCGCCCGCATCATACGCGCGCAGAATTCCGTCGGCGTCAGTTTGCCGCGGGCGGCGGCGCCATGTTCGCCGCCGCCGCGCCCATCGCTTCAAGCCGCTGGGTTTCCTTGGTCGTGTCGTGGCCCGTGCGTGACTGCACGTAGACGGTCGGATTGGCGAATTGGATGCCCTTCTCCTGGAACACCTGATAGATGCGCTTCAGGGCGGCGCGATAGACGAAGGTCGGCTGCACCGGCCGCGCGGTGAATTTGAACCGCACCACCACGGCGTTGGGGCCGATCTCGGTTACGCCCTGCATCTTCAGCGGCGCGATCAGCTCGGGCGTCAGCTCGGGGTCGCTCATCATCTCGACTCCGATTTGTTTGACGGCCTTGCGCACTTGTTCGAGATCGGTGTCATGAGCGAGCTGGAGATTGAACTTCACCGTGGTCCAATCGCGGCTGAAATTGGTGACGTGCTGAATCTGCCCGAAGGGGATCACGTGAATCTGGCCGTTCTGGTGGCGAAGCCTGAGCGAGCGGATCGACATGCCCTCGACCGTGCCCTTGAGCTTGCCGGTATCGATGTACTCGCCAATGCGGAAGGCATCGTCCGCCATGAAGAAGATACCGGAAACGATGTCGCGTACCAGCGATTGCGAGCCGAAGCTGATGGCAAGGCCGAAGATCGAGGCGCCCGCGATCAGCGACGTCGTGTTGACGCCAAGATTGGAGAGCGCGATCAGCCCCGCGAGCACGGCGATGGTGACCAGCATGAAGACGCGCAGGATGGGCAGCACCGTCTGCAGTCGCGTGGCGACGGGCGGTGGGTCGTTGCCCCCGGCACCGGCGGCGGCGCTCGGCGCTCGAATATGGCGTTCCGTGTGCATGAACACCACCTGCCAAAGCACATAGGCCACGTAAATGGTGGCGGTCGCGCTCCCGATTGAGCCGCGCATGGAAGCCCAATCCTCGGACGGCATGACGCGCGCGAGCCGCACCATCCAAAGCTCGACCAGGATGGTCGCGGCCCCAAGCCACAGCGCCACGTCGAGGCAATGACGGATCACACGATGCACGCGTCGGCGACGTTCGCTATCCGCGTCATCGCCCTGCTTCCGGGCGATGCGGTCGAGCCACGCGCCGATCATCACGTCCAACAGCCAGACGCCGACGAGGACGCCGGCCGTGTCGATGAGGCCCCAGAATGGCCGAAGGTTCCTGAAGACGACCCCCAGCGTCCAGGCCACCAGCGCCAATCCCACGAAAGCGATGGCGAGCGCATGCCAGACGCGCTGGAAGAAGGCGCTCGAGGCGCTGGTGGTGGCAGTAGGGCCCGAGGCCCGTACCTGCCCCGTCGTCGCGCGGCTGACGCGGTGGATCAGGTAAAGCGCCAGGCCGGCATTCACAAAGCCGAGGCACAGCGCCAAGAAGCGCACTCCCGCGATCTCGATGCCGGAGTGGAACAACCCGCGCATCAGAGCGGTCGAGAACACCTGCAGCGCCACCAGCGCGCTGGCGCCGAAGCGCAAATGGCGCGCGGCGTGATCACCGAGGTCCACGAGCCGCACCCCGGCCTCGCGATGCCGCAATACCAGATCGACCGGGATCAGCATCAGCCGCCAATAGACCAGCGCGGCGAGCAACGGCTCGCCAATCTCGCTCGCGATGCTGTCGTCGGAGAACCAGAGCATATGCGCCACGTAGGTCACCGCGAGCATCGCAAGAATGCCCAGGAGATCGGCGCCAAGGACCACCGAGAGGGCACCGAGGCCCGGGGCGTCACTCGAGGCTTCAACGTGCCGGCGTCGGATGGAGCCGAGTGCAATGCGTACGAGCTCGAGCACCAACAGCGCCCCGGCGAATACGGCGCCGAGCTTGATCACAAAATTCCAGATCGATCCGCCCGAGCTTGCGGCGATGCGATCCCGGAGCTGCGCCAGCGCCGCCGGAAGGTGGGGCGCGGCCGCGAAGATAGGCTGCAGCGCATCGGTAAGCATCCCGGCAGCATCGATGATTTTCGCGACGTTGGTCCCCATCATGTCGTCGGAAGACCGCGACGCCGAGGGCGGCGCGCCGGTCCCAGGCGCCGGCTCGGACGTGGCGGCGGGGCTAGGCGTGGTCGTCGCCGCCGCTCCCGCGGTCTGCGCCGCACACGGCAGCGCCAGCCAACAGCAGAGCAGCAACGCCGCAATCGCGAGTCGATAGGTACAACACCAACCGGCCATCATCCCGAGGCCACTCCTTTGAGGGCGCACGCGCGACGAGCGACTATCGCACCATTCAGTGCACCCGCAAAAGTGGGGGCTTTGTGCGTACATTGCCAACTCATTCGACCACTTCGTCGGCGCGAGCAAGGATCGAGGGCGGGATCGTCACGCCCAGAGCCTTGGCCATCCTGAGACTGACGACGAGCTTGTAGCGCGTCGGCTGCTCGATGGGGAGTTCGCTCGGATTGGCACCGTCGCGAATCTTGTGTACGTAGTCCGCTGCGGTCCGAAACATGGCGTTCAGCGACGGTGCGTAGGCGACGAGGCCGCCCGAATCCACTCCGCCGCACAGTGAAGGCAACCTATGCCGAATCGCGAGCGCATCGAGCTCTTCCCGGTCGTGAAAGAAGAACGGCGATTGCACGCACAACAGAGCGTCTTTCGGGCCCGGCGTCGCGGTCGCGAGTGCCGCTTCATAGTCGTAGGGCGGATTTCGCAGTTGGACCGATTGCAGCTTAAGTCCGAGCCCCTGCGCCGCCGCAACCGTCGCCTGAAAGGAATCGGTCGAGATCGCATCCCAAAATACGATCATCCGGGTGGTGCTGGGGACCGCTTCCTTCAGCAGCTCCACGCGTTTGGCGGCGGTTTCGATGGTGTTAAAGTAGACGCCGGTGATGTTGCCGCCCGGCCGCGACAAGCTCTGCGCATAACCGAGCGCGATGGGGTCGTAATCGATCGCGACCATTACAATCGGAATGGTCCGCGTCGCCGCGCGCGCAGCCCTGAGCGCGACCTCCTGACCCGGAGCGAGCAGCACGTCGGCGCCTCGGTTGATCAGCCTCTGCACTGCATCGGGGAAACTCCCGGGGTTACCGTCGAGCAAGTCAAAGTCGATTGTGAAATCCTGTCCGTCGGCGCTCTCGAGCTCGCGGAGCCGCTGCTCGAACGCTTGGAATTGCGGCGCCGAGCGCGGGTTTACCAGCGAAGCGATACCGACCCGAAACGGCTTGTCCGCCGCAAGGACGGCATGTGACTGGAAGGTGGCTGCGCCGGCGATAAGCGCAATGAAATGGCGGCGCCGCATAGACCCCCCGTGGCTGTTGGACCAAGCTCTGCTGTTCATTCCATAGCGGCTCGTCGCGGCCTGGCGCAAGAAGACCGGCGCTGAGTCGGCGAGGAGAGTTCTCACCCGGGCAAACCGGCGTCAGAGCGGACGGTACTCCCTACAGCAAATGCCCGCTGCGGGTCGCCTTGGTCTTGAGGTAGCGCTCGTTGTGGCCGTTGGCGGGAAACACGTGCGGTACGCGCTCGGTTACAGCGATTCCGCAACGCGCGAGCGCCGCCATCTTCTCGGGATTGTTGGTCAGCAGCCTGACGCGGGTCAATCCGAGCTGCCGCAGCATTTCCGCGGCCGGCAGATAGACCCGCTCGTCCGCGTCGAAGCCCAACTGCTCGTTGGCGTCGACGGTGTCGAACCCCGCATCCTGCAATTCGTAGGCGCGCAGCTTGTTGACGAGGCCGATGCCGCGTCCTTCCTGCGCCAAGTACAAGAGCACGCCGCCGCCGGCGCGCGCGATCTCGGCGATGGCGCCGCGAAGCTGGTCGCCGCAATCGCAGCGGAGACTGCCCAGCAGGTCGCCGGTGAAGCATTCGGAGTGGAGCCGCGCCAACACCGGATGCGCGGGATCGGGATGGCCGATCAGGATCGCCAGATGCTCGAGCCCGCCATCGCTCGGGCGGAACGCGATGATCCGTGTTTGCTCGGCGCCGTCCAGCGGCACGCGCGCTTCGCTCACGGGCTTGAGCGACAATGCGGCTTCCGCCTGATAGCGGAATACGTCCGCTTCTTCGACGCTGAACAAGGTCTCGGTCTCGCCTGGCTTCGCCGCTTTTGCAAGCGGTGCCAGCACAGCCGCCGGCAACAGGCGCGCGAGTTTCGTGAGCTCAACCGCGGCGTCGGCAGCCTGGCGCAGTGCCGCACCCTTGGCGGCATGCGGCGGCGGCACGCGCCGTGGCGCCGTCGGGTCGGCGAGATCGCGTAACACCTCGGCCATAGTGGGCACGGGAATCGCCAGCAGCACGGTGCCACCGCGTTCGCGCGGTGGTGATGCCAGTCCCAGCACCGCCGCCCGGCGCTTGGTGATCGCCAGCAACGGCTCGGCGTCGGTGCGCCGCCGCAGTTCGGCGAGCGCGGCATCGGTCACCGCCTCCGCCGCGAGCACGAGCAGCCGTCCCTCGCCTGATTGCAGCGCCACCAAGCCACCCCGGCGCAGCTCGGTCACCGCGCGGTCGATCGCGATCAGCGCGTGCGCCAAGGGCCGAGGCTCTGGCTGTTGGTGGACGGCCGACTTTGTCTTCAAGACATCCTGCCTCTTTCTTGCTCGCTCTACCCGGAACGGTCGACGCCGCCCAACGCATCCCGGCTAACCGGCGTGGCGCGTGCCACCGGGGATAGAGCCGCGCGGCGCAGCAACAGCAGCGTATCTACCCCAAAGGACCATAGCAATGCCATCACTCCCATGCCCAGGAAAATGGCGCAAAGCGAGGACGGTACAGCGGGAACCAGGGCCGCGATCAAGGCCGCACCCATCAGCGCGCAGATTGCTTTCCGGCGCAAGCTTGGCGCGAGCGGCGCCGCCAATGCCGGAACGGCAAGACCCGCTGCCATGAACAGGTAGCGCAGCAGCCCCGCCAGCAGGATCCAAACGCCGGCACGGTTGCCAGCATAGGCCAGCAGCGCGAGGGCGAGGATGAAGAGCGCGTCCACTTCCATGTCGAAGCGCGCACCGAAGTCGCTCGCCAGATTCAATCGTCGCGCAAGCCAGCCGTCGACCCCGTCCAGCGCCCAGCCTGCCGCGGCAAGCCCGGCAATGGTCCAGGAAGCGGCGTCTACAGCGATCGATGCTCGCCCCCGAAGCAACGCCTCGGTCGCGATGCCCGCGAGGACCGCCGATATCGCGGCGCGCCCCAAGGTGATGGTATTGGCGGCACCGAACCGGGGGCTCGCGGTCCGCAAAAAACCCCGCCGCACCAGCGCAAGAACCCCGCCATAGACCACCGCGGCGGTAAGGGCGGCGACAAGCCCAGCGCGGTCAAAACGCATTAGGAGCGCGAGCGCCGCCGCCGCCATCGCGGTCACCACAATCAGCCCGTTCCTTGCCGCCACTGGCAGGCGCTGTTGCTCAGGAACCAAGGTCACCACGATCAAATCCCCGTGAAGATCGGTCTTCCCGCTCGTGCCGGCGCCCGTATCGATGCGTTTCCAAAAGCAAGACAACTCCAACCCTGTGAGTGCGGCCGTGGGGAGCGGACCAAGTAGAACGGATTCTCCTCGCAAAGACGCCAGAGGTAGTCCCCATCCCCCGCGGTTTCCTCGCTTCCGTGGTGCGGTACTCCATCCGGGATGATTCGTCCCCCCTGCCGCGTTAATTCCATCGACAGATCGAGCTTTGACGGTGTATGCGGGAGGGACCTCGCGAGGCACGGAAGAATGCCCTCAAAAATGCGCGATCACAAGCGAGTGTGAAACGGGCCGGGGCCCCGCTCCCGACTTAAAGGGCTCGGCCAGGGGGCTGACACGCAGTGACCATGGACGCCCTCGATACGGCATGGGAAGCCGTGCTGACCGTGCGCAGGCGCGCCCGCGCGGGGGCCTTGCTGCTGCCGCTCGAGCTGCCGCTCGCCCACGGGCGGTTGACGATTGCGGAGAATGGACGCTGGCGCGTGAGCCGCGAGATCGGCGGGCCTGCGGCGGACCTGCTCGCGCTCTATCTGCCGCTGGCGATCGTGCCGCCCCGTCGCCGCTTTGCGGTGGCGCATCTGGCGCAGAGCCTCGATGGACGCATTGCCACCGCCGGCGGCTCCTCGCAATGGCTCACGGGCGAGACGGATTTGCGTCACACGCACCGGCTGCGCGCGTTGGCGGACGCCGTGGTGGTGGGCGCCGCCACGGTGCGCCAGGACGATCCGCGCCTCACCGTGCGACGCTGCGCGGGAACCCAGCCCGTGCGCGTGGTGCTGGACACCCAACTAACTCTCGACGAGAAACAGCACGTGTTTTCGGACGGCGCAGCCGCCACCCTGGTTCTGGCGGCGGCGGATTGCGTGCGCGGGAGAGCGCGGCTCGGCGCGGCCGAGATCGTGGGTCTGCCGCGCGACGGCGAGCGCCTCGCGCCATCGGCGATTTGCGATGCGCTGGCGGCGCGCGGTCTCCATTGGCTATTCGTCGAAGGCGGCGGCGTCACTGTGTCGCGCTTTCTGGCTGCAGGCATTCTGGATCGCCTCCAGATCGCTATCGCGCCGGTGCTGTTGGGTTCCGGCCGACCGAGCCTTTCGTTGCCGGAGATCGGCGATTTGGCCCACGCGCTTCGTCCGCGGGTGCGGCGCTTCACGCTCGGCGACGACGTCCTGATCGAGTGCGTTTTCCGTGAGTGAGCCCGCGTGCGCGTTCTGGGTCACGGCGCCGGGGCGTGGCGAGATCCGCGCGACGCGCCTTTCCGAACCCGGCGCCGGCGAGGTGCGGGTGCGCGCACTCGCCAGCGGCATCAGCCGCGGCACCGAGGCTCTGGTGTTTGAGGGCTGTGTCCCCGAGAGCGAGTATCGGCGGATGCGCTGCCCGTTCCAAGACGGTGATTTCCCCGCACCGGTCAAATACGGCTATGCCTCGGTCGGGATCGTCGAGGCGCTCGGTCCCGAAGTCGCGCCGACGCTCTCGGGTGAGCGCGTCTTTTGTCTTCATCCGCATCAGGATCGCTACGTCGTGCCGGCGGTTGCGGTGCTGGCGGTGCCGCCGGACGTGCCGACGCCGCGCGCGGTGCTTGCAGCGAACATGGAGACCGCCGTCAACGCGCTCTGGGACGGTGTGCCCGGGGTCGGCGACCGAGTGGCCGTGGTGGGTGCCGGCGTCGTGGGCGCGCTGGTGGCGGCACTCGCGGCCCAGATTCCAGGCGTCAAGGTGGAGCTGATCGATCGCGATCTGCGCCGGGCGTCGCTCGCGGCGGCGCTCCAGTGCCGCTTCGCGCTTCCCAAGGATGCCGCGCGCGAGCGTGACTTGGTATTCCATGCGAGCGGAACCGGCGAAGGCTTGGCACTCGCGCTTGACCTCGCGGGATTCGAAGCGGCGATCGTCGATCTGAGCTGGTACGGCGCTCGCGCGGTGACCTTGCCGCTGGGCGAGGCCTTTCATGCAAAGCGCCTTCGCCTCCTTTCCTCCCAGGTCGGCGCGGTAGCGCCCTCGCGGCGCGCGCGGCTGACGCATCGGGATCGGCTCGCGCTTGCGCTTTCCCTGCTCGCCGATCCGCGCTTCGACGCGCTCCTCAACGGCGAAAGCCGCTTCGAGGATCTTCCGGCCACGATGGCGCGCCTTGCGACCAATCCCGATGGCGCCCTCTGCCACGTCGTCCGCTACGACTGAATCGCGCGCACCCGCTCCCGCATTTGCCGGCGGTACGGCGCCATAATGACGTGTGACGAGGGTATCGAATAAGCTGATAAACTGAAGTGAATTTGCCTTGCCGCACCGGAGCCTTTGCCATGTATAGCCTCGCCGTCAGCGACCATGTGATGATCGCACACAGCTTCGTCGGCGCGATCTTCGGCCCGGCGCAACAGCTCCATGGCGCGACATTTACCGTGGAAATGGAGGTGCGCCGGGCGGCACTCGACGGTGACGGCTTGGTTTGCGATATCGGCCTTGCGCTCGCGCTGCTCAAGGATGTGCTGGGCCAGCTCAACTACCGCAATCTCGACGAGCTGCCGGAATTCCGCGGTCGAAACACCACCTCGGAATTTCTCGCGGGCGAGATTTTCCGCCGCTTGAAGGTGCGCATCGCCTCGGGCGCACTGGGCTCCGGCACGGTGGGCGAGCTTCACTCGCTGCGGGTGGTTCTTCGCGAATCGCCGGTGGCGTGGGCGGCATTCGAGGCACCGCTCGGGTGAGCGTGCTCGCCTTTATCGTCCCTGGGCGGCTCGATCAGTTGACCGGCGGTTATCTGTTCGATCGTCGGGTCGTCGAGGGCTTGCGGGCGATGGGGCGCGCCGTCGATGTGGTCGAGCTGAGCGGGCGATTTCCCGAGCCCGACCACACCGCGCTGGGCGCCGCACGGGCTGCACTCGCGGCGCTTCCGGATCGAAGCGTGGCCGTCATCGACGGCTTGGCGCTTTTGGCATTCGGCGAGTTGATCGCGGCGCAGGCTCATCGCCTTTCTTTGATCGGATTCGTGCATCATGCGCTCGCCGATGAGACCGGATTGAACGAGGGCGAGCGGCGGCGCGTCGCTGAACGCGAAGCGGCACTGCTGCGTCATCTCGACGGTGTTATCTGCCCGAGCCAAGCGACCGCGAGAGCGGTTGCGGCCTACGGAGTTGCGGCCGAGCGCGTCGCCGTGGCGCCGCCGGGGGTCGCCAAGCCATCGCGGCTCGCGCGCCGACGGCCCGGCCGCGGCGTCATCGAATTGCTGTCGGTCGCGACGGTGACACCGCGCAAAGGACATTTGCTGCTATTGGATGCGCTCACGACACTCGCCGACCGACCGTGGCGGTTGCGCGCCATCGGCAGCCTCACGCGCGATCCCGCAACGGCCGCGGCGCTCCGGTATGAAATCGGCCGGCGCGGCCTCAAGGCACGGTTTGCATTGGAGGGTGAGTGGCCACCGGAGCGGCTTGGCGAAGCCTATGCCGAGGCCCACGGCTTCGTGCTCGCCTCATACCACGAAGGCTACGGCATGGCGCTCGCCGAAGCATTGGCCCACGGCCTGCCGGTGATCGCGACCACCGCCGGAGCAATACCCGATACCGTGCCGGCGAGCGCAGCGCTGCTCGTATCGCCGGGGGACGCAGCGGCGCTCGCGCGGGCGCTCGCGCGCTTTCTCGACGAGCCCAAGCTTCGCGCGGCGCTCGCCGCCGGCGCTCGCGCCGCGGCAACCCGGCTGCCGGATTGGGCCAGCGCTGTTCAGGGTTGGGCGCGTGCGCTCGACCGGCTGACCGCTCCGTGAGCAAGGGTTTCACCCTCGATTGGTTGCGCCTGCGCGAAACGGTTGACCGGCGCTCGCGCAGCCGCGCGCTCGCACGCCGCTTTGCGGCGGCGGTTAGAGAGCGTGCCGGTGCCGGAATTGCGGTGCTGCTTGATCTTGGTGCCGGCACCGGGGCCAATGTCCGCGCGCTTGCGCCACTCATCGCCTGCAACCAGGATTGGCGCCTTATCGACCGCGACCCAGCGCTCATCGCGCATCAGCCCACGGAGATCGCCCAATGGGGCCGCGCGCAGGGCTATCGCGTCGCTCATGGCAGCGGGCTCGCCTCGATCTCCGTCGACGGGGCGGAGTGGCGCGTGCACGGCATCAAGCTCGATCTAGCAGAGCTTGGCCAATTACCGCTCGTCGGCGTTCACGGCGTCACCTGCTCGGCGCTCTTGGATCTGGTGTCGATGGATTGGCTTGAGGCGCTCGCACGACGTCTTGCCGCCGCCCACCTCCCCTTCCTCGCGGCCCTCAGCACCGACGGGCACCGCGAGTGGCAGCCGCCCCACGAGGCGGACGCCGTCATCGCCCGAGCGTTTGCGAGCCATCATCGGCGCGACAAGGGTTTCGGCCCGGCGCTCGGCGGCAACGCGCCGGCCGCGGCCGCGGCGATATTCGAAGGCCTCGGCTATGCCGTCGCGCGCGAGCCCAGCGACTGGCGCCTCGGAGCCGAGTCCGCCGCGATGCTGGAGTTGCTGGTCCAGGACACCACGGCCGCCGCAACCGAAGTCGAGCCCGCCGCCGCCGCCGCGATCGCGGAGTGGCGGCGCGCGCGCCTTGCCGAGCTGAGGCGCGGACAGTTACGTCTCGTCATCGGCCATGCGGACATCGTCGCGATGCCGAGGGAAGCCGCGACGCAATTATCCTGAAGCCAGAAAGTCCAGCACGATGGCGCTGAAGCGGACGGGGTCCTGATAGAACATCGAGTGTGTGGTGTTGGGTATGATCGCCACGCGCGCCCCCGGCACATGCGCCGCGAGCGTCCGCAGAATGATCGGGAGCAGGCCAGGGGTCTGCTCGCCGCCGATGAACAGCGTCGGTACCCGAATCGCCTCCGCCTCGGCCCGCCCATAAGGCCGTCGGCCCTCGTTGATTTGGCCGAGGAGCGTGCGGGCGTTGTCGCGCAACCGCTGTTGCTGCGACGCCGGCAGTTGCCGCCAGGCGCCGGCGCCATTGATTCCATCGACGAACAACGCCAATCCCGCATCGATTTCGCCCGCGGCGATCTTCTCGGCCGCCGCAGCGACGCGAGCGCTTCGCGACGGGAGCGCCGCCTCGGCTGACGTTGCCAGCGTCCCGTCCAATTCGCCACCCGGCTCGGCCAGGATGAGACGGCGCAAAAGGTCCGGCCGCTGCTGTGCGACGCGGAACGCGAGGTGGCCGCCGCGCGAATGGCCCAGCAAATCCACCTTGCCCCCCACGCCCTCGACGAATGCAATGAGATCGGCGAGGTGCTGGGCGATGGTAAAGCCTTCGCCTTTGCCGTCCCAATGCTCCGGAAAGAACCGCCGCAGGCTCGGCGTGATCACGCGATGCCGGTGCGAGAGCGGCCCGAGCACGGGAAACCAGACCCGGAAATCGCCGAGTGAGCCGTGCACACAGACCAGCGGCGATCCCTCTCCAACCTCGATATACGCCATGTCATGGCCGTTCACTCGCCGATGGAGCATCGCATGCGCCTCCTGTTGATCCGATGGGCCTTTGGATTGGCCCAGGGCACCACCCCAGGATATTCGAGGGCGACCGGCCGTAACAACGTGGGAAAGTCGCAGAGCGGAAAAAGCGCGGGCCGGAATTAACGGTAGGTCTCGCGAACCATAAAACTTGTGTAATGAATTGTTTCCGAGAGTATTTGGCCAACAGGGCCGGCGGCGGGGGTGTCGGCATTGCCCATCCGCCCGCAATCGGTCATACCTGCGCCGGCGAATATTGTGTTAGAGGAAAGGAGCAATGACGGTCGGCCGCAAGATATTGATTGTTGACGACGATGTGGCGCTGCGCCATGCGCTTTCGGAGCAGTTGCAGCTCCATGAGGAGTTTCAGGTCGCCGAGGCCGAAACCGGCGAACAGGCGCTCGATATGGTCAAGCAGGGCTATTTCGACGCGATCCTGCTCGATGTGGGGCTTCCCGACATGGATGGCCGCGAGCTGTGCCGGTTGATGCGGCGGAGCAACGTGCGTTCGCCGATCCTGATGCTCACCGGCGCGGACAGCGATGCCGACACCATTCTGGGCCTCGATGCCGGCGCCAACGACTACATTCCCAAACCCTTCCGCCTCAACGTGCTGCTGGCGCGGCTTCGCGCGCAGCTCCGCCAGCACGAGCAAAGCGAGGATGCGGTCTTCACCATTGGCCCCTACACCTTCCGCCCCAGCGCCAAGCTGTTGCTCGACCCCAACGGCCGCAAAAAGGTCCGTCTCACCGAGAAGGAAACCTCGATTCTCAAGTACCTGTACCGCGCCGGCGATCGAACGGTCGGACGCGATGCGCTCCTGAACGAGGTCTGGGGCTATAATGCCGGCGTCACCACCCACACGCTCGAAACCCACGTCTACCGCCTGCGTCAAAAGATCGAGCGTGATCCCGCCCATGCCCAGATACTGGTAACCGATCCCGGCGGCTATCGGCTGGTGCCATAGCGCGGCTCGCGCTTTCCCATAATATTCTTCGCTCCGCCCGTGACGCTGGGCACATACCTAAGCCCGAGAAAATGCTATAAGTATTAGGGTCGTCGGGAGCCAGGGGGGCTTGGGAGGGCGCGCGTGGCGGGCGAAGGCGAAGTCAGCGTTCGCTTCTGGGGGGTCCGCGGCAGTATCGCCTGTCCCGGGCCCGAGACCGTGCGCTATGGCGGCAATACCTCCTGCGTCGAGCTGCGCTGGGGTGAGCGCATGCTGATCTTCGACGGCGGCACCGGCTTGCGCCTTTTGGGCGACGCCCTCATGGCCAAGGGCGGTGAGGTCAATGCCGACCTGTTCTTCAGCCACACGCACCTCGATCACGTCGTGGGGCTGCCGTTCTTCGCTCCCGCCTTCCTCAAAGAGAACAAGCTGCGGCTTTGGGCCGGGCATCTCCTTCCCGACCACACCCTCAAGGAAGTGCTGTCTGAGATGATGACGCCGCCGCTGTTCCCGGTGCCAATCGGCATCTTCCACGCGCGCATGGACTACATCGACTTTCCCTGCGGCGACACCGTGACGCCCGTGGCGGGCATTACGCTCAAGACGGCGCCGCTCAATCACCCCAACAACGCGACCGGCTATCGCGTCGAATGCGGCGACAAGGTGGTGGCCTATCTGACGGATACGGAGCATCGGCCGGGTGAGCTGGACCGGAACGTGCTCACCCTCGCCGACCATGCCGATGTCATGATTTATGATTCGACCTACACGGACGAGGAGTACGAATCGCACAAGAATTGGGGCCACTCCACTTGGCAGGAGGCGGTCCGGCTTGCGATCGCCGCCAAGGCCAAGACGCTCGCGATCTTCCATCACGATCCCACTCACGACGATGCCTTCATGGATCGGGTCGCCGCCGAAGCGGCCAAGGCGTATCCGGGCGCGATCGTCGCGCGCGAGGGCATGGTGCTGAAGCTTTGACGCTTCGGTCTGCGCCGAAATGTGGATGATTGCCAGGGAGCATTGGGGCGCCTAGTTTTTGGCCCATGATCGGTCCTCTGGATATGGCGGGGGTTGCGGCGCTGGTGGGCGACCCTGCCCGCGCGACCATGTTGGCCTCGCTCATGGATGGGCGCGCGCTTACCGCAACCGAGCTCGCTCTCGACGCCGGGATCACTCCGCAAACCGCGAGCGGGCATCTCTCAAAGTTGGTGGATGCGCATCTCCTGACCGTGCTGAAGCAAGGCCGGCATCGCTACCACCGCCTCGCCTCGCCGCTGGTGGGTCGCATGCTCGAGGGCATCATGGCGGTAGCCGCGATCGAGGCGCCGCCGCGTCATCGACCGCGCTCCGCGCGCGACGACGCAATGTGCTTCGCGCGGACCTGCTACGACCATTTGGCGGGGCGCTTGGGCGTGGCACTCGCGGACGCGCTGGTCGCGCGCGGCCTGGTGCAGCTTGACGATGATGGCGGCCAAATCACCACGGAAGGCCGCGCGTTCCTCGACGACTTCGGCCTCGAAGGTGGCGCGCGCGGGCAGCGCGGTGCGTTCTGCCGGCCCTGTCTCGATTGGAGCGAGCGGCGCTGGCACTTGGGCGGTCGTCTCGGCGTCGATCTGGCGCGACGCTGCTTCGATCTCGGCTGGATCGAGCGCCGCCGCGACAGCCGCGCCGTCACCGTCACGCCCAAGGGCCGGACCGGCTTCGAACAGCGCTTCGGCGTCGCCTTGTAACGGGCGCACTAAGTCGGGCGCGCATCCGTGTTTCACTGACGGGCTCCCGGCGCTATAACCCCCCGACGAAATCCTGGGAGGGACCCGATGAAGCTTTACACCTACTGGCGCTCGCAAGCGACGTTCCGAGTGCGGATCGCGCTCGCGATCAAGGGAATTCCGCACGAAAACGTGGTCATCAATCTGGAGCACGGCGACCAGCAGAAGCCTGAATACAAGAAGCTCAATCCGCAGATGGTGGTGCCGACCCTCTTCGACGGCGACCTTAAGCTGTTTCAGTCCATGGCGATCCTCGAATACCTCGAGGAGAAGTATCCGGCCCCGCCGCTGCTCCCCAAGGATATCGCCGCGCGCGCGTGGGTGCGGGGATTCGCGCTCATCAACGTCGCGGATTCGCACCCGCTGATCGTGCCGCGCATCCGCAACTACCTGACCGGCACGCTCGGCTTAAGCGAGCAGCAGCGCGGCGGCTGGATTCAGCATTGGCTGGGCGCCGGCTTGCAAACCATGGAGACGCTGCTTGCCGAGCGTAAGTCCCCCGGCAAGTTCTGCTACGGCGATACCCCGACCGTCGCCGATATCTGCCTGATGACGCAGGTGACGCCCGCGCAGCTCTTCAAAACCGATCTCGCGCCCTACCCGCGCGTGATGGAAATACATGCGCGCTGCATGGAGATTCCCGCCTTCGCCAACTCGCATCCCCGCAAGCAGCCGGACGCGGAGTAGGCCGCTGGGCCGATGCTCAGTGCCGGAAGTGCCGCATGCCCGTGAAGACCATGGCGACACCGGCCTGATCGGCGGCGGCGATCACTTCCGGATCGCGCTTGGAGCCGCCGGGCTGGATGACCGCGGTTGCGCCCGCCTCGATCGCGGCGACAAGCCCGTCGGCGAAGGGAAAGAACGCGTCCGACGCCACCACTGAACCCCGCGTCGGACTCTGGGTGAGCCCCGCGGCTTTCCCGGTCTCGGCGGCCTTCCACGCGGCGATGCGTGCGCTGTCGACGCGGCTCATCTGTCCCGCACCGATCCCGACCGTGGCGCCGTTCTTGGCGTAGACGATCGCGTTCGACTTGACGTGCTTTGCGACGCGAAAAGCGAAGCGCAAATCGTCCAACTCGCGAGCCGTGGGCGCGCGCTTGGTGACCGTGGTCAATGCAGCCGCGTCGATCCACCCGTTGTCGCGGCTCTGCAGCAGGAAGCCGCCCGCGACCGAGCGGAGCGTCATGCCGGCCGCCTTGGCGTCGGGAACGGCGCCCGCGACGAGGACGCGGAGCATCGATCTGCGCTTGAGGGCCGCCTCGGCCGCCGGCTCGATCGCGGGCACGATCACCACCTCGGCAAAAAGCTTGCCGATCGCATCCGCCGTTTCGGCATCGAGCGGGCGGTTGACCGCGACGATCCCGCCATAGGCGCTCACGGGATCACAGGCGAGCGCCGCGCCAAACGCCGCCATGAGGTTCGCGCCCACCGCGGCGCCGCAGGGATTGGCGTGCTTGATGATGGCGACGGCGGGCTCGGCGAATTCCGCCACCAGCTCGTAGGCGGCGTCGGTGTCGTTGAGGTTGTTGTAGGAAAGCTCCTTGCCCTGGATCTGTTCGGCGGTCGCGACGCCGGCGCGCGTCTCTTCGCCGATATAGAACGCCGCCTCCTGGTGCGGATTTTCGCCGTAGCGCAAGCGCTGCTTCAGCCGCGCCGCAATGACGATAGTTTCCGGAAAGGCTTCGCCCTGCTGCTCCGCAAGCCAATGGGCGATGGCGGCGTCGTAGGCGGCGGTGCGTTCGAAGGCGAGCGCCATCAGCCGGCGGCGCAACGCGGCGGTCGTTGCGCCGCCATGGGTCGCGAGTTCCGAGAGCAGCGGCGCGTAATCCGCGGGGTCCGTCACCACCGCGACGCCATCATGGTTCTTGGCGGCCGCGCGGATCAGCGCGGGGCCGCCGATATCGATATTTTCGACGCACTCTTCAAAACCGGCGCCGCGCGCGACGGTCTCGGCGAAGGGGTAGAGGTTCACCACCAAAAGGTCGATCGGCGCTATGCCATGGGCAGCGATCGCCGCCAGGTGTTCCGGTCGGTCACGCCGAGCCAGCAAGCCGCCGTGGATTGCGGGATGCAGCGTCTTGACGCGGCCGTCCAGCATCTCCGGAAAGCCCGTGACGGCCGCCACATCCGTGACGCTGACCCCAGCATCGGCGAGCGCACGCGCGGTCCCGCCGGTCGAGAGCAGCTCGATCCCGTGCGCCGCCAAGGCTTGGGCAAACGGAACGACGCCGGTCTTGTCATGCACCGAGAGCAGCGCGCGTCGGACCCGTTGCAGCTTGGGATCGGTCATGGGTGCTCTCGTGTTTGCTCGCGGGATTCCGGAACCGGCGTCGAGACCGCTTCCGGCCGTCGGCGCCGTTCGCGCCGGACCGCCCACTTTACCGTGGCGCCCTGGCTTCCCACATGGCCTTCGAGCACCACTTGCTGACTTTTGCGCGTGGCAACGGCGCCCAGATAGACGCTCTCGGCGAGGCTCATTACCGCGCCTTCGCTGCGCAAGCGCCAACCGACGCCGCTCGGCAAGCGCAGCAGGGCCGTGCTCCCATCCTGCGTGAGCGAGGCCTGCACCTGCGGGTGCAGATGAAAACGGATCGCGAAACTCTGCCCGGGGCGGCCCAGCAGCCGGTCCTCGCCGCGCAGATCGTCGCCATCGGCTGAGAGGTAAAGTTGGCGTGAGTGGGTCAATCCAAAAGGAACACGATAACCGTCATGGCTGGCATTGACCCAATGGTTGCCGTCTTCTTCCATTCGCTCGCGCGTGACATTGCGCGGCCCCGCACCAAGGTGGCCCGCCTCGTCGATCTCGGTGGACGGCGTGTTCTCCACCACCAGGGTCGAGTGCGCGGCCGTGGTGCGCATCGCCGCAAGCCACTGCGCGCTGCTGCCGCGATAGGCGCCGCAATTGACGATCAGCCGGTCGCGACCGTGGCTCAGCTCGAAGGAGAGCGTGCCGGCATGCGGGTGCCCACCGAAACGCTCCGGCGGTGGCGCGCCGCAATCCATGATCACCAAGCTCTTGCCGGCTTGCAGCCTCTCGAATCCCGTCAACGGCGCGCTCGCCGGTGGCCGCGCCTTGACCCCCGATCGCGTCAGCACGCGGTCGATCACCGCCAGATCATCTTCCATGCTGTCGTTGAACAAAGCGAGGCGTCCGTCGCCATGGCGGTAAAAACGCAGCATGATCGCCGTCCGCTCGATTGCGGCGGCGATCGCCTCCGGCACCTCCACATGGGCGGCGTCCAGGATTTCGCGCACGCCCGTCAACTGGTGCAAGGCTTCGAGTTGCAGCGCCGGGCTGCGCCCGATATGGCCGCCATCACTCCGAATCTGTGCGTCGGTTTCGCGCTCGATCGCGCGGAACACCGTATCGACCCGCCGGTCGCTGGCTCGGAGCGCGAGTTGCGCCGCGAGCAACCCCTTGAGTGCCTGGAGACGGCGGATGCCGCTCACTTCCCAGTGCGCCGTGCGGCGCAAGTGACGGGTCTGCCGGCCGACTTCGGAGAGAAAATCCCGGTGCAGCGGATCATCCGGCGGAGCGAGCAGCGGCGCATAAGCGATCCAGAAGCAAAGCCGCTCCCCCATGACGTCGGCGCGCCACGCAACCGGGTCCCAGCGGCGATACCGCTCGAGCCAGGCGCGCAGGATGAGGCGCGCGGGCGCCACATCCGCGCCCTCGTTCGTCCCAAGAGCGGAAAGCCAGCTAAAGCCGTGCAGCTGCGCCTGCCGCGCGAGGCTCAGGGCCGGTGCCTCCCAGGGCAAGGGCTCGCTCGGAACCGCCGCCTCGCCGGCAGGGTTTGGCCTCTCGCGGAGATTCCTGCCATCGAGCGTCAATGCCAACGGCTTCTGCCGCCAACTCCAGAGGCTCAGACGGTAAAGCGGCGTTCGCCACAGTACCGACAGCAGCCAGTGGCGGAGGCGGTGCCCCTGCGCTTGGAACACCCCCAAGGCCTCCTGCCTAGCGCGCCATCCGGCGACGTGTGGGTGGTTCGCCGTCAGATTGCGCCAAAAAATAAGGGAATCGAGACCATGATCCGATTCTACCAGATCGGATCATGCTCTGGTGTCCCGATTCCGAAGTTCGCATGACCAAACGGTCAAGCTCAGATGCGAACTTCGGAATCATCGGGATACCAGCAGCTCATTGATTGCTAGTGTGGTCTTCGGATTTGAAGTTCCTCTCCGAGCGTCCGGCGGTGATCGGAGGAACTTCCAATCCGCCACGCTAGGACCCCGGTTTGCCGACGCGCAAGCGCCGAATATTGTCCGCGTACTGCGCGGCGCCGCCGGCAAATACGGCCGTTCCCGCGACCAGAATATCGGCGCCCGCGGCGACGGCCGCGCGCGCAGTCTCGGAATTGAGGCCGCCATCCACTTCGAGCTCGATCGGCCGTCCCTGGTAGTCGATGCGTTTGCGCAGCGATCGAATCTTGTCGAGCTGGTTCGTGAGAAAACTCTGGCCGCCGAATCCGGGGTTGACGCTCATCACCAGCACGAGGTCGATGAAGTCGAACACGAAGTCGAGCGCCTCGACGGGGGTGGCGGGATTGAGCGCGACACCGGCCTTCTTGCCCAACGACTTGATGAGCTGAATCGTCCGGTGCAAATGCGGTCCCGCCTCCGGGTGCACCGTGATGATATCGGCGCCGGCCTCGGCAAATTCCGCGATGTAGGGGTCCACCGGCGAGATCATCAGGTGCACGTCGAAGGGCAGCGTCGTGTGCGGTCGCAGCGCCTTGACAACGGCCGGCCCGAAGGTGAGGTTCGGCACGAAGTGCCCATCCATCACGTCGACATGAATGAAATCCGCTTCGGCCGCGGTGACCGCGCGCACTTCCTCGCCGAGGCGCGCGAAATCAGCCGACAAAATCGAGGGCGCTATTCTGATCGGTTTCTGCATGCGGGGTAGGTAACAAGGAAACCGCGACGCGGCAAGTCAGGCTCTTTAACGCCGAACCCGCACCAGTCTCGTGGCAAAGAAGCCGTCGAGCCCGTCTCGCTCGATCAAATGGCAGGGCAGCGTACGCAGATCGCCCTGCCCGGTCACGCATTCCTGAGGCGCGCCGATCTCCTCGGCGCTGACCGGACGCCGCTCCACGGGTGCGCCGCGCGCGATCAACCGCTCGACCTGGTGCACGCCCTCTTCGGGCTCGAGCGAGCAGGTGCAGAAAACCAAGGTTCCTCCGGGAGCCAGCATCTCCACCGCTGCGTCAAGCAAACGTTCCTGAACGGCGGCCAGGCGTGCCACATCATCGACGGTCTTGAGATGCGGCACGTCGGGATGGCGGCGAATGGCACCCGTCGCGGTGCAGGGAGCATCCAGCAGCACGAACGCCGCCGGCTCCGACGGCCGCCAGCTTCCGGCATCGGCGGCGATACATTCGACGTCGAAGTTGAGCCGCGCGAGGTTGCTGCGCAGCCGTTGCAACCGCCGCGGCGATCGATCGATCGCGGTGACGCGTGCGCCAGCGGCGGCGATTTGCGCCGTCTTGCCACCCGGCGCGGCGCAAAGATCGATCACCGATGCGCCGGAAATCGGGCCCAGGAGACGCGCCGGCAGCGCCGCTGCCGCGTCCTGCACCCACCAGGCGCCTTCCTTGTAGCCGGGCAAGGACATGATCGCTCCACCGCTGTTGCGGCGGAGCGTGCCGGTCGGAAGAATGGCCGCCTCCAGCGACTGAGCCCATTTCTCGGGCTCGCTCGGCGCCGTGATATCGAGGGGCGCTTCCTTCAGATGCGCGGTTGCGATCGCCCGCGCAGTCGTCGCGCCATAGGTGCTGGTCCAGGAGTCCCAAAGCCAGCGCGGCGTGTTGAGGAGCGCCGCGTCCTGGCTCCCGACCAGCTGCGGCCCTTCAAGGCTGAGCCGCCGCAACACCGCGTTGACCAATCCCTTATAAGTGGGAAAGCCACGGGCGCCCGCGAGATCGACGGTGGTCGCCACCGCTGCGTGTGGCGGCGTGCGCAGAAACAGCAACTGTGCGATTCCGAGCCGCAGCATGTCGTGCACCAGCGAAGCACGCGCCGGCAGCGGCGTGTTCAAACAATGAGCAATGAGGGCGTCGATCTGTCCCAAGCGCCGCAGCACGGTCGCGACCAGCAGGCGCGTGAAGGCGCGGTCGCGGGGCTGCAACACCGCCATTTCCGCACTTTCCTCGATGGCATCGTCAAGCGGGCGCCGTCGCCGCATCACTGCGGCGATCAAATCAACCGCGACGCCCCGCGCTGAGGGAGGGGCGCCCATATCTGAAGCTGGTTGTGACAACGCGCGCCGCCCAATGTTCCTCAGTTTGTCGCCGTAAGCTCGCGGGCTTTTTTGCGATGCCCGACTTGCCATTAAACTGGCACTCGCCCTCCTCCCTTCAAGGCTGAACGGCGAGGCAGTGCTTGGCAAATCGCCGAAAATGGTGCTTGCTGAGAGCATGAGCACTCGCGAAAACCCGGCTTCGACGGCGACAAAGGCAAAGGAATCAGCGCCCTCGGAGCCATCGCCGGCGCCGCTCCCGAAAGCGCCAAAGGTGCCCGCGAAGCCGCGCGAAATCGGTGGCCCCAGCGATCCCGAGCCCACTCGCTACGGGGATTGGGAGCGAAACGGCCGCTGTAGCGACTTCTAAGGCAATCCCCGCCCCGCAAGCGACGAGGGGCCCCGAAGGGCCCCTCGCCTCATTCGGCTAGGTCCGCCGTCTCAGCGGCGCTGGCCCATCAGGCGCAGCAGCATCAGGAACAGGTTGATGAAGTCGAGGTAGAGGCGGAGCGCGCCCATGATCGCCTTCTTGCCTGCGACCACGTCGTCGTCGCTCGCGAGGTACATTTCCTTGATCTGCTGGGTATCCCAAGCGGTGAGGCCGGTGAACACGACCACGCCGACGATCGAGATCACAAACTGCAGTGCGGCGGACGGAACCCCGAACATCGCCATCACGACGCTAACCAGGGACGCTATAATGATGCCCCAGAGCCCCATCACCAGAAACGACCCGACACCCGTGAGGTCACGCTTCGTGGTGTAGCCATAGAGGCTCATGCCCAGGAACATCGCGGCCGTGATGAAGAAGGTCGAGAAGATCGAAGCGCCCGTGTAGACCAAGAAAATGAAGCCGAGCGACAGCCCCATCAACGCCGAGTAGCCCCAGAAGGTCGCCTGCGCGGCGCCGAGGCTCATGCTCTGGATGCGGTAGCTCAGGAAAAACACGAGGCCGAGCGGAGCCAGCATCACCAGCCACATCAACGGCGTTCCGTAGATGGCGCGAGCAATCACCGGCGTGGATGCGAACCAGGCGATCACGCCGGTGAGCATGAGGCCGCCCGACATATAGTTATAAACGCGCAGCATATGCTGACGCAGACCGACATCGATCTCGGCCCACGACGCCGGGCGCGCGGTGCTACGGTTCTGCGAATCGAAAGCCATGGTTTCCTCGCTGATCCCAATTCGGGCGGTTGGATGTTATGCCAGATATTGGCACAACCGCGGCAAGTTTCAATATCGGAGCGGGTGGGGGCACCCGTCGTCAAGGACCCTTATTCATTGCGTAGATAGGGCGCCGCCGAGGCGCCGAGCGCGCGCCACGTGCCGGCGTATCCGAGAGTGAGGGTCAAAAGCAGCGCCACCCCCGCCGATAGAAGAACGGACCGGGGCAAGAAAACCCAGTCCGCACGCATGACCCGGGTCAGCACCAGGTATGCCGCGATCGTGCCGAGGGCGCTGGCAATCACCCCCGCCAGGAGCCCCAAGAGCCCGTATTCCCAAAGGAAGCTCTTGAGCAGGTCGGCGCGCGTCGCGCCCAGCACCTTCAAGACGACGGATTCGTAGAGGCGCCGGCGGCGCGCCGCTGCGAGCGCGCCCGCCAGCACCAGACCGGCGGCGCCGAGCGCCACCGCCGCCGTCACCTCCAGGGCAAGCGCCACCGCGGCGACAATGTCGCTCACGGATTTGAGCGCATCCTTTACGGAGATCGAGGAGATGTTGGGGAATCGATCCGTGACCGCCTTCTGCAGCGCCGCTTCGCGCTCCGATGGCAGACGCACCATGGCGATGCTGGTCTCGGGCGCGCCGGAGAATGTTCCCGGCGAGAACACCATCGCGAAATTGATCCCGAGCGAGGTCCAGTCGATCGTCCGCAAATTCGCGATCGTCGCCGTCACGTCGCGCCCGAGCACATTGACCGTGAGCGTGTCGCCCGGCTTGAGCCCCATCCCGCGCGCAAGATCGGCATCGAAGGAAACCAGCGGCGGGCCTTGATAATCAGGCGGCCACCACTCGCCCTCCGCGAGATGCGAACCCGCCGGCAGCGTCGGAGAATAGGTCAGGCCGCGCTCGCTGCGCACCGCCCATTGCGCGTCGCCCGCGACCCTCGCCTGTTCGACCGGGACGCCATTCAACTTGGCGAGACGGCCGCGCAAGCTCGGCACCCGTTCGAATCCGCTCGCATCGGGAAAGCTTTGGACCAGCTCGTCGAACGCCGCGGTTTCATCGGGCTGGATGTCGATGAAGAAGAAGGACGGCGCGTGCTCCGGTAATTCGCGATCGAGGGTGAGCGAGATGTTTCCCTGGACGAGGCTCAACGCCACCAGCACCGTAAAACCGAGCCCGAGCGAAGCGATCACCGTGGCGGTGTTGGCGCCACGCCGGCCGAGATTGGTGAGCGCGATGCGCAACGCCGGATGACGCGGCCGGGGCGCACGGCGCACCAACGAGACCACGAGCATCCCCGCGAGACGGAACACGGCGAGCGCCGTCAGCGCCGACACGGTGGCCCAGAAGGAGAGGCGGCGGTCGGTGCTGCTGAAGATAACCAACGCCGCCAGCAGCGAACCCGCCGCAAGCTGTGCCGCGAACACCACGCCGCGCGCCGGCGTTGCCGGCGGCTCGACCGCCGCGCGAAATAGGGTCGCGGGCGCAACCGCCTTGGCACGGGCGAGGGGACCCAGCGAGAAGGCAATCGTCGCCAGTGCGCCCGCTGCGGCCGCGATCGCGAGCGGCATCGGGTAGAGCCCGAGGCGCAGGGGTACGGGCCACGCCGCCATCAGGAAATGGCCGGCCAGCAAGGGCACGGCCGCGCCGAGCACGAGGCCGATCCCGATTCCGGCAGCGGCCAGCGCCGCGATCTGTGCCAGATAGACCATGAAGACCAGGCGCCCCGGAGCGCCCACGGATTTGAGGATGGCAATCGACAAAATGCGGCTTGCGAGGTAGCTCGCAACCGCATTGCCGACCCCGACGCCGCCCACCAGCAGCGCCGTTAGGCCGACCAGGGTCAGGAACAGCCCGACCCGGTCCAGCAATCGCCGGAGCGTTGGCGCGGCATCGGTGAAGTTGCGCAAGCGCCAGCCGGCATCCGGAAACGCCGCGCGCAGCTTGGCGCTCCACGCCACGGGATCGGTCCCCGGCGGGAGGCGCAGGCGATAGGCATAGGAGATCAGTGTGCCCGGCATCACGAGCCCGGTTTCCTGGAGCGCTTCGCTCGCGATGAGCAGCCTGGGCCCCAGGATAAAGATGCCGGTCGCGGCATCGGGTTCGTGGGTCAGCGCGGCGCTCAGTACGAACCGCCCGTTGCCGATCCGGACGGTGTCGCCGGGCTTGAGGCCGAGCCTCTCCAGCAGAGCAGGCGCTGCCACCGCGCCCCACCGCCCGTCGCGGCGGGCAAGCGCCTGAGGCAGCGGCTGTGGCGGATCGAGGGTTACGTCGCCCACGAGCGGATAGTTCGCATCGACGGCCTTGAGCTCGATCAGGCTCCGCGCTCGATCGTCGTCGCGCCGCGCCATGGCCCGCATGTCCTCGATCGCGGAGACGGCACCCGCGCCACGCAGATACGCGAGCTCGCGTTCATCGGCGGGACGCAGCACGAGGTTCACCTCCACATCGCCGCCCAGCATCGCTCGCGCGTCGGTTTCGAGGCCGGCGCTGATGCTGGATGCGAGCGAACCGACACCGGCAATGACGGCGACACCCAGCGCCAGGCAAGCGAGAAAAATGCGAAAGCCTCTGATGCCGCCGCGCAGTTCGCGGCGTGCAAGGCTAAGCACCAGGAGCGCGGTTTTCATCCCGCAACGGCCGCCAACGGGCGCGCGCTGTCGCGCAGCACCTTGCCGTCGGCCAGCTCGATGATGCGGTTGGCGCGGCGCGCCAGCTCGCTTTCGTGGGTGATGAGCAGCAATGTGGTTCCGCGATCCGCCGCCAGCCGAAACAGCAGATCCATCACATGAGCGCCGGTCGCACCGTCCAAATTTCCCGTTGGCTCGTCAGCCAGGATGAGCCGCGGCGTCGCGGCGAATGCGCGAGCGAGCGCCACCCGCTGCTGCTCGCCGCCCGAGAGTTCGCTGGGATAGTGATCGCGACGCGCGCTCAGCCCGACCGCATCGAGCGCGTCGGCCGCAACCGCGAAGGCGTCGCCGCGCGCCGCAAATTCCAGCGGCAAGGCCACGTTCTCGAGCGCGGTCATGGTGGGAACCAGGTGAAATGCCTGAAAGACGATCCCAATGGCCTCGCGGCGAAATCGCGCGAGCCCGTCTTCATCGAGGGCCGCGAGATCCGTGCCGGCAACCCGGACGTACCCGGCGTTCGGGCGCACCAGCCCCGCGATCGTCATCAGCAGCGTGGTCTTGCCGGAGCCCGAGGGCCCGACCAAGCTCACGGTTGCGCCAGGTTCGATCGAGAGCGAGATGCCGCGGAGCACATTGACGGCGCCGGCGGCGCTCGTCAGTGTAACCTCGACATCCCTGAGCAGGATCATGTCGGTGTCGGTGTTATCGAGCATTGCGTCGCGGGCGGGCACGTCGATTCGTTCTTGCCGGCATGGTGGGTATCGAGTGTGGCGAAACCTTGTCAACCCCGTCTATGCGCTCCTATTGGGCTTGGGGCTTTCGGCCGGACTCGGTGAGCCCGCGCACGCCGCCACGCGGATCGTGGCGCTGGGCGACAGCCTGACCTCGGGATACGGGCTGCCGCTGGAGCAATCCTTCCCCGAGCGGTTGCAGACATGGCTCCAAGCGCGCGGGTTTGATGCCCAAATCGTCAATGCCGGCGTCTCCGGCGACACGACCGCGGGCGGCCTCAGGCGGCTTGATTGGGCGCTTTCGGAACCCGCCGACGCCGTGTTGGTGGAGCTGGGCGCGAACGACGCGCTCAGGGGTCTTGACCCCGAGGCCGCCTACGACAATCTCGATCGAATCCTGACGCGGCTTGAAGCGCGCAAGCTCAAGGTGCTGTTGCTGGGCATGAAAGGTGTGGAAAATTGGGGCGACGACTATGCCCGCAAGTTCGATGCGATCTACCCCCGCCTTGCCGAGAAGCACCACGTGTTGCTCTACCCGTTCTTCCTCGATGGCGTCGCTCTCGACCCCGCGCTCAATCAGCCGGACGGCCTCCATCCCAACCCGGCGGGGGTGGACGTGATCGTGAACCGAGTCGGTCCTTACGTATTGCGGCTGCTCGATGCAGCGCCGGGAGGCAAAGGATGAGCGGTGCCGGTTTTCGGGCTGCCGAGGGCGCGGGCGCGAGCTGGTCGGAAGCCGCGAAAGCTTGCGCCGATGGGCTGATGCCCCATGCCGAGGGAGCGACCTTGGGATTCCTCTACGCGACCGAAGCGATCGGCGATCACCTCGGCAGCGTGCTCGCTTTCATGCGCGAGCGCACGCGGATCCCGCATTGGGTCGGCAGCGTCGGCCTCGGCGTCTGCGCGGCTGGGCGCGAATACTTCGGTCAGCCGGCGGTCAGCGCGCTGGTAACCGATCTGCCGGAACAGGGCTTTCGCGTGTTTGGACCGGAATGCTCGACAGAGGCGCTGATGGCGACCGAGCGCGACTGGTTCAAGATCGAGCAGCCGAGCTTCGCCGTGGTGCACGGCGATCCCCGCGATTCGAAGATCGCCGAGAAGATCGCGACGACCAGCGGATCGGCGGGTCTTTACCTCGTCGGCGGTCTCGCCGCCGCCATGACCGCGCCGCCGCGCCAGATCGCCGAACGCGTGACCGAAGGCGGCCTTTCCGGCGTGATCCTGACTCAGGGCCTGGCCGTCGCGACCGGGTTGACGCAAGGTTGTTCGCCGATCGGGCCGCTGCGGCGCGTGACCGCCGCGCGCGAGAACATCCTGATGAGGATCGACGACCGGCCGGCGCTGGAGGTCTTCAAAGAGGATATCGGCGAGCTCTTGGCGCGCGACCTGCGCCGCGTCGGCGGGCGCATATTCGTGGGCATTCCGGTGCGCGGATCCGATACCGGCGACTATATCGTTCGCAATCTGATGGCGATCGATACCGAGCGCAATTGGATCGCGATCGGCGAGCAATTGGCGCCCGGCGATCCCGTCATGTTTTCCCGCCGCGATGCCACCAGCGCGCTTGAGGACCTGCGGCGCATGCTGGAACAGCTCAAGCGCCGCGCGGGCGGGCCGCCCAAGGCCGGACTCTACTTTAGCTGCGTGGCGCGGGGCCCTAATCTGTTCGGCACCGATTCCGAGGAGCTGCGCACGATCAGGGACGCGCTCGGCGAATTTCCGCTCGCGGGATTCTTCGGCAACGGCGAGATCGCCCACGACCGGCTTTATGGCTATACGGGCGTGTTGACGCTGTTTTTGTAATGCTCCGCCTCTTCGTCGGCATCGCTCTTCCGCCCGAGCTGAAGCTCCGTCTATCGCTGCTGTGCAACGGGGTACCGGAGGCGCGTTGGGTGGATGCCGGCAATTTTCATCTGACCCTGCGCTTCATCGGCGAGGTCGACGAGGGAACCGCCAGCGACATCGACGCGGCGCTGCTGAAGGTCAAGGCGCGGCGCTTTCGTCTCACGCTCGCGGGGATCGGGCAATTCGGCCTTCATTCGCTCTGGGTCGGCGCCGAGAAGACCGAGGAATTGATCCAACTCCAGGGCAAGGTGGAATCGTCGTTGCGGCGCTTGGGTCTCGAAGCGGAGACCCGCCGCTACACGCCGCATGTGACTTTGGCGCGACTGCGTCCACCGCTCGGGCCGCGCCTGCAGGCCTTCGTGACGCAGCACGCGCTGTTTCGCGCGGAGCCGATCGAGGTCGAGCGATTTGCGCTGGTCGCGAGTTATCTGACGAAGAGTGGCGCGATCTACGAGGACCAGGCGGAGTACGAGCTTTCGCGGGGTTAGCCCAGGGCGTGCGAACTTCGGAATCGGGACGCTAGAAAAGCGTCAGCCACAATCCGATTTCGTGGCCGGTCATCAGGTTAAGCGCCGTGTTGAAGAGCCCGACGCACGCAAAGGCGAGCGCGAGCCAGAGGTTATTGAGGGGACGCACCGCTTCGTCCGCGCGCTTCGCCAATCTGAAGCTGAAGCGCCTCATCGCGCTCGTCGCCTTCCTAAAGGGAAGCGGCAAGCCTAGCGCGGAAGCATTAAACCGCGGTGAATCCGGCCCCATGCGCCCTTACGCGCAGGGCCCTACTTGCGCAGATTTCTTGCGTTAGACGCGCGGTTGTGATTCTCTGAGCGGGCCGACAGGGGTCGGCGTCCAACAAAAGGGAAACAGGAATGGCGACGCAAAAGGCGGGTACCCCGGCGACGGTGACCCTCAAGCATCTCGCGGCTGCCCTCGCCGAGAGCCACGAGATCCCAAAGAAGCAGGCGGAGAACATTCTCGGCGACATGGTCGGTCTCGTTGTAAAGCACTTGAAGAAGGGTGACCGACTGCGCCTCTCCGGACTTGGCATTTTGGTGGTCAGGAAGCGCGCTGCGCGCATGGGGCGCAATCCCGCGACTGGCCAGCCGATTAAGATCAAAGCCAGCAAGAAGGTTGCGTTCCGCGCTTCCAAGGATCTCAAGGAAGCCGTCTAGAGCGCGATCGTTTTAAGTCGAAGCGACTTGGGGCGTGAATCGCGTTCAAAAGTCGAAGAGCGAGGTTCAGGTTTCGGATCGGTTCGAGACGATCCTGCTCGGGGGCGACTCCGTTATGCCGAGGGACAAAAAGAAGGCGGCGTCAATGCGACGCCGCCTTCTCCTTGCGGCCGCTATGACAGATTCGGCTGCTCACCAAGTTTGAGCGACCTGACGGTCTCTGCCGCTGGGTAGCACCGCGCGGCCCTGTCGCGCTCGTTCCACACGAACGGCGCGGCGCGCACGGCACCGTCGGGCAGATCAACCTCGCGATCGAGCCACGCTTCGGTCCAGGCACTGACTTCATCGGGGTCCGCCCCGGCTTTGCGCCAGAACCTGCGCAGCCGCCCCAGCTCCGCGAGGATCGGCTGCCATTCTGGGCCAAAGACCGTACCGAGAAAGCGCCGCAGCCGCCGCGCCAATGCCGGGCTCAGCCCGCCCGTTGAAATCGCAATCAACAGATCGCCGCGCCGCAGCACCGCTGGGGAATGGAAATCCGACCGTGCCGGCTCGTCTTCGACATTGATCAAGGTTCCGGCCGCGCGCGCCAATCTGATCATATTATTGACCGCTGCGGGTTCGACACGGTCCGCGATCAGCAAAACGCGCGCGGCGCCGATCTCCTCTCGCGTAGGCCATCGGCGCCGCAATCGTTCGCCCGCTTGGCGCGCCAGCGCCTCCGTGGCGCTCGGCGCGAAGACCGTGAGCCGCTCGGCGCCGGCTTCGTCGAGCAGCCCAAGGCGGCGGGCGGCTTGCGGGCCGTTTCCCACCAACACGATCGGCAGGCGTGCCAGATCGAGCGTGATCGGCAGCATCACGATGCTTCCTTGAGTCCGCTGCTCAGAGTCGACAAAAGCTGCTCTTTGCCTTGCCGATGGCAGAAATCGCCGAACCCTTCGTCGGGATGGCGCTCCATTGAAAAGCGACGAAACAGCGGCTCGAGAGTGGCACCGATCTCGGCCTCCGCGACCCGATCGAGCAGCAGGAAATTGAGCCGCGTTCCCGCGAAATCGCCACCGACGAACAAGGCGTAAAATCCCGGCATGCGTCCGACGATGCCGATGTCGCCGATATAGGGCCGGGCGCAGCCGTTGGGGCAACCCGTGATCCGCACCGAGAGCCGTTCGTTTGCTAGCCCGTAGTGCGCCAGCGCGGTCTCGATCTGGCCGATGACGGGGTCCTGAACCCGCTCTGCCTCGGTCAGCGCAAGGCCGCAACTGGGAAGCGCCGGGCATGCAAGGGACCACCGGCGCACCGGCGTCAGCGTATCGGCTTGTCTGACGCCATGGGCGCGCAGCAACGCATCGATTTGGGCGCGGTCGGCGGCGTCGACATTGCTGAGGATCAGGTCCTGACCGGGCGTTACGATCGGATCGAGCGACCAGCGTTCGACCGCCTCGCGCAGCGCGCGCCGCAGCGAACCCGCGACCCGCCCGCCCGGCACGGGAATGCCGAGGTAGAGGCGGCCATCGCCCTGCTCGTGCCAACCGAGATGGTCCCTGATCTCAAAACGCGGCATCGCTCGCGGCGGTGCCAATGGCTTGCCCAGCTTCGCCTCGATCGCGGCCTTGGCCCAGGCATCGCCGCGCTCGGCGATCACATATTTGAGCCGGGCGTGACGCCGATCGCTGCGATCGCCGTGGTCGCGATGCAGCATCACCGCCGCTTCGGCGGCAGCGACCAAGTCCTCGGGTTCGATGAAGGCGATGAGCGAGGCAAGGCGCGGATAGGTGCGCGGCTTGTTGTGCGTCATGCCGAGTCCGCCGCCCAGTGCCATGTTGTATCCGACGAGCCGCTCGCCATCGAAGAGCGCGATCAGCGCGAGGTCGTTGGCGAGCACATCGACGGAATTGTCATCGGCGGTCGCAAGGCCGATCTTGAACTTGCGGGGTAGAAAGGCCTCGCCATAGAGCGTCTCCTCGCTCACGCCGGCGGTCGGCTCGCGATCGAGCCAGATCTCGTGATAAGCGCCGCCGCCCGGCAACAGATGCGTCGAGAGGCGCCGCGCATCCGCGTCCAGCCGGCGATGCACGGCATCGGCAATCGGCGCGGGCGTAGTGACGACGGTACGCACCACGTCGCCGCAAGCGGCGAGCGTAGTCAGCAAAGCGGCGTCGATTGCGGCGATGCTCTGCTTCAGGTCTCGCTTCAGGATGCCGTGAAATTGGACGCTTTGCCGGGTGGTGAGGCGCAGCGAACCGTTGCCCCAGCGCTCCGCCAGGTCGTCGAGAGCCAGATATTGCTGCGCGTTCAGCCGGCCCGCGGGTATCCGCACCCGCACCATGAGCTGATGTAGCTTCTCGAGCCCACGCTGCTTGCGCTCGGTCGCACTGTCGCGGTCATGACCCTGATAGGCTCCGTGGAATTTCAACAGGGTTGCTTCCGGTCCCTGGAACAGCGCCGTTCCGTCCGCGACCGCTCGTGCCAACTCTCCCCGCAAGCCGCGGCTCGCGACCTTGATCGCCTCAACCTCTGATGCCCCGGATGCCATGTGTGACTCCGCTCTCAGAAATGTAGTTCGATACTAATTCACATATTTATCGAGTCAATATCAAATAATCACATATTATAGATGTATAATAATCTCTCGCCTCGCTGTCTGCGGCGAGATGGGTTATGAGGAGCCAAGTTCCCCGTTCGAAAGGCATCTCCCGTGGCTTGGGACCCCGCCCACTATTTGAAATTTTCCGATGAACGACTACGACCCGGTTTCGACCTGCTGGCGCGGGTGGGCGATTTGCCCGGTGCTCCGCTGGCGGAGCTCGGCTGCGGCACCGGCGTTCATGCGCGCGCCATTGCAGCGCGTTGGCCAGAGCACTCTCTCACCGCGCTCGACAGCTCGCCCGAGATGCTGCGCCAAGCCGCGGCCGAGCCATCCTCAATTCATTGGCAGCAGGCCGACCTGACGCGGTGGGAACCCCAGGAGAAACTGGCGCTCATATTTTCGAATGCGGTGCTGCAGTGGGTGGACAATCACCCCACGCAGTTCCGCCGCTTCATGGCGATGCTGACACCTGGCGGAATTCTTGCCGTGCAGATGCCGCGCAACTTCGGCGCGCCCTCGCATGTGCTGATGCGGCAGACCGCGAGCGAGGGCCCATGGAAGGCACGCCTCGATCCGATCGTGCGCCATGATCCGGTGGCCGGGCCCGAGATTTACTACGATCTGCTGGTGCCAGTGGCGAAGGGCGGCCTCGACATCTGGGAGACCGAGTACTTGCACGTGCTCTCCGGTGACGATGCGGTTTTTACCTGGGTTAGCGGCTCGGCGCTCAGGCCGCTTGTCGGGGCGCTGCAACCGGCGGAGCGCGCTGATTTCGAGCAGCGTTATCGCGAAGCGCTGCGCCGCGCCTATCCCCGTCGCGCCGACGGCAAGACATTGCTGCCGTTCCGCCGGCTCTTCATCGTGGCCCGCGCATGAACCAACGTTAAAAATGGGCAGCGCGAGAGGACGTCCATGCAGTACTGGCTGATCAAATCCGAACCCTCCTCCTATTCCTGGGATCAGCTCGTCAAGGACCGCCGCACGCAATGGAGCGGCGTGCGCAACTTCCAGGCCGCGAACAATCTGCGGGCGATGAAGAAGGGCGACCGCGCTTTTTTTTATCATTCCAATGAGGGGCTCGCGATCGTCGGCGTCGCCGAAGTGGTGAAGGAGGCTTATCCCGATCCCGGCGACAAGAGCGGAAAGTTCGTCATGGTGGACGTGGTGCCGCTCGAAGCGGTGAAGCGCCCGGTGACGCTCGCCGAGATCAAGCAGACCCCCGCGCTCAAGGACATGAAGCTCGTCCGCATGTCGCGTCTCTCGGTTTCGCCGGTGACGGCTGAGGAGTGGCGCACCATCGCCAAGCTCGCGGGCATCAAGGCGTGAGCGCGGCGGAGGATCCGAACCTGCTCTGTCGGCTCAGCGAGATAGAACTTCCCGGCAGCCGCGGCTTTCGGGTCGGCGTCGGCGCCGAGGAGCGGGCGATCCTTCTGGTCCGCGTGGGGCAGCATGTGGCCGCCTACGAGAACCACTGCCCTCATGTGGGATCGCCGCTCGATTGGGTACCCGGCCGTTTCCTCGACTTCGAGCGCAAAAATATTCAATGCGCAACGCACGGCGCACGGTTTCGCGTCGCCGACGGATTCTGCTTCGAGGGTCCCTGTGCCGGCAAATTCCTGACGCCGGTGCCGATCCGCGTCGAGGACGGCGCGATCTATCTCGGGGAGTCCGGCGCCTCGGCTTGCTGAGGGGGCGTGTTCAGAAAGCGACGCGCGAGGATCGTCCGCGCCCGTGCATCGTTGTCGACGATCTCGCGCACGAGCTTTGCCTGAACCGCGTGCGAGAAGCTCGAATAATCCTTCGCGACTTCGATGAAGGCGCCGGCACCGCCGATCACGCGGTCGTGGTAGTATTCGTCGAGCGCGTCGTATTCCGTGAGGATCGGCAGCCCGTTGATGATGACACCTTGGGCCACGATCTCGTCGCGGGCCTCGCTGACATTGCGGCCCTGATTGTTGACGCCGTCGCCGGAGACGTCGATCACCCGGCGGCTCGCGTCGACGCCGCTTGCCTTGAAGAGCGGCATCGCGAAATCGAGTCCGGCGCTGATCGAGGTCCAATCCGAATAAACCCGGGGCGCCTCGGCCATGGCGCTCGCGAACGCCTCGGCGGTGACGCTGTCGGTGATCACCATCCAATCCACGACCTGCTTTTGATGGTTGGCGCCGGACCACTCGACCATGGTGACGGCGATTGCCTTGCGCTGACCGCTGAGGACGGACTGTATGACCTCGGGGCTCTTGAAGGCGGTTTCATAGCCGTGCCGCTGCAATTCCCAGCGCTCGGCATTGACGCTGCCGGAAACGTCAATCGCCAGGACCAGCGCCAAATCTACTTGTTTCATTTCCGCCGAAGCGGGAGCGGCAAAGAGCGCCGCCAAAAGCACCGTGCCGAGCAAGGCCGCCAAGCGCGTCATGGACCTGTCCTCCGCCCGTGATCCCTATGAGGCACTCTACCACCATGGCGGGTCCGACGCCCATAGGGCGTTGCGCAGACCCGACCTCGCGACCGTCACCGCACGCGGAAATTCTTGAACTGCCAGGGGTCGCTCTGGTCGACATCCTCGGGAAAGAGCCAGCCGCGGTCGTGGAGCGGCGTCCAATCGCCGTAGACACCCACCAACTTGCCGAGATAGGGACGGGTGATCTCGAGAATGCGGTCGTAGTCCATCTCGTCCGGCTCGACGATGCCGCGGTCGGGATTTTCGATCGCCCAGATCATGCCCGCGAGCACCGGCGCCGTCACTTGCAGGCCGGTCGCGTTCTGATAGGGCGCGAGGCGCCGTGCTTCCTCAATCGAGAGCACCGAGCCGTACCAGTAGATCCGTTTTGCATGCCCCATCAGCAGCACGCCGAGCTCGTCGATGCCGCCGGTGATCTCGTCCATGATGAGGCGCTTCTTCTCCTGCAGGTGCCAGTTCTTGCCGGCAAGCTCGTGCAGCGACAACACGGCGCCGTCGCAGGGGTGATAGGCATAATGCACGGTCGGACGATAGAGGAGCTGCGTCCCGTCGCGAACGGTCAGGTAATCCGCGATCGAGATCGACTCGCCGTGCGTCACCAGGAAGCCGTGATAGGGCCCTTCGAGCGGGGTCCAGCTCCGCACCCGCGTGCCCGATCCCGGGCGATGCAGATAGATCGCGCAGTCGAAGCCGAAATCGTGCCGGTGGCCGTCCGCCGGCAGCTCCTTCTCGTGGCTGCCCCAGCCGAGTTCCGCGGGCTGCACACCCTCGCTGTAGAAACCGTCGATCGACCAGGTGTTGACGAACTCGCCGGGTGATTTGGGGATCGAGGAAACCTGGGTGTCGCGTTCGGCGATGTGAATCACTTTGATGCCGAGGCGATGCGAGAGCGACGCCCAATCGCCGCGGCTCTTGGGCGGTGCCGTCGGGACGCCGGTGTCGCGCGCGATGTCGCAGAGCGCCTGCTTCACGAAGTGCGAGACCAGGCCCGGATTGGCGCCATGCGTCACGATCGCCGTTGGACCCTTGCCCCCATGGTGCCGGCGCAACTCCAGCGCGCGCTCGCGCAGCGCATAATTCGAGCGCTGCGAGGGTGAGAGCGTGGTGTCGGTGTAGCCGCCGGGCCAGGGCTCGATACAAGTGTCGAGATAGAGCACGCCCTTGCGGTGGCAGAATTCCATCAGCGCGATGCTCGACACCTCGACCGACACGTTGACCAGGAAATCGCCGTGATCCAAGAGCGGCTCCAGCACCGCGAGATAGTTCTCGCGCGTCAACGGCTCCAGGATGAAGGCGATACCGAGCGCCTTTGCTTCCTCGTGGCCGCGCTCCTCGGCGGTGACGATCGTGATGCGCGCGGGGTCCATGTCGATGTGGCGCAGGATCAGCGGCAGACTGCCCTGGCCGATGCTGCCAAAGCCAAGGATGACGACGCGGCCCGGGAAGCGCACATGTTTCTTCGTGAGCGACATCGACGGGGCTCCCCTGAAGTCGGAATTCGGTTTGTCAGATATCAGAAAACGCAGAGGCCTGACATCCCCACATTGCTCACCGCCGTTGCTCAGTCCACGATGAACACCGTCGCCCCTCGCTCGCATTTGACTCGATGGGGCGCGCTGTCTTCGTCCGCGACCGCATAGCTCATGCCCTCTGCGAGCGTGAACAAGCGGCCGTCGCGATGCTCGATCACAAGCGCGCCGGCGAGCACGTGAATAACGTGGCCTTTGCTGCACCAGTGATCCGCCAGATAACCCCTGCTGTATTCAACGATGCGAAGCTGCATTGCCCCCAGCTGCCGGGCTTGCATGGTGGCAGTGCCACTGCTGCCGGTGACGGTGGTCCTGGGCAATTCGCACCAGTCGATCGCGCTCAGCGGCAAGTCTTCGAGTTTCATGATCACCCCTGCTTCGGCCAGTTGAGGAATCTCCTTGAGACCGGCTGGCATCTGGCATACAAAATACCTGCGATTGCCACCAACCGTCCGGAACCTCACTAAGCCATTGACCGACATGGAAAAGAACCCGATGGCCGAAGCTGAGGCCCTGCTCGAACCGCCAAAGCTCTCAATCCGGCCGATCGACAGCCCCGCAAGCTTCCGCACCCAAGCTTATCAGGCGCTCAAGGCCGCGATCACCTCGGTCAATGTCTATGCGCACCCGCAGGAAATCCGGCTCGACGAACGGCAGCTCTCGCACGATTTGGGGGTGAGCCGAACGCCGATCCGAGAGGCGATGACCCTGCTCGAGCAGGAAGGCTTCGTGCGCACGGTGCCGCGGCGCGGGGTCTTCGTGGTACGCAAGACCAAGGCCGAGATTATCGAGATCATCCATGTGTGGGCGGCGCTGGAGAGCATGGCGGCTCGCCTCATCACCGGGAACGCGAGCGATGCCGAGATCGCGACCCTGCGGCAGCTTTTCGAAGAATTTCACGGCAGCGCACCCGACGGCGGCCACATGGACGAGTATTCCGACGCCAACATCGCGTTCCATCAGGCGATCATCCGCCTGAGCAAGTCGAAGTTGATCGCGGGGATGACCGAGAATCTGTTCATCCATGTGCGCGCGATCCGCCAGGTGACGATTCGCCAGCGCGACCGCGCGCGGCGCTCGATCGTCGACCACATGAAGATCATCGAGGCGCTGGAGCGGCGCGACACCGAGCTTGCCGGGCGGCTGACGCGCGAGCACACGCTCGGTCTCGCGGCACACGTGGAGAAGTACTGCGACTTCCTGAGCTGAAAAAGCAAACGACCCGAGGGAGGATAGCCCTGATGACGCAAGCCACGACGGTCAAAGAGCAGGCGAGGGCAACGGCGGATGAGACGCAGGAGCTGACCGACGGCTTTCATCTCATCATCGACGCGCTCAAGCTCAACGGCCTCACCACGATCTACGGGGTGCCCGGCATTCCGATCACGGATTTTGGCCGCATGGCGCAAGCCGCGGGCATTCGCGTGCTCTCGTTCCGTCACGAACAGAACGCCGGATACGCCGCCGCCATCGCCGGCTTCTTGACCAAGAAGCCCGGCGTCTGCCTCACGGTCTCCGCGCCCGGCTTCCTCAATGGGCTGACGGCCCTTGCGCATGCCACCACCAATTGCTTCCCGATGATCCTGATTTCGGGCTCCTCCGAACGCGAGATCGTCGATCTGCAGCAGGGCGACTATGAGGAGATGGATCAGCTCGCGATCGCCAAGCCTCTGTGCAAGGCGGCATTTCGCGTGCTGCATGCGAGCGACATCGGCATCGGACTTGCGCGCGCGATCCGCGCCGCCGTCTCGGGGCGTCCCGGCGGCGTCTATATCGATCTGCCGGCAAAGCTGTTCGGTCAGGTCCTGAACGCGGACGCCGGCCGTAGGTCGCTGGTCAAGGTCATCGACGCGGCACCGGCCCAAATTCCGGCGCCTTCTGCCATCAAGCGTGCGCTCGACGTTCTGAAGTCCGCCAAGCGGCCGCTGATTATCCTCGGCAAGGGTGCGGCTTATGCCCAAGCCGATGACGCGATCAAGACGCTGGTTGAGAAGAGCGGCGTCCCCTTCCTGCCGATGAGCATGGCCAAGGGACTGCTGCCGGATACGCATCCGCAATGCGCGGGTGCCGCGCGCTCGACCGTACTGAAGGACGCCGACGTCGTGATGATGATCGGCGCCCGCCTCAACTGGCTTCTGTCGCACGGCAAGGGCAAGACCTGGGGCGATGCCCCCAAAAAGTTCATTCAGATCGACATCGAGCCCAAGGAGATGGACAGCAACGTCGAGATCGCGGCCCCGGTGGTCGGCGATATCGGCTCCTGCGTCACCGCGCTCATCGAGGGCATGGGTGGCAACTGGCCGGCGGCGCCGGCCGAGTGGGCCAAAGCCGTCATGGCAAAGCGCGAGGAAAACGTCGCCAAGATGGCGCCGCGCCTCATGAACAACAACTCGCCCATGGATTATCACGGCGCGTTGGGCGCACTTCGCACCGTCATCAAGGACCGGCCCGAGGCTTTCCTCGTGAACGAGGGCGCCAACACTCTCGATCTCGCGCGCGGCATCATCGATATCTACAGGCCGCGCAAGCGGCTCGACGTCGGCACCTGGGGCGTGATGGGCGTCGGCATGGGACAGGCGATCGCCGCGGCTGTCGAAACCGGCAAGCCCGTGCTCGCGGTCGAAGGCGACAGCGCCTTCGGCTTCTGCGGCATGGAGGTGGAAACGATCTGCCGGTACAACCTGCCGGTCTGCGTCGTCGTCTTCAACAATGGCGGTATCTACCGCGGAACCGACGTCAATTCGGGCGGCGGATCGGACCCGGCGACGACCGTCTTCGTCAAAGGCGCGCGCTACGACAGGATCATCGAGGCGTTTGGCGGCGTCGGCGTGCAGGCGGAAACACCCGACGCGCTTCGGCGGGCCGTCGAGGCGGCCATGGATTCGGGGAAACCCACGCTGATCAACGCGGTGATCGATCCCGCCGCCGGCAGCGAGAGCGGCCGGATCGGCAATCTCAATCCGCAAAGCGCGCTCCGCAAGAAATAGAGCGCGGTGCCGCGCAACGCGGCGACCGGCAGGGAATCACGGGAAACGCAACGACGGAACTTCGGAGACCAAGATGGGCAAGGCACTCGACGGTGTGCGCATCCTCGACTTCACCCATGTGCAGTCGGGGCCGACCTGCACGCAGCTATTGGCGTGGTTGGGCGCCGACGTGATCAAGGTGGAACGGCCGGGGGTCGGCGACATCACGCGCGGCCAGCTCCAGGATATCCCCGGTGCCGACAGCCTCTACTTCACCATGCTCAACCACAACAAGCGCTCGATCACCATCGACGGCAAGAATCCCAAAGGCAAAACCGTGCTGGAAGCGCTGGTGAAACACTGCGACGTGCTGGTGGAAAACTTCGCGCCTGGCGTGCTCGAGCGCATGGGGCTCGGCTGGGAGCGCGTGCAACAGCTAAACCCCCGCATGATCGTGGCATCGGTCAAGGGCTTTGGCCCCGGACCTTACGAGGACTGCAAGGTCTATGAGAATGTGGCGCAGTGCGCGGGCGGCGCCGCCTCGACCACCGGATTCGACGATGGCCCGCCGCTGGTGACCGGCGCGCAGATCGGCGACAGCGGAACGGGACTGCATCTGGCGCTCGGCATCGTCTGCGCGCTCTATCAGCGCAATACCACGGGCAAGGGTCAGCGCGTGCTGGCGGCGATGCAGGACGGCGTGCTCAATCTCTGCCGGGTCAAGCTGCGCGACCAGCAGCGCCTCGACCGCACCCACGTGATGAAAGAGTATCCGCAATATCCGCATGGCCAGTTCGGAACGGCGGTGCCGCGCGCGGGCAATGCCTCGGGCGGCGGCCAACCCGGCTGGATACTGAAGTGCAGGGGGTGGGAGAGCGACCCCAATGCCTACATCTACTTCATCACTCAGGCGCCGGTCTGGGACAGCATCTGCAAAGTGATCGGCAAGGAGGGGTGGATCACCCACCCCGATTACGCGAAGCCCGACGCGCGGCTGCCGCGCCTCAAAGAGATTTTCGCCGCGATCGAGGATTGGACCAAGACCAAGACCAAGTTCGAGGCGATGGACATCCTGAACGAGTACGACATCCCCTGCGGTCCCATTCTCTCCATGAAGGAATTGGCCGAGGAGCCGTCGCTGCGCGCGACCGGTACCGTGGTCGAGGTCGATCATCCCTCGCGCGGCAAGTATCTGACCGTCGGCAATCCAATCAAGCTCTCCGACAGTCCCTCCGAGGTGAAACGCTCGCCGCTTCTCGGCGAGCATACGGACGAGGTGCTGGCCGAGCTGGGCTTCGATCCGCGCGAAATCGAGGCGATGCGCGCGACGGGAGCGGTTTGAGTTAGCGGGGATTTCCGCTCACCCTCCCGCTTCGCGGGGCCCTCCCTCTCTCCTCGGGGAGAGGGTCGGGGTGAGGGGGAATCTCTGACTGAGCCATCGACACACAAACTTTCGGGAGGGGAATTTCCCATGGCAAACAAGGCGGCGGTTCGCAAGGTTTTGGCGCAGGTCAAGGCAGAAGGCCGCACGGCGCTCACGGCGCCCGAGGGCAAGCTCGTCTGCGACGCGTATGCCATTTCGGTGCCCAAGGAGGGTGTCGCGACCAGCGCCAAGGAGGCGGCGAGCCTCGCGCGCAAGATGGGCTTCCCGGTGGTGCTGAAGATCGTCTCGCCGGACATCCTGCACAAGACCGAGGCGGGCGGCGTCATCGTCGGCGTCAAGACGCCCGCCGAGGCGCAGGAGGGCTACGCCAGGATCATCGCCAGCGCCAAGAAATACAACCGCAAGGCCAAGATCGAGGGCGTGCAGGTACAGCAGATGCTGAGCGGCGGCCAGGAAGTCATCGTCGGCGCCGTCACCGATCCGAGCTTCGGAAAATTGGTGGCGTTCGGATTGGGCGGCGTGCTGGTGGAGGTGATGAAGGATGTGACCTTCCGCTTGGCGCCGGCTTCGCGCGAAGACGCGCTTTCGATGCTCGACGGCATCGCCGCGGCCGAAGTGCTGAAGGGTGTGCGCGGCGGCGCCGGCGTCGACCGCCGGGCGCTCGCGGGATTGATCCAGAACGTCTCCAAGCTCGTGAGCGATTTTCCCGAGATCGCAGAGATGGACCTGAATCCGGTCTTCGCCAGCAAGAGCGGCGCGGTTGCGGCGGACGTCCGCATCGTCTGCGACTGGGAACCGGCGCCCGCGCGTTACCGACCGAGCCAGGACGAGATCGTGCGGCAGATGAGCCGTATCATGCGGCCCAAAGCGGTCGCGGTTATCGGCGCCTCGGCGGAGGACGGCAAGATCGGCAACTCCGTCATGAAGAACCTGATCAACGGCGGCTACCAGGGGCAGATCTATCCGATCCATCCCAAGGCCTCGGAGATCATGGGCCGCAAGGCCTATCCGAGCGTCAAGAACGTCCCCGGCGTCATCGACGTGGCGGTGTTCGCGATACCCGCCAAGTTCGTGGCGCAGGCGCTCATCGAATGCGGCGAGAAGGAGATTCCGGGCGCGGTGCTGATACCCTCGGGATTTGCAGAGACCGGAAACGTGGAGGGGCAGAAGGAAATTCAGGCGATCGGCCTCAAATACGGCATCCGCCTCATGGGCCCCAATATCTATGGCTACTACTACACGCCGCAGAATCTCTGCGCGACTTTCTGCACGCCCTATGACTACAAGGGCCACGCGGCACTCTCCTCGCAGTCCGGCGGCATCGGCATGGCCATTATCGGCTTCTCGCGCTCGGCCAAGATGGGCGTCTCGGCGATCGTGGGATTGGGCAACAAGTCGGACCTGGACGAAGACGATCTGCTCACCTTTTTCGAGCAGGACGACAACACGCACGTGATCGCCATGCACTGCGAAGACTTGAAGGACGGACGTTCCTTCGCCGACGTCGCAAAACGCGTGACCAAGAAAAAGCCGGTGGTGATGCTGAAGGCGGGGCGGACCGCCATGGGTGCTCGCGCCGCGAGCTCGCATACCGGCGCGCTTGCCGGCAACGACAAGATTTATGACGACGTGCTGCGGCAATCGGGCGTGATCCGGGCGCCCGGCCTGCGCGACATGCTGGACTACGCCCGCGGCCTGCAGAAGCTCCCGACGCCCAAGGGCGAGAACGTCGTGATCATCACGGGTGCGGGCGGCTCCGGGGTGCTGCTGTCCGACGCTTGCGTCGAGAACGGGCTCAAGCTGATGGCGATGCCGTCCGATCTCGATCAGGCATTCCGAAAGTTCATTCCGCCCTTCGGCGCCGCGGGCAATCCCGTCGATATCACCGGCGGCGAGCCGCCCACCACCTACAAGAACACCATCCGCCTGGGCCTCTCGGACCCGCGCATCCACGCGCTGATCCTCGGCTACTGGCACACCATCATCACGCCCCCCGCGGTGTTCGCGAACCTGGTGGTCGAGGTGGTCGAGGAGATGAAGGCGCAGGGGATCACCAAGCCGATTGTGGCGTCGCTTGCGGGCGATGTGCAGGTGGAGCAGGCGGCCGAGCATCTCTATGACCACGGCATTCCCGCTTATCCCTACTCGACGGAAATCCCGGTTGCCGTGCTGGGCGCCAAGTACAAATGGGCGCGCGGTGCGGGGCTGATCAAGTAGACCGTTACTGCTCCACGATCAAGACCGTTCGGGCGAAGGGGCTGCAATTCTCCGGCGGGTTTGCGGCCGCTTCACCGAGGGGTTCTATAGCCGTTTCCGGCATAGAGCTTGCCGTCATGGGCGGCGAGCACGCGCATCTCGGTCCCGCCCGTGAAGGTCCCCGCCGCATCCCTACCGCCCGCGGCATAGGAGACCTCGTAGCCGTCGGCATGCGCACGGCCGCTCGGCAACAGGGCCACGGCGACGCCGAGCACGGCCGCAATCCCGAGCGTCGCGATGCAGGAAAAAGCTCGCATCGCCGATGACTATATAGGAAATATCAGGGCGAGTGACGGCTCAGGCGCGGGCCTAATCGCGCCCCCCAGGTGTGATCCCCCTTGGCTTGGTCCTCACCCCGCCACCGATGAAGGCACGAGATCGCGGAGAGCGGCTGACCTCGCGGTTCACACCACGTCGAAATGCGGTGACAGCAATTCGTGCAGCGGCTCGGGGTCGCGTGCGACACGAAGCTGTTCGCGGTAGCGCAGCAACGGATCAAGGGAGCGCGCGTGATGGGGATTGAGCGCGTCCAGGCGCTCGATCTCGCTGTCGATAGCCTCGATCAGCCGCGCGGTACGAGTTGCAGTGTCGGACATCGCTATCATCGAATTTTCTCCGGGACGACCATGCATCGAGCCTGCGCGCGCGTGTTTAACGAGACATGAATCTGCAATCGCGATCGTCGCGACAACCGCCGGTATTTTCGAGGTTTTTCGCACGCATCAGCGGCGGGCCAGCGCCAATGGTTCGATAAAATGCGGGACGTTTTCAAGGATGTCTTATCCCTACCGGGCGCATCCTCGGCGGAGCAACTGCAGAGCATCCAGAGACAACACGACAATGCTTGGCGATTCGAACGGTTTTGCGCGCGATTGCCGCCGGCTCCCCTGGGAGCGCGGCGCGAGCTTCCTTGGCGCGCGCAGCGCGATCATGGGCGGGGCCATGACCTGGGTCTCCGACAGCACTCTGGTGGCGGCGATCTCCAATGCAGGCGCCTTCGGCGTGCTGGCGGGAGGAGCGCTTGACGCGGAGCGTCTTTCGCGCGAGATCGCGCGCACCGACGACCTGACCGATCAGCCCTTCGGCGTCAACATCATCACCTTCTCGCCGCATTTCGCGGCACAGCTCGAGGTCTGCCTCGATCATCGCGTGAGCCACGTGGTGATCGGCGGCGGAATTCCATCGGCGGACTCGATCGCGCGCGCCAAGCGAGCGGGCGCCAAGGTGATGGCCTTTGCGGCGGCGCGCGCGATGGCGGAGCGCGCGCTGCGCAACGGCGCCGACGCCTTGATTGCCGAGGGGCACGAGGCCGGTGGCCATGTAGGCCCGCTGGCGCTTTCCGTGCTGGTGCAGGACCTGCTGCCGCTGATGGCGCGCGTGCCGGTGTTCGTTGCGGGCGGTATTGGGCGTGGCGAGATGATCGCGCATTACCTGCGCCTCGGCGCCGCCGGCTGCCAGCTCGGCACCCGCTTCGTCTGCGCCGAAGAGAGCCGCGTCCATCCGCACGCCAAGCGCGCCTATCTGAGGGCGTCGGCTCGCGACGCTCAGCTCTCGCCGCAACTCGATCCCGCTTTCCGCGTAATCCCGGTGCGAGCGCTGGCCAATGCCGCCAGCCGCGAGTTCCTCGATTTGCAGCGTCAGACGCTGGATCGTATTGCGAACGGGAGCTGCTCCAGGGCCGAGGCGCAGAACGCCATCGAGGGTTTCTGGTCCGGGCGGCTGCGCCGTGCGGTCGAGGAGGGCGACGTCGAGCAAGGCTCGCTCATGGCGGGACAGAGTGTCGAGTTCCTGCGGGAAGAGGCGAGCACCGCCGAAATCGTCGCCGAATTGACGGCGCAGGCGCGGAGCGCTCTCGTCGAGCCCCATGCAACGCTGGCGCCGCGTTCCGCGATCCAGACCCTAACGCATTGATTGAAAAAACCTTATCCCCACCGCAGGATTTCTTCCGTGGCGCGGTGCGGCAGATGACCGGACATTACATTTCTTTAATGTTCCGCCGATAAGGTTTGACTGACGCCCCATTCCCGTGGGGTCCGGGCTGATCCGACAACAGGGCCCCGCCTTATTCCCAAGGCGGGGCTCTTCCCGTTTTCGGTACGGCTGCCTCTACTGACTTGGGCGGGATTTGGTGGAGCCGAGGGGGATCGAACCCCTGACCTTCGCATTGCGAACGCGACGCTCTCCCAGCTGAGCTACGGCCCCGTTCCCCAATGATGCCGGCGGGCGGCGACTATGGGGAGCGGCTCCCGACCTGTCAAGAAAACCGCGGGCGAGTGCATGCCTCCGCATAGTTGCCAGCGGCCTAGGCACACGCCTATGGTGCCCTTCCTTGCCGCCAATGTGGGACCGAACTTGTCGCGGATCTTCATCAGCCATTCCAGCCGTAACGACGACTGGGCAATCGCACTTCGGGATTGGCTCGTCCGCGAGGGCTGGAGCGGCGAAGACGACATCTTTCTCGATCTCGATCCCGAGCGCGGGATCGCCGCCGGCCAACGCTGGGTGCACGCGCTGGAGGACGCGGCGACGCGCTGCGAGGCGGTGCTGTTCCTGGTCTCGGAGGCGTGGCTCACGTCCAAGTGGTGCGTCGATGAATATCAAATGGCGCACAAGGACAACAAGAAGCTGTTCGCGCTGCTGACCGACGACGTGCCGATCGATCGCCTGCCGGGCGGCCTGACCGCGCAATGGCAGGTGGTGTCCCTGCGCGGCGAGCCGGCGGAACGGTTCCTGACCGTGCATCCGCGCACCCGGCAGCAATCGCCGGTGCACATCGCGGAGGTCGCTCTCAAGACCCTGAAGCGCGGGCTCGAGAAGGCGGGCATCGGTCCCGAGACCTTCGACCTCCTGAAGGACCCGCAGGGTCCCTTGGGTTGGCGCGCGGCCTATCGCGGCCTCGAGGCGCTGGAGCCCGAGGATGCCGCCGTGTTCTTCGGCCGCAGCGCCGATATCCTGCGCGGGCTCGATGCGCTCCGCGGACTCTCGGCGCGCAAGCCGCCGCGCCTGCTGGTGATTCTGGGCGCGTCCGGCTCCGGCAAGTCGTCGTTCCTGCGCGCCGGTCTCTGGCCGCGCCTTGCGCGCGACGACAGCCAGTGGTTGCCGCTGCGCGCGATCCGCTCGGGACGCGGCGGCGCGATCGAGGGCAGCGAAGGGCTGCTGGCCGCACTCGAAGAGGTGCATCGCCGCTTCGCGCTGCGGGTGAGCCGCGCCGATCTCCGCCAGCGCCTCGCAATGCCTGAGCGGTTCGTCGAGTTGTTGCGCGAGCTGCGGCAGGCGGCGGCGCGGCGCGCGCTGTTGTCGCAGCCGCCCTATCCGCTGCCGGTCCTGTGCATTGATCAGGCGGAGGAGCTGTTCGCGTCGGACGCGGGGCCCGAGAGCGAGCAATTGCTGCGTCTCGCGCGCGCCGCCATCGAGGGCGACGAGGCGCTGCTGCTGGCGACGATCCGCTCCGACGCCTATGGCCTGATGCAGACCGCGGAAGTGCTCGCGGGGATCGACCAGGTGCCGCTGAGCCTCGGCCCGGTGCCGCACGGCGAGATCGCGCGGGTGATCCGCGAACCCGCAGAAATCTTGCGCAAGAAGGCGGGGCCCGAGGCGCCGGTGTTCGACGCCGCGGTGGTGGAGCGCCTGCAGGCGGAAATCGCCGGCGAGAGCGACGCGCTGCCGCTGCTAGCCTTTGTGCTGCAACGGCTGATGCGCGAGCACAGCGGCACCGCCGTCATCGGGCTTGCGGAGCTCGATCGTACCGGCGGCGTCGCGGCCGCGATCGAATCCGAGGCGGAGGCGGCGTTGGCGGACGCCGGCTTCGGGCGCGACCGCCGCGAGGAACAGCGGGCGGCACTCCGGCGTCTGTTCATTCCGCGGCTCGCGCGCATCGACAGGGAGCACAAGGCGCCACAGCGGCGGATCGCGCGGCAGAGCGACTTGCCGGCCGACCTTCTGAAGCTCGCGCACGCCCTCACGGAGCGCCGGCTCCTGGTGGGAAAGATTGCGGCGCAAGCGGCAGCGGAAGGCGGCGCGGACGCGGCGACCCTGGAAGTCGCGCACGAAGCGCTGCTGCGGCGCTGGCCGACCCTCGCGGACCTGCTGGCGGAGGATCGCGATGCACTATTGCTGCTGGACGGCGTGCTGCTCGCCGCCGCCGACTGGGACAAGGCCGACGACGCGCGTAAGACGGATTTCCTGGCGCATCGGGGATCGCGCCTCGCGGATGCGCAGGCGCTGGCGGCACGCGGTCCCGACTGGGCCCGCGAGATCGATCCGGCGCTGCCCTACCTCGCGGCTTGTTCAGCGCGAGAGGCCGTGGAACGCGAGGAGAAGGAAGCGTCGCTGGTACGCGAGCAGCAGCGTCTCGTCGAAATCGCGACAGCTCAAGCGCGGACCGCACGCCTGCAGCGTCGCGCGAGATGGGGATTGGCCGCCTTTGCCGCCGTCGTTCTGGGACGCCGCCACCGGCAAGGAAATCACGGTCCTGCGCGCTGTGTTTTCGGCCGCATTCAGCCCGGACGGGACGCGCATCGTCACGGCGTCCGAGGACAAGACCGCGCGCCTCTGGGATGCGGCCAGCGGGAAGGAACTCTTGGTCCTGCGCGGCCATGAGGGCGATGTGTTGTCCGCCGCATTCAGCCCGGACGGGACCCGCATCGTCACCGCGTCCGAGGACAACACCGCACGCCTCTGGGATGCCGCCAGCGGGAAGGAAATCGCGGCTCTGCGCGGGCATGAGAACATTGTGCGGTCCGCCGTATTCAGCCCGGACGGGACGCGCATCGTCACCGCGTCCGATGACAAGACCGCGCGCCTTTGGGATGCCGCCAGCGGGAAGGAAATCGCGGTCCTGCGCGGGCACGAGGGCGGTGTGGAGTCCGCCGCTTTTAGCCCGGACGGGACGCGCGTCGTAACCGCTTCTTATGACAAAACCGCGCGCCTCTGGGATGTACATCTCGTAACGGAGTCGACGGAGAAGCTGGTGGCCGAGGTCTGTACGCATCAACTCCGCAACTTCGGCACCATGACCCGGGACGAGATGCGGCTTGCGGGATATCCCGACGATATGCCCGCGATTGATGTCTGCGCGGGTGTCGAGGGAGCGGCGGCGCGGTGATCCCCGCGCGATGATGCTTTGCCTCTTTTGGCCATGCGCGGGCTTCTCCCGCGCATCCACGATCTCGTTGCTCGCGCCCGTACCACATCATGTTCCGATTCCCTTTGATCGGCACATGCTCTAGGTTAGCCGCCAATTCGCACCTCCCGAGGCAGGCCGATCCATGGGCCCATTCTTGGCACCGATTCTGATGATCGTCATCGAGCTCCTCGATATCTATAAGTGGGTGGTGATTTTTTCGGTGGTGGTGAGCTGGCTCATCGCCTTTGGCGTGCTCACGACCTCCAATCACCTGGTGCGCATGCTGCTCGACGTGCTGGAGCGGCTGACCGATCCTTTGCTGCGGCCGATCCGGCGCTTTCTGCCGCGCTTCGGCGGGCTCGATTTCTCGCCTCTGATCCTCCTCCTGGTGGTCTGGCTGGTGCAAATGGAGCTGAGTGTGCTGTACCAGCAGGTCTACCGGCTCTAGGACTCGCGTGACCGATCTGCCCTGGTCGAGCGCGGCTGGCGGTCTGCGCCTCCGTGTCCGCCTGCAACCGGGAGCACGCGCAGAGCGGGTGATGGGGCTCGTCGATGAAGCCGATGGCGCAAAGGCGCTCAAGATCGCGGTGACCGCGCGCGCGGAGAAAGGGCGCGCAAACGAGGCGCTGCTGCGCTTGCTGGCGAAAATTCTGCATCTGCCGCCGCGCGCACTCGGCGTCGTTCTCGGCGCCAGCGACCGGCGCAAGGTGGTCTCGATCGCCGGCGATCCGGCGGCCCTGCTGCCGCGTCTTTCCGAGGAATTGGGCCCATGGCTCAAACCGCGCTGATCGACGGCAAAGCGGCCGCGGCGGCGCTGCGGGCGCGCGTCGCGACCGCGACAGCGGAGCTGAAGGCGCGCCATGGCATCGTCCCGGGGCTCGCGACCGTGCTGGTGGGCGACAATCCCGCGAGCCAGGTCTATGTGCGATCCAAACAGAAGGCAGCGCGCGAGGCTGGGATTGCAAGCGACGAACATCGCCTCCCCTCCGATATCGCCGAGGCGGAACTGCTGGCGCTCCTGCGCCGGCTCAATGCCAGCCCGGCGATCGACGGCGTGCTGGTGCAGTTGCCGCTGCCGCCGCAAATCGACGCGCGTCGAGCGATCGAGACGCTCGACCCGGCGAAGGACGTGGACGGCTTCCACCCCCACAATGTCGGCTTGCTCTGGAGCGGCGCGCCCGGTCTCGTTCCCTGCACGCCGTTCGGTGCGCTGCTGCTGCTGCGCTCGGCCCTGCCGTCGCTCGCGGGGCTCGACGCATTGGTCCTCGGCCGCTCCGTCATCGTCGGACGGCCGATGGCGGCGTTGCTGTTGGCGGCCGATTGCAGCGTCACCCTCGCGCATTCCAAGAGCCGCGATCTGCCGGGACTGTGCCGCCGCGCCGACATTCTGGTGGCGGCGGTCGGGCGTTCCGAGATGGTGCGCGGCGCTTGGATCAAGCCGGGAGCGGTCGTCATTGACGTGGGCATCAACCGCATCGCGGGCGAAGGGGGAAAGAGCCGGCTCGTGGGTGACGTGGCTTTCTCGGAGGCGCAGGGGATCGCGCGCGCGATCACGCCTGTTCCCGGCGGTGTCGGCCCCATGACCATCGCTTGCCTGCTGCGCAACACGCTGATCGCGGCCTGCCGCCGCCGCGGCCTGCCGGAGCCCGCAGTATAGGCCGCTACCTGCCGGGTTTAGGTGAAGAACCGCTACTCGCTGCCGGCGCGGCCTCGCGCCGGTATCGTCTGCGGCTGCGCCACCAATTCAAGCCACCGCCGCGCCTGGGCTACGTCCTTCGGCACGCCGCGCCCTTCGAGATACATGTAGCCGAGTCCCCGCTCGCCCGCGGGATTGCCGAGTTCGGCGGCCTTTCGATACCAGGCGACCGCAACAGCATCGTCCTGCGGCACGCCGCGGCCAGTCGCGTAGAGATTGCCGAGGTTTGCCATCGCCGTGGAGTTGCCGGCTGCCGCTGCCTCGTTATAAAGGCGGAGAGCGCGATCCGTGTTCACCGCGACACCGGTCCCCTGTTCATAGCAAAGCGCCAGATCGTTGAGCGCCACTGAATTATGATCGCGGTCGATCGCGCTCTCATACCAGCGCACCGCTTCCGCATCGTCCCTGGCGACACCCTTGCCTGTGCGATAGAGGTCGCCGAGGCTGGTCATGGCATAGGAATTTCCAGCCGCCGCGGCGCGGCGATAGAGCGCAACGGCTGCGGCCGGGTCTTGCGCGACGCCTTCGCCCTCGAGCAGGAGATTGGCCAGGTTGGTCATTGCGGCCGTGCTGCCATGCTCGATCGCGAGCCGATACCAACGCGCCGCCTCCCCATAGTTTTGCGGCACGCCATTGCCGTCGCGATAATCGTCACCCCGCTGCGTCTCGACCAACCCCGCCTGCTGCGAGGCCGCCTCGATGCCCGCGGCGACCGAGCCCGGCTTTGGTGGAGCGCCGCATGAGGCGAGCAGACAGGCCAGACCGAGCATGGCGACGGATGCTCCCCCCACACTGACCCTCCGCCGCAGGGGGAGAGGGGAAAAAGGCACAGTGCTTGTTGTGACCCGTCCCCTTGACGGGGGAGAGACGGGGTGGGGGTGGAACACGATATTCCTATCGCGCTTTGCCGCAGCGCCTTTGCCGGGCGCACCCGAGGCGCCAAGCATGAAGCCGCCAGTCATGAGAAGTCCCCCACAGCGGATCGAGTGCCGCAGTATTAGAGCAATTTCCGCCGAAGTGGTATCCAGTTAAGCGGAACGTGCCTTGGAGCATTTTCCGCCGAAGGGGGTACCGGTTCGGCGCAGAAAATGCGACCAATCAGCGAATCGAGAGCATGATCCGATTCTATGTGATCGGATCATGCTCTAAGGGGGATCTGCATGAGCGAGCGGGGGCGATGGACACGCCGGTTCGTTGTCGCGTTTGCGGCGGGGGCGTTGGCGCTCGCGGCCGTGCCGGTACGCGCGGATGACAAGGCGGTCGAAGACGAGGTCAAGGAGATCACCGAGGAGTTCGGCGGCGCCTACGACAATCCGGCCCTCGTGCAGTACGTCACCGAGATCGGCGAGAAGCTGGCGGCGACCACGCCCATGGCCGGGCAGAAATTCACCTTCACGGTGCTGGACACCCCGGTGGTGAATGCATTTTCGCTGCCGGGAGGCTATGTGTTCCTGACGCGCGGGCTTCTCGGCCTTGCCAACAACGAGGCGGAAATGGCGGGGGTGCTGGGCCATGAAATCGGCCACATCACCGCGGGTCATGCCGCGCGCCGGCTACGCCGCACCGCGCTCGCGGAGCTGGGCGCGGGCATGCTGCGGCTGCTGGTGGGCAAGCTCGGCAACGCCGAGATCGGCAAGGTCATGGGCGACGTGGCGAATTTCGGCGGGCTCTATTACATCCGCCGCTATTCGCGCGAGCAGGAATTTCAGGCCGATCAGCTCGGCACGATTTCGCTGGCGAAGGCCGGCTATGATCCCGGCGCCATGGGGACCTTCCTCTCGAGCCTCGAGGCCGAGAGCGAATTCGACAACATGATGGAGGGGCGGTCCGCCGATGATCGGCTGCACACCATGTTCGCCGATCACCCGCGCACGCCGGACCGCGTCAAACGCGCCGTGGATCAGGCGCGCGCGCTGCAACAAAGCTCGTTGCTCAATCGCGAGACTTATCTAGCCCACCTCGACGGCGTGCTCTATGACGACGATCCCGAGCAGGGCGTGCTGCGCAACGGCGCGTTCCTGCATCCGGGCCTGCGCCTCGCCTTCGACGTGCCGGAGGGCTATGAGGTCGACAACGAGCCGACCAAGGTGGTGGTGCAGAACGACCAGCACGCGGGGTTCATCTTCGATCGGCCGGACCAAGCGTTCGCGGGCGCGCCCGAGAATTACATCGCCAAGGTCTGGGCGCCCAACGCCAAGAACGAGGTGCAGCACTTCACGATCGGCGACCTGGCGGCGGGCACCGTCACCACGGAGGTCAAGAACGACGACGGCTCCCTCATCAACGTGCGGCTGGTCGCCATTCGCTTCGACGACGATACGCTCTATCGCTTCCTCTTCGTGATGCCCGTGGAATCGGGCTCGCGCTTCATCCAGACCTTTCAGCGCGTGATCTACAGCTTTCGCCGCCTCAGCGACCAGGAGGCGGGACAGATCAAGCCGCTGGTGGTGCGCGTGGTGACCGTGGCCTCGGGCGACACCGTCGAGAGCTTGGCCGATCGTCTGCCGTATGTTCGCTACAAGGTCGAGCGCTTCCGGATGATGAACGCGCTGGCCGCCGGCGCGACGGTGAAGCCGGGCGACAAGGTCAAGATTGTGACCTGGGGGCCCTGATCGGAGATCAGTCGCGTTCTCCCGCTTCCCGCCGTTGACGCGGGGGACGCCCTCCCGCAGAGTCATAGGGGATGCGGAGTCGACGGAGGTCGCGCCATGAGCGTCACCATCTACCACAATCCGCGTTGTCACATGTCACGCGCGACCCTGGCGCTGCTGGAGAAGAAGGGCATCAAGCCCACGATTATCGAGTACTTGAAGGCGCCGCCGAATGCCGCGGAGCTGAAGCGCCTCCTCACGATGCTGAAGATGGAGCCGCGCGCGCTGCTCCGGCGCAAAGAGGCGAAGCTCGCCGGCCTCGACAAGGCCGGCCTCACCGACGAGCAGGTGATCGCGGGCATGGTCAAGCACCCGATCGTGATCGAGCGTCCCATCGTCGTCAGCGGTACCCGCGCCGCCTTGGGCCGTCCGCCGGAGGCGGTGCTGAAGATTTTATGAGCCACGCTCCCGCCGGCCGCCGGCTGCGTCCACTAAATCAGCGATAGGAGCCCCCACTCGGCGTCTCGGATCACCGCACCTGCGTTGTAGTGATCCGTCCATCGCTCGATCGACTGACCCACGCCTTGCCCTCATTGCCCAATATCGCTCTGACCTTGCGCGTCGCGATCTTGTTGGGTCTCGGCGTAAGAATGATCAGTGTAATGGGAGTATTGGACGGACCACGCTTCTGCACTTCGGCCAACGTCAGCAAGGTCACGACGACGCAATCGACGATCCACCAGCACTTTATTGGGATCACTCGCCGCCCGCTCAAGGATAACTCCAGCGCTTTGAGGAGGCCCTTGGCATAGATCGACGCGACGGGCTGACCCGGGAAGAAGGCGTCCGGCGAGTTGTCGTCGAACCAATTTCTTCTCAGGTGCTCGGTGATGACCTTTCTCTGCTTCTCGTTGAACACGTAGATCAACAGATTCTCGTCGAGCACATTCTCCAGGCCGCGATACTGCGGCGCAATTGCTTGAACCGCGGCGGCCAATTGCTGTAGACGAGCGCGCGCTCCCTTTCCCTTCGAAACCCGTTCCAAGCAATGTGGAACCGGTCCCTTCAGAACAGGCACGCCCTGAACGACATCCGACCCCATGGCAATCTCCCTTGTTATGCGTTCTGGTACTCGAACATTAGTCGACTGTTGTGCTGGTCGAGCACGAGGGCTAGTCCGACAACTCCCTCATCGCCGAATGAGCCGCGCGCATCTCAGGGGTGTCGAAGCCCTCGGATATCGAGCCTAAACATCCCTCCAGCACCTCGGACGCCTCTCTTTGACGGTTCGTGCGCTGCAACAGGCGCGAGAGGCTTAGCGATGCCTTGAGACCCAACCAGCGTGCGCTCTGTTGTTGGGCGATGCTTAAACTGGAACGGTATGCGGACTCCGCCCCTTCAAGGTCCGCAGGCGCACGCGATGCCAGAACTTCGCCGCGTACCCGATGAATTTCGGCATCCCAGGCGCGGATTTCGGCGTGGCGCCGAGCAACCGCATTTTCGAGAGCTTGGCTCGCCTTGTCTAGCCGGTCCGCGCGCAAATACAACTGAGAGAGATAGGTGTAAAAAGCGGGCAGCGCCAGCGCTACGTCCGTTCTTTCCAGGGCCGCAATTCCGGCGTGCATTTTGTCTATGCCCTCAGAAAGATATCCTTCAGCACCCATCGCCCAACCAAGATGACAGATGCCCAAGGCCTCGTAGTAGGCGTAGTGATTGCGCTTCGAGATACCGACAATCTCATCCGCAAGTTGCTTTTCCAAGGCAGGATCGCCAAAGAGTTGGTAGGTCCGCACCGCAAAAGTGAGCGCGTTTACGTAAGTGTAGACATGACCTGGATCCACTGAGCGAGCTCTCGCGATTGTCAGACCACGCTGAATTGTCTTCCTTGCGCGGTCCGGAAAACCGAGAAAACCTTCCGTTCTCGCCAGATATGAAAGACAGAAAATGCCGGGATTCTGACCGTGCGTGAAGAAATGCGGTTTGTCCACGTCAGGCCGGCTCAAATTCACGCCTTGCTCGAAATGTTTCATCGCGCTTTGAAAATGACCCAAATGAAATGCCGCCATTCCAAGCGCGAGATGCCCGTCGGCAAACGGTCGGTCGGGATGGCTTGCGGCGTGCTCAAGAAGATTATCGGCGATCTCGTCGGCGGCCCGAATACGGCCCTTGACGATGTTGCACTGAAATAGTCCCCACTCAACGTTGAACCTGTTGCTGCTGTCGGCGCATTGCCGGCAAAGTTCCCTTGCTCGGATCAATCGAGCCTCGACCTCTGGCGCCGAATAGCCGCGCTTCGAACGCAGCGCCATCGCCTGGGATAAGACCACGTCCAATTCCAGGGCAAGCGATGCTGAACCACGGAGGTACGGGAGATGCTCCATGGCGGCCTCGAGCATCGCCATGGCTTCTTCGTGCGCCGATCTTGCGATGGCGCTCCTGGCGCCCCTTTGCCAAAACACGATCGCTTCGCTATGGGCCTCGCCCTGTGCGTAGTGCTGCGCAATCAGATCGTCCGTGACGTCCGAAGCCCGCTGCGTCAGCTCCTTCGCGATCCTGAGATGGATCTCCTTGCGCCTCTTCTTCAGCAAGGACTCGTAGGCGCTATCCCGCACCAAAGCGTGCTTGAAGACGTACATATCCGATGATTTTGCGATGACGTGGTTCGAGTCCAGAAGTAGGTTCAGATCGGGCAGCAAATCATCCGTAGACCTCAGAACAATGCGAGCCAGCAAATCCAGCGAAAATTCGTGCCCTATCACCGATGCGTACTGGGCGATCTCCTTCGCTCGCCCCAGGTGATCCAGTTGCGCCATGAGCGCGTCGCTGATGGTCTCGGGAACAAACAAGGCCGCTCGCTGCTTGTCCTCCCGAACTTCCCGAACCTTGAGGAACGCTCTCGTTAGTTCCTCGATGAACAAAGGAACGCCCTCTGTTCGCTTCGCCAGGATGTCGCGTTCGGTCGGCGAGATCGCATTGCCCTGCGCCACGGTAATCATAAGGCGATGCGTTTCCTCATCCGTGAGTTCTTCGATGTGGAGAAACTTAATATGCGACTTGGCGTCCGTGCCGTTATCCAAGAGACCAAAGTCTCTCCGAGTATTTTCGCTCGTGTGCTCCGCGCTGGTGCGAAGGGTTATCACCATCAGAACACCGGCTGTTTGCGCCCAATCGATGAGCTGCTTGAGAAGAAGCTTGGATGTCGGGTCAATCCACTGAACGTCTTCAAAATAAAGCAGCAGAGTGTCGCGAGCCGCGCGGGACGCGCACCATTCCTTCAGCGCCCTGATCGTCAGATGCCGCCTTTCCGTGGGACTGATCGCGAGAATTGGCGATTCCGCTTCCGGCGAAATGCCCAGAAGGTCCGCCAGAAGCGCCAGAGCGGTTGGATCCGCTCCTTCGAGAAAGCCGCGCAGCTTGTTTATTTTTTCCGAGCTCGTATCCGCAGGAAGGAAGTTCGCCAACAGCTCCAGCCCGCGGATGATCGGATAGAATGGTGCATTCTCGTGATGCGGCGAGCACTGAAACGTAACTGCAGGTCCAACTCCGCGAGCATGGCCCGTCGCTGCGATTCGTGCGCGCGCTTCGGCCAATATCCGCGACTTCCCAATGCCGGCCTCGCCCGAAAGGAACACGACTTGACCATTGCCCGAAGCGGCGCGCGTCCAGGATTGGAGCAAGCCCGCAACCTCTTTATCGCGACCCACGAAGGGAGTTAGCGTCGCGCTCCGGGCCTCGAAGCGACTGACCCTTCTCTCTGCGGTCACCTCGTATACGGAAATTGGCTTGTCAAAGCCCTTGAGCGCCTTGGAGCCCAAGTCGCGATACTCAAATCGTTCCGCCGCGAGTTCCCGTGTAACAGGCGAAACCACGACTGTATTCGGCGATGCAAGTTCCTGCAGTCGAGCGGCGAGATTGGATGCCTGACCGACGACGGCATCCTTCTCCTCCATGTTGGGCGAAGTGATATCGCCAACGACCACCAGGCCCGTTGCGATGCCTATCCGTACCCGCAGTACGAAGTCTCCGAGTTGCTTGAGGCTTTGGTTCAGCCTGCCGACAGCCTCGATAATTTCGAGTCCCGCATGAATTGCCCTTTCAGGATCATCTTCATGCGCCACGGGATACCCGAAAAAAACGAGAATTCCGTCGCCGACGAATCTGGCCACATGGCCGCCGTATCGGCTTATTGGCTCCATGCAGGCCCGCTGGTAGCCGCCGATGACATCGCTGAGGTCTTCGGGGTCAAGCCGGGTCGACAGCGACACCGAATTCACCAGATCACAAAACATCAGTGTGAGCTGCCGTCGCTCGGCATCGCGAGCGGGTGCGGCGGCGGTATCACGATCCGACAAAGGTCGCTCGACGCGCTTGATCTCAGGCAGCATGACCAGCCATCGAAAATTGTCGCGGCATATGAAGGGTCTTGCCGAGTGCCCGACCGCGCTCGTCGTGGGTACGCTAGCATGGTTCGTGCGGACAGTCATGAGCACGAATCCACGAGTATTTCCGAGTGCGCTTCCTACCTCGGGCAAGTGTCGCCGGCAGGTGAGACGCGAACCAGGAGCGCGCCTCAGAACGCGAAGGCGTAAACGCGACCGTCGGCGGCAACATAGAGGCGATTGTTGACGGCGAGAATGGTGCCGAAATGGCGCAGCCCCGCCATCCCAGCCGCGCCGCTTGCGCTCAATTCCTCGCCGGTCTCGCCCTTGAAGCCGTGCAGGCGGTTGTCGCCCTCGGCGCCGGTGATCCACACGATGGGATCGGCGCCATTCGCATCTGACACCGTCGCGATCGCCGAGCCCGCGCCGCGAAGCGAACCGCACCAAAGTGTCGTGATCTCGGGCTTGGGTTCGGCGACGATCTTGAGCACGGTGAGACCGGGGCCTCTCGCCGCGGACGGGCAGGCCGCCCCGCGCCCTTGAAAGGCCACCATGACGGCGTTGCCCGATCGAAACGCCGCCGGCGCCGTGCGGATCGATTCCGTCGACACGGTCTCGACCGCGAGTGCGCCACCGATGCCGCCGAGATTGTTGCGGTCGAGCAGATAGGCCTTGCCATCCTTGCCGAGCGCCAGCAACAGCGGCCTCGTCTCGCCGCCGCTCGGCACGTCCAGCAGCATCGGATTGCTGCCGCCGAGGTCGAGATCGGCGTCGTCGAGCGCCTGCCAATCGCTGGGCGCGAAATAATCGCTCGGCCGCTCGAAACGCTTGAGGTCGAGGCCCAGGCGGAATGCCGCCTCGCCATCCGACCAAACCTTGGCGCTCATGGTGTTGCCCGTGGCGATGAAGAGCGAACGTCCGTCGGTCACGATACCGCCGGGCGCCCAGATACCGCCGCCCTGGGCCCGGGTCGTCCAGGCGATTATGTCCTCGGGATGATCGAGCGCCACGCCCACGACCCAGCCGTGATAGTCGCCACAATCGCCCCAGTGTCCGCCAAAGGGAACAAAGAGGCGATCGCCCGCGATCGTGACCGCGCCGCGTTCGTTCTGGTCGCGCGCATTGAAGCGAAGGCCCTGGCGCGCCAGCGCGTCGGTGACGTTGAGGGGCCAGCCCTGGCGAATCGACCCGTCGCGCAGGGCGAGCGCAAAGATCAAGTGCTGTGGCCGGTCCTGCACCGCGACCATGGCATCGAAGTAGGCGGTTTCGCGCCGCGCGTCGATCGCGGGGGTGCCGGTGATCCCCAGCGGATTGATGTTGCCGCACCGCAGCGACGAGCGCGGCACGGGTTTGCCCAGTTCCGTGCGCCAAAGCGTGGCGCCGCTGTCGGCGTCGAGCGCATAGACGGTATCGTCTTCGGTCGCGACGATCAGAACGCCTTTGGTGGCGCCGGCCGGGCGCCAATAGATCGGCTGAGCGTAAACGTGACCCGCAATGTCGCCGTTGAAGCCGGCGTCGAGGTGAATGCCGCGGGCGCGCTCGGCGGTGAGTCCCGGCATCACATAGCGGCCGCTGCGGTCGGGCGTGTTGTGATAACCCACGACCACGGCCTCATCGGCGCGTGTCGGGAACGAGGCAAACAAAAGCAAGCACAAGAGGAGCGGAAGGCGGAGGTGCGGTCGGTGCGGCTCAATCATGGCTCGGCTCCTCGTTCTGCCCATCCCCCTCAAGATAGGATGCCTCGCAGGACCGCATGCGGTGAAATTTTCGCGAGGACATGCGATCCTGCACTCGAATATTTCACTACCAAGCCGGATTGCCTTGCCACCCCTCAACGACGATTTTGCGCAGAGGCTACGCCACGCCCGCTTGGGCCGCCTTCGGCACGCCGCTCCGGCGCAGCTTCACGCTTGCCGACTTGAGCTGACCGCAGGCCGCCATGATGTCCTCGCCGCGCGGCGTTCGCACGGGGGAGGAATATCCGGCGGTGTTGACGATCTCGGCGAAGGCCTGGATCGAGGCCTCGCTCGAACGCTCGAAGGGTGCACCGGGCCAGGGGTTGAACGGGATCAGATTGACCTTGGCGGGAATCCCCGCGAGAAGTCGCACCAGCTCGCGCGCATCCGCCGGCGTGTCGTTCACGCCCTTGAGCATCACGTATTCGAAGGTAATGCGCCGCGCGTTGCTGGAGCCGGGATAGGAGCGGCAGGCCTCCAATAGCTCCGCGATCGGATATTTCCTGTTGAGCGGGACCAGGTGGTCGCGCAGCTCGTCGCGCACCGCGTGCAGCGAGATCGCGAGATTGACGCCCAACTCGGCGCCGCAGCGACGGATCATCGGCACGACACCCGCGGTCGAGAGAGTGATCTTGCGCCGCGAGATGGAGAGACCCTCGTGGTCCATCACGATCTTGAGCGCCTTGGCGACGTTATCGAAATTGTAGAGCGGCTCGCCCATTCCCATCATCACGATGTTGGTGAGCTGGCGGTCCTCCGCGGGCGAGGGCCACTCGCCGAGCGCGTCGCGCGCGATCATCACCTGGCCCACGATCTCCGCCGCTTCCAAGTTGCGGACCAGCCGCTGCGTCCCGGTGTGGCAGAATTTGCAGGTGAGAGTGCATCCCACTTGCGAGGAGACGCAGAGCGCGCCGCGGTCCGATTCCGGGATGTGCACGCACTCGACTTCCTGGCCGTCGCCGAAGCGCAACAGCCACTTGCGCGTCCCGTCGCTCGATTGCAACGCACGCGAGACCGCCGGACGCGCGATCTCGTAACGCTCCGCAAGCGACGCGCGGAAGGCCTTCGAGAGCGAGGTCATCTGGTCGAAAGAGGTGGCGCCGCGGTGGTAGATCCAATGCCAGAGCTGACGCGCGCGGAAGGGCTCGGCGCCGAACGCCGCCATCTCGGCGGCAAGCTCGGCGCGGTCGAGGCCCACCAGGTTCCTGCGGGCGGCGATGGTGTCGGCGGCGCTCATGGGTCGGCCAAGATATAGGCCCGCCCTCGCAGGGTGGCAAATCCGGGCGGACGGTCGCTCACTCTTAATCGTTATCGCCGGCTCGCCTGACCATAATCGGGCGGCCAATGCCATTTGCTGCCGAAAACCTGATCGTATTCCGGCGGGTCGAACGGGACTAAGCCGGCATCGGGATAGTGGCAGAACTCGCCAAACACGATCCGACCGCCGACGTTGTACATGTCGACCCGAACAAAGTCCAAATCGCGGCCGAGCCGCTCCGCCAGCGAGAACATAAGGTCGATGTTGTCCGGAAACCTCGGTTCGATCGGAATGTTCGGACGGTGGCGGTTGAGCGTCTGCCGCGTGAGGTTTCGGTCATAATAGTTGACTTTTCGCAGGGTGAGCTGGTCGGTGCTGACCGACACGTACTCAACGCGACCGTCGAAGACCCAGAATTTCCAGTCGAGCGCGATGGTATCGTCGGGCTCCCTCAGCATTTCCTCCACGAAGATCGCGGGTCGTATGTCGAGGTAGGCCCATTCAAGGTCGGATTCGTACCAATTCATGGCGCGCCAGCGGTTCAGGATGGACTCGATCCGGCTCACCCAGGATCTGGAAATGTCCGCGACGAAGTCCGTGACGAAAATGTTCATCCCACATCCGTGGTTCATTTTGATCACGAAGCGCCGCGGCAGCTTCCCCCAATCGATCTCGTGGGGCGACTGGTGGACTTGGTAAACCTCGCTCAGATATTCCGCGCCGATCTGCTGCGCGACGTAGTCGCGCGCTTGCAGCTTGTCCTGGAGGCGCGTCAGGATCGGCCGGCGGTCGTGCAAAATCTTATAAGCGACCTTCTCGTTGAATGTAGTCGGGTTATTCAAATTGGGCGGGCGGCCGAATTTCCTTGTGAACTTCCGCACCAGGAGTTCGCGTTCCTGGAAACGCCGCATCAGGATCGGCGGGCGGTCGCGCGAAATCTGGTGGGCGGCCTTCTCGTTATCCAAATTGGGAGGGCGGCCGAGTTTCTTTTGAAAGTTCAGCGTCGCGAAATCCCGATCCTGGAAACGCCGCATCAGACCTCGCCACCTAGACGCCCTGCGCCCTCCTGACGGCACAGGCTGCCCGCTCGAAGTGTCGGGCTCAATTGCAATTAGGTGGTATCGAGACCAGCGTCGCTCCAGCTTTCAACTCGAGCGAACCCCGCTGAGGCCGCCTCGCGGCTTCCCCGAGGCATTGCGCTGCGGGGGTAAGGGCTAGCTCCTACCCCGCGACAAGCGCTCGGAACTGCCGGTTCGCGACCGTCAGCATGGCTAGGTCCGGGCTCGGCGACTTCACCAGCTCGGCGACGAGTGCGTCGAGGTGAGCGAGCTCGCCGCTGCGCGCCGCAAGCCAGGCTTCAAACTCGGCGGCACTGCCTTTGACCGAACGCGCGGTCAGCTCGGCCTGGTGGCCATAGAAATCCTCGACGATGGCTCCGATCGCGAGCTTCTGCCATTGCGTGGCGGCGCTCACCTTCCGCGCGGCAAGGCGCAGCAGATCGAGGCGGAAGTGCGCTCCCAGCCCATAAAAGCCGCGCGCGATCTCCAGCACGTCGCGCTTTGAGTCGAGGGCGAGCTTGACGATATCGGGCGCCGAGGCGAGGAAGTCGAGCTTGGCGACTCGCTCGGCCAGGGGTTCCGGCACGCGCTCGTCGCTCCAGCGCCCGGTGCGGCGCGCGAGCTCCGTGCGTTGCGATTCAGGCAGCACCTCGCTCAGATGCTCGCTCAAGGCCTGCACGCCCGGCCGAAACGCCTTGGTTCGCTCGGCGATGTCGAGCGTGCCGGCGCCACGCAGGAACCAGCACGTGGCGCGCTCGACCAGGCGGTTCGAGCCCAACAGCATCTCGGCCTGGATCGCCGCCGGAGCGATATTGTCGAGGGCGTTCACTTCGCGCCAGATCGCGTCGAGGTCGAAGACCCCGCGCACGATCGAATAGGCGCGCGCCACGTCGCCGTGGTTGCGCCCGGTTCGTTCGGCGATTTCCGCAACGAAGGAAATGCCGCAGCGGTTCACCACTTCGTTTGCGGCCGACGTCGCGATGATCTCGCGGCGCAGCCGATGCGCCTCGATCTGCGGTGCGAAGCGTTCGACCAGTGCCTTCGGGAAATAGGCGAGCAAGTCGTCCTCGAGCTGCGGGTCGTCGGCGAAGTCGCTGGCCGCCAATTCATGCGCCAGCGTATTTTTGACGTAGGCCATGAGCACGGCATGCTCGGGCCGGACCAAGCCCAGCTGCCGCACCGCGCGCTGCGCCAGCTCCTCGTCGTCGGGCAGGAACTCGACCTCGCGGTTGAGCTTCCCGGCCTTCTCCAGGCCGCGCATCAGCCGCGCCTCGGCATCGAGCCGCTCGGCCGCCTGCAATTGCGCGAGGGTGAGCGCCAGGCCCTGCAAGTAGTTGTCGGCGAGCACGAGCGCCGCCACGTCGTCGGCCACGTCGCTCAGCGCCTTGTTGCGCTGCTTCATGGTGAGATCGCCCGACGTGACCGCGGCGTTCAGCAGGATCTTGAGGTTCACCTCGTGATCGGAGGTGTCGACCCCCGCCGAATTGTCGATCGCGTCGGTGTTGACGTGCCCGCCCATCAGTGCGTACTCGACGCGGCCGAGCTGAGTGACGCCCAGATTGGCGCCCTCGCCGACGACGCGCGCGCGGATTTCCGTGGCGTCGACGCGCAGCGGGTCGTTGGCGCGGTCGCCGACGTCCGCGTGGCTCTCCTCGCTCGCTTTCACGTAAGTGCCGATGCCGCCGAACCACAGGAGGTCGATCTCGGCGCGGAGCAGCGCCTGGATCACTTCGGCGGGCGAGGCGGCGTCGGCGGCGAGCCCGAGGCGGCGGCGGAGCTCGGGCGATAGCGGAATCGATTTTCGGTTCCGCTCGAAAACACCGCCGCCCCGAGAGATCAGCTTCTTGTCGTAGTCGGCCCAGCTCGAGCGCGGGAGATCGAACAGGCGCTTGCGCTCGCGGAAGCTCGCCTCGGGGTCGGGATCGGGGTCGAGGAAGAGGTGGCGGTGGTCGAAGGCGCCGATCAGCTTGATGTGCTCTGAACGGAGCATCCCGTTGCCGAACACGTCGCCGGACATGTCGCCGACTCCCACCACCGTGAAATCGGTCGATTGAATGTCGGTGCCCAGTTCGCGGAAATGGCGCTTCACGGTTTCCCAAGCGCCGCGCGCGGTGATGCCCAGCGTCTTGTGGTCGTAGCCCTGGGAGCCGCCGGACGCAAAGGCGTCGCCGAGCCAGAAGCCGTACTCCTCGGCAACGCCGTTGGCGATGTCGGAGAAGGTCGCGGTGCCCTTGTCGGCGGCGACCACGAGATAGGGGTCGTCGTCGTCGTGACGGACCACATCGGCGGGCGGCACGATCTTGTCGCTGACAATATTGTCGGTGAGATCGAGCAGGCCGCGCATGAGCGTCTTATAGCATTCGACGACCTCGGTCATGAGCGCGTCGCGTCCGGCCGAGGCCGGCGGCGGGCGTTTCACCACGAAGCCGCCCTTGGAGCCCACCGGTACGATGACGGCGTTTTTCACCATCTGCGCCTTCATGAGGCCCAGGATTTCCGTGCGGAAATCCTCACGCCGATCGGACCAGCGGATGCCGCCGCGCGCGATCTTGCCGCCGCGCATGTGCAGGCCCTCCATGCGCGGCGCATAGACGTAGATTTCATAGAGCGGCCGCGGCAGCGGCAGCATATCGATATCGTGAGAAGCGAGCTTGACCGCAAGATAGGGCTTGGCGGCGCCGCTAGCGCCGCGTTGGAAATAGTTGGTGCGCAGGCTCTTGCGCACCAGGGTCAAGTAGCTCCTGAGGATGCGGTCTTCATCGAGATTGACCACCGCGTCGAGGTCGCTCTCGATCTCGCCGGCGATCGCGTCGCTGGCGCCGGCTGCTCCTCCGGCATTGGCGGGGTCGAAGCGCCGTTCGAACATTCGAGCGAGCTTGGCCGCGATCTCCGGATGCGCCGCGAGCGTGTCTTCCATATAGGCTTGGCTAAAGGTGCTTCCGGCCTGGCGCAGGACCTTGGTGTAAAGACGCAGCACCGTCACCTGGCGCCAATCGAGCCCGGCCCCGAGAATGAGCCGATTGAAGCCGTCATTCTCCATCTCGCCGGCCCAGAGCCGCGCGAACGCTTCCTCGAAGCGCGGACGGACCGCAGAGACGTCGATGCCGCCCTGGCGCGCGATCAGCGCGAAATCCTGCATGTAGACGGGGTGGGGATCGCCCGCGGGTCCGATCCGGTACGGCTCTTCGCTCAGCACTTTGAGGCCCAGATTTTCCAGCATCGGCAGCACGTCGGAGAGCGGTATCGGTTTGCGAGCGCGATAGACCTTGCAGCCAAGCTCGTTGGGCTCCGCTTCGAGCGGCTTATAGAGATTGAGCGCGAGCGCTGTCGTCCCGCCGCGAACCGCCTCGATCTGCGCGATGTCGGCGCACGCCGCCGCGGCCGAGAAGCGCTCGCGATAAGCCGTCGGAAACGCCGCCCCGTAGCGGTTCATCAGCGTCAGGCCATGGGCCTCGCCCTTCGCTTCCACCAGCGCCGCGGAGAGCCGGTCCTCCCAGCTCCGCCCGGCTTCGGCGAGGCGCCGCTCGACGGCGGCTACGTCGACATCGGCCTTGGCACCCCGCGTCGTGCTGATCACATAGTGCACCCGCGCCAGCACCGATTCGTCCACTTGGGTGAAGAAATTGTCCACCGTGCCATGAAATGCCGCTTCGAGAATCGCGGCGAATCGTCGGCGCAGCTCGGTGTTGTAGCGGTCGCGCGGCACGTAAACGAGGCAGGAGACGAAACGGCCGAAGGAATCGCGGCGCACGAACAGCGCGATGCGCTGACGCTCCTGCAGATTGAGAATGCCGAGCGCCATGTCGAAGAGCTCGTCTTCGGAGATCTGGAACAGCTCGTCGCGCGGAAACGTGTCGAGGATGTGTTGCAGCGCCTTGGCGTCGTGGCTCTGCGGCGGGAAGCCGGCGCGCTCCAGCACGCGCGCCACCTTCCGGCGAAGCAGCGGAATGCTGCGCGAGCTCCGACCGTAGGCAAGCGAGGTAAAGAGTCCGACGAAAATCCGTTCGCCGATCACGTGCCCCGCGGCATCGAAGATCCGCACGCCAATTGCATCCATGTGCGCCGAGCGGTGAACGGTCGCGCGCTGATTGGTCTTGGCGATCAGCAGCGCGCGCGGCTGCCGCAAATAGGCCTGCACTTCCGCCGGCAGCGCCTTGAAGTTGCGCAGACCATCGAACACCAGATAGGTCTCTTGGGCAAGAATCCCGAGGCCGCTTCCGGGCACGATGCCGATCGCGCCGTCCGCAACGTCGAAGCGGTATTCTCGATATCCCAGGAAGGTGAAATGGTCGTCGGCGAGCCAAGCCAGGAACTCCGCCGCCTCGCGCACGTCGTCCGTCGGAAGCGGCAGCTTGGCCTCGGGAGTGAGCGCCGCGGCCGCTCGTTGCAGCGCCTCCAGCATGGGCTGCCAGCCCTCAACCGCCGCGCGCACGTCGCCCAACACGTGCTCGACCGTGCGTACGATCTCGGCGAGGCGTTTCGGATCGCTCTGCTCGCTCACCTCCACATGCATCACCGATTCGCTGGGCGCGCCATTGCCGCCCTCGACCGGCAGTAGCTCGATCAGCTTGCCCTTGGCATCACGCCGCACGCAGATGATCGGGTGGATGACCAAATGCACGGTGAGGTCGAGACCGTTGAGCGCAGCCGTTACCGAATCCACCAGGAAGGGCATGTCGTCATTGACGATCTCGACCACCGTCCGGCCGACACGCCAACCCTCCTCCTCGGCACGCGGGTTGAAGGCGCGCAGCTTCGGTGTTCCAGGCTTGCGCTCTTGCGCAAAGTGCCAGAGCGAGAGCGCAGCGCCGTAGAGATCGTCGGTTCCGCGCTGCAGCACGTCCTCCGGCGGCACGTGGTCATAGAATTGCCGGATGAAGCGCCGGATCGGCTCCGCCCGCTCGGCCGCGAAACGCTGGCCTGCGCGGCCGAGCACGCCGTCGATGCGCTCCCGCTTTTGCTCTTCGGCGCGAAGCGGCATGGCGTCCCTCCCAAAAACGGTCCGGCCTTCTAGAGTGGCGGATTTGCGGTTCCTCCAATCCCGATCGCACGTTCGGAGAGGAACTTCAAATCCAAATGCCGCACAAAACTCACGTAGGGCCAGGTTAAGAATAAATGGGGCGCGTCGGGGTGCGGCGCCAAGGGGTAATCCGCTGAGCCCACAGGAATTTTTCGGTGCTACCCGGGCCAAGATTGGAAAAAGCGAGCGTTTTCCATTACCCTCGCCGCGACCTTTCGTGTCAGCCCGTTGCTGAGCCGTTCAAGCAGCACCATTTTCGGACGGATTGCGGAAGCTGGGGAAATGTTCAGATGAAGTCTGTTGAAGGGGTGCGCGTGCGGCGAGACACCGCGGCGCCCGAGCGCGACGCCGGCCACCGAAGGCGGCTGGTTCTGCTCGATGAAGACGACAGGGAAACCGCACTGTTCTTCCTGCGCTGGCTCAGAGAGCCCACGCGGATCGGCGCCATCGCGCCCTCAAGCCGCCAGCTCGGCCGTGCGATGGCGCGCCAGGTGACGGCCCTCGGCACCGATCCGGTAATCGAGCTGGGTGGCGGTACCGGCAGCGTCACCCGCGCTCTGCTGGAAGCGGGCATCGCGCCCGAGCGGCTGGTGGTGGTGGAGCGCGACGAGCGCCTGTTTCGCATCCTCCAGCAGCGTTTCCCGTCGGTCCGCGTGGTGAGGGGCGACGCGCGTACACTGCGCCGGCTGCTGGCGCCGCTCGGCGTCCGCAAGGCGGCCGCGATCGTCTCGTGCCTGCCGCTGATCTCCATGCCGCGGCGGACCTGCCTGCGTATCGTCGCCGAGAGCTTTGCGTTGCTGGGCGAAGGGCGGCCCCTCGTGCAGTTCACTTACGGCCTGACATCGCCGCTCGCGCGCGAGCGGCTCGGCCTCAAAGGCCGGATTACCGCGCGTATCTGGGCCAATCTGCCGCCGGCCTCGGTCTGGCGCTACGAACGTCCGCGCCACCGCCACGAGCTGCCCCAGGTGGCGTGATCACCCCTTCCTTCGCTGCAGCCGCGTTTCAAGACCGCTGCCGGGGCGGAGCGGCACGTCGAGCGACGCCACCTGCGTCCGATGTTCGCCGCTTCGCGCGATCGCCGACGCTTGCCGGATCGGGCCCGCGATCTGCTCCTCGATCCGCCGATAAACCGCGGCAACCGACTTCGGTGTGTGGCCTTCGCCATAGAAGATCGTCGGGTTTTGCTTCGCCGCTTGCGGCGCCAATTCCGCCGCCACGGCCGTGCCGCCGCTCTGGTGCGCGCGCAGGAAGCGGATCGCGCCGGTCGGACCCAGCAGCAGCGAGAGCCGGATATCGGCGGCGCTTGCCTTGCGTCCGAGCGCGTGCTCGATCTGCCGGCTGTTGCCCTTGGCAAGTTCCGCCGCCAGATAGGAGGCAAGCGCGGGATCCCCGCGCAAATCGAGGATTCGCTTCTCGGCCGCCTTGTCGGCGACGCCGAGGCGGCCATTCGCCTGCGGCACGATCTGCCGCGCGAGATCGCCATGGCCATAGCTCGCGCCATGGTCGCGCATCATCTCGAGCCAAGTTTGGCTGGTGAACTGAAACAGCCCCTGCGCGGTCGAACGATGCGATGCGGCCCCGCTCTCGAAGCCGCTTTCCAGTGCAGCCTGCGCCACCAGGAACGAGAAATCGACGCCGGTTTTGCTGCTCGCGTCCTTTATGTGCTGCAGCAGATCGGGCGGGATCGCATGCCCAGCGATGGCGTCGGGTTTCACGGCGGCGGTCATGGCGACTTTCGCGCATTCGGTATGCGGGCGCGCGCGACGCCGATCATGCTGTCGCGCGTCACCAGTTCCGCGAGCGCCGCCTCGCTCATGTCTTCGCTGCCGGGCGGCCGCTCCGGCAGCACCAAATAGCGCATGTCGGCGGTCGAATCATGCACGCGCACCTCGACGTGGTCCGGAATCTCGGTGCCGAATTCACGCAGCACCGCGCGCGGCTCGCGTACCGCCCGGCTTCGATAGGCGCGGCTCTTGTACCAATCGGGCGGCAGCCCCAGGACGAAGCGCGGATAACAGGAGCAGAGCGTGCAGACCACGAGGTTGTGCAGCTTCGGCGTGTTCTCGACCACGATCAGCTTGTAGGCACCGCGCTTGACGCCGACCTCCTCGATGGCGGTGTCGGGATCGGCGAGAAGACGCGCCTTATAGGCGGGATCGCCCCAGGCGTGCGCGACGATGCGCGCGCCCTGCGCCGGGGTGTTCGCGTCCGTCGCCTCGATCGCGCGCCGAACGTCATCGGCGGTAAAGATACCCTTCTCGATCAGCAGCTCGCGCACCGCGATTTCCATCACCTGGTAATAGCCAAGCGTGTCATCGCTGTCCGGGCGCGGCGGATGGCGGTGTGGATGTTCGTGCTCATGATGATGCTCGTGCTTGCTCATGACGGGCCTCCCGGCTCGAGCCAATGTTGATAGATCTCGACTTCGACCGTGTCCTGCGCGCCGCCGCGATAGTCGGGCCAGAGTTCGCGCTGAAAAAAGCGCACGCGATAGAGCGGCTGGCGCGGCAGGCCCGTACGATTGAAAGCGAGTTCCTCGGGATTGCCATAGCGCCCGCAGAGCCGCTCGATCACGCCGCATTGGCCGCGAACGTACCAGGGGGTGCGGATGTGTCCGGGCGGATCGGCGAACCGCACGCTCACGGAATCGCCGGGGTGAAAGCGCGGCTCGATTGCGTCGGGTTCGCTCACCCAGCACCTCCCCGGTGCTTCACCGCTTCCATCTTGCGGCCGAGCTCGTCCGCGGTGATCGCGCCGCGCTCCAGCAGGGTTGCGGTGATGGCCGCGATCCAGCGCTCGTAATAGCTCATCTTGTCGTAGGCCTCGGGACCGAGGCTCTCGATGTGGCGGCGCAATTCGTCAACCCGCAGCAGGTTCCGCCGCCGGAGCAAGCTCGTCAACGCATCGACACGCTTTTCCCAATGCGCATAGTCGTGCTCCGTGGGCTGAACCGCGCCTGCGGGGAGACCGCCCATGTCATGATGACCACGCATCGTCCACCTCTTCATATCCCAAGTTTCAGTATCGGACTGACCCATACGGCCCTGCAAGACCGACGCTTCGATCGGGATCGTCCCCGTAGGTAGGGCGGGTGAAACCCGCCATCGCGGCGCACCGGCAAGGCGGGTTGCGCTGCGCTTACCCGCCCGACGAGACCCCTTTAATCGTTCCGTTGCGGTAGGGCGGGTGAAACCCGCCATCGCGGCGCTCCGGCAAGGCGGGTTGCGCTGCGCTTACCCGCCCCACGAGACCCCTTTAATCGTTCCGTTGAGGTGGGGCGGGTGAAACCCGCCATCGCGGCGCACCGGCAAGGCGGGTTGCGCTGCGCTTACCCGCCCTACGAGACCCCTTTAATCGTTCCGTTGCGGTAGGGCGGGTGAAACCCGCCATCGCTGCTAGTCGAAGGCCTTGTGGTAGGCGCTCAAGACCGGGGCGCCGCCCAGGTGCACGTAAAGGACCTTGCTTCCGCGCGCGATTTCGCCGGAGCGCGCCATGGCAATGAGCCCGGCCATGGATTTTCCTTCATAGACCGGATCGGTCAGCATCCCTTCAAGACGCGCGGCGAGACGGATGGCGGCAATGGTTTCCGCGTCGGGCAATCCGTAGTCGGGCCCCGAGAAACGCGGGTCGATCACCACATGCGCGTCGCGGATTTCGCGTCTCAGTCCCACGAGTTCGGCGGTCGCGCGTGCGATCTTGGTGACGGCGCGCCGCGTCATGGCGGCGTCGCCCGCGGTGTCGATGCCGATCAGGCGCCGTTCGCGCGGTTGCGCCAGGAAGCCGACGATCATCCCCGCCTGCGTCGAGCCGGTGCAAGTCGCGGTCACGACGGTATCGAAAAAGACGCCGCGCTCTTCCTCCTGCAACGCGAGCTCATCCGCGAAATGCGCGTAGCCGAGGCCGCCCAAGGGATGATCCGAGGCGCCGGCAGGAATCGGGTAGGGCTTTCCGCCGGCGCGCCGCACCTCCGCCAGTGCGTGCTCCCAGGTTTCCTTGGTCGCGGTGGAATAGCCTTCGCCTTCGAGCACGGCGGTGGCACCCATCAGGCGCGACAGCAGAATATTCCCGACCTTGTCATAGACGGGGTCGTCCCATCGGGTCCAAGTTTCCTGCACCAGGCGGCACTGAAGCCCGAGGACCGCGGCGACGGCCGCCACTTGGCGCGTGTGGTTCGATTGAATGTTGCCGATCGATACCAGCGTGTCGCAGCCCTGCGCGAGCGCATCGGCGGCCAGGAACTCGAGCTTGCGGATTTTGTTGCCGCCAAAGGCGAGCCCCGAGGACACATCGTCGCGCTTGGCCCAAACCTCGACCCCAAGCTCGCGCGAGAGCCGCTCCAGCTTGTGCAGCGGCGAAGGAAAGAAAGCGAGCGGACGATAGGGAAAGCGCTTCTTGAGGTCGAGCGTCATGGCGTCGCTCCCAGCGGTGAACGCGTCATGATACCAGAAGATGGCACGGTCTTCGTGCCGTGCCGCCAGAAGAGGTCGCGGGAGGCGCTACCGGCGATAGAGCAGATCGCCGAGATAGGCGTTGCCGCGAGCGGCGATCGCTTCGTTCGGCGTCGTCGCCTCTTCCCTTTCGCAGGAACCGTCCGGCCGCACCACGGGGCAATACTGTCCCATGACCACGCCATAGGGGGACGGCGCGGGCTGCGTGCTGGGCGCGGTGACGCCGTCCACTATGGTCCGCATCTGCGCGATCAACGGGCCCTGGAAGGGGACACCGTCCAGCGTCGTGTTTGCTTGCGTGAAGGCGACGTCGGCCGAAAGCGCACGAGCGGTCAGGATGAAGGGCGTATTACTGCCGCTGCCGCCGACGATGGCGATAGAGCCGCCCTGAGTGCCGCCTTGCGCCGACAGCACCGCTGATTCAGTTCCGAAATAGTTCCCGGTGAAATTGACCGCGATGGCGCCGCCCGCGCCGCTGCCGCCGTCGGCGCGCAAGATGCCGCCTTGGAGCACGTCGCCGGTATTGAGCACGATCGTGCCGCCGCCGTCGGCACCCGAGACGTCGATGGTGCCGGTGTGCACCAACGCCCAGGCGGGTCCGCTCCCGCTGCCCACCAGAGCCGGCATCGCCAGAAGCGCGCTGGTGAGCGCCGTGCCTCGGACGAGGGCTGCCCGGTACGTCGTCAGCTTTTCCCCGCACCGCGCCATTCACACCCCCATCGGTTGCAGCCGTAGCCGGATAGGGTACTGATGATAGATTGTTTTGATTAAGCCGCACAATAGCGAGGGGGCCGGGTGCGTCTGTGACGCCAAGCGTGAAAAGCGTAGGGCGGGTAAGCGCAGCGCAACCCGCCATTCATCGCCGAGGGTCAAAGCGTAGGGCGGGTAAGCGCAGCGCAACCCGCCATTAATGTCGGTCCGCGAATGGCGGGTTACGCCTTCGGCTCACCCGCCCTACAGCCTCGATTGACGCGCCTGCGCCTTTACCCTGATATGCACGGCTTCGTGCCGGGGGGGCGGGGATTCGATGTTGAATTATGTTTGGATCGCGGTCGGCAGCGCGCTCGGCGGCGTCTCGCGGTACTGGCTTTCGGGCTTCATCGCCGAACGCATCGGCGAGACCTTTCCGTGGGGCACGCTCATCGTCAATATCAGCGGCTCGTTCGTGATCGGGTTTTTTGGGACACTGACCGGCCCGGATGGCCGCCCCCTGGTCGGCAGCACCGCCCGGCAATTCGTGATGATCGGTATCTGCGGCGGCTATACCACCTTCTCGTCCTTCAGCCTGCAAACGCTCACATTGGCGCAGGACGGCGAGTGGCTGCGCGCCGGCGGCAACATCGTCTTTTCCATGGTGCTATGCCTCGCCGCGGTCTGGATCGGGCACGTCGCCGCAGCGGTTGCCAACGCCGCATGAGGCGTTTTTATCGCGCCACACATCGGCGAATTTCACACGGCGTGTTTTCGTCGCGGTAAGCGCCGCCCGATTGCGCTCTCGCCTGGTGATGCCCATCTCATTGCGGTACCGGCTGTTGGAGGCGCCGCCATGCCCGTGAACAAGCAGACCCAGTTTCACCTGGGATATCTGATCGCCGCCATGCTCGGCGTGCTGATCATCCAGGCGATCTGGGGCTACTACAATACTGTCGAGACCATTCCCTACAGCGAGTTCCAGCAAGACCTCAAGGACGGCAAGATCGCCGAGGTGCGGGTCAGCGACAAATATATCCAAGGCACGCTCAAGGCGCCCGACGCCAGCGGCAAGACCATCTTCGTCACGACGCGCGTGCCCGCGGACCTCGCCGCCGACCTGCAAAAGTACAACGTCACCTTCGCGGGCGATGTGCAGAGCACGCTGGTCAGCGACATTCTCGCCTGGGTTCTGCCGATCGCCCTGTTCTTCGGGTTTTGGTACTTCATGTTCCGCGGCTTCGCGCAGCGGCAGGGCTTCGGCGGCGGGCTCATGTCGATCGGACGCAGCAAGGCGAAGATCTACGTCGAGACCGACACCAAGGTGACCTTCGATGACGTTGCCGGCGTCGACGAGGCCAAGGAGGAGCTGAAGGAAGTCATCGGCTTCCTCAAGGACCCCGGCCGCTTCGGTCGTCTGGGCGGACGTCTACCCAGGGGGATTTTGCTGGTGGGGCCACCCGGAACCGGCAAGACCCTGCTCGCGCGCGCGGTCGCGGGCGAGGCGGGAGTGCCGTTCTTCTCGATCAGCGGCTCCGAGTTCGTGGAGATGTTCGTGGGCGTCGGTGCCGCGCGCGTGCGCGATCTCTTCGAGCAGGCGCGGCAGAAGGCGCCGGCGATCATCTTCATCGACGAGCTTGACGCCTTGGGTCGTGCGCGCGGCGCCTACCCCATGGGCGGCGGAAACGACGAGAAGGAGCAGACGCTAAACCAGCTCTTGGTGGAGCTCGACGGCTTCGACGCCAAGGCGGGGCTGGTGCTGCTTGCGGCCACCAACCGGCCGGAAATCCTCGATCCCGCGTTGCTGCGCGCCGGCCGCTTCGACCGTCAGATTCTGGTCGACCGCCCCGACAAGACGGGCCGCATTCAGATCCTGATGGTGCACATGAAGAAGGCGCATCTGGCGCCCGACGTGGATGCCGAGAAGATCGCCGCGTTGACGCCGGGCTTCACCGGCGCCGATCTCGCCAACCTCGTCAACGAGGCGGCGCTGATCGCGACGCGGCGCGGCGCCGAGCAAGTGACGCTCGACGACTTCACGGCGGGGGTTGAGCGCATCGTCGCCGGCCTTGAAAAGAAGAACCGCCTGCTTGTTCCGCACGAGCGCGAGGTGGTGGCGCATCACGAGATGGGGCATACGCTGGTGGCGCTCTCGCTGCCGGGAACCGACGCCGTACACAAGGTCTCGATCATTCCGCGCGGCATCGGCTCGCTCGGCTACACGATCCAGCGGCCGACCGAGGACCGCTACCTCATGACCAAGGCCGAGCTCGAGAACAAGATGGCGGTGCTGCTGGGCGGCCGCGCGGCGGAGCAGATCATCTTCGGCGAGATCTCGACGGGTGCCGCCGACGACCTGCAGAAGGTCACCAACATCGCGCGCAGCATGGTGACGCGCTACGGCATGACCGAGCGTCTCGGCAACATCGTCTATGAAGAAAGCGGCCAGCGCTTCCTCGAAGCCATTCCCCAGGGCTGGCACGAGCGCACCTACAGCGAAACGACGGCGCGCGAGATCGACGAGGTCGTGAAGTCGATCGTCGATTCGGCCTTCCAGCGCACCCTCGGCATCCTCAAGGCAAAGCGCGCGATTCTCGAACACGGCGCGAAGCTGCTCTTGGAGAAAGAGACGCTCGTCGAGGACGATCTGCGCGCGCTCATGGCCGAGGACCGCGCCGCCGCCGCGCAATGATGGCCGTTCGCCCATCGCCCTCTTACGGCGGGTTGCGCTGCGCTTACCCGCCCTACGCCGTTCGCCCATCGCCGACCAACGGCGGGTTGCGCTCCGCTGACCCGCCCTACGCTTTTCTCCCATCGCCGACCAACGGCGGGTTGCGCTCCGCTGACCCGCCCTACGCCGTTCGCAATCCGTAGGGCGGGTGTAACCCGCCATCGTGCCCCGCCGTTCGCCGTCGCCCGTAGGTCGGGTGAAACCCGCCATCACGATGCATACGTTACCCGTTTCTGTTGCGCCCTCATGTGGCGAGCGCTAGGGTCTCGTCGCTATCATCGCTATCTGAGGGTGGGGAATGGATCAGGGGGGATTGGCGGCGGCGGCCGAGCGAGGACTTTATCCCCGCGAGTGGCTCGCCAAAAATGGCGATACCGCCGCCGCGTTCGGCGAGAGGAAATGACGCCGTAGGGCGGGTGAAACCCGCCACCGCGGCATCGGTACCGTCGGCGGGTTACGCTCCGCTTACCCGCCCTACGCCGTTCGCCCGTAATCCCCACGGCGGGTTACGCTCCGCTTACCCGCCCTACGCTTGCGACCTCATCGCCTCGATCGCGAAGCTGTTGTCGACCACTTTTTCGTATGCGGGTGCTGCGCGGATCAGGCCGCCCGAGATCAGGCTCTCGGCGAGCCGCTCATAACCGCGACGCGGCAGTCTGGGGTCACGGCCCCAGATCTGGAGCGGCTGATAGCGCGCGAGAGCGGCCGCAAGCCGCGTCTTGGGCACGTCCGGAAAATAGCGCTCGACGGCCGCCGCAATGGCGCCACCGCTCGCCGCCGCGATCCACTTCTGCGTGCGATAGATCGCGCGCGTCATGCGCAGCAGCTCGTCGCGCTTGCGCTCGATCGTGGCCCGGCGCGCGTAGAAGCAGGTGTAGGAAGTGGGACCCCGCGAGGCCGCCGCATACCAGAGGTAGCCCGCACCGCTCTCGATCATCTCTTCGGCGAAGGGCTGGAAGAGCTGCACGACGTCCGCCTCGCCGCAGCGGAGTGCCGCCGCGTTCTCGGCCATGCCGCGATCGGCGACGCGATCGAGGCGCGCGGGATCGATGCCGGCGCGGCGCAAATCCTCCTGCAGGCACATCCAGGGCGTCGGCACCTCGCTCACCGATGCGAAGCGCACCCCGATCAGATCGGCAAAGGCAAAATCAGGCTTGGGTGTGCGGCCAATCAGGAGAAACGGGTCGCGGGTCACGACCTCGCAGAAGCAGACGAGATCGCAATCGGCGCGCTCCTCATAAGTCAGCATCACCCGCATCGGACCGCCCCAGCTCACGTCGACCTCGCCGGAAAAGAGTCGCCGGGCGGAATCCGCGGGCTTGGGGGCGCTGGTAAAGCGGAGCTCCACGCCCTCGGCCTCATAAGCGCCGAGCGTCATGGCGGCATAGAAGGGCGCATAAAACAGGCCACGCAGAGTTTCCTGCAGGACGAGCGCCATCAAGCCCTCGCTGAGCAAAGCCAGGCGATCATAGCATCTGCCGTCCGCGAAAAACGGTTGGCCTTCGCTCCCGCCTCGCATCTAATCAGCAGATGGCCTCGTTCAGGGGAATGCTCGCATGACGCCGCTGCCGCTCACCCTCGCCATCAGTGAGTATGACCACGTGCGCGACCTGGTTTCAGGCCGCGTCAAGCCCGAAGGCATCGCGCTCACCTCGCTGGTCCTTTCGATCGAGGAGATCTTCTTCCGCTTCGTGCGGTACCGCGAGTGGGACGTCTCCGAGATGGCGATGGGAAAATATGTGGCCATGCGCTCGCAGGGCGATAATTCGATATGCGCGCTGCCGGTGTTTCCCTCGCGCGTCTTCCGGCAGTCGTCGGTCTTCGTCAGAACCGACAGCCCGCTCCGGCGTCTTGAAGATCTCCGCGGGAAGCGGGTCGGCGTTCCCGAATGGGCGCAGACCGCGGCCATCTACACCCGCGGCTTTCTGCAGCATCAGCTCGGAATTCCGCTCTCGGAAATCCGCTGGGTCCAGGCCGGCGTCAACGAGGCGGGCCGCGGCGAGAAGGTCGCGCTCAAATTGCCGCCGGGCGTCGAGATCGAGCGTCCCGAGGACAAGTCGCTCGACGAAATGCTGCTTGCGGGAGAAATCGACGCGGCAATGAGCGCGCATCCGCCGCAGGCCTTCGGGGAGGGCGATCCGCGCGTGCGGCGCCTGGTCGAGGATTTTCTGCCCCTCGAAGAGGCGTATGGTCGTCAAACCGGCATCTTTCCGATCATGCATTGCATCGCCGTCAAGAGCAGCGTGCTCGAGGCGCATCCTTGGGTCGCCATGAACCTGCTTGCCGCCTTCGAGCAGGCAAAACAGCGGAGCGTCGCGCGCGCCTTCGAGGCGACCGCATCCCGCTTTCCCATTCCCTGGACATTCGAGCATGCGCGCCGCGCGCGAGCCCTCTTCGGCGACGCGGATTATTGGCCGTACGGAGTTGCCGCGAACCGGATCACCTTGGAAGCTTTCCTGCGCTATGCCCACGAACAGGGCGTCTGTCACCGCTTGCTTGCGCCCGAGGAGCTTTTCCCATTGGAAATCGTATCGAGTTTCAAGGTGTGAGGTGCATCGCTGGCGATTCTCCCGGCAACATGCGCGTTATTTCATCGTTTCCACATTCTGGTTTGGTAAACCCTTATGTGAAGCAAATTCCATAGAATCGTGTTCCGGTGCCTCTTTCGAAATTTCTTGCGCCTCCTTTGCAGGCGCACCGGTCGCTGGTAGAGTTTTTGCAAAGCAAAAACTGCGGCCGCGTCCCGTGGACCGCGGGAAGCCAAGAGCGGGAGGCAAGACATGAGGACTGCGAATTGGGTACGCGGTGCGCTTACGGGCGTGGCCGCGATCGCGCTTGCGAGTCTGGCGACATTTGGCGGCACACCGGCCGCTCACGCGCAAAAGGCGACCATCAAGGTCGGGATTACGCTCCCTCTCACGGGAGCCGACGCCGAAGATTCGATCCTGATGAAGGATGGAATGATGATGGCAATCGACGATGCCAACGCCAAGGGCGGCCTCGATGGGCACAAGATCGAGGTGATCGTCTACGATAGCGGTACGGCCACCGCGGGCCAGTACGATCCGGCTCAGGCTGCCACCAATACCAAGAAACTGGCGGCTGACCCGGGCGTCGTCGCCAATCTCGGTCCCGCCATGAGCGGCGAAGGCAAGGCGATGTCGCCGATCCTCTCGGAGGCGGATCTCGCGACCATCACGCCCTCTTCGACCAATCCCGATATCACGAACCCCGATATGGCCGGGCAGTTCCGGCCCAAAGGCAGGGCCGTCTATTTCCGCACCGTCACCACGGACGCATACCAGGGACCGAACATGGCCAATTACATGGCCCAAGTGCTGAAGATCAAGTCGGTCTATGTGCTGGATGATTCCGGTGCCTACGGCGTCGGTATCGCCGATAGCTTCCAGAAGCAAGCGGCAAAGAACGGCATCAAGGTGTTGGGACGCGACCAGCTCAACCCCAAAGAAGCCGACTACACGACCATCCTGACCAAGATCAAAGGCCTCAATCCCGATGCCATCTACTACGGCGGCGTCGGCCAAGCCGGCGTCAAGCTGGCAAAGCAAGCTTACGATGTCATTCCGAAGATCATCAAAGCCGGCGGCGATGGCGTCTATGGCGGTACGTTCCTGAAGGGCGTAGGTTTCCCGGCCGCCGAAGGTTGGTATGCCACCAATGCTTCACCGCACACGACCCAGGAACCCGTGGCGGCGGACTGGGTGAAACGCTTCCAAGCCAAGTACAACGCGGTGCCGGACGACTACTCGATCACCGCCTATGATGCGGCGCTCGTAGTGCTGGATGCGATCGAGCGCGTCATCAAAAGCGGCAAGCCGGTCACGCGCTCCAGCGTGCGCGATGCCATGCAGACTTCCAACGTGAAGACCCTGCAGGGCCAGGTGGCGTTCGACGATAACGGCGACATTAAGGACCGCACCGTCAGCGTCTTCCAGGTGACGCGCGACCAAAAGTACCCGGACGACGACCTCATCCATCAGTACAAGTACATCGGAGTCGCGCCACAATCGTAACAGTGGAGATGGCCTCCGCGGTCGCGCTTTGGAATCTCGGCGAGAGCACGCATGAGTGTCCTCAGCGCGCCGCGGTCAAACGCGGAACCAACCGGGAATCTGTAAACGCAGGAGGCGTCTTACGGCGTCTTAATGGGGCCTTTGGGGAATCTTCCCACCTTCCCAGGGGGTGGGCGGCAATGGTAGAGTTTTTGCAATGAGAGATCGCGGCCGCGTTCCGTGGACCGTGAGGTAGCACCATACGGTGGGAGGTAAAGACATCATGAAGAGAGGGAACTACGTCCGCGGCGCGCTAACAAGCGTAGCCGCTGTTGCACTTGCTACGCTGCTGGGCTTCGGCGTGACGCCCGCCCAGGCGCAAAAGGCGCCCGTCAAGATCGGCATTACACTGCCGCTCACCGGGGCCGATGCCGAAGATGCGCTCCTCATCGAGCACGGCGCGATGCTGGCGATCGACGACGCCAATGCGAAGGGCGGCGTCGACGGCCACAAGATCGAAGTGGTCGTCTACGACAGCGGCACCGCCACGGCGGGCCAGTATGACCCGGCACAGGCCGCCACCAACACCAAGAAACTGGTGTCGGATCCGGGAGTGGTCGCCAATGTCGGCCCGATGATGAGCGGTGAAGGCAAGGCGATGACGCCGATCCTTTCCGAAGCGGACTTGGCGACGATTACGCCAAGCTCGACCAATCCCGACATCACCAATCCGGACATGGCGGCGCAATTCAAGCCGAAGGGACGGGCGATCTATTTCCGCACCGTCACCACGGACGCCTTCCAGGGTCCGAACATGGCCAACTACATGGCCCAAAACCTGAAAATCAAGTCGGTCTATATACTCGATGATTCCGGCGCTTATGGCGTCGGCATCGCCGACAGCTTCCAGAAGCAGGCGGCAAAGAACGGCATCAAGGTGTTGGGCCGCGACCAGCTCAACCCCAAGGAAGCCGACTACACGACCATCCTGACCAAGATCAAGGGGCTTAATCCCGACGCCCTCTACTACGGCGGCGTCGCACAGGCTGGCGTCAAGCTGGCGAAGCAGGCCTACGACGTCATTCCCAAGATGATCAAAGCCGGCGGCGATGGCGTCCAGGGCGGCAGCTTCCTGACCGGCGCCGGATTCCCGGCGGTCGAGGGCTGGTATTCCACCAATGCCTCGCCGCACGTGGTCGAGGATCCGGGCGTGCAGGATTGGGTCAAGCGGTTCCAGGCCAAGTACAACCAGGTGCCGGATGACTATTCCATCACCGCCTATGACGGTACGCTGGTCGTGCTCGACGCGATCGACCGCGTTGCCAAGAGCGGCAAGCCGATCAACCGCTCCAACGTGCGCGATGCCATGCAGACTTCCAACGTGAAGACCCTGCAGGGCCAGGTGTCGTTCGACGATAACGGCGACATCAAGGATCGCACCGTCAGCGTGTTCCAGTACGTGCATGACCCCAAGTTCAAGGATGACGACATCATCCATCAGCAGAAGTACCTGGGCGTGGCACCGCAATCCTAAACGGATAGGCGGTGGTGACAACGGACAGCCGGGAGTCCTGAGATCATGAATTCTTGGGACATCCTGCTGCAGCAGATCATCAACGGCGTGAGCCTGGGCGCGATGTATTCACTACTCGCGCTCGGGTTCACGATGGTCTACGGCATCATCGAGCTGATCAACTTCGCCCACTTCAACGTGTTCATGGTGGGCTCGTTCATCGCGTTGTGGCTGATGCAGGCCATGGGGATCGTGGGCCAGTCCACGATCCTCTATGGCTTGCCGCTCATCGGCGTGCTGGTGCTGGTGCTGGTGGTCACCATGCTCGGCGCCGGGGTTCTTGGCGTCGCGATCGAGCGGGTGGCGCTCCGCCCCCTGCGCGGCGTTTCGGGCACGGCGCCGATGATCACCACCATCGGTCTCTCCTACATCATCTATAACCTGGTGCTGCTCAACGTGGGGGCGGACACCAAGAATTTTTCCAACCCGCTGCCGAACATTCCCTGGGCAATCGGCGGCGCCACGCTGCGGTTGCGCGAGGTGCTGCTGTGGGGCGTGTCATTGGTCCTCATGATGGGCCTGCACTACTTCGTGCGCCGAACCAAGATGGGCAAGGCGATGCAGGCGACCGCGCAGGATCAAGAAGCCGCGCGCATGATGGGGGTGGACGTCGATAACGTCGTCGTCATCACATTCTTCCTGGGCTCGGCGCTTGCGGGCGCGGCCGGCCTCATCTTCGGCCTCTACTACAACTACACCAGCTTCGTGATTGGCTACACCGCGGGCCTGCGCGCCTTCACCGCAGCGGTGCTCGGCGGCATCGGCAACATTCCCGGCGCCATGCTCGGCGGCATACTGATCGGCCTTATCGAATCGCTGGGCGGCCAGTATCTGGAAGTGCGTTGGACCGACGTGATCATTTTCTCGATCCTCGTGCTCGTGCTGGTGTTCCGGCCGAGCGGCCTCATGGGCCGCACCGCTCCCTCCAAGTCGTGATTGGATTCGCATGAGCGCACCTGCTGAGACGCGCCGCAACGGCATCACCGGCATCTGGGACCGGATGCTGAGTGAAGAATGGCAGCTCAAGGTCGGCCTCGTGCTGTTTATTCTCGCGCTCGCCTTTCCCTTGATCGACGGCAACGAGGGCGACATCGACGCGGCCGCCAACGCAACCGCCTTTGCTATCCTGGCACTCGGGCTCAACATCGTCGTGGGCTTCGCGGGGCTGCTCGACTTGGGTTATGCGGCGTTCTTCGCGATCGGCGCCTACACTTACGGCATCTTCTCGTCCTACCAAGTGCAGCCGGAATGGAGCAGCTTCTGGGAGCCGTTCCGGTGGCTCGGCCTGGTGCAGCAGCTTCATTCATCGAGCGGCGTCGACCACGTGCACTTCGCCGTATCCTTCTGGCTGATGCTGCCGATCTCGGCGTTGGTTGCGGCCTTCTTCGGCGTGCTGTTCGGCGCGCCGACCTTACGCCTTAAAGGCGATTATCTCGCGATCGTGACCTTGGGATTCGGTGAGATCGTGCCGATCGTCGCGCGCAACACGCCTTACCTTACCAATGGCGCCCAGGGACTGAACGGCGTTACCACCCCGAGCTTCTTCGGCTACAGCTTCGGGGTGCAGTCGACGCCCTTCTATTATGTGGGCCTCGCGATGATCGTGGTGCTGATCTTCGTCAGCATGCGTCTGAAGGATTCGCGCGTCGGCCGTGCCTGGATGGCGATCCGCGAGGATGAGATCGCGGCCGAGGCCATGGGCGTCAACCGCACGCGCCTCAAGCTGCTCGCGTTCGCGATCGGCGCGGGCTTCGCGGGATCGACCGGCACGTTCTACGTGGCAAAGTTGCAGACCGCGACGCCGGAGATGTTCATGTTCCCGGTCTCGGTGATGCTGCTGGTCATGATCGTGCTGGGCGGCATGGGCAGTGTCGCCGGCGTGGTGGTCGGTGCGGTATTTCTGCAGCTTCTGCAATCCTGGTTCCTGCAGGATTTGACCCAAGGCGTGCATTGGCTCGGCCGCGTGACCGGCATCGGTCTCCTCGAGCGGGTCGATCTCGTGCAGTCGATCGAGCTGATCTTCGGCATCATCCTGGTGTTGATGATGCTCTATCGCCGCCAGGGCCTGATCCCCGCGCGGCGCGACGTGCACGCGCTTACGCTCGCCCAGCAGACCGCGGTGCCGTCGCGCGGCGGCATCAAGGGCGAGATGAAGCCGCTCCACCGCAAGGCGATCGATCCCGGCAAGCCGCTTCTGCAGATCAGCGGCCTGCGCAAGGCCTTCGGCGGCATTCAGGCGGTCCGCGGCCTCGACCTCACGGTGATGCCGGGCAGCATCATCGCGGTGATCGGGCCCAACGGGTCCGGTAAGACCACGTTCTTCAACCTGGTGACCGGGCTCACGCAGCCGGATGCGGGCAAGGTCTTGCTCGCGGGCGAGGACATCACCGGGCTCAAGCCGGATGCCATCGTCGAGCGCGGTGTCGCCCGCACGTTCCAGAACCTGCGCCTCTTCGCCAACATGAGCGTCATGGAGAATGCGCTGGTGGGCGTGCATTCCCGAACCACCACCGGCGCGCTTGGCGCGGTGTTCCGCCCACCCTGGGTCAAACGCGAAGAGGAAGCCGCGCGCCAGCACGTACTTGGGGTCATCAGCATCTTTGGCAATCGTCTGATGCCGCGCGTGCAGCACCTAGCGCGTACGCTTTCCTACGCCAATCGCCGCCGGCTTGAGATCACCCGCGCGTTGGTGACGGAGCCGGTGCTGTTGCTGCTGGATGAGCCTACCGCCGGCATGAACCCGACCGAGACCTTGGAGTTGACCGATCAGATCCGCGACCTGCGCGAGCGCGGCGTCACCATCCTGCTGATCGAGCACAAGCTCAACGTCGTGAACGAGATCGCCGATCGGGTAATCGTGCTCGATCACGGTGAAAAGATCGCCGAGGGAACCCCGGCGGAGATTCAACGCAACAAGGAAGTTCTCAGTGCCTACCTCGGACGCACAGCCGCAACAGCGGCAGCCGCTTCTTGAGTTCAAGGACGTCGACACCTATTACGGCGAGCTGCACGTCCTCAAGGGCGTGAACTACGTGGTCGGCGAAGGCGAGATCGTTGCACTGCTGGGCGGCAACGCCTCGGGCAAGTCGACGACCATGAAGACCATCCTCGGGATCGTGCGCCCGGCGCGTGGCTCGGTCACATACCAGGGCGAAGTGATCAACACGCTGCCGACCGCCGAGCGAGTGAAGCGAGGCATCGCACCGGTGCCGGAGGCGCGGCGGCTGTTCCCGCGCATGACCGTGCTTGAGAATCTGGAGATGGGCGCCTTCACCCGCGACGACAAGGTCGAGATCGAGGCCGACAAGGACCGCGTGTTCCAGCTCTTCCCGCGCATCAAAGAGCGGCTGACGCAGCAAGCCGGGACGCTCTCCGGCGGCGAGCAGCAGATGGTGGCGATGGCGCGCGCGTTGATGGCGCGGCCCAAGCTGCTCTGCATGGACGAGCCTTCGATGGGCCTTTCCCCCGCCTACGTCGAGCAGGTCTTCGACTTGATCCAGGCGATCAACCGCCAGGGCACCAGCGTCTTCATGGTCGAGCAGAACGCCAACATGGCGCTCTCGATCGCAAGTCACGGCTACGTGCTGCAAACCGGCGAGGTCGTGCTTTCGGGCTCGGCCAAGAGCCTTCGTGACAATGAGATGGTGCAGCAGGCCTATCTCGGCGAGATGAAGGTCGCTTAAGGCCAGAGCCTTTTAAGAGACAATTCAAAAGTCTCACCACGAAGGCGCGAAGGTCGCGAAGAGGGCGGATCCTTCGTGCTCAACGTGTCTTCGTGGTGACCCTTGTCCTATAGCGCCGCCGTCTGCGCAGCGATTGGGCGGCATGCGTCGAGTCGAAAAGCACGGTTGGATTCTCATGACCCTCCACATCGGCATCGTCGCCTGCTCGTCGGAAGGGGCGGCGCTTTGCTATCGCACGATCTGCGCGGAGGGTGCTCAGTTTCTGGGGGCACACGGACATCCCGAAATTTCAATGCACACACCGCCGCTCGCTGAGTACGTGAAATGCCTGGACCGCGACGACTGGCGCGGTGTGGGCGAGCTGATGCTCGCCTCGGCACAAAAGCTCGCGGCCATCGGTGCCGATTTCCTGATTTGTCCCGACAACACGATCCACCAGGCGCTTCCCCATATCGAAATGCGGCTGCCGCTGCCGTGGCTGCACATCGCCGAGATCGCCGCGAGCGAGGCCGTCGCGCGCAGCTACCGGCGGCTGGGGTTGCTCGGAACCCGATGGCTGGTTGAAAGCGAAGTCTATCCGGAGAAGCTGCGGGCAAAGGGCGTCGCTTTTTTGCGCCCCGGCGTTGACGAACGGGCGGAGATCAACCGCATCATCATGGACGAGCTGGTGTGCGCGGTCTTCAAGCCCGGGGCGACCGCCTATCTCCAGCGCGTGATCGCGCGAATGAAAAACGAGGGCTGCGAGGCCGTCGTGCTCGGCTGCACCGAGCTTCCCCTGATCATCGGCGATTCCAATTCGCCGTTGCCGACGCTCGATTCAACTTGTCTGCTCGCGCGCGCGGCACTCCGCCGGGCAGTCGAAGGAAATCCGAACTAGGGCGTGTACTCATAAATTCGCCCGTACAAATGCTGACCCGAGCGATGTCCGCTTTACCCTTCGATAGTGTTCTCTAATGAGTCAAGGGATGGCTGCTCGGATTCTGAGTGGTTGTGCGATGCCGTGGGAACACCGTTCTCTTCGTGCTCGATGGCACTCTATGGGGTGAGTAGGGTCTGGGGTGGCTTGGTTGCAAACCGCAGTCGGCCGATTAGATCGACCGCGTGCGACAGAATCGGCGCCATCGCCCATTCCCTCCCTGGCGGCACTCCGCTCAGGAGCTTGTCTCGGCCTCTTTCCTTTCTCATCGGTTGCCCTGGAACTCAGTGCCGTCCCGAAGCATAGCATGCATGATGATGGCAAGCCGCCGCGCGAGAGCGACACGCGCCTTGCGCATACTTGAGCGCCTGCCGATGCGGAGCGCCCAATCTTTGAGCGCCAGGTCGCCACGATAGCGGGTGAGCATGACATTGGCGGCTTCGTAGAGCAGCGTGCGGACCCGTTGATCGCCGACTTTGGAGATGCTGCCGGTATAGTCGATCTCGCCGGATTTCCAGCGCCTGGGCACCAACCCCAGATACGGGCCGACATCACGCGAGCTGCGGAAGCGATCCGGCCCATCGATCGCCGCGACGAAGGCGAGGGCTGTGAGGTGCCCGACACCGGGTATGGTCATTAATCGGCGGCAGGCTTCCAACGAGTGTGCCAGCCGCTTTATATCGCGATTGATTGCCGCGATTGCTGCGAGCAAGGCATCGCGTGCTGCCAGCAGCCCTTGCAGCGCGCTGGACAGAGCAGCCAGCTCGCCACTGGTGCTGTTGACCTGCCTCGCGAACGCAGGGCTAAGCCCGCGTGGCAGCCGGACGCCGAAGACGAGCGCCAGACCGCGGATCTGATTCTCAAGGGTGACGCGCTGACCGACGAGCTTCTTGCGAGCGATGATCAGCGCTCGAACCGCATGGGCGGGAAGCGACTTCACATGGACGGGCTTGTAGAAACCCGTGCGGGCTAGATGGGCCAGGCCCCGCGCATCGTTGCGATCAGTCTTGTGTGTCGCGAGAGACTTCAGTGCTTGGTAGGCGTGCCGGCTCTCAATGCACACTACAGGAAGGCTCAATGCCTCAAGGCCGTGATAGAGCGTCGTCGCCATACGCCCTGTCTCAAAGACGATCCGTTGGAGCGCCGGCGCCCTCGCCAACTCAGCCGCGATGGCCGCAGTCGACGTGGCCGCCTTCGCTTCGAGGACGACTTTGCCATCGCGGTCCATCACGCAGATATGCGTCTCCTTCATCGAGATGTCCAAGCCGGCGAAGTGTTCCATGGTTGCCCTCCTTTGACATTCCGAGCCGATCTTATCGGCTCCGGAGAGAGCAGCCGTCCCATTACCCCATGTTGCAAAAGTCTTTTGACTGCCGAAATGCGCAAGATTGATTCGTTTGCGGGGATCATCTGGACTGAAAGATTCAAGGATCGTCCTGTACCAGAATAAACATTGCGCGACCGACCGACCTTGCCGACTTTTGCAACACTA
>DATIYT010000063.1:0-2647 GCA_035517495.1 Allostellaceae bacterium | reverse complement strand
GTGGGGCTCGTGGTTAGCGTGAGACCCGGCAGCAGCATCTTTGGAGCATAATCATGAAGGTTGGCAGCTTGCCGCATGATGTTCGCTCGGCTGAGATCGTCTCCACACTGACGTAGGATTTGCACGAGTTCTTGGGCACTTATGTACGCGCCTTCGTTGGTGCCATCGAGGACGTTTCCTTGCGGGTAATAGGTCTTCATCCAGTGCAGCCATTCCTTGTAATCGGGATCGTCACGCATCCGCGGATCAGTGATGTCCTTTGCGATTGTAGCCGAGATGATCCCTTGCGCCTTTTCCAATCCTACTGGTTCGAAGACACTGCCGACGAACGCAGAGACCTGAGCGAGAAAATGCGTTGGCCTCCAACCTATATCATATACTTTTCGAATGGCCTGCGCTGCGAACTTCGGGGTCGTAATGTCATAGAAAGTATCGGCCCCCGAGGCTTGCAATGACACGACCTGTGAATCGGCGGTGGGATCGGTGACCTCATACGAGGCTTCGGCGACTATGAGATGAGATGCGCGGGCACCTAGCAGGCTGCTGAAAAAGTCACTTTGTGGATCGTATGAGATGTGATTCCGTGCATATGCGTGATTGCTTTTGATCTGGGAATGCGATGCGCGGCAAAGACAAGCGGTTGGAAGGTCTTTTCAGCTACATGCGCTTGGAGGATCGCGTCCCTGCGGATCACCCGTTGCGTGCGATCCGCGAGCTGGTGGATGCGGCTTTGAGCGACTTGTCGCGCGCCTTTGGCCGTCTCTACGCGCGCGACGGCCGGCCATCGATTCCGCCGGAACGGCTGTTGCGGGCCCTGCTTCTGCAAGTGTTCTACACGGTGCGCTCGGAGCGGCAGCTGATGGAGCAGCTCAACTACAATCTGCTGTTCCGCTGGTTCGTCGGGCTGTCGGCGGACGATGCGGTGTGGGACGCGACGGTGTTTTGCAAGAACCGGGATCGGCTGTTCGACGGTGACATCGCGGCCAAGTTCTTCACTGGCGTTCTCAACCTGCCGCAGGTGCGCGGGCTCTTGTCCAGCGAGCATTTTTCGGTTGACGGCACGCTGATCGAGGCTTGGGCGAGCGTGAAGAGCTTCGTGCCGAAGGACGGCCCGCCGCCGTCGAACGAGAGCGGGGGCCGCAATGCCGAGCGCGACTTCCACGGCGAAAAGCGCAAGAACGACACGCACGCCTCCACCACCGATCCAGACGCACGGCTGTTCCGCAAAGGCGCCGGCAAGGAGGCCAAGCTCTGCCATATGGGGCATCTGATGATGGAGAACCGGAACGGGCTTATCGTCGATGCGCGCTTGAGCGAAGCCAACGGCACGGCGGAGCGCACGGTTGCGCTCGAGATGATCAAGGACAACGCCAAGCCCGGCAGCACCGTGGGCGGCGATAAGAACTATGACACCGCCGAGTTCGTCGCCGGCTGCCGCAAACGCGGCTGCACGCCCCATGTCTCGCAGAACAACACCAACCGGCGTTCGGCGATCGACGGGCGCACGACGCGTCATCCCGGCTATCGCATCAGCACGATCACCCGCAAGCGCATTGAAGAGCCATTCGGCTGGATGAAGACGGTCGGCGGCATGCGAAAGACCCGCCATCGCGGTCATGATCTCGTCGAATGGATCTTCGTGCTCACTGCCGCCGCCTATAATCTCATTCGCATCCCCAAAATCCTGGTCGCAACGGGATGAGTCCGCCTGAAGGGTCGAAAATGAAGCAAAATCGCAATCGATACGGCGCTGTCGGCGCCGATGAGGGACCCCGCTTTCGCGCTCGAAAGTTGCTCGCATCCAGAAACCCACCCGCACAATCAAGTTTTTCAGCAGCCTGCTAGAGCCTGCTGCTCAGGGCGTTGCCGTCATTGCGGCTGGCCCGGTTTGCCGATGTCCGCTCGCCGCGCTCTAGCTGCTGAGCCGGTCGCGCAGCTCATGCCCCCGCCCCGGTGTACGGCCTAGGCAAGTATGGCGCCGACCCGGGGTAGAAGCCGAGCGCGCGGCAGTCGACGACGCCGAGGGCGATGGCGATGCAGATGATGATTGCCGCTATGATTCTCATTGGCAGTACTCCGCCGGCTTCCTCACCCGATCAGGCATCTGACGCGAGGCGGGCGCCGAAGAGCGCTCGCGCGCGGCGGCGCTGCGGCGTCGTCAGGGGCGCGATGTCGTTGGAGCGTTGCGTCCGTCTGGTAGCCGCTTGAGCCGTCTCCGGGACCGGCGCCCCAGACGACATCGCATTGAATTATGCGTCGGACGGGCCGTCCCCGTCAGTCGCTTATGGCGGCCGAGACGGAAATACCAGCACATTGCCCGCATGTTCCAAGTCCGGAGCGGGCGGCGCAGAAGCGATGAGCCGAATGGCTCGATCGCTCGTACGGCCGCCATTCTTCCTCCTTGTGTTGCTAGGCCGCTGCTCGCGGCTGCTCGCGACCAAGCCAATCACGAAGAGCCTCTCGGGCGCGCGACAGGCGGGAGCGAACCGTACCGATTGGCACATCAAGGATCTTCGCGACCTCTTCGTATCCGAGCCCATCGAGCCCCACGAGCAACACGACTTGACGCTGTTCTTGCGCCATCCGCGCCATAGCTTGATCTAGGTCCCGAAGGTCGAGAGAAGATCCTTGGCTTGCCGGCTCGCTC
>DATIYT010000062.1:0-17803 GCA_035517495.1 Allostellaceae bacterium | reverse complement strand
GCCCATGAACTTGTCCATGGACATCGGGATCTCAATCGCGAGGAAGCGCGCTGATTGATAAAGGCGCTCTATATGTTGGCGCAGTTTAAAAACGCCGCCGCTGACGGCTTGAAGACCCTCAAAAATGCCGTCCCCATAAATGAAATTGTGATCGAAAACAGAAATCTTCGCCTCGTCCTTTGGCACGAACTCGCCGTTTACGTATACGATTTCTCCGATCATTTCGGTCTTCTCCTTTACGTGGCGGCGTCGGAGATCGATTCTTTCTTTTGCGCCCGTGTGTTTAATGAGCGCACGCAAATCGTATGCCGGCTGAACGGCGGTCGCCACCGAAAACTTGTTCCTTTGACTTTTCTGGTCGAGACCCGATTGGGACATGTGCTGTTCTAATGTCGAGGGCTCGTACATTCCGTTCTGCGCTGCTCGCGTGCACGCGTTGATCACGCATCTCTCACGAGGCAGAGGTTTTCGGTCTGAGGCAAAGACTTGTCGCTGCCAAAAATCTGACCCAGCTGACGCTCGCCCGGCGATGGATCAATGTTCTATCGAGATGTCCGTGGCTTTGCGCCCTCAATTAGCTTGAGCTTGCTTGAGATGCCCTGAAAAACAAAGCGCGGCAGCTTGCGCCCCTTCAAACGCAGCGTTCGCTTCAGGACGAAATCGAAAAGCAAGGGGTTGTAGCGGCGAATTTCTCGGAGTGCATTCATCCTCTTTCTGGCTAGCTGCTTATCACGCGTTCCTTCATCGCTGAAGTATCCTGCGCACAAAAGCCGCTCAGTGGGATCAATGGCTGGAATCGCGGGAGCTGAGTAGTCCGAACCGTTTACAAGCCGACCGCAAATCTCGGGATCTGCCATAAGGGACTCGAGCAGAGAATGCGTGCCCAAATATGGAATTGCGGAAATCTCGCCAAAGAGATTCCACGGATATCTTTTCATCATCGCAAAGAAGCGATCGGCGTATGACCGTCGTTGGCCATCGGTGCCGGGCGAGCGCTCGATTCCGTCGCGCCCGGCATGAAGCATTGAAAATCGAAGTGCCAATGATCGGCTGGCGTAGAGCTAGCTTTGCAACGCGACAAAAGAAATGCCCCGCGGGAGCGGGCCAAAAGGAGGGACGAATGGAGGAAAAGTCGATGATATAGTTCCCGGCGATGGTTCTGGGCCTTCACAAGGTCAGAGATCAATTTCTGGCTCGGGTAATAAGCTATGTTCGCGTTCATCCTCAATGTCGGTGCGTTTCGCAGCGATCGAGTTTCGTCACTCAACCAGGCGCGCTCCCAGCACGAAGCGAGGCGAGTTGGGCGAGTCCTACGTCCACTGAGCGCTCGGGGCGGATCACCCGACACGTCGCGCTGGGCTTCATGTTGATCCAATGCAACCCGAATTTTAACCTGAGTTGTCCGCCGTTCCCTGCGCTCGGTGAAGTAAGTTCGGAATAATTGATCGCGGGGATAGGTTTCCGCATTCCATGGCGAGATTTGCGCGCCGTAGAATCCCGATCGCTTGTTTCGACTGCGCGCGATATCAGAGCAGTGCAGGCTTATTGTGCCAGAAGGTCCTTGTGCCAGAAGGTCCCTGGCGCCGGTAGAATACGATTTGTTGCACAATCGCATTTGTAATATACTTCCAAGTTGCCAGTACGTGGGCGATTTGCTGAGGCATCGCAGTCGAGGTGTGCTATGGGCCGGATGACGCGCTTGCTTCGTACCGTCCTCATCGCGAGCGGATCAGCCGCATGCACGTCGATCATGTTCACCACGCCGCAGAATAATTCGACGCAGTTGCAAAGCGGCCCAAATCCGATCCAAGTCAACCTCGCCGAATCGGGTATTCCAGACAACGTCTCATACGGCGACCTTTTTCTTGACAATTTCGACCTTTCGACGATCGGAGGCCCTCGGCAACTCGTCCCGCAGCTAGCAAGGATGTCCTATGTGCCAACGGGCCCCCATTCGCTCTCCGTAACTGCACATGATACTTATGGCATCGCCGTCGATGCGACGACGGCGTTTTCGGTCGCGAGATGTCCGCTCTGCTATATGTGTCCCGCGGGATCAGTAGTCGATCCGGTCGACGGGCAGTGCTGCGGCAATGGAAAATGCGATACCCTCGCGAGCGCTAATTTCGGCGTCTGGCGCTATGATTTGCAAGAGTGTAAGCAGCCCATCACGGTGGGATCCCAGACACTTTTCTCCGATCTAGACTGCATCAGTCCCCAGACAGTCTTCATAAAGGCGGTTAGTTCGGGTGGCATCATCGCCCCGAAAGCAGTCGCCGTGAGCTTCCTCTCGACACAGGGAGGAGCGCTCAGCCAAATCCGGGTTCCGATCGGCTGGTCGAACGGCACGAACTCGCTCAACGTATGGATTACGCAAGATGCTGGCGGACACCCCGGAACGGCCTTGGAGGCCTTGCCGCCAGTGGTCGCACCTTCGCAACCTGCACCGTTTAGCGTCATGTCTCCGACGCACATTTTCTCCAATACGCATCCATCGCTCGCGGCGAACACGAGGTATTGGCTCGTAATTGGCGCGGCGGGCACCGACACATTCGCACAGTGGAATTTAGCGGAAAATCAGGCCGATTCCTCCACGCCGGGTACCGGAACGTATCTATGGAACACGACCAATGCCAATCTTTCCGGTCCGTGGACGGTGAGCAACTTGCCGCAGCTGCGTCCCGCATTCGAGGTCGATGTCCGCCAGTAGAGCGGGTACTTAGACGATTTTTTGGTAGCGACAACCGGCATTTTCGCCGACTCCTGGGACCAATCACTAACTGCCTGCCCGCAAGGAAAAAACGCGTATCATTGGCGGAATTCCTTTGGTGCTCGCCGAGGGCCCGCCGATGGTTCGCCGCTTGGCGCGGGGCGCGCGGCGGAGCCGCCACACCGAAAGACGCAGGGTAGGGAGATCATTGCGAAGCCTGTGCTCGGCGGCCTCCAGCACATCGATCGTCTGGCCGCATCACGTTTCGCGTGAAGTACTGCGCCTCACGAGTGATAATCACCGTAGATCGTTATATGACTGGGTGCTTCAGCGCGAGCCCCCCACGAAGGTATTTTTCGGAAAGGACAGCTAGCAGCCGAACGCCAACAGCGTTTTGACAATCATTCCGACCATATTAAGATAAATTACCTAGGGGTATGTTTTCGTGCGGGACGCGTAAAAGAAAAATTGTTCCGGAAAACTTCTCCCAGGCACAGATTGGGAGGCGATCCGATGCTCAGATCAAAGATATCGCGGCGCAAATTCATTGCGGCGTCTGGCAGCGCCGCGGCGATAGGGACGTCGTTTCTTGGCCTCCCGGCCCATGCTGCGTCCGGCGTCCGCACCTTGCGCATCGCATCGGGTGCGGGCGACGGCCCCAAAGGCACACTGGATCCGGCGCACAGCACGTCCGATCCGGATGCGGCGCGCATCTCACTCGTCTTCGAGCGCCTCGTTGTCCTCGATGAGACCTTTACGCCGACGCCCCAGCTCGCGACGTCGTGGACGACCAACGAGACGGCCGACCTATGGACCTTCGCGCTGCGGCGCGGCGTGCGCTTCCATGACGGCGAAACGTTCACCGCCAAGGACGTCGTTTATACCTACCGTCGGCTCCTTGACCCGGCTACCGCCTCGCCGGCAAGCTCGGCGCTCGCGCCGATTGATCCCAACGGCATCGAGGCGGTGGACGACGCGACGGTGCGGTTCCGGCTCAAAGCTCCTGTCGTCGCGTTTCCGGAGTTAATCGCCAACCTCTTCACTTATATCGTTCGCGATGGCCAGCCTGGCGATCGTATTCGGACGCAGGGCCTCGGCACCGGTCCCTTTAAGGTGAAACAGTTCATCCCGGGAGAAGAGCCCAGCCTCTTCGTCAAGAACGAACAGTATTGGCAGCCGGGCCTTCCCAAGGTCGATGCAGTGGAGCTGCGGTCAATCCCCGATCCGTCCGCGCGAATTGCGGCCATCACAAGCGGCCAGCTCGACCTACTTTGGGATGTGCCGCGCCTTGGGCTAGATCAGTTTGAGAAGAATCCAGACATAAGGATAGTGACGATCCACACCCCATATGTGTTGGCCTTTAGCGCTTGGACTGACACACCCCCCTTCGACGATGTGCGCGTGCGCCAGGCGCTCAAGCTCGCTATCGATCGGAAGCAGATGCTGCAGCTCGCACTTGGCGGCCATGGACAGATTGCCGGTGACAGCCCCGTCGCCCCCTGGGTCCGTTACGGTCTCCAGGATCCGCCGAAGCCCCGCGACATTGCGCAGGCCAAGCGGCTGCTGGCCGAGGCGGGCCATGGCGGCGGCCTCGAAATCGAACTCCACACGTCGGAGGTGACATCCGGCTTCATCGAGCTTTCGACCCTTTTTCAGGCTCAGGTCGCCGAAGCGGGAGTCGCCGTCAAGTTAATCAAAGAGCCGGCCGATGGCTATTGGAGCAACATCTGGCTCAAGAAGTCATTCGTCATGTCTTCATGGTCTGGCCGCAGCGCCGACGACGCGCTGAGCGTTGCCTATCTATCGGACGCGAAGTGGAACGAGACCCATTGGCGGCTGCCCGAATACGACAAATACATCGCCGAGGCGCGCCGCACCCTCGATGAGGCAAAGCGCGGCGCGCTCTATCGCCAGGCACAGCAGATGCTGCGCGACGACGGCGGCGCCATTATCCCGGTGTTCCCAGACGCCATCGGCGCCACGCGCGCGAATGTAACCGGATGGAAGCCGCATCCGCAGCAATACTTTAAGGATTTCTCGCGCGTCGATTTCACGAGCTGATGACGTCGAACGAGTCGAGAGGGACCGTGGGCTTAGCGTAATGATTGTGTCACCGGCTGATGGATAGGACTGCGATCCCGGAGTGAGAGATTTGGTGAACCAAGGTGCGACGAGACGGGAGCTTTCCGTGGGGTCCCCGACCAGGAAGTCCGATAAGGCGCGCAGCCGCGCTGTGCACGGCGTAACGATTGGCATCCTCATCCTCGACACCGGCTTCCAACGGCTCCCCGGCGATATTGGATATGGCGGTACCTGGCGGTTTCCCGTGCAATATGCGGTGGTCCGCGGTGCCCCGCAGGACGGAGTTTTCGCGGCCAGCGACGAGCGGACTTTAACGCTGTTTCTGCGCGCAGTAGACGAGCTCGTCGCGCTCGGCGTCGACGGGATCACAACAAGCTGCGGCTTTCTCGCGGTATGGCACCGACGCTTCGTCGCGCATAGTCCCGTTCCGGTCGCGACCTCGAGCCTGCTGCAAATACCGCTGGTGCAGAGCCTGCTTCCGGCGAACAAGCGGGTCGGCGTGCTGACCTGGAGCAAGGAACACCTTACCCCGGAACACTTTATCGCAGTCGGAGCGCCGACCGATCTGCCGGTGGGAGACCTACCTCTCGACGCCGCTTTCAACCGCAATATGGCGCTGGGCAATCCCGCCGTCGATCGCGCGGTACAGGAATGCGAGGTACTGGTGGCAGTCGATCGATTGCTTTCCGCGCACCCTGAGATTGGCGCCATCGTCTCGGAATGTACCAACCTCCCACCGTATTCGGCCGCCATAGAACGGACCTTCGACGTGCCGGTCTATGATATCGTGACCCTAGTCGAGTGGTTTCAGTCCGGGCTCCGGCCGCGACGTTATAAGCGAGCAGACTAATGCCAATCATGCCTCCATGAGTTCGGGCGCTCGTCGCACCGGCTTGGAGCCGACACGCAGCGCCGTGGGTTCGAACAGTCGGACCAATTGTCCATGGCGCGGCTGATTCTTACCCGTGCGATCTTGTCGCTCGTCAGCTTGCTGGCGGTGTCGATCATTATATTTTGGGCGGTCGAGCTGCTGCCCGGCGATACGGCGACGAGAATCCTCGGCCGTGATGCGACGCCGGAGGCCATCGCCGTTCTGCGCCAGCAACTGCAGCTCGACATGCCGGCATCGGCGCGTTATCTGCACTGGCTCATGGGGGCCGTGCGGGGCGATTTCGGAATTTCACTTACGGCGGACCGTCCGGTGCTCGAGTATGTCCAGGGCCGGGCAGTAGACACCGTCACTCTCGCCGCCGTAGCCCTGACCCTCTATGCGCCCTTGAGCCTGATCCTAGGGATTTGGACGGCTGTCTCGCGCGGCCGTGCGGTCGACCACATCGTGGCGGTTTTCGTGATCCTCGGCATGTGCGTGCCCGACTACGTCGTTGGAATATTTCTCGTCGCCACCTTTGCGCTCGCGCTACCCTGGTTTCCGCCGCTGGCGCTCTCGGACCAAATTCACGACCTCCCCTCTCTGGTGCATGTGCTGTTCTTGCCGGCGCTCACGCTTACCGCGCCGATGACGGCCTATGCCGTGCGAATGATGCGGGAAAGCCTCATCGACGTTCTAGGATCGGGCTATGTGCAGATGGCACGGCTCAAGGGTCTACCGCCGTGGCGGGTCCTCTTGTGGCACGCCTTGCCCAACGCGATCGGACCGGCGCTCAACGTTACCGCGCTCAATATCGCTTGGCTCATGGGCGGCATCGTCGTGGTTGAGACCTTGTTCAATTTTCCGGGGCTTGGGCGGCTCCTGGTGGATTCGATCAGTCTCAAGGACGTCCCGGTCATTCAGGCGTCCTCTTTGCTGCTCTCCGCGGTTTATATTCTGTGCAATCTCGCGGCGGACATCGCTTCGATGCTGCTAAACCGGAAACTTGGCTTGCACGGATGACGGCTCGGTATAGGAACGAGCGATGGGGCCACGGGGTCAGCCGCGTGGCTAAGGGACGCCGATGACCGCGCCGATCGCGCCAGAGGAAATTGGAATCGAAAGCGCGGGCAGATTCCCCTATTTCTCGGATCTCGCGCTCTCAGCCAGAGTCGCGGCGGTCATCCTCGCCGGGTTTGTCATGGTCGCGATTACCGGACCGCTCTGGGCGCCTTATGGCCCAGCTGCGGTGCTGGTCGGGTCGCCATTTGCGCCACCCTCGATGAGCCACCCCTTTGGCACCGACGATCTTGGCCGCGATGTATTCAGCCGAGTCATTTTCGGCAGCCGAGCGGCGCTCATTACCTCGGTCTCTGCGAGCGGGCTTGCCGTTGTGCTCGGCACCGTCGCCGGTCTCATGCTCGCCTATTGGCGCGGTTGGATCGATGAGCTCGGCATGCGGCTCATCGATATCCTGATGAGCGTCCCTCCGCTCATCCTAGCGCTGCTTCTGCTGAGCGCGGGCGGAAGCGACAGCCTGCTTCCCATCCTCGCGGTGGCCATCCTGTTCGCGCCGCGGGTGACGCGTGTTGTGCGCGCCGCCGCGCTGGCGATCGTTACTGAGGATTATGTGACGGCTGCGGTAACCCGCGGCGAATCTGCGTTGAGCATTGCCTGGCGCGAACTCCTGCCCAATGTCGCGGGCACGGTTTTCGTCGAGTTCTCAATTCGCACCGGTTTTGCCGTGGTTTTCATCGGCGCTTTGGGATTTCTCGGCTTCGGCGCGGCGCCGCCGTCACCGGAATGGGGACTAATGATTGGTGAGGGACGCAGTAGCATCAACGCCTCGTTCTGGCCGGTGATCGCGCCTGCGCTGAGTATGGCGGTGTTGGTCATTTCGGTGAATCTGTTCACGGAGGGTTTGGCGCGCCTCATCGGTCAATCAGGCCGCCCCAGTATCCGCGAATGAGCTTAGCCGTGGCGACCCTCATCGATGTCGAGGATCTGCGGGTCGAGTATCGGATCCGTCGACAATGGCACGAGGCGGTGAGCGGGGTCTCGTTTTCGATCGCCCGCGGGGAGATTTTCGGGCTCGCCGGAGAATCGGGATGCGGCAAATCGACCATCGCATTTGCGCTCATGGGGGTAGCGCGTCCGGGAAGCCGCATCACCAGCGGTCGCGTGGCGTTCGAGAACCACGATTTACTTACTCTCCCGGAGCGCGAACTGCGGGCGGTTCGTGGCGCGCGCATCAGCTTTGTGCCGCAGAACCCGATCACGAGCCTCACTCCCTCGATGACCTGCGGCCGGCAGGTGGCGGAAGTAATGCATTTTCACGGTCGAGCTCGCGGAAGCGCGGCGATCAGGGAGACGCTCGCACTCTTGAAACAAGTGGGACTGCCCGATCCGCCGGTGCTCTTCCATAAATATCCGCATCAGCTGAGCGGGGGCCAACAGCAGCGCATGGTGATCGCGATGGCGCTCGCCTGCCGCCCCCGCCTGATCGTACTCGACGAACCGACCACCGGCCTCGATGTCGTGACGCAATGGCACATCCTCAAGCTCCTGGCTGAGTTGCGTGACCGCCTCGGCACGGCCTTGCTCTATGTCAGTCACGACCTGGGCGCGCTCTCCGAAATCTGCGACCGGATCGCTGTGATGTATGCTGGTCAGTTCGTTGAGGTGGCGCCGCGCGCCGAATTGTTCGAGCGACCCCGTCACCCCTACACTCGCGGACTGCTCGAGTCGATACCACGGATCGACAGGCCACCGGGCGAGCGCCCCGCGCTGCGCAGCCTCCCGAAGCGCGCTGGATTGGCGCCAGGATGCCGCTTTGCGCCGCGGTGCGATTTCGCTGAGCAGGTCTGCCGTACCGAAGACCAACGCTTGACGCCGGCAGGAGCTCCGCATCGCGCCGCCTGCCGCCGATGGCCAGTTTATCTGAGTTCAGCTGCGGCTCCCAGCGCCGACCCCGCCCGCCGACCTCTAAGCCATGATTGCTCCCCGCAGCCGGGGCACGATGCACCGAGGCTGATCGACGTTTGTGACCTAGAGATCGCCTATCGCCGCCGCTTCTGGCCCTGGCGGCCAACGGCGGACGACGCGGTCGTGCGTGGCTTGTCGTTTCGCATTAGCGAAGGCGAAACATTTGCGCTTGTCGGTGAGAGTGGTAGCGGGAAGTCGACCGTCGCTCGGGCGATGCTTGGGCTGGTGCCGGTTCGGGCAGGTAGCGTCGTGTTTGAAGGCCGCGACGTTACGTTGCCGATCGCCCAACGACCGCGCAGGCTCAAACAGCTGCTGCAAATCGTCTTCCAGAACCCGGACGCGTCGCTCAACCCGCGCCACAGTGTCGGGTCGATCCTCAGACGACCGCTGGCGATGTTCCATCGCCTGCGCGGTGAGGCTGCGCGGCAACGTGCTGTTACCCTGCTGAGCGCAACGCAGCTCGGTGCCGACAACCTCGCGCGCTTGCCAAAGCAGCTTAGCGGTGGCGAGCGTCAGCGGGTCGCGATTGCGCGCGCGCTCGCCGCCGAACCGCATCTCCTGATCTGCGACGAGATCCTATCCGCGCTCGACGTATCGGTCCAGGCAAGCATCATTACCTTGATGCGCGAGCTTCAGCGGGAGCGCGGCTTGGCCTATCTCTTTATTTCCCATGACCTTTCCGTGGTGCGCTGGCTGGCGCACAAGGTCGGTGTGCTCTATCGCGGTCAATTGTGCGAAATCGGCCGAGTGGAACAGGTCTTTGCACCGCCCTATCACCCCTACACCGAGCTGCTGCTCACGGCCGCGCCTCGGGCGATACGAGGACGACAGGCGATCCCGCAAGCCGCCCCGCGCACCCTTCCTGCGCTGCCTGGTGGCTGCCCTTTCGTCCAGCACTGCCCCAGGCGGATCGGGGGGATTTGCGAAAATGTCGTGCCTCCGCTGCAGGCGATAGCGCCGGATCATACGATCCGCTGTCATATCCCTGCGACCGAGCTGCGGGTCCGGCAAGCCAATCTCGCCGGGATGACATAGCTCAATTGCTGCGCGGCCGCGAGCTTATCGTTAATGCCATCCGGACGTAATGATGATGTAGGCCACCCAAGACAAGTATCGCGGCAACGCGACCGACAGACTGAACCAGGCGGCTGATAGGTGCGCCCTTGCCCAGCGAGAGATGCGTACGAATTCCACTATAATAGGCGCAAGAAGCGGCCAAGCTCCGACGCAGATAGGCTGTGCCGAACACCACGACATGGTCGAGGCATTCACGTCGGATCGAACCGATCTCCCGCTCGATATAGACACGGTGAGCGAGGCGCGATGGGTCGGTCCCGGATCCGCATCGCCTGAAGTCTTTGCATGACGGATGCTGTTGAAAAAGGGCGCTCTCGGGTCTTGACGCTGGCGACCCCCATGCCGATCGCAACACTAATTCCCTGATCATCGTCTAAGAATTCCCTGCTACCCATTTTAGAATTCCCTGCTCGATTTTGGACGGTTGAGCGACGTACCTTCGAGAAACACCTGATGCATCGGCATCCTTGAGCCCTTGAGGTCGGGATGAACGCCGACTGGCGCGCAAAATTCCCTGTAAATTTCCCTGTTAGCAGGGAATTTGGATCGGAGACGGGTTCGCAGGAGACTGCGTCCTCCACCATCGCTGTAACGTACACCACAATTCAGGTCGAGCCGTCCCTGGCATAGCTTCGATGAAGCTTGTTACCTAGGAAACAATATTAGTGTCGGTCCCTTCGGCCATTTCCTCGCGCAGTGCTGCCCATTTCAGCAAAGCGTCTAGCGCTGGGCAGAGGGCCTGACCCCAGTCTGTTAATCCATATTCCACTTTCGGCGGCACCTGATGATGGACGATCCGCCGAACCATACCGTCGTTTTCCATCTGGCGAAGCTGCTGGATAAGCATCTTCTGGGAAATCGCGGGAATAGCCCGCTCCAGCTCCGAAAAGCGAAGGACCTTTCCGCCGAAGAGGTGGAACAGGATGAGGAGTTTCCATCGTCCTTCGAGCACTTTGAACGCCCGCTCCACATCCTGCGCGGCGGTAACGGGCGTGTATGCCCTGCCCTTACTCTTGGGTGAGTACCTTACTTTTTTGTGCGTTCTTGCCATCTGGTAAGTGTATCGCCATCATTGATTAGAGGCAACACCGACAACGGGGAACGGAGCCGATAACGGAAAGGAATCGCCATGCCCTTACGGCTGCCCAAACCAATCGAAGTTTTCATGTCATCCGAAAACACGCGCGATACTGACGCGCTCGCAGAATGCTTCGCGCCGGATGCCACGGTGCAGGACGAAGGCCAGACGTTGAAGGGCCTTAAGGCCATCAAGGCGTGGCGGTTAGAGACTGCAAAGAAATACCAGCACACACTTGAGCCGCTCGCCGCATCCGCGCACGGCGGCAAGACCGTCGTCAGCACCAAGCTCACAGGCAATTTTCCGGGCAGTCCGATTGCCCTCGATTTCGTGTTCACGCTCCAAGGCGACAAGATCGCCGCGCTGGAGATAAGGTCATGAGTGACTATCTCGAACTCGACGGCAAACGTGCCCTTGTGACGGGCGGCACCAAGGGCGTCGGTCGGGCTGTTGTCGAGGCGCTGCATGAAGCCGGCGCGAGCGTTCTGACCACAGCCCGATCCCCGCCTGAGAGTCCTTCCGATGCAGAGCACTTCGTCATCGCCGATGTATCGACGGTGGAAGGATGCGCCGCCGTTTCCGACGCAGTCCGCGACCGTCTTGGCGGCATAGACATCGTCGCGCATGTCGTCGGTGGCTCCGCAGCACCCGCCGGCGGTTTCGTCGTACTTGACGACAACGAGTGGCACAAAGCGCTCGACCAGAACCTGTTCGCTGCCGTGCGCCTTGATCGTGCGCTGCTGCCGTCGATGATCGAACAGGGCTCCGGCGTCATAATCCATGTCACCTCGATTCAGGACCGGATGCCGCTACCCGAAGCCACCATCGCCTACGCGGCGGCCAAAGCGGCGCTCTCGAACTACAGCAAGGCACTGTCCAAGGAGGTGAGCCCCAAGGGTGTGCGAGTCGTCCGCGTTTCACCCGGCTGGATCGAAACCGAGGCGGCGGTCCGGTTGGCGACGCGCCTGGCAGAACAGGCCGGCACGGACTATGAGGGCGGGAAGCAAATAATCATGGACGGCCTCGGCGGGATACCACTCGGCCGTCCAGCCAAACCCAAAGAAGTGGCAGACCTGATCGCGTTTCTGGCTTCGCCGCGCGCCGCTTCCGTTACGGGCACCGAATACGTTATCGATGGCGGGACGGTGCCGACGGCTTGACGCCGTCAGCGGCGGCATCGCTTGCGGGTTTCCGAATCGCGCGCGGCTGCTTGGAAAAAGGCACGGAAACGATGATTTGCCAGTGCCCAGTTTGATCTCGGTTCGCCCACCAGCCTTTGCAGAATTGCGAGCGATCAATCCGGTGCGCCATGTCCTGAGGCGATGCGAAGGACGCCGCGGGCGAGGTCGCGGAAGGCGTCGTCGTAGTTCACGCCCTTGATGCCCCAGCGGTAGCCGGCGCCGTGCCAACGCAATTGCCAGGAACCGACCCAGCCCGGCAGCGATTCCTGGAACTCCAATGTGCCGATGACGAACGCCTCCTCGCCGGGCGATGCGGGGGGCGCCGACAGCACGCCATCGAGCGCGATGGATGCGGACGCGAACTCCGCCCGGGAGGGAAAACGGACGTTCAGATAATAGTCGGCGGCGGCCGTGGCGAAGGCTGGACGCTGCTCGGATCCCGCGGGCTCATCGGCGCTCAGGAGATAGAGCGACGAAAACCGCCGAATCCGGATCATCGGCACGATCGTCGGCCGGGTCCCGCGCCAGGGACGCTCGCCGAGGTCGGCGAGGACACCGTCGATCCGCTCCGGCACGAACTTCACGGTGAGATTGTAGGAGCGGTCGTAGGTGCCTTGGTCGTCGTGCACCTTGATGCCTGCCATCTGGTCGACGTAGTTGAAGGACGCGACGAGCGTTTCGGCATGGGCTGCCAGCGCCGCTACGCGGGGATCGTTGGCAAGCCGCGGCTCGCCCGAGAGGTTGACCAGCACTGTTTGCAGGCACCGCGCGAAACCCAAGGGACGGCTGCGCATGTCGTAGCCGGTGACGATCGTCGTCGCCTGATAATAGTTGAGCGCGTCCTCGGCAGACCGCGCGGGCGGCGCCGAGAGACATGCAGCCAGGGCAACTACGATGGAGACCGCCGCGCCGCGCGCGGCCGAATACCGGGTCTTCATTTCTCTCCTCCCGCCGGTTCCGCTTTTAAGCTTAGCGCTTTGACCGTAACGCGTAAAATGGATATAGACCGTTATATGGAACCGTCGGGCGACGCCGAGACTTCACGCGCCGGGAGCCTGCCGCTCATCGGCAAGGACCTCGCGCTCGATTTCGCAAATACCGCGTCGGGACGCGGGACGCCGACGCATCAAGATCATCTTCAGCGCGTCGACCACGTGATCGCCTGGGCACGCCACGCTCGGGTGCTCACGCCGGCAGACAGCGAGATCGTCCTCGGCCGGTTGAGCCGCAGCCCCCGAGCGGCGGGCAAGTTCCTGGCGAGCGCGCGTGCGCTCCGCGATCTCATTTACGCGATCGCCGCGGCGATTGCGGCAAAGCGCCAGCCCGAGCAAACCCTCATCCGGCACCTCACCCGGATTCACGGGGAGTGCATCGCGCGTGCGCAGCTCCTTCCGATGGCCGGTGCCTTCGTCTGGGCCTGGGATGCAACGGAAACGCCGCTCGAGGCGACCTTGGGGCCGATTGCGCTCTCCGCGCTCACGCTGCTGACGCAGGTCGAGTTCTCGCGCATCAGGCAGTGCGAGGGCGATGCCTGTGGCTGGCTATTCTTCGACACCACGAAGAACAGGAGCCGGCGCTGGTGCGAGATGGAGGTCTGCGGCAATCGCGCGCGGCAGCGGCGTTTCCACGCGCGCCGCCGCGCGAAGGCCGGTTAGGGCAGGCGACCCCGCGCTCTCTCGCGATCCATGGCTAGTGCGACTTCTTCCATTCGGTCCAGATCTCCTGCATCGCGTTGCCGCCCGCGATCTCGACCTTGTAGACGTCGAAGGTCTTCGTCCCGCGGAGGACGAAGTCATAGGATTTGCCGTCGCGGAGGTCGACGTAGCTGACGGCCGGCCTCCCCCTGTAGGTCTTCGCGGCGTAGCTCCGCACGCACACCGTAAAGAGCGGATCTATGGTCAGCACATAGGCGCCGTCGGCGGGCGAGGCCGGCTGAAGCTGCGAGGTCGTGCGGCTGACGAGCGTCGCGCGATAAATCTCCGTCACCCCGTAGCGCATGCCGACATCGGTCATCATGCCCGTCGGCGGGTAGTCGGAATCGTTGAAGTTCGTGATCTCGGAGGCGATCGCGCAAAAATAGCGCTCGGGGCTTGCGTCCGGCGGCACCAGGCGGAAATAGAGGATGAGACGATCGCTCGATCCGGCCGCGCCAGCCGATGTCGCCAAATGAAGGATGAGAGCCGCCGCGATTGCGACAGCCGCTGCGACGATCCCGCGACGATACATTCGACCGCTCCCTTCGTTCGATGCCGGCAAATGCTACGCGCAATATCGCGCCCCTCCAATGCGCCGCTCGCGGTGCGGGTCGGCCGTGACCGCCGACGCTCGCCAGCTTAGTATTCGCCGCAACTGACTATGGAAAGCTGGCCGGAAATACGGGACTGGCGGAGGCAGGAGCGGCGGCGGCTCATCGCCGCGCGCCAGTCGCTCCGAGGGGCCGCCCGCAGGGCGGCAGACCGGGCGATGACGGCGGCGCTTGCAGATCTGGTTCCGCGCGGCGCCTCGCTCGGGCTCTTCTGGCCGATCCGGGGCGAGCCCGACCTCCGGGAATTCGCAGCAGGGCTCCGCGCAGCGGGCGCGCGCCTCTCGTTGCCGGTCGTGGTCGAGAAGAGGGCGCCCGTAGAGTTTCATGCCTGGATCCCGGACGCACCGATGGTCTCCGGAATTTGGGACATTCCGGTGCCGGCCGATGGCGAGCGGATGCGACCCCGGGTCTTGCTCATCCCGTTGGTCGGCTTCGACGAGCGCTGCTATCGGCTCGGATACGGGGCGGGCTATTATGACCGGACCTTGGCGACGCTGCCCGAGGAGACGCTCGCGATCGGCGTCGGCTACGAGTTTTCCTGCCTATCCACGATTTATCCGCAACCGCACGACCTGCCCATGGACCTGATCGTGACCGAGACGCGGGTCGTTCGGCGGCGCCTATAGACAGACGATCATCAGGGGAGAGAAATGAGCACCCAACACGAGGCACCCAAATCCGACATTGAAATCGCGCAGGCCGCTCGGATGCGGCCGATCGCCGAGGTCGGACGCGAGAAGCTCGGCATTCCCGCCGAGGCTCTCCTCAACTATGGGCCTTATAAGGCGAAGGTCTCGATGGACTACATCCGCACGCTCGAGGGCCGGGCGGACGGAAAGCTGATTCTGGTCTCGGCTATCACGCCCACTCCGGCGGGCGAGGGCAAGACCACAACGACGGTCGGGCTCGGCGACGCGCTCAACCACATCGGCAAGCGGGCAGCGATCTGCCTGCGCGAGCCGAGCCTCGGTCCGTGCTTCGGGATGAAGGGCGGCGCGGCCGGCGGCGGCTATGCGCAGGTCGTGCCCATGGAGGACATCAATCTCCACTTCACCGGCGATTTTCACGCAATCGGCACCGCCAACAACCTGCTCGCGGCGCTCATAGACAATCACGTCTATTGGGGGAACGAGCTCGGCATCGATCCCCGTCGCGTCACCTGGCGGCGCTGCATGGACATGAACGACCGCGCGCTGCGCTCGATCGTCAACTCGTTGGGCGGCGTCGCGAACGGCTTCCCGCGCGAGGATGGATTCGACATCACCGTCGCTTCGGAGGTCATGGCGATCTTCTGCCTCGCAAGCGATCTCGCGGATCTGCGCCGACGCCTGGGCGAAATCATCGTGGCCCAGACGCGCGCGCGGAAGCCCGTGCGAGCGGCCCAGCTCAAGGCGGACGGTCCGATGGCGGCGCTGCTCAAGGACGCGATCGCGCCCAATCTCGTGCAGACGCTAGAGAACAACCCCGCTTTCGTCCATGGCGGCCCGTTCGCCAACATCGCGCATGGCTGCAACTCCGTCATCGCCACGCGCACCGCACTGAAGCTCGCGGACTACGTCGTGACCGAGGCTGGATTCGGCGCCGATCTCGGCGCAGAGAAATTCATCGACATCAAATGCCGCAAGGCGGGATTGCGGCCGGACGCGGTCGTGCTGGTCGCGACGATCCGCGCGCTCAAGATGCACGGCGGCGTCGAGAAGCAGGACCTGAAGACGGAGAACGTCGCGGCGCTCAGGAAGGGTTTCGCCAATCTGAAGCGGCACGCCGGGAATCTGCGGGACCAATTCGGCCTTCCCGTGATCGTCTCGGTCAATCGGTTCAGCGCCGATACCGAAGCGGAGGCCGCGACTCTCCGCGAGCTCTGTGCCGAGATCGATGTCCAGTGCGTCATCGCCGACCACTGGGCGCGCGGCGGCGAAGGCGCCGCCGAGCTCGCAACCGCCGTCGCGCGGATGACGGAGACGAGAGCGAGCAAATTCCAGTTCCTCTATCCCGACGAGATGCCGCTTTGGGACAAGGTGAAGACAATCGCGCAGAAGATCTACGGCGCTTCGGAGATCGTGGCGGACCAGGCCGTGCGGAACCGCTTCAAGGAACTCCAGTCCGAGGGATTCGGGAATTTGCCGGTCTGCATCGCAAAGACGCAATACAGCTTCTCGACCGATCCCGCACTCAAGGCGGCACCCTCGGGCCATGTCGTGCCGGTGCGCGAGGTTCGGTTGTCCGCGGGCGCCGGTTTCGTCGTCGCGATCTGCGGCGACATCATGACCATGCCCGGCCTCCCCTCAGTGCCGGCCGCCAACAACATCGGCATCGACGCCGCCGGAAGGATCACGGGATTGTTCTAGGGGGCTCGAGCGCGGCGTCGCGGGAGAGCTTCCGCGTGCCTTCTACCCCCACTCGTCGTCATGGTCGGGGACATGACGATTCCCGGGAATGTTCGCCCACGTTGAATTCCGGCGGGAGCGAACGAATTCAATATCGATGCGGGCATCTTTTGCGCGGGAGGGACCCAGATGTCATCCATGCAGTCGCCGGTCGATTTCTCGACGGCGTTTAGGCAGGCGATGCGGCGTCATTGGGGCGCGTTCCTTGCGGAAGGCATCGTACTGACCGTGCTCGGAATTGGTGCGATCGTGGTGCCGCCGCTCGCGGGCCTCGTGACCACGATATTCCTGGGCTGGCTATTCCTGGTTGCCGGCGTCGCGGGTCTGGTTTTCACTTTCAGGGCACGCGAGGCCCCGGGGTTCGGCTGGGCCGTGCTGTCCTCGCTGCTGGCGATCGCGGCTGGCGCCCTGCTGCTCTGGAACCCGTTTCAAGGGCTCATCACCCTGACCTATGTACTCGTCGCGTTCTTCATCTTCGATGGGATCGCAATCATCGCCCTCTCGATCGCTCACCGCCGCGAGCTCTCGGGGAAATGGGAATGGATGCTGATGAACGGGATCATCGATCTCGTCTTGGCAGGCATCGTCATCTCCGGCTTTCCCGGCACGCTGGTCTGGGCGCTGGGCCTGCTCGTGGGCATCGACCTCGTCTTCGGAGGAATGTCCCTGATCGCGATGGCGCTCGAGGCGCGCAAAGCTCCGGCCGCCTAACCTCGCCGACCGCGTCAGTCGCGGCGATAGGGAAAGCAGCGAGAGCGTTCCAGGGCGATGGCGAATTTTCCGCCGAGCGCGCGGATCGCCTCGCCCTGCTCGGGGTAGGGGTCGCTATTGCCCGGGCCGACGATCACGATCTTGTACGCGAGGTCGTCGTGGCCGCCGGGAGGAAGCATGGCCGTTGCGAGGCCGGTCCCGTCCGCGTCGCGTAGCGTCAAGAACAGCGCCATCTTGCGCTCGAGATGGGCGCGCAAGCCGATATCCTGCTCGATAAAGACCTTTGACGTCGGATGGTAGCTCTGCGCGGCGCGCTCTCGCTCCTGACGAAAGTACTTCTCGACGGCATGGCGCATGCGGATCGACTCAGAAGCGGCTTCGGCCTCCGTCTCCAGCCGAAACCAGGCCTTGCCTCCGGG